>NZ_JASXTH010000002.1:0-590089 GCF_036596185.1 Rhizobium sp. GR12 | reverse complement strand
TCCACAGGACGGTGGGGCCAAAACACGGCCTTCCCCCCTGTCAGACGGCCGAAACAAGGTGTTTTGCAACACGCCCCGCCGGGGAGAAGGTCGCGGCAGCGGGATGAGGGGGCGAGGGTGCGGTCTATCGCTGAGTTGCCCCCTCATCCGACCCTTCGGGCCACCTTCTCCCCGGCGGGGAGAAGAAACAGGCGGCAAGGCCGAGCTTCGGAACCGCTCTTAGTCTTTTCTTAACCATGTTCGTTAAGGTTATGGAAAGCACCATGATTGGTTCGGTGCGTGAATGAGCATGAAACGGCTCTGATCATCAGGGGATATCATGCCTGTCATTACTTTTGCCAACACCAAGGGCGGCGCGGGAAAAACCACTGCCGTGCTGCTTCTGGCAACCGAACTGGCCCGCAGCGGCCACCGCGTGACGGTTCTGGATGCCGATCCACAATTGTGGATTTCCCGCTGGCACGAATTATCAGGCGAGATCGAAAATCTCTCGGTGATTTCGCATGTGACGATGGCCTCCCTCGAGGGCCATATCCGCGAAAACAATGCCAATACCGACTGTTTCATCATCGATCTGCCGGGAGCGAAAAACCCGCTTCTGACCATGGCGCTCGGAATTTCCGATCATGTGCTGATACCGGTTCAGGGCTGCGCCATGGATGCGCGCGGGGCTGCCGAGGTTCTGGACCATATCGAATTCCTGAACCGCAAGATGGGTAGGGCGATTGCCCATTCCATCGTTTTGACGCGGGTCAACGCCATGGTGGCGACACGTTCCCTGCTTCTCGTCAAAATGCTGCTGGCTGAAAAGAACGTTTCGGTTCTCAACACCGCGATCGTCGAGAGGGCCGCCTATCGCGATATTTTCGATTATGGCGGCACGCTTCTCTGTCTCGATAAGGACAAGGTCAGCAATATCGACAAGGCGTTGGGGAATGCGAAAGCATTCGCGGACGAGGTGCTCGGTCTTTTGCCGAAACGCCTGTTGAGGCTCGGCATGCAACCCGCACGCCTTTTCACCCGCAAGGCTGCTTAAACGACACTCCCCATGCCCGGGCCTTTTTCGGTGCGGGCATTATTATTCGCTTGATTTGGAAATGATCGTTTCCTATATGTCGACCATGACCGATGCCAACCACACCAACTCCCAGGAACAGCGCCATCGCGGCAGGCCGCGCGAGTTCGATATCGAACGCGCGCTTGATGGAGCGATCCGCGTTTTTTCCAGACGCGGGTATCACGCCACGTCCGTTGGTGATCTTACCGAGGCGATGGAGCTGGCGCAGGGCAGTCTCTACAAAGCCTTCAAGGATAAAAAGGCCGTCTTCATCGCCACGATGGAGCGCTATAGAGTTTTGCAGACGGAGCGTTTCGAAGCCGCTGTCGCCGGATACGACACCGGTTATGAGCGACTGAAAGCGGGCCTGATGTTCTATGCGGAACGGTCGCATGGGGCCGTCGGCTCCGAAGGGTGCCTCGTCGTCGGCGCAGCTGCCGACCTTGCCGCCTTGGATGACGACATTGCGGTCGTAGTCGGGCGCGCCGTGAAGGCAAGGGAGCGCATCGTCGCCCGCCTTGTAGCGGAGGGGCAAAAGGACGGTTCGGTGCCTTCGAAAGCCAATCCCGATGATCTTGCCAGAGCGATGTTGTGCATGATGTACGGCATGCGCGTGGTGGGAAAGACCGGGCGCAGCTTGGAAGAGATGACGGCCGTGGTGGATATCGCCATGAAGCTTGCCGAGTGATTTTGCAGCTATTTAGGAAATATTCGTTTCCATATTGGAGAAAATGATGACGACGCGTGTAGTTGACGGGGAGGATGTTTACGAAACATCCATTTCCCCGGTCCTGACTTTTCTGCTGGCAACTGCCTGCGGATTGATTGCGGCCAATCTTTATTATGGCCAGCCCCTTGCCGGTATCATCGGCGCGGAGCTTGGTCTTTCTGCCGGCGCAACCGGTCTGATCGTTACGCTGACGCAGATCGGTTATGGCGTCGGCCTGCTGTTCGTCGTGCCGCTGGGCGATCTGGTTGAGAATCGCAGGCTGGTCGTCAGTTCCGTTTCAATGGCGGTTCTGGCGCTTGTGGCGGCGGCTTTTGCGCCGCATGCGGCACCTTTTCTAATCGCCGCCTTTCTGGTTGGCGTCAGTTCCGTCGCGGTGCAGGTCATTGTTCCCTATGCCGCCCATATGGCGCCGCATGCCATTCGCGGGCGGGTGGTCGGTAATGTCATGAGCGGGTTGATGGTCGGCATCATGCTCGCAAGGCCGGTTTCCAGCCTCTTGTCGGAAGTGGTTTCCTGGCGCGGTGTCTTCCTGACATCGGCGGCCGTCATGGCAATTCTCGCCATTGTCCTCTACCGCCTTTTGCCCGTTCGAGTGCCTGAGGCAAGGTTGGGTTACGGCGCGTTGATGGCCTCCATGGGCAGGCTCGCCGCCCATACGCCCATCCTGCGACGCCGGGCGATCTATCACGCTTTCCTGTTTGCCGCTTTCAGCCTGTTCTGGACCACGACGCCGCTTTATCTGAGTGGACCGCATTTCAATCTCAGCCAGGGTCAGATCGCGCTGTTTGCCCTTGCCGGTGCTGCCGGTGCCGTTGCCGCGCCGATTGCGGGGCGCATGGCTGACCGGGGCTGGACCTATGTGGCAACCTTCGCCGCCCTCGTGGCGGTGGCGCTGTCATTCGCCGTCACGCATCTTGCACCCGAAGGATCGCATCTGGCGCTTGGCATTCTTGTCGTCGCGGCCATCGTTCTGGATTTCGGCGTCACCACCAATCTGGTGCTCGGCCAGCGTGCCATCTTCACGCTCGGGGCGGAATTCCGCAGCCGGCTGAACGGCGTCTACATGGCGACGTTTTTCATGGGTGGGGCAATCGGGTCTGCCGTGGGCGGCTGGGCCTATTCCGTTGGGGAATGGGCTGCGGCTTCCTGGATCGGCTTTGCGCTGCCGGTGGCGGCCCTGCTTTATTTCCTCACCGAAAAACGCGGATAGTACTTTAAAAAACGGGAAGAGGCGGGCGACAAGCTTGCCTCCGTCACGCCCGTCCTCGGGTCAGGCCCGAGGATGATGCGGCATCCAGCCACGGCGCGTCCGCGCTGCGGAAAGGCTTTTTTGCGATCAAGGACTTGATCGTGCGGGACCCCGGATCAAGTCCGGGGTGACGGCGTGTGTTCAATCTATTCCGCGAATTCGACCACGACGCCGGGGCGGACCATTTTCGCCAGCTCCGTCGCATCCCAGTTGGTAAGACGGATGCAGCCGTGGCTGTTGGTCTTGCCGATCTTCGACGGTTCTGGCGTGCCGTGTATGCCGTAGGTCGGCTTCGACAGGGCGATCCAGACCGTGCCGACAGGGCCGTTCGGGCCTGGCGGGATTTGCAAGATCTTGTCGTTCTGGCCCTGCCTGAAGTTGATCTTCGGATTGTAGGTGTAACCCGGATTGAGCGCGACACGCTCGACCGTGTGCGTGCCGCTCGGCGAGGGTGTGTCCGTCGAGCCGATGGTGGCTGGATAGGCGGCGATCAGATTGCCGTCCTGACCGTAAGCGAAGACCTGCTTGATGCCCTTATGGGCAACGATGCGGGCCACCTGGCCTTTTTTCGTCTCACCGGGATTGACGACCTTGATGATGGTGCCGGGCACGGAGAAATCGATGCCGCGGTTCAGTTCCTTCAGGTAGGTCTCATCCATATGGAAACGTTCGGCCAGCGCCTCCGAAGTGGAGGTGAAGGAGAGCGCGGGCAGTTGCGACTTTTGGGCATAGTCGTCCGGAATGGATGCGACATAGGGGCCGGCGGCATCGGCTGCGGTAATGGTGTAATCGACGATCGGCATGCCGCCGGAAGCGCGCAGACGCTCCAGAATGTCGTCGGAATTGTTCGGGTCGAGCTTTTCGCCCGTCATATCCTGCCAGGCGGCTATCGCCTTGTTGACGTTGTCGCCCATCTTGCCGTCGATCACGCCGGGCGAAATGCCTTCGCGGTCGAGGAAGGTCTGAAGGGCGACGATCTCCTGCCGGGAGCGGTTGACCGGCGTGGTGACGGGCGTGTGGCGCTCGATCAGATGCTCCGGTTGCGGAACGGCCGCCGTGGTGCTTTCGCCCGGCATCGTCTGGTCGAGCGGCGCGCTTTCAACGGCGCCGGGGCCGGGAACCGAGCCGGTGTAGACGTCGTCGCCGGAACCGTTGCCGCGATATTCGCGGTAGTCACGCACGCTGCCATTGTCCTGATAGCCGTAGTCGCGTTGCGGCTCACGATACTGGCCGCCGGGGGCGGGGGGATAATAGGTGGTGTCGCGCTGTTGCGCCTGCTGCCGTTGCTGATAGCCGGAGGGCATTTCGGTGGCCAGCAGATTGCCGTAGCGGTCGTAAAATACGGTGCGGCCCATATTGTCGCGGCTGATGACGATATCGCTGCGTTGGGGCATAAAATCGAGCACGCGGCCGTCCGGGGTCACCAGAACCGGTTGCTCATAACCATAACGCTGCTGCGCGCCAGCCTGTAGCGGGGCGAAAACCGCCGCCAGGGCAACTGTCAGACCCAGAGCTGCGTTAAGAAACTGTTTCACGATTCTGCTGTCCTTACTTCGTTCACCGATAAACACACCGCAATCTTGACCCTATTGTGAAAAAGGTGAATTCACGGTTAATGCAATCTTAATTTACGTCACGATTAGTAGCGTTTCCGTGATTCATGCGTTTTTATCGCCACAGGGAGGTTGTTTTGCGCTCGTTTCAGGCTGGCAGATCGCCACGCATTTTCCTCGATGAAACCTCCGTCTTCGATATTGGCTCCTGTGTCGTCGATGGCATCGATATCGCGCCCGGCCGCGCCATTCCCGACGACGGCGATGCGCGCATCGACCATTCGCTGGAAGGCTTCCTGTTCACCTGCGGTCCCGATCATATCCGCCATCCCGAGCCGATCCACGGTGACGGCGAGGGGCGTCGATATCCGTTGCATGGGTCGTTCTCCGCACATCCCGCGAAAATAACGGCCTTCGAGCTTCATGAGGCAAATGCGCTGGCACGGGCCGAGGTTCCCGTTCAACTTGCCGATGGCGGCACGGCCCTTCTGGAACGTACGTGGCGGATCGACGGCGAAAGCGGCGAGGTCAGCCTTGATGACAAGATCATCAACACGAGTTCGCGGCCGATCCCGGTCTTTCTCATGTATCACATGAATGTCGGTGCACGCCTCTTTGACGATGCCGTTCGGCTTGAGGGCGCGATGCTGGATGGCGGCGGCCATGGCTGGCGTTTTGGCGATGAGCCGGGCACGGTATTCTGTGTTTCCGCAGGTAACGACGAGTGGGCGTCGCTCGCGCTTGGTCCGATTGCTGCGATCGGCGGCAAGACGCTGAAAGTGCGCTTCAGAACGGAGACGTTGCCTTATCTGCAGATGTGGCGGAACCAGCAGGACCCGGCCAATGTGCTCGGCATCGAGCCGGTTTCGCATCGCTGGGTGGATCGCAGCGAGCTTGAGGCTGCCGGCGAGTTCAATATGCTGGAGCCGGGCGAAAGCCGCTCCTATGGCTTACGCTTTTCCATTCTCTGAATGACCTGTCGAATGAGGTCACGCATCATTGACGCAAGGGTTTTGAGCCCTTACATCGGATGCGGATTTCAGACGGTGGCGAGAGCGTGCCAGCGGCGCGCAGGCGCCGGTTTCAGCGGAGGCATAACATGGATATCAGGCGTATAGACGACGAATATTCGGTCACGGGACAGATCAGCGTTGCCGATCTCGATGAGGTCAAGGCGCTCGGCTTCAAGTCGATCGTCTGCCACCGCCCGGACGGCGAAGACGAGGGCCAGCCGCTTTTCGCCGATATTGCCGAGCGTGCCGAACAGCTGGGCCTCACCATCGTGCATGTGCCGGTCGGCCGTTACGGCGTCGACGCCGATGCCGTTTCCGGCATGGTGGATGCGCTCGACGAATTGCAGCGCCCCATGCTCGGCTATTGCCGTTCCGGCGCGCGCTCGACCGCGATCTACGAAAAGACCCATCACCTGCGCGGCTGATCCCGCGCATCATTCGATTTTGCAATGCCAATCAACAGGAGTTTTCCATGACCATCAAGCGTATCGAACCGGGCAAGCGCATGAGCGGCGCTGTCGTTCACGGCAACACCGTTTATCTGGCCGGCCAGGTTGGCGAGGGCGTGTCCGTGACCGATCAGAGCAAGTCGGCGCTGGCTGAAGTCGACCGCCTGCTGGCCGCTGCCGGCTCCGACAAGTCGAAGATCCTGCAGACGATCATCTACCTCTCGGACATGTCCACCTTCGGCGAAATGAACGCCGTCTGGGAAGGCTGGATCGACCCGGCAAACCCGCCGGCCCGCGCCACCAGCGAAGCAGCACTTGCGACCCCGGACTACAAGGTTGAGTTCATCGTGACGGCTGCTCTCTGAGCAACGGTTGATTTGTGAGAAAAGGCCGGGTTGCGGAATGCAGCCCGGCCTTTTTTATGAGCGAGGTTTAAAAATTCTTCTCCGTCATGCCGGGCTTGACCCGGCATCCAGCCACGGCGCGTCTGCACCGTGAAAAGAGTCCTACGCGATCAAGGACTTGATCGCACTGGACCCCGGATCTGGTCCGGGGTGACGGCGGGCGATGACACGGCCCACAAATTACAAGGAGAAGTGATACTCCTTGATTTGAATCGCTTGCACCCTTCACTTCAACGGCTGGGCTAGCGCCTTCTCAAGCTGCTTCAACGTCGTCACCCGTTCCTCGAACCACAGCCGCGCCAGATCGTTGGTCGAGGCGAGGTCGATGCCATCAGGGTCGATGGAGGTGACTTTCCAGCGTCCGGTTTTGGTGCCGGCGAGAACGGCCAGTCGCGATGCCTCGCCCTTGATGGCGTTGAGGCGTGCCACCTCATCCGCTACCACCGCCATCAGTTCATCCGCGCCTGACAGATCGGTGCGCAGATCGGCCGGGGTGATGTTGCTTGCGTTGCGGGCCGGGCCGCCATTGATCTGCACGCCTTGCATCCGCAGGCGGTAAAACCTTGTGTCGGGAAGGGAGAGATAGAGTTTCGCCTTGGCGTAGCGGTCGATGTAGCGCTGTCTAGCGAGAGACACGTCATTCGGATCGATCAGTTCCGCCTTGCCCACCAGTGTCAGCCGGGGCAGCGTCAGCGCGTCGCCTTTGCCGAAGGGGGCGAGTGTCAATGAGATGCGCGGATCGGCCTCCATGTTGCGGGCATGCAGTGTCAGGCCCGCCGCGAAAAAGTACGGGGTACCATCAGGCTCGATGCCGATATTGGTGGCGGTCGTATAGGGATAGCCGCTTTGCGGATCGATGGTCGCAAGCGCCGCCGTACGGGACGTGTGCAGGACATCGCGGGCCACCCGCACCGCCTCGAAAGGTGCGCCGGCCGAGGGCTCGATCTTTGCGCCGCGCGGGGTGATGACGGGAAGGGTTGCATCCGGCATGTCGTCTCCTAACTTGTATGTTCTAGTCAGGATTTACACCATGCCGGAGCCATGTCCATGAGCAATATCAGCTCCGGTTTCTGATCTGGGTCAGCGTGCGGGTAGGGGTAATTGCTTCGGCATCCAGCTTCACCTCGATGATGGCGGGCTTGCCGCTTGCCCGCGCCCGCTCATAGGCGGCGGCGAAGTCTTGGGTTTTTTCCACCGTTTCGCCGTGGCCGCCATAGGCCTTGGCAAAGGCTTCGAAATCGGGATTGACGAGATCGGTGGCGCTGACGCGGCCGGGATATTCCCGTTCCTGATGCATGCGGATGGTGCCGTAGGTGCCGTTATTGACCAATACCGTGATGATCGGCAGACCGTAACGCACGGCGGTGATGAATTCCTGTCCATGCATCATGAAACAGCCATCACCGGCAAAGCAGATCACCTCACGCTCAGGAAACAGGTGCTTGGCGGCGACAGCCGCCGGCAGGCCGTAACCCATCGAGCCGGAAGTCGGTGCCGATTGCGTGTTGAAGCGGCGGAAGCGGTGGAAGCGGTGCACCCATGTGGCGTAGTTGCCCGCGCCATTGGTGAAAATCGCATCATCGGGCACATTTGCTTCGATCCAGTCCATGATCGGACCCATCTGCACCGCGCCTGGGCCGGTTTGCGGCGGTGTGGACCAGGTGAGGTAAGCCGCGTGCATGGCGGCGGTGCGCTCCGTCCAAACGGGGCTGGCGGAAAGCGTGACGGAGGAAAGAGCGGCGACGAAATCATCCGGTGACGCGCAGATTGCGAGATCGGGACGGTAGACGCGGCCAAGCTCTTCGGCTTCCGGATAGATGTGGACGAGTTTCTGCGACGGATAGGGAATGTCGAGCAGCGTGTAGCCGGAGGAGGACATTTCGGAAAGACGCCCGCCGAGCAGCACCACGAGGTCCGCTTCTTTGATCTCCTTCGTCAGTGCCGGGTTGATGCCGATGCCGACATCGCCCGCGTAAGATGGGCTCAAATGATCGAACAGCATCTGGCGGCGGAAGGAGCAGCCGACGGGTAGTTTGTTCTTTTCCGCAAATGCCTTGAAGCCTGCGACGCTTTGCTCCGACCAGCGCGTGCCGCCGATGATGAAGACGGGGCGCTTCGCTTCGCCCAGCATTTTGGAGAAAGCCGTGATCTGCGACGGGCCGGGATGTGCCTCGACCGGGGTATAGGGTTTTGCCTCTGGCGCTTCGACCTCTTCCACCAGCATGTCTTCGGGAAGCGTCAGGACCACCGGGCCGGGGCGGCCGGAGGTGGCGACGGCGAAGGCGCGGGTGACGAATTCGGGAATGCGGCGCGCGTCGTCGATCTCGCCCACCCATTTGGCGAATTCGGTGAAGGCGCGGCGGTATTCCACCTCCTGAAACGCTTCGCGCTCGCGGGCGTCGCGCTGAACCTGGCCGATGAACAGGATCATCGGAATGGAATCCTGTCTTGCGATATGCAGCCCAGCCGAGGCGTTGGTCGCGCCCGGTCCGCGCGTCACCATGCAGATGCCGGGTTGCCCGGTCAGCCGGCCCCAGGTGTCGGCCATCATGGCGGCGCCACCTTCCTGGCGGCAGACCACGGTTTCGATGCCGCTTTCATAAAGCGCATCTAGCACGGCCAGATAGCTTTCGCCCGGAACGCAGGAAACGCGGGAGACGCCATTGGCTTTCAGCGCTTCGACGATCAGTTCTCCGCCGGTTCTTTTCATTCCGGTTGCTTTCATGGCGTCGTGGTCCTTTCGATGGTTTCCAGTTCGGCCAGCACTTGCGCTTGATGCTCGCCGAGTTTCGGACTGGGGCGTTCGTAATGCAGCGGGGTTTGCGACAGCACGATGGGAGTGCGGACGCCCGGAATGACGGTGCCGTCTGCCGCTTCAAGATCGACGCGTAAGGCCCGCGCCTGAATTTGCGGATCGGCGAACATATCTTCGATGGAATTGATCGGCCCGGCCGGCACGGCATTCTGTTCGCAGGCGGTCAGGAGATCGCGTTTTTGCCATTTCAGCGTTTCGGTGGAAACGATCCGCCGCACCTCGGCCTTGTGCGCCACACGCGCTTTGTTGGTGGCGAAACGTTCGTCATCGGCGGTCGCCTCGATTCCGAGGATCTTGCAGAGACGGCGGAACTGGCCGTCATTGCCGACGGCCAGGATGAGGAAACCATCCTCTGTCGGCATCACTTCGTAGGGCGAGATATTCGGATGGGCATTGCCGAGCCTGACGGGGGCCTTGCCGGAAATCAGGTAATTCATATTCTGGTTGGCGAGCACGGCCGATTGCACATCGAGAAGCGCCATATCGATCTGCTGGCCTTCGCCTGATCGCATGGCGTGGATCAGTGCGGCCTGAATGGCGGTGACGGAATAGATGCCGGTGAAGATATCGGCAACCGCAACACCCGCCTTCATCGGCTGGCCGTCCGGTTCGCCGGTGATGGACATGAAACCGGACATGCCCTGCACGATATAGTCGTATCCGGCGAAATCGGCATAGGGCCCGGTCTGGCCGAAGCCGGTGATGGAGCAATAGATCAGCTTCGGATTGAGAACCTTCAGGCTCTCATAATCGAGGCCGTATTTGGCTAGCCCACCGCGCTTGAAATTCTCGATGACGACATCGGCGGTGCGCACGAGACGCCGCACCAGCGCGCAGCCTTCCTCCGTCTTGAGATCGGCGACGATGGAGCGTTTGCCGCGATTGGTGGCGTGGTAATAGGCGGCGGAGAGGTTTTCGCCATCGGCGCTTTCAACGAAGGGCGGTCCCCATGTGCGGGTATCGTCGCCGCCGTCTGGATTTTCGACCTTGATGACATCCGCGCCCATATCGGCCAGCATCTGTCCCGCCCAGGGACCGGCCAGAACACGCGCCAGTTCAATGACGCGAATGCCGGAGAGCGGCGGTTTCCTGTTCGGCATTTCGGTCATCTGTCCCCCGGTGTTTTCTGCTTGCCGGTTATAGACGTCTCCCCGCATGGCCGCATGTGATTTTATCTCATGGACTTATTCCGTTTCGGCAAAGGCCCGTCAGTCGCCGACGACGCGGCCGCACCAGGCGGCGAAATCCGCAGCCACGGCCTGCCAGCCGATTTCGTTCAGGGTTTCGTGCCGCATGCCCCGATAGATCGTGTGTTCGACATGGCTGAAACCGGCTTCACGAAAGCGCTCGGCAAGCCAGACGATCTCCTTGCCATCATTGGTGGCGGCGTCCTGATCGCCGCTGACGAGAAGAAGCGGCAGCGCCTTCGGCAGGCGTTCGATCAGCTTCGGCGCGCGATAGGATAGTTCGAAAACATCCTGCCACAGGGAGACGCTGGCCTCGAACTGGCAGAGCGGATCTTCCACATAGGCGTCGACCGCTGCCTTGTCGTGGCTCAGCCAGTCCGCATGGGTGCGCTTTTCCGGCATCCTGGCGTTCCAGACACGGAAGGTCGCTTTCGGCAGGATGGCGCTCGGCACATCAGAGCCTTTCAGCATTTTTTCAAGGCGCAGAACGACCTGCGCAACGCGGCCCATGACACCGGGATTGAGGTTGGAATTCCAGATGGACAGGCCATCGAAGGCGTCGGGATGGCTGACGGCGGTGTTGAGCGCCACGAGGCCGCCCATGGAATGGCCGAACAGGATGACCGGCAGGCCGGGATGTCTTTCGCCGACCATCCGGCGCATCGCCATGACGTCGGCGACGACCTTTTCCGCGCCGTCCTTCCAGGCGAAGCGGCCGATCGGCGCATCCGTCGCCTTCGTGCGGCCGTGGCCGCGATGATCGTGGGCGTAGACCTCGAAACCCTGCTTTGCCATGACGTCGGCAAAACGGCGGTAACGGCCGGTGTGTTCCACCAGGCCGTGGCAGATCATCAGCACGCCGCGCGCCGGGGAAAGGGCGGAGGGCTGGTGGCGAAAGGCGATGGATGCGCCGGACGGGGCCTCGAGCCTCTCGAACCGGCTGAACGTCAAGTCGTCCGTCGTCTCATTCATGATTGCGCCTGTCTCCGCCATGGTGTCCCTTGTCATAATCATGGGGTCATAATCGTGCCAGAGGTTGCCCCAAGGTCCTATTTACCCTACATAGCGGCAAATTTCCCGATACGTACTCTTTAAAATCCGATGTGGAGCATTCGCTACAATGGCACGTCAATTCATCTATCACATGGCCGGGCTGAACAAGTCCTATGGCGCGAAGAAGGTTTTGGAGAACGTCCATCTCTCCTTCTATCCCGACGCCAAGATCGGTATCCTCGGCCCGAACGGCGCCGGTAAGTCCACCGTCTTGAAGATCATGGCCGGTCTCGACAAGGAATATACCGGCGAGGCCTGGCTCGCCGAGGGCGCGACGCTTGGTTATCTCGAGCAGGAGCCGAAGCTCGACGAAAACAAGACCGTGATGGAAAACGTCATGGAAGGTGTGGCGAGCAAGACGGCCATCGTCGACCGCTACAATGAATTGATGATGAACTATTCCGACGAAACGGCGGATGAGGGCTCAAAGCTTCAGGACATTATCGACAGCCAGAACCTCTGGGATCTGGAAAATCAGGTCGAAATGGCCATGGACGCCCTGCGGTGCCCGCCCGGCGACTCCGCCGTGGGCGGCCTTTCGGGTGGTGAGCGTCGCCGTGTGGCGCTTTGCAAGCTGCTGCTTTCGCAGCCCGACCTGCTGTTGCTCGACGAACCGACCAACCATCTTGACGCCGAAACCATCGCCTGGCTCGAAAAGCACTTGCGCGACTATCCCGGCGCCGTGATGATGATCACCCACGATCGCTACTTCCTTGACAACGTCACCGGCTGGATTCTCGAACTCGACCGTGGCCGTGGCATTCCTTACGAAGGCAACTATTCGGCCTATCTGCAGGCAAAAGCCAAGCGCATGCAGCAGGAATCCCGCGAAGACGCCTCGCGCCAGAAGGCGATCAGCCGCGAACAGGAATGGATCGCTTCCAGCCCCAAGGCTCGCCAGACGAAGTCCAAGGCGCGTATCCGCGCTTATGACGAGCTGGTGGAAGCGGCTGAAAATCGCCGTCCCGGCGATGCGCAGATCGTCATCCCCGTCGCCGAGCGTCTGGGCCGCGTTGTTATCGAGGCAGAAAACCTCACCAAGTCCTACGGCGATCGCGTTCTGATCGAAAACCTCACCTTCAAGCTGCCTCCGGGCGGCATCGTTGGGGTCATCGGCCCTAACGGCGCGGGTAAGACCACCCTGTTTCGCATGATCACCGGTCAGGAACAGCCCGATAGCGGTTCGGTTACCGTTGGCGAGACCGTGCACCTCGGTTACGTCGACCAGAGCCGTGACACGCTGGCGGGTGATAAAACCGTCTGGGAGGAAATCTCCGGCGGCAACGACATCATCAAGCTCGGCAAGTTCGAAACGAACTCCCGCGCTTACTGCGGCGCTTTCAACTTCAAGGGCGGCGATCAGCAGCAGAAGGTCGGCAACCTCTCGGGTGGCCAGCGTAACCGCGTGCACCTTGCCAAGATGCTGAAGGCGGGTGGCAACGTTCTGCTGCTCGACGAACCGACCAACGACCTTGACACGGAAACGCTGGGAGCGCTCGAAGAGGCGCTTGAAGCTTTCGCCGGCTGCGCCGTTATCATCAGCCACGATCGCATGTTCCTCGACCGTCTGGCCACACACATCCTCGCTTTCGAGGGCGACAGCCATGTGGAATGGTTCGAAGGCAACTTCGAAGACTATGAAAAGGACAAGGTCCGCCGCCTCGGCCCGGAAAGCATCAAGCCCGGCCGTGTCAGCTACAAGCGCCTGACGCGCTGAGCCTTTTCCGCATTCCTTCAAAAAGGCCCGCCCCAAAAGCGGGCCTTTTCTCGTGCAATAAATGCTGACGAAGGGAAGGGCGCGGCAAATTGCGCTTGCATCCAACGCCACATCGACATAAAGATATCTTTATATCTTGATTAGCTTGCGAGGTGCGGCAGACGTGGCGTTCGGTTTGGACAAATTGGTGGATCTCTTGAAGGCGGCTGGCGAGCCGACGCGCTTTCGGCTGCTGGCGCTTCTGGCTGCCGGTGATCTGACCGTCACCGATCTTACCGAAATTCTCGGCCAGTCGCAGCCCCGCATTTCCCGTCATCTCAAGCTTTTGACGGAAGAGGGCTTGATCGAGCGTTATCAGGAAGGCGCCTGGGCCTATTTTCGCCTGCGGCAGGATGGCGAGCCCGCCGTTGTCATCAGGCAGCTGCTTGGTGCCGCATCGCCTTCCGACGCCGTTCTCCAGCGCGACAGCGAGCGGCTCACCACCGTCAAGCGGGTGCGGGCGGAGCGGGCGCAGGATTATTTCAGCCGCAATGCTTCGGCCTGGGACGAATTGCGCCGCCTGCATGTCAGCGACGAGGCCGTGGAAGGTGCGCTGCTGAAGCTGGTGGGAACCACTCGGATCGATTCGCTTCTCGATCTCGGCACGGGCACCGGCCGTATCCTGCAGCTTCTGAGCGGCATCTATCGCCGGGCGATCGGGGTCGATGCCAGCCGCGACATGTTGTCGGTGGCGCGTGCCAATCTCGACAAGGCGGGCGTCGTCAATGCATCCGTTCGTCATGGCGATATTCTCAACCTGCCGCTGGAGGGCCAGGATTTCGATCTGATCGTCATCCATCAGGTTCTGCATTTTCTCGACCAGCCGGAGATCGCGCTTTCCGAAGCCGCGCGCATGCTGCGTCCTGGTGGCCGGTTGATCGTCATCGACCTTGCGCCGCATTCCTTCGAACATCTTCGTGACGAGCATGCGCATATCCGGCTCGGCTTTTCGCATCCGCTGATGGAAGAGTGGCTGAAAAAGGCAGGCCTCGCTCTGGACCGTGCCGTCGATCTTCATTCTGAACGGGCGTCCGATGAATCTCTTGACGTCACGATATGGGTTGCCCGCGACCAGCGGCTGCTGATGGCAGACGATGTGGTGCAAGAGGCCGTTTTACTCGCTGCCGGGAGGGCATGATATGTTGAGGTCGGAAACCGCGCGCCGAGAGGGCGATATCCGGTTGTCTTTCGAATTTTTTCCGCCCAAAAATCCCGAGATGGAAACCCACCTCTGGGAAACGGTTGCCGAGCTGAAAAAATGGAATCCTGATTTCGTTTCCGTCACCTATGGCGCTGGTGGATCCACCAAAGCGCCAACGCTGGATGCGGTGCGCCGGATGATCGGTGACAGCCATCTGGCGACCGCCGCGCATCTGACCTGCGTGGACGCCAGCCGTGACGACGTGCATCAGGTCGTCGAAGAGTTTCGCAATGCGGGCGTTCGCCATTTTGTGGCGCTGCGCGGCGATCCCTCGACCGGTATCGGCACCGACTACAGGCCGCATCCGCAAGGATACGAGAATGCTGCGGCATTGGTGAAGGGGCTTCGCGAGATCGGCGATTTCGAGGTTTCCGTTTCGGCCTATCCCGAAAAGCATCCCGAAAGCGCCAGCGACGCGGTCGATATCGATATGCTGAAGCGCAAGGCGGACAATGGCGCGACGCGTGCGCTGACACAGTTCTTCTTCGATAACGACGTGTTCGAGCGGTATATGGACCGGGTCACGGCGGCCGGCATCACCATTCCGGTGGTTCCTGGCATCATGCCGATCCAGAACCTCACCCAGCTCAAGCGTTTTGCCGGGCGCTGCGGCACCAGCGTGCCCGGTTTTCTGGATGAGCGTTTTGCGGGTTATGACGACGACCTGGAAGGGCGCGCCCGTGTCGCTGCGGAAGTTGCCGCCGAGCAGATTGCGGACTTGCAGCGGCGCGGTATCAACGAGTTCCACCTCTATACCATGAACCGCGCACCGCTGGTCGATGCGGTGCTTGAAAACCTCGGGCTGGAGCGCCTGCGCCGCAGCGCCGCCTGATTTCAGATATTCCATTTCCGACATGAAAAAAGCGCAGGCCCGACAGGACCTGCGCTTTTCAAACTTGTGTCATCTACGGTTCTTATCTGCGTTTGGTCTTCACGTCGTGTCAGATGAAAAGCATCATCGCTACGAACAAAAACGCCAAACCGACTGCCAAGGCAT
Organism: Rhizobium sp. GR12; assembly: GCF_036596185.1. NCBI lineage: Bacteria > Pseudomonadati > Pseudomonadota > Alphaproteobacteria > Hyphomicrobiales > Rhizobiaceae > Rhizobium > Rhizobium sp. GR12. The sequence goes on along the minus strand of NZ_JASXTH010000002.1, from coordinate 574,625 downwards.
TGAGAGATTTTGTAAGTCCCATGGGTGCCTCCTGTTGTTGACAGGTTCGATAATATGACCGTTTTGTGGCAGTTGAAAAGCGGTTTTTGTGACGCGGTGCAGCATGGTCTGGTGCTGTTTAGAAAAGCAACTTCTGTAATTACTTGAAAAGAAAAGATTATTTTTCTATCACGCAGTGCTTCATGTGTTTAAAAAAAGTAAATGACCGGGGTGTTATCCCCAGTCATCCGGTCGAGATTAACAGACTATGCCTTGAATCCGGCGGATAGATTAAAGGCCGGAAGGTGCCGTTAAGACTGGTTAAAGCGCCTGGAGAAGTCCCTGGGAAGGCCAGCCGTCCGCCGGTATTCCGAGGCGCTGCTGTTCCTTCTGGATGGCGATGCGGGTGCCGGAGCCGAGAATGCCATCCACCTTGCCGACATTGTGTCCGTGCGCTTCGAGTTTGGTCTGAAGTTCCTTCATCGTCGCGTCATCGAAGCCCGGTTCCGGATTGCCCTTGTTGTAGACCGGCGAACCCATCAGGCGGGTGGCAAAATAGGCAGCCGAGGTTGTGTAGATGAACGACTGGTTCCATTCCAGATAGATGTTGAAGTTGGGATAGGTGATGAATGTCGGTCCCTTGCGGCCCTGCGGCATGATGAGGGCTGCGGGTAGGGACGCGAAATTTTTGTTGCCGTCGCGCGGAGCCACGCCAAGCGCGAACCAGTCGCCGGCGGTCAGCGAGCCGCCGAGGCCGGATTTTTCCCAGGGCAGGTTTTCCGGTACGGAGACTTCCTGAATCCAGGGTTCGCCCTTCTTGAAGCCGAGGTGCTGGATGAACTTCGCTGCCGTCAGGATTGCATCCGGCGCGCTGTTCTTGACGTTGATATGGCCATCGCCATCACCGTCGACGCCGAAGGCGATGATGTCCTTGGGCAGCATCTGCACCTGGCCGATTTCACCGGCCCATGCGCCCGTGTTGGCTGCGGGATCGAGATCGCCGTGCTGGACCATTTCGATGAGCGCCAGCAATTGCGGACGGAAAAGTTCCGGGCGGCGGCAATCATGCGAGAGGGTGACGAGCGCGTTGCGCGTATTGAAATCGCCCTGAACGGCGCCGAAATCGGTCTCCATGGCCCAGAAGGCGGCGATGATGCCGGCCGGTACGCCGAATTCGTTTTCGGCGCGGGCAAAGGTCGATGACAGTTCCTGAAGCTTCTTGCGGCCGATATCGAGACGGGCCTGGCTGACGGTGCGCTGGGAGAACTCCAGGAAGGTCTGGCGGAAGACGCCCTGTGCACGATCACGCGAAAGCACTTTCGGGTCGATCTGCGCGCCGGCTAGCGCCTTTTCGATGGCAGCAGCCGGAACGCCCTTGGCAACGGCCTCTGCCTTCACGCCCTCGAGAAATGCGCCGAGATCGCCACCGCAGGCAACCTGCTTGGGGTCGTCAGGCGAGGCTACTGGCGGCGTGGCAAGGGCGGAGCCGGTGGAGAGAAGCGACAAAGCGGCGGCAAAAACGATGCTGCGCGACCGAAACGTGGGCATGGGAATTTCCTCAATAGGTTGTTAGCCCGCTTTACCCCTATGTTTGCGACAAAAAAACGGATCGAGCGATCTGCCGGTGCGGAAGAACGCCGATTTTTCGAATGTGTTGCTTCTTCGCCGTTTTATTTGGCGGAAGCGATCCATTTCCGCCAGTTTTTCTCGCTGCCGGCGAAGACATTGATGTCGGTCGGACCATTGACGCCGGGCACGACGCCGGTCGCTGTATATTGCCAGAAGGCCCATTGCCGGTCTTCGTAGATCTTGGCGGGATGCGCGGCGACGGAGCGCACCCAGAAATGGTAATTCTTGAACTGGCCGACGAGATTGTCGCGGTGGAAATCGACCGAGGTGTAGATGATCGGGCGCTTGCCGTAATGGGCCTCGAGGCGGTCGAGGAAACGCTGCATCTCGGCGCGAACCACGCCCGGTGCCGGGCGCGTCTTGCAGGTGGGGGAGGAGGGGTTCCACTCCACGTCGAGAACCGGCGGCAGGGTGACGGCTTCTTTCGGCACGTTGTTGATGAACCAGTCAGCCTGAGCGTCCGCCGTCGAGCAGAAATAATAGAAATGATAGGGCGCGTGCAGAATATCCGCCGCCGCCGCACTGCGCCAATGGTCGCCGAATTTCGGATCGATGCGGTCAGACCCTTCCGTCGCCTTGATGAAGACGAAGGAGACGCCGGATTTGCGCACGGTCCGCCAGTCGACATCGCCATTCCATTTGGAGACGTCGATGCCGTGGACCTCATGGCGATGCGGGTTGTTCGTGCCGAAATCCTGCGGGTCGGTATCGGAGAATTTCGGCTTGGAAACAGACGCGGTTTCAAGCAGGTCGTAACTCGTGGACGTGCAGCCGCCGATCAACAGCAAAGCCGACAAAAGTGCCGATAAACGCAGCCGCATTGGAACCCTAATGATTATTGTTGCCCACCCCGCGGCCGTAAAACGGCGCGCCGCATCTCCCGATTTACCCATAACATGGTAAACAAGCGGTTATGGCAAGGGGTGGCAGCCCTCTTCAGCCTCGCAAACGGCTGCAAAGGAAGCGATTTTCGGTTTTTTCGGCGCGAAAAATGCCCGGGTGGCCTTTGGCTGGGAAGGCAAGAATCGTGGTTGGCAGCGCCTGCCGGCTTTCGCAGGGGGCAGGGCGCTGTGTCATCGAGAATCAGGCGTCGGCCAGGATGCGCTTGACGTTCGGCTGCACTTCGGCGACCGGCAGCGTGATGACGGCCCGCCAGGCGTAACCCCGGGCGATCTCCTCGAATTCGAGATTGCCGTCAAAGCGGCCTGCCATGTTGGCCAGAACGTAGCGGAGATTGGTGCGGGGCGTGACGTGAAAACGGGTAAGCCATGCCTGCAACAGCGCGCGGAACCACTTCGGCAATTGTTCCTGCTGGCCGAAATCGACAATATGCAGGGAGCCGCCGGGCTTCAGGGCCGCCAGCGCCTGTTCGATGGCCTTTTCCCAATCCGGTATCATCGATAGCGCATAGGGGATCATGACGCGGTCGAAACCGTCGGACTGGCCGAATTCGGAAGCGCGGAAAGCGGTGGCGTCGGCGACGCGCAGAATGGGGCGTTGCGCCTTGCCGGTAAAATTCTCGGATGCGGTCAGCAGCATCTCGGCGGAGATGTCGAGGCCGAATAGTCTTGCTTCCGGAAATTTCCGGCTGGCCAGCAAGAGGTTGCGGCCGGTGCCGCAGCCGACTTCAAGCAGCGTGCCGCCTTTGGGCACATCGAGGCTGGAAATGGTTCTGTCGCGGCCCAAAAGGTAATATTTGCGGGTGATATCGTAGATGTGCCGCTGGTGGCGATACATGCGGTCCATCAGGCTCGCATGCGCGGCATCCGCAAGGCCTACGTTTTCGCCGATGGTCTTCATGCCATAGCCCTCTGATAGATATGGAAACCGCCATAGATGGCCGAACGGTCCAGGGCGTTAAGCTCGCTGGAGCGCTCCTCCAGATAGATCCACTGGTTGCGGATATCGGTCGAGAGCCGGCCTTCGATCACACTCTTTTCGGCGGCGGTACGGAAGATGACACGGGCGCCGGAAGCGGCGGTGCGGCTGATCTGCGACCACAATTCGTTGAGCTGCACGTCCGTCATCCAGTCCTGCGCGTCGAGGAGGATATAGCGGTCGACGGCGCCTGCCGGCTTCTTGGAGAGAAGCTCGGTATAGGTGGCGTGATGCACGGCAACACGGGCGGTATTGTTGCGGATCGTCTCGTAATATTCCGGCTTGAGATAAGCGGGCAGGGCGCCCTCATGCGGCTCGGGATAACGGCGCGCGAAGGCCTGCCAGGCGAAATAATTGTCGCTGAGCGGGAAATTGCAGGCGAGCTTTTCCAGCCGCTCCTTAAGCACGGAGGCAACCGTGCCGTCGTTGGAAAGGCTTGCCAGCTCGTCATATTGCCGGGGCGGAATACCGAGGCCGAACAGCGAGCTTTTCCGCTTCGTAAGCCAGCGCACCACCGGCTTGTCAAACAACGGCGCGACCTTGCTGTCGAAAAACTGGCGCTGTTCGTCGAGCGTGCGGCTATTGGCCATTTCCGTGAGCTTGACGCCGTGCAGGCGGGCCATCAGGTGACCGGCGCCGATGAAACGGCCGAGCAGTCCGGTGCGATAGATGTTCCTGTCGAATACCGAGATACGACGGCGACCGGAAAGGGTGCGCTTCGACCAGTAGGCCTTGGTCGTGGCGTCGAGGTGGTCGGCGATGAAAAGGTCGTAGCCATGGCTGTTGCTACGCGTATTGGCGCGGCCGAACTGTCGTACGACGTCCTGATGGGCAGGAAGGTGGTGGAACGCGGCAAGCTTCAGCTTGTTGAGGGCGATGTGATGCGGGTTCAAATCCACGACATCGATGCTTGCCGGGTTGCGGGAGAGATAGGCCAGCATGTTGCAGCCGCCCGAGCCGATGGTGACGATGCGGTGGCCTTCGCCAAGCTCCATCGCTTCCATGTCGATTTCCGGGTCTTCCCAGATTTGCGGATAAACCAGACCGGAAAAAAGAACCCCGAAGAACCGTTCGGAAAAACCGCTTTTCGAGAGTGCCTTGTGCTGAAGCAATGCGGACTTCAGTTTCGTGTTCTTGCCGAAGCCGGTCTTGGGTGCCGCACTCGTCATATGTTCACCTCTCACTCGATTGAGAGGCGTCTACAGTCATGACGCTACAGTTTGATGACAGGGGTGGCGGGTGCCGATCTATTTGGTGCAGTCACCGCATTCCGTCACCCCGGACTAGATCCGGGGTCCAGCGCGATCAAGTCCTTGATCGCGAGAGACTCCTTTCACGGCGCAGACGCGCCGTGGCTGGATGCCGGATCAAGTCCGGCATGACGGTGGAGAGCTTTTCACCTTCGTCGTAAGTTCAGGTGCTTTCTGAACCCGTGGGGCTCTTAGGCGATCACTTCCGCAGAACGTGCAGCATGCCCTTGCGCTTGGCGTCGTAATAATAGCCGCGTGCATAAAGCCGGACTGCGTTGTCCCGGTTGCTATCGGCCACGAGCCATGCGCCGCGCAGATATTTGACGGCGTATTTGAGGTTGGTTTCGGCATCGAACAGACCGGATGCCGGGCCATCGAAGCCCATGGAGCGGGCCGTGGCGTGCCTGATCTGCATCAGGCCGAAGTTGCCGCTGTGATAGGCACCGGGATTGTACATGCTTTCACGCTGTACCACGCGGTGCACCAGATCCTCCGGCACATCATACATGGTGGCGTATTTCGAAATCAGCCCGCTCAGCTTTTCGCGTCCGGCCGGCGCGCGAGTGAGCGGCGCCGTCACCGTTTCGTTTTGGCGGATGGCGGCAAGGGCGGCATTGGTCGGGCCGGAAGCATAAGCGAGAACCGTGCTGTCCGGCTTTGGCAGGGGAATGACTTTCCGTTCCGCCGTCAGTTCGGTGCCGAGCGACGGCGTGCCGGGCGGCGGCGGCGCGGGCGGGAAGCTGCCCTTGACAGCAACAACCTGCGGCAGATCGGCGGCGGCCGGTTTTGTCGTGGCACTCGCAGTTTCGATCGCGGCGGCTGCCGGCGTTGCGGCATGGGGTGCGAGCGCGGCAGCCGTTGTCGGCGCGGTCGTCGTCACGGGAGCCTGCGCCACCTCGGTCTGTTGTTGCTGCGATTGCATATGGGCGGGGATTGCCGCTGCCGCTGCGATTTCAGAAGCCGGCGGCAGAGCCATACGACCGCCCTTGGTGGCGGTGACGGTTGGAAGCGATGGGGGCTGGGAAGAAGTTGCCACGTCAGTGGCCTGTGCCGTCGGTGCGGCTGCGTCCGCCACAGCTTCAGCCGTTTCCGGCTTTGCGGTGTGGTTGACTGCCACGATTTTCGGACCGTTCGGCCCTTCCTTTGCTGCATATTCGACGCTGGTGCATCCGGCCAATGCCAGAGCGAGGCCCACGGTGGAAGACAGAAGAAGTGCGCTTCTTCCGCGGAATTTTGCCGAATTTCGCATGCTGCCGCCTTCGTTATGCCTGTCTTTCGATACCCCCGCGTCGAGCAAAGCAGGCAGTGTCCCATCGAACCTTCATTAACCTATTGTAAGGATAGCGGCAAGCCGGGACGTGGCCCCCCAGCTTTCAGGCGTTTTTCAGGCCGCGATGCGCCTGTATCCGGCGCTGACGGCACGGCCGGAGATGAAGTGGGTACGGTATTTCGGCCGGATTTTTTTGTTGCCGGACATGCGGCGCACCAGCGTCAGCGTGGAGCCGGCAAAGAGTGCCTGCGCGGAGAGAACGGCAAGCGCCAGCAGCAGAATTGCAGCCTGCGCTGCGGCGAGTGTTTCGACGGCGTTGCCGGAGGCGGAAACGAATTGCGGCAAAAGGGCCAGAAAGAACGTGAAATAGCGCGGGCGCAACGCGGCAACGGCGTAACAATCCCGGAAAATGTCGCTCCATGATTTGCCCGGCAGATTGTCGTTATCGGCATTGGCCGCCTGGGCGGCGGGTGTCGCAAAGGTCCACAGCAGGAAAAGAATCAGCCAGCCGATGCCGGCCCATTGGATGATTTCCACAAAGGACTGCGGCAAATAAGCAAGACCGGCCACGGGAATGGCCGAAATCGTCATGGCCGTGACGATGCCGAGGGCTCCACCGCCGACGGAAGCGAAGACCGTCTTTCTACCACGAATGCCGGCATAGGAAGCGACAGAGAATACAAGGGGAGAGGGGAGTGCGAACACAATGGCACATGCTGCACAAAAAACCAGCCAGGCCTGTCCAGACATTCTCTTCCTCCTTGCCCTCCCTGTCACCGCACCAATTAGCCTATCGTAAAATTAGGCCGCTGTGAACGGTTGACCGACGTGTTCCATCACTTCGGTAAACCATTTTGCAGAAAGGTCGAAATGCTTTCCGCCCTTGATACGCGGAAACTCGATGGTCCGCAATTTACCCTTCTGATCCTCGTCATGGCCGGTGACGCCCGACACCTTGTTGAGCGCGCTTTCGACGGCGAGATCGACCATGCCCTGGATGAGGCGCAGGTCCTCGCCATTGGCGGGGGCGGAGCGGGCGAAATAGCCTGACTTCTGCACCATGGAACGTTCTGCGCCGATGAGGCCGGCGAATTGCTTCTGGAACCAACCGCCGACATTGATGGTGTCGATCTTCACATGGCCGAAGGCGTCGCGCTTGACGGCTTCGCCGGAGGCTTCACGCTCGGCAACGATGGAATCAAGGCCTGCACCTTCGGAAACGAACAGCGTGACGTAGCCGTGTCTGTCCATGATGGTCTTCAGGCGCTCGGCCTCCGCCTCGATGTCGAAGGCCATTTCCGGCAGGTAGATGCCGTCGATATTCTTCATCTGCGTATTCATCATCAGGCCTTCGACATATTCGTTGCCGTTGGTCTTCTGGATGTAGGCGCGTGCGGTCGCGGCCGTCAGCCAGCCGCAATGGCGGCCCATGACTTCATGGATGACGAAGGTCTTCGGCGCAGCACTCTGTTCGTTGCTGACATTGTCGAAGAAGGAAGCACCGACTTCGGCTGCGGTCCATGCGCCGAGCGACTGCCGGATCGGCACCACGTCGTTATCCACCGTCTTCGGCAGGCCAACGACGGTCAGGTCGTAACCATTGGCGCCGAGATAGGCGGCAAGGTCGGCGGCCGTCGTGTTGGTGTCGTCGCCGCCGATGGTGTGGAGAATGGTGATGCCGTCGCTAGCCAGCCGTTCGGCGGCCACGCGCAACGGATTTTCACCCTCCTTCACCAGCCCGCGCTTGACGCAATCGGCGGCATTGGTGAGCTTGACGCGGCTGTTGCCGATCGGCGATCCGCCGTAGCGATGCAGCAGATGGGCCTTTTCGCGCATGTCCTTGCTGATCTCGATCCGGTCGCCCAGAAGCACGCCCTGATAGCCGGAGCGATAGGCCACGATGTCGATATCAGGCGCAACGTCGCTATAACGCTCGATCAGGCCGCCGACGGCCGAAGAGAGACAGGGAGCAAGGCCACCCGCGGTCAGCATTGCGACTTTTTGTTTGGCCATCATGGCTCTCCTTTTCACGTATACCCAAAGACATGTCTGGCAAATGGATGCGACAGCTGCGTGTAGGTGTAAAGTGAATTTATCAAGAAAAATGCCGATTTCTCGCGGTTTTTCAGCAGCTTGACGAAAGAATCGGAATATAATCGTTTCAATCCGTTCGGTGGGCCTCTGTCGTCGGGCCTCGCTTTCGCTCCCGCTTGCGCCGCCTGTGGAAAACCGCATTCGCAGCGCTTCGTACTCCCTTGTTCGTGAAGCTAAACTGTCGCAAAGATGAATAAAAGTTAATGACGCAGGGGCGCCGGGCATATTGCATTCACGACCATATGCCGTCATGCTGCCGGCATGATGTTCGATTTCGCCTGTCTGCATATTTCATCCCTGTGGGAGCGACTGCTCGGCGCGATCGGCGACGCGGCAGGCGGTGCGCTCTCGCGCGTGGTGGAAGCGATCCGCACCCTGTTCGAGGGAGATCCGGAGACCCGCCGCAAGGTTTCCTTCTCCGTAGCCATCATCGCACTTTCCGCCAAGATGGCGAAGGCCGACGGTGTCGTCAACGATGCCGAAGTGCGCGCCTTCCGGCAGATTTTCGATTTTCCGGAAGAAGAAGCCAAGAACGTTGCACGCCTTTATAATCTCGCGCGCCAGGACGTTGCGGGATACGAGGCCTATGCCTCGCGTCTTGCCGGCCTTTGCGGTTCCGGCCATGATAATTGCGAGATGCTGGAAAGTGTCATCGACGGCCTGTTCCACATTGCCAAGGCCGATGGGCTGATCCACGAGCGGGAACTCGCCTTCCTTGGCCGTATCGCGGAAATCTTCCACATTACCGAAGATCACTTCGAAACGATCATGGCGCGCCACGTTCACATGGACGGGCGCGATCCTTACCGCGTGCTCGGCGTTTCGCCGTCCGACGATTTCTCCGACATCCGCAGGCGTTATCGGTCGTTGGTCTCCGAACACCATCCGGACAAGTTGATTGCGCGCGGCGTTCCCATGGAATTGCATGCCGCTGCGAATGAGCGTATGGCGGCGCTCAATGCCGCCTATGCGGCCATCGAGAAAGAACGCCGCGTCGCATGAGTGAATTTCTGCCGGATTTCAACCCGGATTTCGGGCGCGCAACCGTTGCGCCTTCGCCCAACCATGGCGAAAGGCTTGATGTGGCCGGGCCCGATATCATTCTCCTGCATTATACCGGCATGACCACGGCCGACGGCGCGCTTTCGTGGCTCTGCAATCCGGAAAGCCAGGTATCGAGCCATTATTTCGTCTTCGAGGACGGGCGCGTTATCCAACTGGTTCCGGAAACCCGCCGTGCCTGGCACGCGGGCAAAAGCACCTGGGCGGGGGAGGCGGACATTAATTCCCGCTCCATCGGCATCGAAATCGCCAATCAGGGCCATCCCGGCGGTCTGCCGGAATTTCCGGAAAAACAGGTGGCCGCCGTCATCGAATTGTGTCGCGATTGCGGCCAGCGCTGGTCTATCGCCCCTGAAAGGGTGCTTGCGCATTCGGATGTGGCGCCGATCCGCAAGGTTGATCCGGGCGAAAAATTCCCGTGGGACATCCTGTCGCAGAACGGTGTCGGGCACTGGGTGGAGCCTGCGCCGATCCGTGGCGGACGCTTTTTCCAGCGCGGCGATTATGGCCAGCCGGTGGAAGCGCTTCAGTCCATGCTCTCCCTTTACGGATACGGCGTTGAAATAACAGGCGCTTATTGCGAAAAAACGGAAGGTGCCGTTGCCGCCTTCCAGCGGCATTTCCGCCCGGCGCTGGTGGATGGCATCGCGGATTTTTCCACGATCGACACATTGCATCGGCTGATCTCCAGCCTTCCGAAATTTTCGGCCGTCTGACCACGATTTCTGGAAAAGCGTTCCCCGTTTTGCGACTGTGCAAGTCGCTTTTTTTGTCGTGCCACAGTTAATCCGCATTAAAGAAGTTTAAGAGCGGCACTGAATGCGGTGCTGTTCTTCAGGGGAACTTACCGTCAATATCAATCAAGGAGACTGGACTGCGGAAGGTCGCGATCGACTTTCTGCGCGCTGGACATTTGTATCGTTTCATTGTTCCGGTTATCCGATCTGGAGACTATTTCAGCATATGAACAGAGTTTTTGTTGCTGTCGCAGCGGGCGTTGCTATGCTCGTTTCGCAGGCGGGGATTGCTTTTGCCAAAGACGAGGACGTCAAGACCAAAACCGTGACGCTGGGGACCTTCTTCCGTTCGCCCGGTTATCCCATTCCCGAAAAGAGCCTGCCTTCGGCGCTCAGGAGCGGTTATTCCGATCTGATCGTCAAATATGCCAAGCGCTACGGCGTTCCCACCAATCTGGCGCATGCGGTCGTTTCGGTGGAAAGCAAGTTCAACCCCAAGGCTCGCGGCAGCGCAGGCGAGGTCGGGCTGATGCAGATCAAGCCGGCGACGGCGCGCATGATGGGCTTTCGCGGCACCACCAAGGCCCTTTACGATCCCGAGACCAATATTCGCTGGGGCATGCAATATCTGGCGACCGCCCATCAGCTTGGTGGCGGCGAGGTTTGCAGCACGATCCTGCGTTATAATGCCGGCCATGGCGCGACCCGTATGAACCCGGTGTCCAAGCGTTATTGCGGCAAGGTCCAGGCGCTTCTCGCCAGCTAAGGTCATTTAATCCGCTTCACGGAAATCGATTCCGGTTTGTGCGTGCATGCTGTAGTCAGGAGCAAACCTGATGCGGAGCATGACATGCCGGATTTCAAATATATCTTGGTTGGTGCCGGAATGATGGGTGCTGCGGCAGCGCGGCACCTTTCGGCGCAGACGGATGGCGTGGCGCTGATCGGACCGGACGAGCCCGCCGATCGCAGGACCCATACCGGCGTGTTTTCCAGCCACTATGATGAAGCCCGCATCACCCGTGGTTTCGACGGAGATCCCGTCTGGGCGGAACTGGCGCAACGCTCCATCCGGCGCTATGCGGAGATCGAGGCAAAAAGCGGCATTCGTTTCTTCACGGAAGCGGGCTGCCTTTTCACCGGAAACGGCAAGGGGCTTGCCGGAGACTATGTGTCGAGGGCGCTTTCCTCGACCGACCGTCTTGGTCTCGGCGTGGAAACGCTCGGCACTGACGTGCTGGCCCGCCGGTTTCCGATGTTTTCGCTGCCATCCGACCACAGCGGTTATTTCGAGGCTCGCAATGCCGGTCACGTCAATCCGCGTGCGCTGGTGAGGGCGCAGTGTGCAATTGCCGTTGCGCAGGGTGCGCGGCTGGTGCGCGAGACGGCGGCGCATATTCGCGATACCTCAGATGGTGTGGAGGTTTCGACCCGGGAAGGGGCCGTTCACACGGCTGAAAAGGTCATCGTGGCGGCCGGCGGTTTCACCAACATGGCCGATCTTCTGCCGTCGCCGGTCGATATGGCGGCCACGGGCCGCACCATCGTGTTTTTCGAACTCGACGAGGCCAGACAGGCCCTGTTCGGCGCCATGCCCTCGACCATTGTATTGACGGAGACGGAGGACGATATCGTCTATATCCTGCCGCCTGTGCGTTACCCCGACGGCAAAGTCTATCTGAAGATTGGCGGCGAGAGCGAAAAGGGCAGGCTTGAAACGCTGACTGATGCGGTTGGCTGGTTCCATTCGGACGGCACGCCTGGCGAAGTCGAATTCCTGGAAAAGCGGGCGATCTCCCTGATGCCGGAACTTGCGGGCTGCCCCGTGACGTCGGGTTCCTGCGTCGCCTCCATCACCCGCAGCGGCTATCCCTATATCGGCTACACGCAATCCTCCAATATTGCGGTTCTGACCGGCGGCAATTTCGTGTCCGCCAAGTCGTCGGACGAGATCGGGCGGTTGGGCGCGGTGCTGCTTCTGGAAGGCCAGCTGACCGAGACTGATTTTGCCGCCGAAATGTCGCCGGTTTTTGTCTGACATTCAGCGGCGAAGCGGCTACAAAGTCGCGGCTGAATGAAGCGGGTTGAGGCAAAGAGGACGGCATGTCGGGACATTTCAAATATATCGTCGTGGGTCGTGGCATGATGGGTGCCGCCGCCGCGCGCCATTTGGCGGAACAGACCGATGGCGTCGCCCTTATCGGTCCCGGTGAACCTGCCGACATCACATCGCATAAGGGCGTTTTCGCCAGCCATTACGATGAAGCGCGTATTACCCGTACTATCGACAGCAAAGCGGATTGGGCCCTGCTCGCCAACCGCTCGATTGCGCGTTACGCCGATATAGCGGCAAGGAGCGGCGTGGAGTTTTACGCGCCTGTCGGATGCCTGATCGTCGGTCCCGAACGGGGCGGCGACAATCCTTTGATCGACAATATCCGCAAGGCTGCGGCCGGGCTTGGGGTTTCCACGGAGCTGATGGATGGCGAAAGCCTGAAAAGGGACTTTCCCTATTTTTCCTTCGAGCCAGGCAGCGAGGGCGTGTTCGAAAAGGACAATGCCGGCTACGTCAATCCGCGCGCGCTGGTGAAGGCGCAAAGCATTCTGGCGGCAAAGGCCGGTGTCACACTTATCGACGATATCGTCGTCTCCAGCCGGGAAGAGGCTGGTCGTGCTCGGGTCGAGACGGCTTCTGGCGCGGTCTATACCGCGGACCGGGTGCTGGTTGCGGCGGGCGGTTTTTCGATCACGAAGGATCTGCTGCCGCAGCCGATCGCGCTCGATGTCTATGCGCGCACCGTCGCCTTCTTCGAGATCGATGAGGAGGATCTGGGGCAATATGCGGGCATGCCGTCGCTGATCTATGACCCGCGCGACGTGACGAAACATATCTATCTTCTGCCGCCCGTGCGTTATCCCGACGGCAGGTTTTATCTGAAAATCGGCGGCGATCCCGATGACAAACCTGTCGGCAGCGATCCCGAAATCCGCGCATGGTTCCGTTCCGGTGGGCGCGAAAGCGTCCGTGACCACCTCTCGGCCATCATCGGGACACTGGTTCCCTCCATAGACCGGTCGCGCATATCCATGGCCGCCTGCGTGGTGTCCAAAACACCGGGTGGTTATCCCGCCATCGGCTTTACCTCCTCGCCGCGCATCGCGGTTCTAACCGGCGGCAACGGTACGGCGGCCAAGAGTTCCGATGAGATCGGGCGGTTGGGCGCCCAGCTGCTGCTGGACGGAGAAATTAGCGATGACGCCTATGCCACGGATTTCAAGCCTGCATTTCTTTGATCTTTCGTTGCGCTTTTCGGTGGCTTTCGCCAAAGAACATGGTTATTGACGCCATGCCAGTTGGCTGGGCAGCCGCGCTTTACCAATGTCGAAAGACGGTAAGGTGAGGAAAGTCCGGGCTCCACGGAAATACGGTGCCGGATAACGTCCGGCGGGGGCGACCCCAGGGAAAGTGCCACAGAGAGCAAACCGCCATGCTTTGCATGGTAAGGGTGAAAGGGTGGGGTAAGAGCCCACCGCGCCGCTGGTGACAGTGGTGGCAAGGTAAACCCCACCGGGAGCAAGACCGAATAGGGATGACATGGGACGGGCGAAAGCCCGTTTACAGCCGGTTTCCGGGCCCGTCATCCGGGTGGGTTGCGAGAGGCGGCATGCAAATGCCGTCCCAGATGAATGGCTGCCACGTTCCGGGTCAAACCGGGGCCATACAGAACCCGGCTTACAGGCCAACTGGCGAATTTTCCTGTCTGTAAGGCGTGCCCCGGGGCCTACGCCGTCTCGTCACGAAAGCACGAGATCATCCCTCAATGATGTGAGGAACATAACGCGAGAGATTTGCGGTTATGGGAGACACGTCCTCGCGAATGCCAAGTCCGCAGGCGCGGTCGCCGACGATCCAGCTTCCAAGCACGGCGTAACCAAACTCGCTCTTGAACAATGGCGCATAGGCCTGGATGATATAGCCCTCTTCGCCATAACTTCCCCGTGCGGACAAAACCTCGCGTCTGTTGCGGAACAGGCTGACATTTTCTCCTTCGCGGGACAGCAGTGGTTTCACCACATAATCCCGCAATTCGTATAGATCAGGATCATCGGGGAAGAAGCTCGGCAGCAAATTCGGGTGGTTTGGATGTCGCTGCCAAAGCATGGGCAACAGACCTTTGTTCGATAAAACAGCTTTCCAGGCGGGTTCGACAAAAATCGCGCTCTGCATGGGGAGTTGCGCAGCAAAAGATTCCCGGAGCATGAATTCCCAGGGATAAAGTTTGAAGCAGCGTTCGATGAGGCGATTCTGCAGATCGGCATAACGCCCGCTCGCATCGATGCCGATTTCGCTGATATCGAGGAACTGAGCCCGGTGGCCCGCCTGAATGGCGCAGTCCATCAGATAGATCGTGGTGCCATAATCTTCCGGGTTGTCGCTAACCGCCGCGAAATGAAAAATTCGGTCATTCGAGAATTGCCCGAACGCCTCGACCAAGCTTTCCTGAACCGAATTGAACTGATCGGTTTCCGCAGCGATCGTTCCGAGAGCGATCTGATCTGTAAGCCAATTGTACTGAAAATATGCCGTTTCAAAAACGGAGGTGGGCGTGTCGGCGTTATATTCGAGTAATTTCGCGTGACCGGAGCCGTCATATGCGAGATCAAAGCGGCCATAGAGGTGGCGGTCCCCCCGTTCCCACGAAGCGCTGATGACATCATGGTAGTCGCGGGGAATAGCGAGGCGCTCCAGCGCTTCCTCGCTTTTTACGATGTCGGCGACCAGATCCAGGCACATTTCGTGCAGCATCTGGCTTGGCGCTTCGATGCTCTCTTCAATCTCCTCGATTCCGAAGCAATAGGCTGCGTCATCCACCCAATATGGTTCGCCATGCATTTCATGAAACGAGAACCCGACCGCGTTGGCCTTCTCACGCCAATCCGGGCGCGGCGGGATCGAGATGCGCCGCATGTCACCCTCCGGAAAAGAATCCGCTGCCAAATCCGCTGCGGCCCGTGACGTTCGTCTTCGAGTTTAGCGGTTTCACATTGGTAAAGTCCGCCTGGCCCGAATTTTTCGCGCTGGGATCAGGTGTAACAAGGTCGCCGTTGCGTTTTTTATAGACTGAAATTGCGGAGCCGGAATCCGAATCACGGCGCCCCTCCTGTCTACGGCGATATTTGTCGTAGTCCTCGATGCTCTGGATACCCGCAGGCAAGATAAATCCGACCGGTGTCGGCGTGAAAATGCTGTTGCCGATAGAATTGTTGACGAGGGGCGTTTCTTTTTGCACCGAGCAATTTCTTGCACCGTACTCCATCTCACATGCGACCATGTTCCGATATCTCGGTGCGGTGGCGAGGTGAGACTGTCTGGCATCTTCCGCTGCGACCCGGCAAACCTCAGGGTTGATCTTTGAGGAAATGCACTTATCGGCGGAGAAATAGAGGGTGTCTTCGTTCGGGGAGCAGGTTGTCAGCGCGAGGCCTGTCGCGGCAATCGTACCGATGCTGAGGTACGGGTGGTTTCCTATCCAGCGTTTGGGCATAACCGTTCCTCAGTAAGTCATGCAGGCAGCGTTCAGGGTCCCGATCACCACGGCGATGCCACCGCTCCAAAGACCGGCTGCGATGTTTCCTTCGGTGATTTTATGGTGAAGATCGGTCATTGTGAGCTTGGCGATGTAAAACGCCAGAACTTGAACCAATATGCCGATCACAGCCCAAATTATGTAGTCAGGCAAGCTGACAGAATTGGCAGCGGCTGAAGCCAGCGGCAAGCTGAACCCTATCAGAGCCCCGAGAAAAGCGACAACTGCTGAAGTATTGCCAGCCTTGATGAGCTCCACTTCGCGATGGGGTGTCAGGCGGGTATAAATTGCAGAAAAAACGGCGAAACAAACCAAGCCGATCGTGAAATAACTTAGAAAGGCGGGCAGGCCCGCCACATAACCTGACATCATTATATCTCGCAATACTCATTTAAAACGCAACTTTAAGAACGTAAAATCAATTGAAAGTTTAAAAAGTCAAGGCCGATGCGCAACAATTAAAATGTGCCGAGAACTGGCTAGTTAAACAACGCACATAAGCATCTTGAATACTGTTCAGTGCTTATGGTGGGGAACTGAGAGGCCGCCTGAAATTAACCCGCCTGAATGACGTGGCGGCAGGCTTGGTCGCTTTTGAATGCAAGAGAGAGCGTGTTTCTGCCGGCAGAACCGTTTACGGATGCAACCCTTCACGCCACTGTTTTTCCCGAACAAAACCGGCATTTTTACGCGGTTTCGTATCGCTACGGATGACATGTGGGGGCGCCAAGTAAACCATTCGTTAAACTTAACGGCTTATGAATTTCCGATGCGAAGTCGGCATCGTGCGGGCTTCTCCCATTGACGCCCATAGTGTCCCATGGTATCCCAAATGCACACCACACTGGGTCGTGTTTTTGACCCGCAATCGCTGAAACGAGTGAGGAGCCTGCAAGGGGCTGCTACAGGGCATGTCGCCCTGGCGCTTGGCGATGTGTCGTGCGTACCGGTGTTATCTGTGGGGCGGGTGATCTGCTTTGCGGAAAGCGGTTTTGGTGAGTTGAGTAATGGACCGCTTTTTATCGAACGTAACGAACAGGATCGACGCCAAGGGGCGCGTTTCGGTTCCGTCTCCGTTTCGTTCGGTGCTGGCGCAGCGTGGCATTCAGGAGCTTTATTGTCTTCAGGATTTCGCGTTCCCGGCAATCAGTGTCGGCGGTCCGGATTTGCTGGAACGCTACGAGCGGCAGATTGCGTCCATGGATGCTTTCTCGCCGGAGGCGAACGCAATGTCGCTGCTGGTTCACGGCGGCGGCGTTTTCATGAAGCTCGACCAGGAAGGTCGATTGATGGTGACGGATTTCGTCCGGGAGTTTACCGGCATATCCACCGATGTCACCTTCGTTGGACGAGCGGATCATTTTCAGCTTTGGCAACCGCAGGCGTTTTTGGCGGCGCAGGCGGCAGCAAGAGCGGGGCGCGGTTTTTCGGCTGCACGCCCCGCATAGGACGGGGACACGGAATGACGGCGAATTCTGGCGGGCGATCTTCTGATGCCGGTGACGGACCTCAGCGTCATATCCCGGTATTGCTTCGCGAAGTGATCGCTGCGCTCGAACCCGCATCCGGAAAAATCATCCTCGACGGCACTTTCGGCGCCGGCGGCTACACCCAGGCAATTCTCGACCACGGTGCCAACGTCATCGCGCTCGACCGCGATCCGAACGCGATCGCCGGCGGCCAGGCCATGGTTGCCGCAAATGGCGGCAGGCTTGTCCTTATTCAATCGCAATTCTCCGATCTGGCCGCGCATGCGCCGGAAGGCGGCCTCGACGGCGTGGTTCTCGATATCGGCGTTTCCTCCATGCAGATTGACGAGGCCGAGCGCGGGTTTTCCTTTCAGAGGAACGGTCCCCTCGATATGCGCATGTCCAGTTCCGGCGTCTCGGCGGCGGATGTGGTCAATCGTGCCAAGGTTGGCGATCTTATCCGCATCTTCGGTTTTCTCGGTGAGGAAAAGCAGCCGGGCCGCATCGCCCGCGCCATCGAGAAGAGGCGGGCGGATGAGCCCTTCCGCACCACGCGCGATCTGGCGGGCCTCATAGAAATCGTTACGCCGCGCAAGGCGAAAGACAAGATCCATCCCGCAACACGGGTGTTTCAGGCGCTACGCGTTTTCGTCAATGACGAGCTGGGCGAACTGGCGCAGGCCCTGTTTGCCGCCGAACGGGCTTTGAAGCCCGGCGGTCGTCTGGTTGTCGTCACGTTTCATTCGCTCGAAGACCGCATCGTCAAGAAATTCTTCTCCGAACGTTCCGGAAAGGCTGCCGGTTCCCGCCATCTGCCGATGGTGGAAGACAAGCCCGTCATTTTCGAAAATATCGGCAAGCCGATGATCGCCGCAAGCGACGAGGAGGCGGAGATCAATCCACGCGCTCGTTCGGCCAAGCTGCGCGCCGGCCTGCGGACGACGGCGCCGGCGCGTGCTGCGGATTTTTCGATTTTCGAGCTTCCCGATCTCGCCAGCCTTGAAAAAATGGGAGGCTGACATGCTGCGCACGTTCGATGTCGTGTTGATGGGGGTCATGGTCGCTGCGGCTGTCGTGACCTATTCGATCAAGCACAAGACCGATCTGAAGCTGGAGCAGGTTCGCAAGCTCGAGACTGAAATCAAGCTCGAAAAAGACACGATCGATCTTCTGCGGGCCGACTGGGCGCTGCTGACGCAGCCGAACCGTCTGCATCGTCTCGTGAATGCCTATCAGGACGAGCTTGGTCTTTCACCGACGCTGCCCACACAATTGGCGCAGCCGCGCGAACTTCCCATGCTGCGCTCGCAATTGCCGCAGCCGCCCGAGCCGGAAGGCATGAGTGTTGCGGATGTCATCGCCGCCGCCGTCAACGGTTCGAAACCCGGCGCGACGCTGGGCGGGGCCGCCAAAAAGAAATCGCCGCCCGCAGGCCAGATCGCCGTCAACGGCGCTCCTGTTCCGACACCAAGGGCGCGCGTTTCCCGTTCCACGGCGGCTCCGGCCGTCTCTGCTGTCGCAGGCGATGAAGACGGCGATATGGATGCAACCATGACAGGATCGGTGAACCGCTGATGTCTTTTCTCTCCCGCGCCATGGTTTTGAAGAGCAAGGCTCACTTTTCCGCCAGCACCAACGGTGTTCATACGGACCATGCTGCTTTCGAGGGCGCCCGCAAGAAGAGGGCGACCCAGGCGAAAAGCCGGGTCGGCCTTATCTTTTTCGGCTTCATTGTTTTTTACGGCATCGTTGGCGGACGTCTGGTGCAATACGGTCTTGCCGAGCAGGAAACGGTTTCGAGCATCGCCCCCGCTGACCGGCTGATGGCTTCGCGTCCCGACCTTCTCGACCGTAACGGCGAGGTGCTGGCGACCGATATCCGCACCGTCTCGCTGTTTGCCGAGCCGCATCGCATCGTCGATATCGACGAGGCCATCGAAAAACTGCGCACCGTCCTGCCGGACCTCGACCAGCGCGGCACCTATCAGAAGCTTTCCTCCAATTCGCGCTTCCAGTGGCTGCGCCGTCAGCTGACGCCGAAGCAGCAGAGCCAGATCCTTGCGCTCGGCATTCCCGGCGTCGGTTTCCGCCCGGAAAAGCGCCGCTTTTATCCCGGCGGCCCGACAGCCGCCCATATTGTCGGTCACGTCAACATCGACAATCGCGGCGTGGCCGGCATGGAACGTTATGTCGATAGTCAGGGGCTTGCCGATCTGACGGCGCTTGGCATGACCAGCGATCAGCCGCTGGAGCCGGTGAAGCTTTCGATCGATCTGCGTGTGCAGTCCATCGTGCGCGAAGTGGTCACTTCCGCCATCGCCAAGTTCCAGGCAATCGGCGCGGGCGCCGTGGTCATGGATGTGCACACCGGCGAAATCCTCGCCATGGCCTCGGTGCCGGATTATGATCCGAACAACCCGGCCGAAGGCGCGAAGGAGGGCTGGCTCAACCGCATGTCGAACGGCACGTTCGAAATGGGCTCCACCTTCAAATCCTTCACCATCGCCATGGGTCTTGATTCGGGCCGTGTCCGTCTTGGCGATACTTTCGATGCGCGGTATCCGATCCGCATCGGCGGTTTCACCATCAAGGACTTTCACGGCAAGGGACGGCTTCTTTCCGTGCCGGAAATCTTCCAGTTCTCGTCCAATATCGGTACGGCCAAGATCGCCGATACGGTCGGCACGGAAGGCCATAAGGAGTTTCTGACGCGGCTCGGACTTTTGACCCGCATGCAGACGGAATTGCCGGAAGTGGCGATGCCGTCGCAGCCGCGCGAATGGAAGAAGATCAACTCCATCACCATCTCTTTCGGCCACGGCGTTTCGACGACGCCGCTGCAGACGGCGGTTGCCGGTGCGGCACTCGTCAATGGCGGCAAGCTGATCGAACCGACTTTCCTGCCGCGCACTCGCGAGCAGGCGGATCTGGTGGCCAAGCAGGTTCTGAAACCCACCACCAGCAAGGACATGCGTTTCCTGTTCGAATGGAACGGCGTCAACGGTTCCGGCCGCAACGCGCGTGTCGATGGTTTCAACGTCGGCGGCAAGACGGGCACGGCGGACAAGGTCGTCAACGGCCGTTACGTGCACGACAAGAACTTCAATGCCTTCCTGTCGGCATTCCCGATCGACAATCCGCAATATGTGGTGCTGACCTTCATCGACGAACCGAAGACGGACAAGGGCAATGGCGCGGCACTTGCCGGTACGTCTGCGGCGCCGATGGTGCATGATATCATTACCCGCACGGCGGCGGTGCTGGGCGTGAAGCCGAATTTCGGCAAGGATGGCTCGGCCTTGCTCGTGTCTTATTGATTGTTAGAGCTTATGATGTTCCGGCGATTCGCGCCGGGGGGACAAGACGGACACAGTCGATGAATTTGCGAGATATATCCGGGGCGGCGTTTCCGGAATTGAATGAATTGCTCCTGTCTGAGATCGGGGCGATCGAAATCGGGGGGATAACCGCAGACAGCCGCAGGGCTGCGCCCGGCAGCCTGTTCGTGGCGGTTGCGGGAACCAAGGCGGATGGCGCGGCGTATGTGCGGGACGCGGTCGCCAAGGGTGCGGTCGCCATTGTCTCCGGACATGCGCTAGACGCCGATGTGCCGGTGCTTTCCGTTACGGACCCGCGCCTCTATCTTTCGCTTGCCGCTTCCCGTTTTTACGGAAAACAGCCTGAAACCATGGTTGCCGTCACCGGTACTGCGGGAAAGACGTCCGTTGCCTCCTTCGTGCGGCAAATCTGGGCTTTCGCTGGCCATGCCGCCGCACAGATCGGTACGACGGGCGTGATCGCTCCCGGTCGCGAAGATTACGGTGCGCTCACCACGCCCGATCCGGTAACGCTGCATGCGCTTCTGGCCGAGCTTGCCTCCGAAGGTGTGACACATGCGGCCATGGAGGCTTCGAGCCACGGCCTCGACCAGCGTCGTCTCGATGGCGTGAAGCTCGCTGCCGCCGGGTTTACCAATCTCGGCCGCGACCACATGGATTATCACCCGACAATCGAGGACTACATGGCCGCGAAGATGCGGCTGTTCGACACGCTGATGGAAAAGGGCGCGCCTGCGGTGATCTTTGCCGACGATCCGTGGTCGGAACAGGCAATCCGTGCGGCGCGCGAAGCGGGTCTCGATGTGCGCACCGTCGGCCGCAAGGGCGATTATCTGACATTGAAGCGGGTAGAGCATTTCCGCCACAAGCAGCTGATCGAAGTGCATCATGACGGCGTGATCCACGAGGTCGACATTCCTCTGGCCGGTGATTTTCAGGTGGCCAATGCGCTCGTCGCTGCCGGTCTTGCCATGTCCACCGGCGTTTCCGTCGCAACTGCCATGAAGGCGCTTGAAAAGCTGATCGGCGCTGCCGGTCGTCTGGAACTTGTGGGCCAGACCAAAAACGGCGCGCTTGCCTATGTGGACTATGCCCACAAGCCGGATGCGCTGGAGAATGTGCTGACCTCGGTCAGGCCCTTTACCTCCGGTCGTATCATCACCGTCTTCGGCTGCGGCGGCGACCGTGACAAGGGCAAGCGCCCGATCATGGGCGAGGTTGCGACACGCCTTTCCGACATCGTCATCGTCACCGACGACAATCCACGTTCGGAAGACGCCGCAACGATCCGTTCCGAGGTGATAGTGGCGGCGCCGGGTGCATTGGAGATCGGCGACAGGGCAGAGGCGATCCGCCATGCGGTATCGCTGCTTTCGAACGGCGATACGCTGATCGTCGCGGGCAAGGGGCATGAAGAGGGGCAGATCGTCGGTTCCGTGACGCTGCCGTTTTCCGATCATGAACAGGTGCGCGCTGCGCTGGCAGGGCTGGAAGGATTGAAGATTTGAATTGGTTATGGACAGTCGCCGAGATGATCGCCGTGACGGCAGGGCGTCCCGTCGGGAACCTGCCGGCCGGGATCACCGGCATTTCCATCGACAGCCGGACTGTCAAAGCCGGCGAGGCCTTTTTCGCGATCAAGGGCGACCGGGTCGACGGCCATGACTATACGAGTTTTGCCGTCGCCAACGGGGCCGGTCTTCTGGTCGTGGCCGAAGGCAAGCTGCCGGCTCTTGGCCGCCTGACCGTGCCGATGATCGTCGTGGAGGATGTTCTTGCCGCACTCGGCAAACTCGCCATCGCGGCGCGTGAAAGAACCACGGCGCGGATCATCGCGGTGACCGGTTCTGTCGGCAAGACGACGACGAAGGAGATGCTGCGGCAGGCTCTGGAGCCCTCGGGCAGGGTCCATGCGGCGGTGGCTTCCTTCAACAACCATTGGGGCGTGCCGCTGACGCTGGCGCGCATGCCCGCCGACACCGAATTCGGTGTGTTCGAAGTCGGCATGAACCATTCCGGCGAGATCCGCCCGCTGGTCAAGATGGTGCGGCCGCATGTGGCGATCATCACGACGATCGCAGCGGCCCATCTCGGCAATTTCAAGAACATAGAAGAGATCGCCAGCGCCAAGGCGGAGATATTCGAAGGGCTGGAGGAGGGCGGTTCCGTCATCCTCAACCGCGACAACGCCCAGTTCGAGCAACTTGAAGAAGCGGCGCAGGAGCAGGGTATCGAGCATATCCTCACCTTCGGCCAGCACGCCAAGGCGGATTTCCGGCTTGCCGATTTCGAAAGCACGCCCACCGGCTCGACCATCTGGGCGATCCTGAACGGCGAGACGAGCGAATTGCACCTGAACGTTCCGGGCCGGCACATTGCCGACAACGCCATGGCCGTGCTGGGTGCCGTTGCCGTCACCGGCGCCAATCTCGACCGTGCCTTCGAGGCACTGGGAACGCTTGAGGCGGTGAAAGGGCGCGGCCAACGCCATCGCCTGACGATAGATGGCGGGTCCTTCCTGCTGATCGACGAAAGCTACAACGCCAATCCCGCCTCCATGCGGGCGGCGATTGCCGTGCTTGCGGAAACGGAGACTCAAGGTTATGGCCGGCGCGTTGCCGTTCTCGGCGACATGCTGGAGATGGGCGAATTCTCGGCTCGGCTGCATGAGGAACTGGCGGGACCGCTGCTGGCGGGAGGTATCGAACATGTCTGGCTGGCGGGGGAGGCGATGGCCGCCCTTCGCGATGCGCTTCCGGACAGCGTGACGGTCATCTGGTTCCCGACAACGGCGGAACTTGCCGATTTTGCCCTGCAATGGGTGCAACCGGGAGACGCGCTGATGGTAAAATCGTCACTTGGGCTGGGTTTCGGCAAGATTGTCGCGGCACTGCTTGACAAGTATCCGGCATTCCCCGAGACGGAACGCCACGTCTGAAATAGCCTTTTGAAAGGGCAATTATGCTGATCTGGCTCGTCGAACTGTCGGATAAAATTCAACTCTTCAACCTCTTCCGGTACATCACCTTCCGGACGGGTGCGGCGATGTTCACCTCCGCGTTGATCGTCTTCCTGTTCGGACCGGCGATCATCAACTCGTTGCGCGTGCGCCAGGGCAAGGGCCAGCCGATCCGCGCCGATGGACCGCAGACCCATTTCAAGAAGGCCGGAACGCCGACCATGGGCGGGCTGATGATCCTTGCCGGTATCCTTGGCGGTTCGCTGCTGTGGGGCGACCTTTCGAATGTCTATGTCGTGGCCGTTCTGATGGTGACGCTCGGCTTCGGGGCGATCGGCTTTTACGATGATTATCTGAAGGTGACGAAGCAGAGCGACAAGGGTTTCTCGGGTAAGGCGCGCCTCGGTATCGAGTTCGTGATCGCGGCGATCGCCGTTTTCTTCATGATGAAGATGGCGCTTGCTTCCGCGCCGCATGGCGGCACGCTCGGAAGCTCCATCGCCTTTCCGTTCTTCAAGGAATTCGTGATCAATCTCGGCTATTTCTTCGTGCTGTTCGGTGCTTTCGTGATCGTCGGCGCGGGCAATGCGGTGAACCTGACAGACGGCCTCGATGGTCTTGCGATCGTCCCTGTCATGATTGCCGCCGCGACTTTCGGCGTGATCGCCTATCTCGCCGGTAACGCGGTTTTCGCCAATTACCTGCAGATCAATTTTGTGCCCGGCACGGGTGAACTCGCCGTCATCGTCGGTGCGGTGGTCGGCGCTGGTCTCGGTTTCCTGTGGTTCAATGCGCCACCCGCCGCAATCTTCATGGGCGATACGGGTTCGCTGGCGCTGGGTGGCCTCATCGGCTCCATCGCGGTCGCCACCAAGCACGAGATCGTCATGGTCATCGTCGGCGGCCTGTTCGTGATTGAAACGCTGTCGGTCATCATCCAGGTGTTCTGGTTCAAGCGTACCGGCAGACGCGTTTTCCTGATGGCGCCTATCCACCATCATTTCGAGAAAAAGGGCTGGACGGAAAGCCAGGTGGTTATCCGTTTCTGGATCATCTCCGTGGGTCTTGCGCTGCTCGGCCTCGCCACCCTGAAGTTGAGGTGAGCGATGATCCCGGTCACGTCGTTTAGAGGTAAGAAGGTTGCGCTTTTCGGGCTTGGCGGTTCGGGTCTCGTCACGGCCCGGGCGCTGGTTGCCGGCGGGGCCGATGTCGTTGCTTTCGACGACAATCCCGATAGCGTCGCCAAGGCGGAAGCCGAAGGCATAACGACAGCGGACCTTCGAACGATAGACTGGCACTCCTTTTCATCTTTCGTGCTGGCGCCGGGCGTGCCGTTGACGCATCCGAAGCCGCATTGGTCGGTCGATCTTGCGCGGGCTGCGGGCGTCGAGATCATCGGCGATATCGAACTCTTCGTTCGCGAGCGCCGGGCGCACGCGCCGGATTGCCCCTTCATTGCCATCACCGGCACGAACGGCAAGTCCACGACGACGGCGCTGATCGCCCATATTCTCACATCGTCGGGCCGCGACACGCAGCTCGGCGGCAATATCGGCACTGCCGTGCTGAGTCTCGATCCGCCGAAAGCGCAACGCTTTTACGTCGTCGAATGCTCATCCTATCAGATCGATCTGGCGCCGACGATCAATCCGACTGCCGGTATTCTGCTCAATCTCACGCCGGATCATCTCGACCGGCACGGCACGATGCAGCATTATGCTGACGTCAAGGAACGGCTTGTGGCCGGCAGCGGCACGGCGATTGTCGGCGTGGATGACAGCTATTCCACGCTCATCGCCGACCGCATCGAACGCGCCGGCGTGAAGGTGGAGCGCATCTCGAAGCGCAATGTCGTTTCCGAAGGTCTTTATGCCGAAGGCAGCCGCATTTTCCGGGCGCATGGTGGCACTTCTTCGCTGCTGGTCGATCTGGACGGTATCCAGACCCTTCGCGGCAGCCACAATGCGCAGAATGCGGCGGCTGCGATTGCCGCCTGCCTTGCCGTCGGCGTTTCCGAAGAGGACGTCCGTGCCGGTCTCAAATCCTTCCCCGGCCTCAAACATCGCATGCAGCCGGTTGGCCGACGCGGTAATGTCACTTTCGTCAACGACAGCAAGGCCACCAATGCCGATGCCGCAGCACCGGCTTTGTCGAGCTATGAGCGCATCTACTGGATCGCCGGCGGCCTGCCGAAGGCGGGCGGCATAGCCAGCCTTTCGCCGCTGTTTCCGCGCATCGCCAAGGCCTATCTGATCGGCGAGGCGGCGGCGGAATTTGCCGCAACGCTCGGCGAGGCCGTGCCTTACGAAATATCCGGCACGCTGGACAAAGCGGTCCAGCATGCGGCGGCGGATGCGGAAAAAGACGCGACGGCCGGAAATATCGTGATGTTGTCCCCGGCTTGCGCAAGCTTCGATCAATATAAGAACTTTGAAATCAGAGGTGATTCGTTCGTCGCGCAGGTTGCTGCGCTCGATGGCATGACGATGCTGGTTCACTCTGGAAAAGGGGGCTGAGGCCATGGTAAGCCGAGTTGATCGCGGTCCGGTCGCGGAGTGGTTCTGGACGATCGACCGTTTCTTTCTGGCGGCGTTCATCGCGCTGATGGGCATCGGCCTGATGCTGTCATTCGCGGCATCGCCGGCGGTTGCCGAACGTATCGGTCTCAACAGCTTCTTCTTCGTGGAACGTCAGGCGATGTTCATGGTGCCGTCGCTGGCGATCATGGTCGGTCTTTCCTTCCTGTCGCCGCGTCAGGTCAGGCGCGTGGCAGTGATGATGCTGATTGCTGCGCTGCTGATGATGATTTTCGCGCTCTTTTTCGGCATCGAGGTCAAGGGCGCGCGGCGCTGGATTTCCATCGGCACCTTTTCGATCCAGCCGTCGGAATTCATGAAGCCCGCTTTCGTCATCGTCTGCGCATGGCTGTTTGCCGAACGGGCGCGCCATCCTGAAATTCCGGGCAATCTTTTCGCCATCATTACCTTCGGCATCGTGGCGGCGCTTCTGATCGCCCAGCCCGACTTCGGTCAGACCATCCTGACATCGGTGGTATGGGGCGGCATGTTCTTCATGGCCGGCGTGCCGTGGTTCTGGATCGTCGTGCTCGGTGGCCTCGGCGTTGCCGGCATCGTCTCCGCCTATCTGCTCCTGCCGCACGTTGCCGGCCGTATCGACCGTTTCTGGACCGGTGAGGGCGATACTTTCCAGGTGGATACGGCGCGCGAAGCGATCATTCGCGGCGACTGGTTCGGTCGTGGACCGGGTGAGGGCATCGTCAAGCGGATCATCCCCGACAGCCATACCGACTTCATCTTCTCGGTGGCGGCGGAAGAATTCGGCATTGTTTTCTGCATGTTCCTGGTGTTGATCTTCGCTTTCATCGTGCTGCGCGGCCTCTCGCACGCCTTCAGGGAAAAGGACGATTTCTGCCGTTTTGCCGTCGCCGGCTTGGTGCTGCAGATCGGCATGCAGTCGATGATCAACATTGGCGTCAATCTGGAACTGATGCCCGCCAAGGGCATGACTCTGCCGCTGATTTCCTATGGCGGTTCGTCGATGATGGCGATCTGCGTCACGGCGGGCTTCCTTCTGGCGCTGACCCGCCACAGACCGGAAAAGAGGGCGCAGGAGCGCAGCTTCTTTCGCGTCGGTTCCGGCGTCCCAGCGGAGTAAATGATTATGAGCAAGGGTATTGTTCTGCTAGCCGCCGGGGGAACCGGCGGCCATGTCTTTCCAGCCGAGGCCCTGGCGCACACGCTGAAAGCGCGCGGTTATCAGGTGCATCTCGTCACCGACAGCCGCGCCGAGCGTTATGCGGGCAAATTCCCGGCGGATGAAATTCATGTGGTGCCATCTGCCACCATCGGTTCGAAAAACCCGATTTCCGTGGCGCGTTCACTGTGGAAGCTGTGGACAGGGTTGCGCTCAGCGCGCCGGCTGATCACGAAGCTGAAGCCGGTTGCGGTCGTTGGCTTTGGCGGTTATCCCACCGTGCCGCCGCTTCTGGCATCCACCGGGCTTGGCGTCCCCTCGATCATACATGAACAGAATGCGGTGATGGGCCGTGCCAACAAGGCGCTGGCTGCCCGTGTGAAGGCGATTGCCGGCGGGTTTCTGCCGCCCGCCAACGGCCAATATTCGGAGAAGACGGTGGCGACCGGCAATCCCGTGCGCCCGGCGGTGCTGGCGGCGTCGGAGATTCCCTATACGCCCTCGCAGACGGGCGAGACCTTCCAGCTCGTGGTGTTTGGCGGCAGTCAGGGCGCGCAGTTCTTTTCCAGCGCCGTTCCGGCGGCGATTTGCCTGTTGAAGGACGAACAGCGCAAGCGTATCGTCGTGACCCAGCAGGCCCGCCCCGAAGACAAGGACAGCGTGATCGCCTCCTATCAGAAGCTGGGCGTCAAGGCGGATGTCTCGCCCTTCTTCGGCGATATGGCTTCGCGCATCGGTGAGGCGGATCTGGTCATCAGCCGGTCGGGTGCTTCGACGGTATCGGAGCTTTCGGTGATCGGCCGGCCTTCGATCCTCGTTCCCTATCCGCATGCGCTGGATCACGATCAGGCGGCCAATGCGGCAGCGCTTTCGGCAGCCGGCGGCGCAAGCGTCATCAAGCAGGCGGAACTGTCGCCGCAGAAGCTTTCCAGCCTGTTATCATCGGCGCTTTCCGAGCCGGATCGCCTCTCTGCAACGGCGGCTGCGGCCAAGGCGACCGGAAAACCGCATGCTGCGGATGTGCTGGCCGATCTCGTCGAGGCGATTGCCGGCGGCCGGTCCGTACAGGAATTCAAGAAGAACATTGAAGGAGTTGAGGCATGAAGATGCCGAAAGCCATAGGCCTTGTCCATTTCATTGGCATAGGCGGGATCGGCATGAGCGGCATTGCCGAAGTGCTTCACAATCTCGGTCATCGCGTACAGGGATCCGACCAGGCAGACAGCGCCAATGTGCAGCGCCTGCGCGACAAGGGTATCGAGGTATTCGTCGGTCATACGGCGGATAATCTCGGTGACGCCGAGGTCGTGGTTGTTTCCACCGCGATCAAGAAGAACAATCCGGAACTCATCGCCGCGCGGGAAAAACACCTGCCGATCGTTCGCCGTGCCGAAATGCTGGCCGAGCTGATGCGTTTCCGCAACGCTATCGCCATCGGCGGCACCCACGGCAAGACCACGACCACCTCCATGGTCGCGACCCTGCTGGAAGCCGGTAATCTGGACCCGACCGTGATCAACGGCGGCATCATCAACGCCTATGGCACCAATGCCCGCATGGGTGAGGGCGAGTGGATGGTGGTGGAGGCCGACGAATCCGACGGCACCTTCCTGAAGCTTCCCGCCGATGTGGCCGTCATCACCAATATCGATCCGGAACATCTTGACCATTACGGCAATTTCGACGCCGTGCGCGCCGCTTTCCGCCAATTCGTGGAGAATGTTCCGTTCTACGGCTTCGGGGTCATGTGCCTCGACCATCCCGAGGTGCAGGCGCTGGTCGGTCGGATCGAGGACCGCAAGGTCATCACCTATGGCGAAAACCCGCAGGCCGACGTGCGCTTTTCGAATGTGCGCATCGACGGCACGCGGTCTATCTTCGACGTGGAAATCCGTCGCCGCCGCACTGGCAGGATATTCTCCTTCACCGACCTCGTGCTGCCGATGCCCGGCCGCCACAATGTTTCGAATGCGACCGCCGCGATCGCTGTCGCCAATCGTCTCGGTATTTCGGAAGCCGACATCAAGAAGGGCCTCGCCTCCTTCGCTGGCGTCAAGCGGCGCTTCACGCTGACTGGCGAAGCCAATGGCGTGCAGGTCTTTGACGATTACGGCCATCATCCGGTCGAGATCAAGGCCGTGCTGGCGGCCGCGCGCGAAGCCTGCAAGGGCCGCATCATCGCCGTGCACCAGCCGCACCGCTACAGCCGTCTTTCCAGCCTGTTCGACGATTTCGCGCATTGTTTTAACGATGCGGACACGATTGTTCTTGCCCCGGTCTATGCTGCGGGCGAAGATCCTATCGAAGGCGCAAGCTCGGAAGCGCTGGTCTCGGCGATCAAGGCCGCCGGCCACCGCGACGCCCGTTTTCTCGAGAAACGGGAAGATCTTGCCTCAGTGGTTGCGGGCATTGCGAACCCGGGTGATTTCGTGGTTCTCTTGGGGGCTGGAAATATCACGCAATGGGCGGCAGTGCTGCCTTCGGAATTGAAGAGCATATCAGGAAAGTCTGAATGAGACAGGTCGATGGGGTTAAATTGCTGGGGAGGCTCGGCGACGGGGTAAATGAGCTGAGGGGACGTCTGACACCGGATGCGCCCATGGACCGCGTGACGTGGTTCAGAGCAGGCGGTCTTGCGGAAGTGATGTTTCAGCCGCACGATGCCGATGACCTTATTGCATTCCTGAAAATTCTGCCGGAAGACGTGCCGTTGACCGTGGTTGGCGTCGGCTCGAACCTTCTGGTACGCGATGGCGGTATTCCCGGTGTCGTTGTCCGTCTGTCCGCCAAGGGTTTCGGCCAGGTGGAGCTTGCCGGTGAAAATCGCCTCAAGGCGGGTGCGATCTGCCCCGACAAACATATTGCCGCGATGGCCATGGATAATGGCATCGGCGGTTTCCACTTTTATTATGGTATTCCCGGCTCCATCGGCGGTGCGTTGCGCATGAATGCGGGCGCCAATGGCGGTGAGACGCGTGAGCGTGTTGTGGAAGTCTATGCGGTCGACCGCCAGGGCAACCAGCATGTGCTCTCCAATGCGGATATGGGTTACAGCTACCGCCATTCCGGCGCCGATGCGGGTCTGATCTTCACCGGTGCGTTGTTCGAGGGCTATCCGGAAGATCGCGCGAAAATCCGCGCCGATATGGATGCCGTGCGCCACCACCGCGAAACGGTGCAGCCGATCCGCGAACAGACCGGCGGATCGACCTTCAAGAACCCCGAAGGCCATTCCGCCTGGGAACTGATCGACGAGGCGGGTGGTCGCGGTCTGGTCATCGGCGGCGCGCAGATGTCATCGCTGCATTGCAATTTCATGATAAATACCGGTCATGCGACCGGTTACGATCTGGAATATCTGGGCGAAACCATTCGCAAGCGCGTGTTCGAGAAATCCGGCATCCGGCTGGAATGGGAAATCAAGCGCCTGGGCCTGTTCATGCCGGGCCGGGAAGTAGAGCCTTTCCTGGGGGCTTGAGGATGAATGGTCGGCGAAGGCGCAACGGTTGAGCAAGAGCGGGAGCGGCGTCGGCTGGACATTGTTTCCAACGAGCGCCGCAAGCTCATGGCCAATGCGCTGGACCGGCTTTCCACGGCGTTTATTGCCTTGGGTGTTGTCGGTCAGGCGTTATCATTGACGCCGACCTCTGCGAGTATTTTCAGTGTCGTCGTGATGACAGGTTGGATTTTGGGGGCAGTCATACTACATTTGATTGCAAGACGTGTGCTTGGAGGCTTGAAAACATGACCTCGCAAATATTCATCTGGTACGTTTTCCCGTGGCTGGTTTCAGCAATAGGTTTGTGCTGGCTGGCCTACGACCACTACAAACATCCGGGACGCTGATTGGCATCCAAATAAAAGCCCGCGAAACAGACGTTTCGCGGGCTTTTTGCTGTCAGGATTTTCTGTTGGCTCAGACTTCGTCCTTGCGGGAAAGCAGGATGCAGCCGAGCGTGATGATGGCGGATACGCAGAGGTAATAGCCGACATATCCCATGCCGTGATTCACCTGCAGCCAAGTGGCGATATAGGGCGCCAGCGATGCGCCGAAGATGCCTGCCATGTTGAAGGTGATGGATGAGCCGGTGTAGCGCACGCGGGTCGGGAAGGGGGCTGCGAGCGCCGTTCCGATCAGGCCGTAGGTCATGCCCATCAGCATCATCGCAAGAGCCGCGAAGACGAAGATCGAACCTTCGCCGCCGGTCATCAGGCTGGGCAGAAGGAAGGAGAACAGGCCGATCAGCACCGTCGTCAGGATCAGGATTTCACGACGGCCGAACCGTTCGGCGAGCTTGCCGGCGATCGGGATGAAGAGGCCGAAGATGATGGAACCGAGGATCTGCACTTCCAGCGCGTCGAGGAACGGGATTTTCAGGACCTTGACGTTGTAGGACAGCAGATAGGCGGTGCCGATGTAGAAGAGCACGAAGGTGGCCAGCGCCACGAAGGTGCCAAGTAAGAGGCTGCGCTTGTGGTTGCGGAACAGCTCCACGACCGGCACGGCGACACGTTCTTCCTTCTCGATCGCCTTCTGGAAGTCAGGCGTTTCGGTGATCGACAGGCGAACCCACATGCCGACAGCGATCAGGATGATCGAAGCGATGAAGGGAATGCGCCAGCCCCAGCTCAGAAGCGCTTCCTGCGACATGAAATGCAGCAGGATCCAGAAGACGCCGGAGGAGAGGAACAGGCCGACAGGCGCGCCGAGCTGCGGGAACATGCCGTACCAGCTGCGTTTGCCAGGCGGAGCGTTTTCCGTGGCGAGCAGGACCGCGCCGCCCCATTCTCCGCCAAGGCCGAAACCCTGACCGAAGCGGCAAAGCGCCAGCAACAGCGGCGCCAGAACGCCTGCTGTCTCGTAGGTAGGTAGAAGGCCGATAACGACCGTCGACACGCCCATGGTCAAAAGGGCGGCGACAAGCGTGACCTTGCGGCCGACGCGGTCACCATAATGGCCGAAAACGACCGCGCCGAGCGGGCGGGCGAAAAAGGCGATGGAGAAGGTCGCGAAAGATGCCAGAAGCGCCGTCATCGGGTCGTTGTTCGGGAAGAACAATGCCGGAAACACGAGCACTGCGGCCGTGGCGTAAACGTAAAAATCGAAAAACTCGATGGTCGTGCCGACCAGGCTGGCAGTGAGAACTCGTGCAGGCGAATTTGTCTTTACAACGTTCGAATTGCCAGCTGTCGGCGATACCGGAGATATCGCGTCAGTCATGGTTTTGGTCCCATTTTTGATGATTGCATGTCATGCCTTGGGAGGCGCTGACTGCGTTAACGCAATTTTTGTTCTTTTGGAATGCTAAAAAAGAAATAATGCAGACAACGTGATCGTCTGGGCGACAGGTGCGGCAACGCCGCCGGGCGCGCAGTCCTGCGGTTGAGAGACTGATTCAGGCTGCCGATTTAAAACGCTGAAACGGCAGATAATTTTCACTGGGGAAAAGCGTCTCCCGTTAACGTTTTCGTCTTGCCTTCTTCAGCGGCAGAGGCCCGTGGAGGCGCGGTTTTATTTCCGATCATTGAAAACCTGCATGTTGCAATCCGTGCAACTCTCTGATTCCAAGGAGGGAATTCGGATCGATGCTGATTCTTTAACAGAACTCGGCATGTTGGGCGCGGCGGTTAACGAAAGTAAACGATTCATTAACCTTAATGGCGTTTAACTGATCCCAAGGATCATGTGCCAGAATCACCGTTCGTTAAATTCGGTCGGTTTCGGTGCGGTTCGTAGCGGAGAATTGGTGTCAGAGGTATCGATGGGCGGCAAGCACGTAGCTGTTCTTTTGGGTGGGTTTTCGTCGGAGCGGCCGGTCAGCCTCTCGTCGGGGGAAGCTTGCGCCCTTGCCCTTGAGGATGAGGGGTACAGGGTCACCCGCGTGGATGTGGGGCGCGATGTCGCGGCCGTACTCGCTGAACTGCGCCCGGACGTCGTCTTCAATGCGCTGCACGGTCCCTTCGGTGAAGACGGCACCATTCAGGGCATTCTCGAATATCTGGCCATTCCCTATACCCATTCCGGCGTTCTCGCCTCCGCACTTGCCATGGACAAGGCGCAGGCCAAGAAGGTCGCGGCTGCCGCCGGCATTCCGGTGGCTGCCGAACGCGTCATGAACCGCTTCGATTTCACCAGCGAACACCCGCTGACACCTCCCTATGTGGTGAAGCCGGTGCGCGAAGGTTCCAGCTTCGGAGTGGTGATCGTCAAGGAAGATCAGTCGCATCCACCACAGATACTCACCTCGTCCGAATGGCGTTATGGCGATCAGGTGATGGTCGAGCGTTACATTCATGGCCGCGAACTAACCTGTGGCGTGCTCGACGGTAAGGCGCTCGGTGTCACGGAAGTGGTGCCGCTTGGTCACAATTTCTATGATTTTGACGCTAAATACGCTGCTGGTGGCTCAAAGCATGTCATTCCGGCAGAAATTTCACCGAAAATTTACCAAAAAATTCAAACACTGGCGGTTATGGCGCATCGGGCGATCGGGTGCCGTGGCGTAAGCCGTTCAGACTTTCGTTACGACGACCGCTTCTCAGAAGATGGCGAAGTTATCTGGCTTGAAGTGAATACGCAGCCGGGCATGACGCCGACCTCCCTGGTGCCGGAAATGGCGGCCCACGCGGGCCGCTCCTTTGGTAACCTTGTCAGCTGGATGGTGGAGGACGCTTCGTGTTTGCGGTGACCGGCAAAAAGTCGACGGCAAAAAAGCGCGAGCAATTCGTGGCGACGGCAAATGCCGACGATCGCATGGTGCTGCCGCGCCCGCTGCGTCGCGTCGTTCGCTTCTGCGTCAGCCTTGCGACCGGGCGCATTCACATTCCCAGCCATACCGGCACGATTTCGGCTGTCGCCTTTTATGCGGTGACGGGACTTTACGGCATGTCGCTTGGCGGACACACAAACATCGTCACGCAGACGACGACATCGGCCGCCGGGTTCGCGGTAGAAGACGTCAAGGTTTCCGGCAATTTGCAGACGTCGGAAATCGACGTCTTTCAGCTTCTCGGTCTAGATGGCAGCACCTCGCTTATCGCGCTTGATATCGACGCCGCGCGCCGCAAGCTCGTCCAGCTTCCCTGGGTAGAAGATGTCGACATCCGCAAGGTCTATCCGAAGACGGTTGAGGTTCGCCTGAAGGAGCGTGAGGCTTTCGGCATCTGGCAGCATGGTTCGGAACTTTCGCTGATCGAAAAAAGCGGCAGCGTGATCGCGCCGCTGCGCGACAATAAATTCGCCGCCCTGCCGCTGTTCGTTGGACGTGATGCAGAAACGGGTGCTGCCGGTTTCGTCGCGCAACTGGCCGACTGGCCCGAAATTCGCAACCGTGTCCGCGCTTATGTTCGCATCGCCGGTCGCCGGTGGGATCTGCACCTCGACAACGGCATCGTCGTCAAGCTGCCGGAAGAAAACCTGCCGCAGGCACTGCAATTGCTGGCGCGGCTCGATCTCGAGGAAAAGGTCCTGTCGCGCGATGTTGCGGCGGTCGATCTGCGTCTGACGGACCGTACCACGATCCAGTTGACCGAAGGCGCCACGGAACGCCGCCAGACGGCTGTCGACGCACGCACCAAGGCTCTCAAGAAGGCGGAGAAGAACACATGAGCTTTTTCGGTTCTTCCCAGTTCGGTCTGCCTCGCCTGAAGCCGCTTTCCTCCAAGCGCAGCCACATCGTTTCGGTGCTCGACATCGGTTCGACCAAGGTCGTGTGCATGATCGGGCGGCTGACGCCGCGTCAGGAAAGCGAAATCTTACCAGGTCGTACCCACAAGGTGGAAATCATCGGCATTGGCCATCAGCGTTCGCGCGGCGTGAAATCCGGCGTGATCGCCGATCTCGACGCGCTCGAAGGTGTGATCCGTCTTTCGGTGGACGCGGCCGAACGCATGGCGGGCCTGACCGTCGATAGCCTGATCGTCAATGTCTCCGCCGGACGGCTGGCGAGCGACATCTATACGGCGAGCATCGATCTCGGCGGCCAGGAAGTGGAAGCGAGCGACCTGCGCAAGGTTCTGGTGGCGGCAAGCCAGCAGTCCATGCGTCAGGATCGGGCGATCCTGCATTCGCTGCCAACGGGTTATTCGCTGGACGGCGAGCGTGGCATTCGCGATCCGCTGTCGATGTATGGCGATCTTCTCGGCGTCGATATGCACGTCGTGACTGTCGAACGCACGGCGCTGAAGAACCTCGAGCTTTGTGTCAACCGCGCGCATCTTTCGGTCGAGGGCATGGTGGCAACGCCCTATGCCAGCGGTCTTGCGGCGCTTGTCGATGATGAAGTCGAGCTGGGCTGTGCGGCCATCGACATGGGGGGCGGCACCACGACGATCTCGGTTTTTGCCGAAGGCCGTCTCATTCACACCGATGCGATCGGCCTTGGCGGCCATCACGTCACCACAGATCTTGCACGTGGCCTCTCGACACGAATCGAAGATGCGGAGAGACTGAAGGTTGTGCATGGTTCGGCATTGCTGAATGGCGCGGATGACCGCGACATGATTTCGATCCCGCCGATTGGCGAAGACGATCGCGATCAACCATCGCAAGTTTCAAGGGCACTTGTTACCCGCATCGTGCGGGCGCGTATCGAAGAGACGCTGGAATTGATCCGTGATCGCATCCAGAAGTCCGGCTTCAGTCCCATCGTCGGCAAGCGCGTTGTCCTGACGGGCGGCGCAAGCCAGCTGACGGGGCTGCCGGAAACGGCACGGCGCATTCTCGCCCGCAACGTTCGTATCGGCCGCCCCATGGGGGTCGCGGGTCTTCCGATTGCGGCAAAGGGACCGGCATTTTCAACCGCCTGCGGACTGATGATCTATCCGCAGGTGGCGGACGTGGAAATTCATGCGGCGCAAGGCGGAATGTTCTCGCCGTTTGGTACGGGTAGCGGCCGGATAGCCCGGGTAGGGCAATGGCTGAAAGAGAGTTTCTGAGTGGCCTCGTGGCGTAAGCCGGAGGTTTCCAAGTTGAGTTTTCAAGAATCGGCCAGCGGGGCGATGCGGCCAGAGAAAGAAGGAATGGTAAAATGACGATACAGCTGCAAAAGCCTGATATCACCGAGCTGAAGCCACGCATCACCGTTTTCGGTGTGGGCGGTGGCGGTGGTAACGCTGTCAACAACATGATCACGGCTGGCCTCCAGGGTGTCGATTTCGTCGTCGCCAACACGGATGCGCAGGCGCTGACCATGACGAAGGCAGACCGGGTCATTCAGCTCGGCGTCAACGTCACCGAGGGTCTCGGTGCCGGTTCCCAGCCGGAAGTCGGACGCGCCGCCGCTGAAGAATGCATCGACGAGATCATCGATCACCTGAACGGCACCCACATGTGCTTCGTCACCGCCGGTATGGGCGGCGGCACCGGTACCGGTGCAGCCCCGGTCGTCGCACAGGCCGCCCGCAACAAGGGCATCCTGACGGTCGGCGTCGTCACCAAGCCTTTCCACTTCGAAGGCGGCCGCCGCATGCGTCTGGCCGAACAGGGCATCGAGGAACTGCAGAAGTCCGTCGATACGCTGATCGTCATTCCGAACCAGAACCTCTTCCGTATTGCAAACGACAAGACGACCTTTGCCGACGCCTTCGCCATGGCTGACCAGGTTCTCTATTCGGGCGTTGCCTGCATCACCGATCTGATGGTGAAGGAAGGTCTCATCAACCTCGACTTCGCCGACGTCCGTTCGGTCATGCGTGAAATGGGTCGCGCGATGATGGGCACCGGCGAGGCTTCCGGTCCGGGCCGCGCAATGCAG
This sequence comes from Rhizobium sp. GR12, assembly GCF_036596185.1. Taxonomy (NCBI): domain Bacteria; kingdom Pseudomonadati; phylum Pseudomonadota; class Alphaproteobacteria; order Hyphomicrobiales; family Rhizobiaceae; genus Rhizobium; species Rhizobium sp. GR12. The sequence goes on along the minus strand of NZ_JASXTH010000002.1, from coordinate 537,903 downwards.
GCCGCGGAAGCGGCAATCGCCAACCCGCTGCTCGACGAAACCTCGATGAAGGGCGCACAGGGCCTGCTGATCTCCATCACCGGTGGTCGCGACCTCACCCTGTTCGAAGTCGACGAGGCTGCAACCCGTATCCGCGAAGAAGTCGATCCGGATGCCAACATCATCCTCGGTGCGACCTTCGACGAGGCTTTGGAAGGTCTCATCCGCGTCTCCGTCGTGGCGACCGGCATCGACCGCGTTGCGGGTATTGGCGAACAGAACATTGCCGATATGCGCGCCGCAGCCGCCAAGCCGCTTATCCGTCCTTCCGCGGCCGTTGCTCCCGCTCCGGCCGCAGTTCAGCCTGCTCAAGCAGTATCGCAGGCACCGAAGGTAGACCAGATCGCCCAGACCATCCGTTCGGTGGAAGCCGAAATGGAACGTGAACTTGGTTTCGCGGCACACCAGCAGCCTTCTCAGGACTTCCGTCCGCAGAGCAAGCTGTTCGCATCGTCCCCGGCTGAAGCGCCGGCGGCCCTCCGTCCGGCCCAGCCGGTTCAGCAGGCCGCTCCGGCTCCTGTTGCTCAGGCACCGGTCTACCATGCGCCGGAACAGGTTGCCGCACAGGCTCCGCGTCTGCAGCAGCCGCAGGCCCCGGTCTACCAGGATCAGGCTCCGGTTGCGCGCCAGCCAGAACCTGTCCGCATGCCGAAGGTCGAGGACTTTCCGCCGGTCGTGAAGGCCGAGATGGATCACCGCGCCCACGCCGCTCCTGCCGCGCAGGAAGAACGTGGCCCGATGGGTCTTCTGAAGCGCATCACCAACTCGCTTGGTCGCCGCGAAGAGGAAGAAGTTCCTTCCGACATGATGGATGCGCCGAACATGGCGCCGCAGCAGCGCCGCGCGCTTTCGCCGGAAGCCAGCCTCTACGCACCGCGTCGTGGCCAGCTTGACGATCACGGTCGCGCGACGCCTTCTTCGGCCAGCCACCATGACGACGACCAGCTGGAAATTCCGGCCTTCCTGCGCCGCCAGTCCAACTAACAGCGATTCCGCCCACCTGTCGAAACGCCCGGATCACACGATCCGGGCGTTTTGTTTATTATGCGTTATTAACAGTAAATTAATTCACGTTTTCAATGGCTTGTGCGTGTAACAATCCGAAACGAACAGTGATTTGTCGTGGCACTTTCATATGCGTATGTATGAGGCTGGTAGAGGAAAACATTGACCTCGCCGGTCGTTAAAAACCGGCTTGAAAAACTTGAACGGCGCTGGATATGCGGCGCGGTTTGCAAAACAAGGCATATATGCATGACTATCGGACTGCTCGGATTTCAGACGACTATCGCAAATGCTGTTCAGCTCAAGGGCATTGGCGTGCATTTCGGCAATCCGGTTTCGATGACCTTCCAGCCCGCAGAAGCCGGAACAGGCATCGTGTTTCAGCGCCTTCATGAGAATGGCAGCGTAACAGAGTTGAAGGCGGTTTCCGCCAATGTCGGCAATACCGATCTGTGCACCGTGCTCGGCCGTTCGCTGTCCCATTCAGTGGCGACGATCGAGCACGTCATGGCTGCCATCTACGCCGTAGGCCTCGATAACCTCGTCGTTGAGGTTGACGGTCCCGAAGTACCGATCATGGACGGCAGCTCCGCGCCTTTCATCGAGGCGATCGAATCGGCCGGCATCAAGAACCTCGGCGTAAAGCGCCGCTATATTCGCGTCATCAAGCCGGTCCGCATCGATTCGGGTGCATCCTGGGCGGAGTTCCGTCCCTATGACGGCACGCGGTTCGAGGTCGATATCGATTTCGACACGCCGCTGATCGGCAAGCAGTCCTGGAAGGGCGACCTGACGGCGGATACGTTCAAGAACGAGCTTTCCCGCGCCCGCACCTTCGGTTTCATGCGTGACGTGGAGCGCCTGTGGGCCGCCGGTTATGCACTTGGCTCCTCGCTTGAGAACTCGGTTGTCATCTCGGACGACAACAGCGTCATCAACATGGAAGGCCTGCGTTACGCCAAGGACGAATTCGTCCGCCACAAGACGCTGGACGCCGTGGGCGACCTGGCGCTTGCCGGCGCGCAGTTCATCGGCTGCTACCGCTCCTATCGCGGCGGCCACAAGGTCAATGCGAATGCGCTGAAGGCTTTGCTGAGCGACCGTTCGGCTTATGAGATCGTGGAGGCTCCAGCCGCCCGCAATCAGGTGCGCGCCCGTGAGTTCGTTCCGGTCAACATGCCGGAATTTGCACCCTGGTCGGCTTGATTTTGTTTGCAGGCTATTGATTGACAGAAAAAGCCGCTCCCTTTCGGGGCGGCTTTTTCGTAATGCGGGCGGGATGTTTTGCCGTATCGCCTGATATTCATGCGATTGCATGGGCGGATGCCATAAAAATGCGTTAATGCATCATCATTGCGTTGCCCTGCGGATGCTTTTATGGCTAGAAACGCCAGTGCGAAGCCGATGCTTATGTATTTGCGCGGGAAGTGGGAACTGTCGAATGAAGCATGTAGGGTCTGGTGCAATGAAGGGTACGATGCGGGGGATCGCCGTTTCGTTGATGTTGGTCGGTGCAAGTGTCGCCGTCACGGCCTGCCAGTCCGATCCGGATATCGACATTACCAAGCTCGGCTTCGAGTCCGATCCGCCAGACGTTCTGTACAAGCAGGGGCTTGCCAACATGAACGCCGGCAACATGACGGAAGCCTCGCGCAAATTCGAGGCGATCGACAAGCAGTATCCCTTCACCGAATGGGGTCAGAAGTCGCTGGTGATGCAGACCTTCATCGCCACGCGCACGAACAAGAACGACGTGGCAATCGCGTCGGGCAGCCGTTTCCTGCGGCAATATCCGCGCTCCAAGGATGCCGCTTACGTTCAGTACATGATCGGCCTTGCCTATTCGAAGCAGATTTCCGACGTGACGCAGGATCAGCGCGCCGCACAGCGCACCATTGAGGCGATGAACAAGGTGGTCAACGACTACCCTGATTCGGAATATGTCGCCGACGCGCAGGCCAAGATCCGTTTCGCCCGCGACCAGCTCGCCGGCCGCGAAATGCAGGTCGGCCGTTATTACCTCGAGCGCAAGGAATTTTTGGCCGCCGTTTCGCGTTTCCGCATCGTCGTCGAGCAATACCAGAACACCAACCAGATCGAGGAAGCGCTGGCGCGTCTGACGGAAGCCTATTATGCGATGGGTCTTTCCGACGAAGCGCAGACTGCTGCCGCCGTTCTCGGCAACAACTATCCCGACAGCCAATGGTATGCGGATTCCTACAAGCTGCTGAAGGGCGGCGGGTTGGAGCCGCGTGAAAACAAGGGGTCCTGGATTTCGCGTGCCGGCAAGAAGCTTATCGGCGCCTGAGACAGGGCATAGGCCATGCTGGTCCAGCTCTCGATTCGTGACATCGTTCTGATTGAAAGGCTCGACCTCGGTTTTGAGGCGGGCCTTTCCGTGTTGACGGGCGAGACGGGTGCGGGCAAATCCATTCTGCTCGACAGCCTGTCGCTGGCGCTCGGTGGACGCGGCGATGGCGACCTTGTGCGTCACGGCGAAGACAAGGGCCAGGTCACCGCCACGTTCGAGGTGCCGAACAACCATCCGACACGGCTTCTCCTGCGCGAAAACGGTCTCGATGATGATGGCGACCTGATTTTTCGCCGGGTGCAATCCGCAGACGGGCGCACCAAGGCCTATATCAACGATCAAGCTGTCAGCGTGCAGATGATGCGCCAACTCGGGCAATTGCTGGTCGAAATTCATGGCCAGCATGACGACCGCGCGCTTGTCGATACCGATGCCCACCGCACGCTGCTGGATGCCTTTGCCGGGCTCAGCGACGATGCCCGCGCCGTGCAGGGTTTCTACCGCACCTGGAAGGACGCCGAGCGGGCGTTGAAAATTCACCGCGCCAAGGTGGAGGCTGCTGCCCGCGAGGCAGACTTCCTGCGTTCTTCCGTCGAGGAGCTTGAAGTGCTTTCGCCGCGCGACGGTGAGGAGGACGAGCTTGCCGGCCGCCGGGCCATAATGCAGAAATCCGAACGTATCGCCGGCGATATCGCCGAAGCGAGCGAGTTTTTGAACGGCAACGCGTCACCCGTGCCTGTCATCGCCTCGATGATGCGACGTCTGGAGCGCAAGAGCCACGAGGCGCCGGGACTGCTGGAAGATACCGTGCAATTGCTGGATGCTGCGCTCGACAGTCTTTCCAACGCGCAGATGGAAGTGGAGGCGGCGCTGCGCCGCACCGAGTTCGATCCGCGTGAGCTGGAGCGGGTGGAGGAGCGGCTGTTTGCGCTGCGCGCCGCCGGGCGCAAATACAATGTCCCGGTGCCTGATCTGCCGGTGCTTGCGGAAAAAATGGTCGCGGATCTCGCCGATCTCGATGCCGGCGAAGAAAAGCTCGGCAAGCTTGAGGCCAATCTCGGCATGGTGAAGGCCGATTTCGACCATGCAGCGAAATCGCTTTCCGAAAAGCGCCGCTATGCGGCGGGTGCACTTTCCGAGGCTGTCATGGCCGAGCTTCCGGCGCTCAAGCTGGAGCGGGCACGTTTTACCGTCGAGGTGACGTCCGATCCCGAGCAGGCGACGGCTGACGGTATCGACACCGTGGAATTCCACGTCCAGACCAATCCGGGAACGCGTCCCGGCCCGATCATGAAAGTCGCCTCGGGTGGCGAATTGTCCCGCTTCCTGCTGGCCCTGAAAGTGGCGCTGGCGGATCGCGGTTCCGCGCCGACGCTGGTTTTCGACGAAATCGATACGGGTGTCGGTGGTGCTGTGGCGGATGCCATCGGCCAGCGGCTGCGTCGCCTGTCGAAAACCGTGCAGGTCCTGTCCGTCACCCATGCGCCGCAGGTGGCAGCCCGGGCGGCCACGCATCTTCTCATCTCCAAAGGCCCTTCCGGCGACGGCACCGAACGCATCGCCACCCGCGTCGCGACCATGGAGCCGAAACACCGCACCGAAGAAATCGCCCGCATGCTTGCCGGCGCCTCGGTGACCGACGAGGCGAGGGCCGCGGCCGCCCGCCTGCTGGCCGCCAAGGACTGACCGATCGCGACAGTGCTGCCAGGGTGAGGGTGCCTTTCGGTGTTGTGACTCCGGCGGCAAAACTTGTTTTTATTGTATTTTATTTCGGCTAAAAGCGTTCGGTATTTCTCAACGAGGCCGCCATGTCGAAAGATCAGATTCCCGTCGAAAACCTGACCGAGCTTGAAGCCTCTTCCGAGCTGGCATTCCTGGCGGCCGAGCTTGCCCGCCACGATGCGCTCTACCACGGCAAGGACGCGCCGGAGGTTTCGGATGCGGAGTATGACGCGCTGAAGCGGCGCAACGATGCCATCGAGGCGGCCTTCCCGGCGCTGGTGCGGGCTGACAGCCCATCGAAGAAAGTTGGCTTCACGCCGCTTCCGACCTTTGCGCCAATCGTCCATGCGCGGCCGATGCTGTCGCTGGACAACACGTTTTCTGAAGAGGATCTGCGCGATTTCGTCAGTTCCGTCTATCGCTTCCTCGGGCATCTGCCCGATGATTCGATCGCTTTTACGGCCGAGCCGAAGATTGACGGGCTTTCCATGTCCATCCGCTACGAGAACGGCAAGCTGAAGACGGCGGCGACCCGTGGCGATGGCACGACGGGCGAAAACGTCACCGCCAACATCAAGACCATCAAGGAAATTCCGAACACTCTGCTTGCCGGTGCGCCCGATGTGGTGGAGGTGCGCGGCGAGGTCTATATGGCCAAGAGCGACTTTCTGGCGCTTAACGCCCAGATGGAGGCCGACGGCAAACAGACCTATGTGAACCCGCGCAATACCGCCTCCGGTTCGCTGCGCCAGCTTGACGCCAATGTGACGGCGAAACGCAAGCTCAGGTTCTTCGCCTATGCTCTGGGCGAGGTCTCGAATGGCGGCCAGCCGACGCGGATTGCCGATACGCAATATGGCATCGTCGAGAAATTCCGGGAGTGGGGTTTTCCGGTCAATCCGCTGATGAAGCGATTCACCTCTGCCGAGCAATTGCTTGAACATTATAATGAAATCGGCATCGCGCGGCCGGATCTCGATTACGATATCGACGGCGTGGTCTACAAGGTCGACCGGCTCGATCTTCAGGAACGGCTGGGTTTCCGCTCGCGCAGTCCACGCTGGGCCACCGCGCACAAGTTTCCGGCCGAGCAGGCTTTCACCATAGTCGAGAACATCGAAATCCAGGTGGGGCGCACCGGTGCGTTGACACCGGTCGCACGTCTGACGCCGATCACCGTCGGCGGCGTCGTCGTCACCAATGCGACGCTGCACAATGCCGACTACGTTGAAGGCATCGGCAATGGCGGCGAGCGCATCCGTCCTGAGGATCACGATATTCGCATCGGCGACACGGTCATCGTGCAGCGGGCCGGCGACGTCATTCCGCAGGTGCTGGACGTGCTGCTGGAGAAGCGCCCGACTGATGCGGTGAAATATGCATTCCCGGAGAAATGTCCTGTTTGCGGCAGCCATGCGGTGCGGGAGCGCAATGAAAAGACCGGCAAGCTTGATTCCGTCACGCGCTGCACCGGTGGTTTCGTCTGCCGGGCGCAGGCGGTGGAGCATCTCAAACATTTCGTCTCGCGCAATGCCTTTGATATCGAGGGGCTGGGCACCAAGCAGATCGACTTCTTCTTCGAGAGCGACGATCCCACCCTGTCGATCAAGACTGCGCCTGATATCTTCACGCTGAAGGCGCGGCAGGAATCCTCCACGCTGACCAAGCTTGAGAATATCGACGGCTTCGGCAAGGTCAGCGTCAAAAAGCTGTTCGATGCTATCGATGCCCGCCGTGAGATCGATCTTCACCGGCTGATCTTCGCGCTCGGCATCCGCCATGTTGGGGAGACCACGGCGAAGCTTCTGGCGCGCTCCTATGGCACCTACGAGCATTTCGAGGAGGGCATGAAGGCGGCAGCCGATCTGGCAAGCGATGCCTGGGCCGAACTCAACAGCATCGACGGCATTGGCGAGGTCGTGGCCCGCGCCATCATCGAATTCTACAAGGAACCGCGCAATCTCGATGTCATCGACCGGTTGATACGGGAACTGCGGCCGAAGGAAGCCGAGAAGCCCTCGACCGAGGGCAGCCCCGTGGCGGGCAAGACGGTGGTCTTTACCGGCTCGCTCGAAAAATTCACCCGCGACGAGGCCAAGGCGCGTGCCGAAAGCCTTGGTGCGAAAGTGGCTGGTTCCGTGTCGAAAAAGACGGATATTCTGGTGGCCGGGCCGGGGGCAGGCTCCAAGCTTGCCAAGGCCGCGGAGCTTGGCGTGCAGACGATGGATGAGGATGAGTGGCTGGCGCTGATCGGCGGCTGAGGTATCGTCATCGCCGCGTTGTTTTGCACGGCTAAGGGTCTCATCCTGAAATGGGGAACGGGACATGGATGATCGCATCGTCATCTCTTCGCAGCAGGTCCGGGCGCTGATTGCGGGCCAGTTTCCGCAGTGGGGGCATCTCGATGTCAGGCCGGTGGAACTGAGCGGCTGGGACAATCGCAGCTTTCGCCTTGGTGACGACATGCTGGTGCGGCTGCCGAGTGCTGCGCGTTATGTGGCGCAGGTGGAGAAGGAACATCGCTGGCTGCCGGAGCTTGCGCCTCTTTTGCCTCTTCCGATCCCGGAGCCATTGGCGATTGGTGAGCCGGGGCAGGATTATCCGTTTCCGTGGTCCGTTTATGGCTGGCTTGAGGGCGAGCCTCTAGCCCAGCATCTCGACCGCATTGATCTCGCAACCATTGCCACAGACGTGGCTGCGTTTTTGAAAGCCCTGCACGGTATCGATGCCTCGGATGGTCCGCTTGCGGGTAAGCATAATTTCCATCGGGGCGGATCGCTCGCGGTCTATGACGGTGAGGCGAGAGCGGCGGCGTTGCATCTTGCCGATGAGGTTGATCAGGCGCTGGCCATGGAGATATGGCAGCTCGCCCTTTCGAGCCGCTGGCAGGGGCCGGGCGTCTGGGTGCATGGCGATATCGCCGAAGGCAATCTGCTGGTGAGAGATGGTCGCCTGTCAGCCGTCATCGATTTCGGCAGTTCCGGCGTCGGCGACCCGTCTTCCGATCTCATTCTCGCGTGGAATGTGCTGGACGCGGAAAGCCGCGCCGTTTTTCACGGGGCGATGGATATGGACGATGCCACATGGCAGCGCGGGCGCGGCTGGGCGCTCTGGAAAGCGTTGATCACGCTCGAAGTGCAGCGGGGTCGCGACGAGAAACTGGCCGAATGGTCGCGCAGGACCATTCGGGAAGCGTTTGCGGATCATTCTTTGTCCGCCTGAGAAGCATCAGCGCAGCCGCGCCATCCCGTATGAATCGGCATATTTCCCATCGCGAAAGGCATAGTTGCGCAAGGTGCCCTCGTGTTCGAAGCCGAACTTCTCATAGAGCCGGATGGCGGCGAGATTGTCGGTGAAGACGTTCAGTTCGATGCGGCGAATATCGTGCCAGTTGTCGGCGGCATCGATCAGCGCCGCCAGAAGCTTCGAGCCGATGCCCTTGCCGGCGAAATCGTCATGGATGCCGATGCCGAGGGAAGCGATGTGTTTCTGCCGTCCGGTTCTGGCGTGCAGGCCGGCATTGCCCAAAATCCTGCCACGCCATTCGGCGGCCACGACGATGTCGGATTGGGAAAGGCCTTCGATATATTGCCGGGTATGCGTGACGCTCTGGAAGGGCTGGCGCAATGTGCCCCAGCGCACGCCGGGCATGTTGAGCACCTGCGTCAAGCCTTCGGCATCATCTGGCCTGATGCCGCGGATGAGCAATTCATCGATCTTGAAATCCTGAAAGGGCGGCAGGTCGCTTTGCGGCTGGGGCACTGGCTGTTCTCCTGTTGGGCCGGAGAGCAGGGGACCATTCGCCCTGCTCTTGCGGCAGGGCGTGATGGACAATGATCGCTAATCTATCGCGACAATGCTCCACCGCCCGCCGGCTTACCGGAGGTGGTATTGGTGAGCATGGTTTTGCGCGACTGTGCGATCATGGCCGACAGATTGGCCGGGGCCGCAAGGCTTGTCAATGCCATCTTCTTAGCCTCGGGCTGTTCGAAGGCGCCTGAACAGCCTGCCGTCGATCGCTGCGAGGCCGGCGGCAATCATCGCCATGCCGGCGAAGTGCTTGATTTCCAGCTGTTCGCCGAGAATGAGTGAGCCTAGCAGGATGGCGCTGACCGGGATGAGGAAGGTGACGAGCGCGAGGTTGGTGGCGCCGGCTGTGGCAAGAATACGGAAGAAGATGAGATAGGCGAGTGCGGTGGACAGCAAGGCGATGCCGACAAGCGCGCCCCAGGTGCCAAGGCTCGGCATGGCAAGCGTCCATGGCTTGTCGATGAGGAGCGCCGCCGGGATCAGCATCAGCGTCGAGGAGGAGATCTGGCCGGTGGCGGTCATCAGTGGCGGCACGCCCATGGCCTTGAAACGGCGGCCGAATATGCCCGCGAAGGAATAGGAAATGGCTGCACCGAGAATGGCGAGCTGGCCCCAGAGGTTGAATGCCGCGCCGCCAAAGGCTGCTGGGCCGATCATCGTCGCCACGCCGACAAAACCGATGAGAACACCGGCGAGCTTGTTGCTGGTCATCTTTTCGTCGGTGGTAAGAAAATGGGCGACGATGACCGTGAAGAGCGGCGTCGTCGCATTGAGGATCGAGGCAAGCCCGCTGGCAATATGGGTCTGGCCCCAGACGATCAGGCAGAAGGGAATGATGTTGTTGAGCAGGCCCATGCCGAAAAAGGCGCGCCACACGGCCCCCTCACGCGGCAGGTGAAGACCCATGATGCGGCAGACGATCAGCAGGGCCACGGCCGCGAGGCTGACGCGCAGCGCGACGATGGTGACGGGCGGCAGTTCCTTGACGGCGATGCCGATGAAAAAGAACGATCCGCCCCACAGCAGCGAGAGCGCGACGAGCATCCCCCATTCGCCGGCATCCATCTGTTTTTGTATCGCCATCTTCGTCTCCCAAGGGCATGAATTTTGACATGATCGCAGATGCCGCCGCCGTCATCCACCCGATATCGGTTGAGTTCACCTCAATCCAGTGTTCCTGGCTTTCCGCCGCTTCACGTCGTGTTGCTTCCATTTACTCCCTGTTTTATGGTGTTTTCAAACGATAGTTTCTCGTCACATAATTGAGCTGAGCTAAATCATGATTGCGGAACTTCCTTCCTTGAAAGGATTGCAGGCCTTTGAAGCTGCGGCGCGGTATCGTAGCGTCACGCTTGCTTCCAACGAGTTGAACGTCACCCCCGGCGCGGTCAGCCTGCAAATCAGGGAGCTGGAAGCCCGCCTTGGCGTGCAGCTGTTTCTCCGCAAGCCGCGCAGTATCCAGCTGACACGCGAGGGGGAGCGTTATTACGGCTCGCTTCGCACCGCGTTCCGGATGATGCGCGAGGCGACGGCGGAACTGACGGCACGATCCGAGATTACGGTTCTGACGCTGAGCTGCACACCGACGTTTGCCGTGCAATGGCTGATGCCGAGACTGCCCGGCTTTCAGCAACAGCACCCACATGTGGATGTGCGCATCAGCGTGACGAACCGGCTGGTGGATTTTTCGAGGGACGATGTCGATCTGGCGGTGCGGCACGGGTTTGGCCGTTATGAAGGGCTGGAAAGCATCCGCTTCATAGATGACAGCACCTTGCCGGTCTGCTCGCCGCAGCTTTTTGAAAAATACGGGCCGCTTCGGGTGGCCGGCGATCTGAAATCGGTGCCGCTGCTGCACGATGAAAACCGCAACGAATGGCGGCGTTGGCTGGAAACGGCGGGCGCATCGGAGGTCGATGCTTCCGGCGGTACCGTATTCATCGACAGCAACGGTGCGCTGGATGCGGCCAAGGCGGGACACGGTGTGGCGCTGACGCGGCGCTCGCTGGTTTCCCGCGAGCTTGCGGAAGGAGCGCTGATTGCGCCGTTCGGGACGGATATTGCCAGCACGCTTGCCTATTTTCTGGTTTATCCGCGGCGGATGCTGGAAAATCCCGATCTTGTAAGGTTGCTGGACTGGATGGTTTCGGAGGCGTCTTCCACAGAGGCCGGTTCTCTTTGACGCCAATCCGGTTTATGCCGGAATGAAACAACGGGAATCACTCTTGAAAACCATCGCCATCGATTTCGAGACCGCCAATGAGGAACGGGGCAGCGCCTGCTCCGTCGGGCTTGCGTGGATAGAAAACGGTGAGATCGTTCGCGTCGAGGAACGACTCATCCGCCCGAGGGAGATGCGGTTTTCACCCTTCAATATCGCCGTGCACGGGATATGTCCTGCCGATGTCGAGGACGCGCCGGAATTCCCTGATGTGATGGAAGAGTTCATCGACGATATCAAGGGCGCCACGATGATCGCCCATAATGCCGCTTTCGATTTCAGCGTCATGCGGGCCTCTTTCGACAAATACCGGCAGTCCTATCCGGACCTTTCCTATCTGTGCAGCGTCAAGATCGCCCGGCATGTCTGGCCGCAGCTGGCATCGCACAAGCTGAATGTAATCGCCCATCATCTCCAGCTGCGTTTCGTGCACCACAATGCCGCCGAGGACGCCGTGGTCTGCGCGGCCGCGTCGATTGCGGCGGCCAAGGCACTGCGCGTTGCCCATATCCGCGATCTGCCGGAAAAGATCGGCATGGTCGCCGGCCGTCTTACATCCAACGGTTACCAGCCCTGCAGCATGAAAAAACGCGTCGTCTCGCGGGTTGCGTAACTGTTCCCCGCACTTATGTTTGAAGCAGCGTAACGGAGAATATGCGATGACGATGAAAACTCTGTCGGGTTTGTTTGCGGGCTTTCTGGCATTGCTTCCGGTGACAGTGGCGCATTCGCAGGTTGTCGGCGAGGTGGGTGTCGACTGGATCGGCAACGATATCGTCATCGAGGCGATTGCCGACCCCAAGATCAAGGGCGTGACCTGCCATGTTACCTATTTCGAGCGCGGCGTCATCGACCGGCTGAAGAACGGCAACTGGTTCGAGGACCCTTCGAACAATGCCATTTCCTGTAGCCAGACGGGGCCGGTGGAAATTGGCGACATCGATCTGTCCAAGGGCGGGGAAGAGGTGTTCCGGCAGGGCATGTCGCTGGTCTGGAAGAAGCTCGTCGTCAGCCGCGTCTATGACAAGGCCAATGATACGCTGATCTATCTGGTGCATGCGCGGGAACTGACCGACGGTTCGGCCAAGATGGCGATTTCCACGGTTCCGCTCTATAACCAGCAGGTGACGTGGGAAAAGGGCAAGCCGTGAGGGTTGTCCAACCCTCTCCGTCATGCCGGACTTGATCCGGCATCCAGCCACGGAGCGTCTGCGCCGTGAAAGAGTCTTACGCGATCAAGGACTTGATCGCACTGGACCCCGGATCAAGTCCGGGGTGACGGAGTTTTACTGAATCGGGACTGCCAAATTAAACATCCCGCCGCTTCAACGGCGCTGACGTAGACAATAGCTCGGCCCTATCAGGCCGCTTCGCGCGCCAGCTCGTCGGCGATCACGGTGTCGAGGTTGAGGAAGCAGACCATGCTTTTTTCCAGCGCCACGATGCCGCGGCAGAAGTTGCGTTGTTCTTCCGGGATGATATCGGGCGCGGGCTGCAAGTCCTCGGAGCGGATGGTCATCATGTCGGAGACCTGTTCCACCAGAAGTCCCACCAGCTTGCCGCCGATATCGGTGACGATGATGGCGGAGCGTTCGGAAGGTTCGGTCATCTTCATGCCGAGGCGTCCTGCCATGTCGATGACGGGAATGACGGCGCCGCGCAGATTGATGAGGCCGAGAACATAAGGCGGTGTGTGCGGCATCGGGGTGACGGGCGCCCAGCCGCGAATTTCGCGGATCGCCATGATGTCGATGCAGAATTCCTGACCGCCGAGATGGAAGGAAACGATTTCGAGATATGCGCCGGATTGCTTGATGGCGTTGGACATGGCGGCAGGTTTCCTCTGGCGGCTCTTGGGCAGGCCCATGCATGATTGAGCTTTATGCGGTGGCCGGAACGGACCGGGAGACATCATGTCGGGATTTGAAAAACCGCTATGGTTATATTGCACAGCAAGATTTTAAACTTTCCCTAACAATTGCCGATATTCCGTCTGCAAAACCCAGTATTTTGGCGGTTTTCGCGCCGATGCAAACAGGTTATGATGGAGATATGAACGCGATCGTTTCCAATCCGCTGAAGTTTATTCTGGCAAGTCTTGCGATAGCGGCCTCGCTTGCCATCGTGCTTCTTGCCTTCGACGGCTGGGTACGGCACAGCACGGATATTTTCCTCTCCACCGTGCAAAGCGGAATTGCCTGGTGTCTGTGACACCTTTCCAGGCCGGAGCTTTGTGACAAATCAGCGCGGTAGACCGCAAATACGCCCAGTTGATTTGCGGTCGCCGCCGCCGTTCGCTATCAGACGACAGGGCCTGCAATATCCAGCCGGTCTTTCGGGGTAGGATTGGACAATGAGAAACATTCGCATCGTATTGTGGGCCGTGGTGCTCGTTCTTGCCGGTGTCGTCAGCTGGTTGACGATCGAGATGACGAAAACCCGCGAGGAGATGGTGGAAACGGTCTATGGCGTGCCGTTCGAACTCACGGCGCAAAACGGTCAGCCGATCACCGAAAAGGCCTTTCAGGGCAAGCCGACAGCGCTGTTCTTCGGTTTCACCCATTGCCCGGAAGTCTGCCCGACAACGCTGTTCGAGCTGAACGGCTGGATGGAGAAGGTGGACCCGGCCGGCGACAAGCTGCAGGCCTATTTCGTGTCGGTTGACCCCGAGCGCGATACGCCCGAGATCATGCAGCAATATGTCTCCAACGTCTCGAAGCGGATCACCGGCATTACCGGTTCGGCCGACAAGATCGCCGAGACGCTGAAGGGCTATCGCATCTATGCCAAGAAGGTGCCGGTCGACGAAAAGGATCCGAATGGCGATTACACCATGGATCACACGGCGTCCGTCATTCTGCTCGATGCCAATGGCCGCTTTTCCGGGACCATTGCTTACGGGGAAAACCCCGATGTTGCCGAGCAGAAGCTCCAGAATCTTCTGAAGGGCTGAGCAAGGCGGCATAATTATGCCTGGCTTATTGGACTGGCCGAGGTTTTGTGGCAAAGGCAAGCACAGGACCATTAAAGCGCGTCACGCTGTGACACGCTCTAATTTTTTGTTTCCACGCATGTCTTCTTCCCAAAGCCGCTGCACACGTTTGGGAGGCATGCTTTAGCCAGAGAAAGCAGCCCGCCGTGAGCGAAATCCGACTTTACGTCACCACGACCGAAATCAAGGCCGGTGAAATCATCGATCTCATGTCGGACTATTTCGGCGAGGAGGATATCGCGATCGCCACCACCGAGGTGGATGAGAAGCGCGACATCTGGGAAGCCTCGGTCTATCTCATGGCCGATCAGGAAGAAGAATTCCGCGAGCGCGTCGAGGCTTTGCTCGCACCTGTCTTTCCCGGTCTCGTTGTCGAGAAGGAGATCGTTCCCGATATAGACTGGATCGCCAAGTCGCTCGAGGGGCTGAAACCGGTGCGGGCAGGGCGCTTCATCGTTTATGGCGCGCATGATCGCGACAAGGTGCGGCCGAACGATCTGGCGATCGAAATCGAAGCGGGGCAGGCTTTCGGCACCGGCCATCATGGCACGACGGCGGGCTGCCTTGAGATGATCGAGGACGTTCTGCGGGCGCGAACCGTGCGCAATGCGCTGGATCTCGGCACCGGCAGCGGCGTCCTGGCGATTGCTGTGCGCAAGATGCGCCATATTCCCGTGCTCGCGACGGATATCGACCCTATCGCCGTCAAGGTGGCGAAGGAGAATGTGCGGCTGAACGGCATCGTCTCCGGGCTGGCACTGGAAACGGCGCCGGGCTTCCATTCGGATGCCTTCCGCAAACATGGTCCGTTCGACCTCATCATCGCCAATATTCTGGCGCGGCCGCTCATCAAGATGGCGCCGCAGCTCGTCACGCATCTGGCGCCCGGCGGCACCGTCATCCTGTCGGGAATTCTCGCATCGCAGCGCTGGAAGGTTCTCGCCGCCTATAATGGCGCGCGGCTATCCCATGTCCGCACCATCTGGCGCAATGGCTGGGTCACGCTGCATCTGCGCAAGGACTGAGGCTCTCGGGGTATCCCTTTGGGGCAAAAGAAAAGGCGGCGCTTTCGCGCCGCCTGAAAACCCGCGAGCATATGGGAGGGAAGTTGCTCAAGCGGGTCGACGTATTCCTGTTCAGGCGCGGTGGAGGGAGGATCGCCGCGCCGGATGTGATCAGAATACGTAGCTGGACTTTGCATTGCGGCGAAGATCGGCGCGGTTCATGCCGAGCGCTTCGAGCGACTTGTCGTCGAGGTTAAGCAGGGCAGCGTTGACATGACGGCTGACCTGACGCTCGCGTGCTTCAATAACGCGATCGAAGGCGTTGCGGAGGAAAGATTTTGCCATTGCTTCAAATCCTTGTTTGCCAGGAGAGTATCTCTCTCGCTGTGTTGATCTTGATATAAGCGATGTGTTTTTGTTTAGTTAGAGGGGATGCTTCAGGGTAGATATGCATTTAATGCATATCACTCGTTTTTCAGTATTACTTATTTCACCAAATATGCACAATTTATCGCCGTAGTCGGTTCCGTCATATATGGCTTGAAACCGGGTTTGCCCGCATGGCATTGTCTGGTTGCGCTGTCGATGTGACGGCGCGACAGAACAGCTTTCCTCATGACAGTTTCCGAAAGATGCCCATGTTCCAGACCTTCGAAAACAAATCCGCGCCGCAATTCGGCAAGGCACGCGTCGAGGCGCTGCGCGCCAGTTTCGACGCCCTCGGTATCGACGGTTTTCTGGTGCCGCGCGCCGATGAATATCAGGGCGAATATGTGCCGGAATCCTCCGAGCGGCTGTCATGGCTGACCGGCTTTACCGGCTCTGCGGGCATCGCGCTGATAACGCGTGCGCAGGCGGTGGTTTTTGTCGATGGCCGTTACACGACGCAGCTTGCCTCGCAGGTCGACCAATCGGTATTCAGCGGCGGCGATCTGGTCGGCGCACCGCCTTCCATCTGGTTGTCCGAGCATGGGACCAAGGGCTTCCGGCTGGGCATCGATCCCTGGCTGCATACCGGCGCTGAACTGAAGCGGCTGGAAAAAGTACTTGCGGCCAAGGGCGGCTCCGTCGTCCTGCTTGAAACCAATCCGCTCGATGCCCTGTGGCAAGACCGTCCTTCCGAACCGCTGGAACCTGTCGTCATCCAGCCGGAGGCCTTTGCGGGCAAGCTGGCGAAGGAAAAGATCACCTCGCTTGCGGAGACGGTGTCGTCCAAGGGTGCGGACGCCCTGCTGGTGACTGATCCGTCTTCCATTGCCTGGATTTTCAATATTCGCGGCAACGACGTGCCGCATACGCCGCATCCGCTTGCCCGCGCCATCATTTATGCGGATGGCAAGGCTGATATTTTTCTCGACAAACGCAAGACGGGTATCGAGGCCGAGGCCTATCTGGCGCAGCTGGCGACGCAATTGCCGCCATCGAAGATCGCTGATCGCCTGCACGCCATTGCCAGCGCCAAAGGCCGTGTCCTTGTCGACGCCGATCTGACGCCCGTGGCGCTGACAGGGGCGATCACGGCGGCGGGCGGCTCCCTGGTCGAGGAGGCCGATCCCGTCCGCTTGCCGCGTGCCTGCAAGAACGACGCGGAGCTTGCCGGTTCGGCCTCAGCCCATGTGCAGGACGGCGCGGCCATGGTTGAATATCTCTGCTGGCTGGATCGTCAGCAGCCGGGCAGCGTCACCGAAATCGCGGCCGTGAAGGCGTTGGAGGCGACGCGCGCTAAAATAGGGCAGGGGCTGCAAAACCCGCTGAAGGACGTGTCTTTCGATACGATTTCCGGCGCGGGCGAACATGCCGCCATCATCCACTACCGCGTCACCACCGATACCGACCGGACACTTGCCGACGGTGAGATGTTCCTCGTCGATTCTGGCGCGCAATATGTCAATGGCACCACGGACATCACCCGCACCGTGGCGATCGGGAATGTCCCTGAAGATCAGCGACGTTTCTTCACGCTGGTATTGAAAGGCATGATCGCCATCAGCGCCGCACGGTTTCCGAAGGGAACGCGTGGCTGCGATCTCGATCCTCTGGCGCGCGTCGCGCTTTGGAAGGCCGGGGCGGATTATGCCCATGGCACCGGCCACGGCGTCGGTTCCTATCTTTCGGTGCATGAGGGGCCGCAGCGTATTTCAAGGCTTTCGACGCAGGAATTGCTGCCGGGCATGATCCTGTCAAACGAGCCGGGTTATTACCGTCCGGGCGCTTTCGGCATCCGCATCGAAAACCTGATCTATGTGCGAGAGGCGGAAGCGGTGGCGGGCGGCGATCAGCCGATGTTGTCGTTCGAGACACTGACCTGGTGCCCCATTGACCGCAGGCTGGTCATCACGGCACTTTTGACCGACGAAGAGCTTGACTGGCTGAACGCCTATCACGCCGACGTTCTGGTAAAGCTTCTGCCTTTGATCGCTGATGAAGAGGTGAAGGCGTGGCTGGTAGCAGCCACGCGGCCTCTGGAGCGGAGCGCTTAAAGGACAGAAAAGTGCCTGATGGTGATGACGATCGCCCAGCCCACGGCCAGCATCGTCAGGCCGGGGAAACGCAGGCAGACCAGAAGTGCCGCCACCATGCCGATCTTGACTTCGTATCCGCCTTCGAAAAAGGCGGGTGCGACCAACGTGGTCAAAACCGCGACGGGAACGGCGTTCAGTCCCGCCTCCATGCGTGGCGGGATGGATTTCATCCGCGTCATCAGAACATAACCGCCGATGCGGGTGAGATAGGTGGCGACGGCGGCGAGCGCGATCAGGATCAGGGTATCGGCGTGCAGCAGATCGCTCATGGCGTTTCCACCTTGTTTTCAGGATTGGCCTCGCCGTTCGGTTTCGGCGGATAGAGGACTGCGACGAGAATGCCCGCAAGCGCGCCGAGGCTGACATGCCAGGGCGAACCGACGATGTGATAGGCGACCGTTGCGCCGAGCGCGCTTGCCAGCATTACCGGGTAGAAATTCTCCCGCTGGCGGAAGCTTAAGACCATGCCCATGAAATAGATCGGCAACAGCACATCGAGGCCGATGGCTTTCGGATCGCCGATGAGGTTGCCGAGCGACGCACCGACAATGGTCATGGCCAGCCACAGGACATAGACCGGTGCGGCGAAGCCCATATACCAGGCGAAGCCGACGGTGCCGGTATTTTCATATTTTCTGACCGATTCGGCGAATTGCGGATCCACCAGCACGAAGAAGCCAGCCGCCTTTTGCAGGAAAGACCAGTTGGAGATCATTTTGGCAATGGCGGCCGAATAGAGGATATGGCGGAAATTGACGGCGAAGACCGAGAGAACGATCAGCCAGGGGGCGACCTTCTGGCCGAATAATTCTATGCCGACCAGCTGGCTCGCGCCGGCATAAACGGTGCCGCTCATGATCGTGGCTTCGACGACGCTCAGCCCGTTATCGACCGCGACCGCGCCGAACAGCGCACCGAAGGGGGCGGCGGAAAGGGCAATCGGGAAGCCGCTTTTAAGACCTTCGCGAAAATCAGTATTGGACATTGTATAGGAACTCCTTGCCCGCCGCTCTATCGCCGTCCCGGCCGGGTGGCAAACAAATTGCATGAATGGATCGATTGATTCCCTTGAAGCTTCCGTTACGGTAACGCCGAAATGCGACGTCGGACGGAAGGCCTCATCCGGTTTTTGTTCCTCGCCGAAACAATTGAATTATGAGGGATCGATGCTGGAGAAGCAGGAAAAGGCGGTCTTGGCCGCGCGTATCAAGGAATATCTTGCCCAGGAGACCGAAATCGAGATCGGCTCCCTACAGGCGGAAATCTTCGTCGATTTTCTGGCCGAGGAAGTCGGGTATGTTTTTTACAATCAGGGGCTCAAGGATGCGCAGGCCGCGATCATGAGGCGTCTGGAGGATGCGGCAGGCGATATCGACGTGCTGGAGAAACCGAGGTTGCGCTAGTGGGTTTCCTTCCCTCATCCCTGTGCTTGTCACAGGGATCCAGCCAGCCCAAGTCTTTGGGCTGAAAGGGACTCTGTTCGCCGCGCAGACGCGCGTCGGCTGGATTCCTGTGACGAGCACAGGAATGAGGAGCGTGGGGGGATGCTCCGGTACAGAACGTTTGTATGTAGTGCCAGGTAGCGTTCGTTTTAAACGTGACAGACCCTAGTCGCGCAAGATGTCACGGCTCTTGATGATCGCTGCACCCTTTTCCCGCATGGTCGCGATCGAAGCTTTTATTCCCTGCGGATCGATGCCGCGGCTTGCATCCTCAATGAAACGCACCTTGACGCCGGGCAGCATGTCGAGGGCATCGAGCACTGAAAAACTGACGCAATAATCGGTAGCGAGGCCGCAGATATCGAGCTGCTTCACGCCCTGGCGGGTCAGATAATCTGCAAGGCCGGTCGTCGCCCCCTGATCGTTGTCGCGAAAGGCGGAATAGCTGTCGACGGCGGGATTTTCGCCCTTCTGTTGAATGTAGTCGAAAGCGTCAGCCTTCAGATCGGGGTGGAATTCCGCATCCGGTGTGCCCTGCACGCAATGGTCCGGCCACATCATCTGCGGCTTGCCGGAGAGTTCGCCCATATCGAACGGCGTCTTGCCGGGATGTTGCGAGGCGAAACTGCCGTGATTTTCCGGGTGCCAGTCCTGCGAGGCGACGATCAGATCGTAACCGCCATTGTCGATCAGGGCATTGGCGACGGGCACGACCCTGTCGCCATCGGCAACGGCCAGATTACCACCCGGACAAAAGCCGTTCTGGATATCGATAAGCAGCAGCGCCTTCATGATTTCCTCCCTTATTTCCGGGCAAGATGCCAAGCTGGCACTGGCGGATCAAGTGCCCTTTCGACCTTTGTACGGGCTTGATGGGCGATCACATAGGCCTGCCCGTCGCAGTCCCGCCGCATTTGCAGCAAATTTCCGGCCAAGTCGGAATTTACCTGACGATGCGGCGAAGGAAACTTTAAAGGCCGATGACGTCCGGAAGGGCAATGTCCGCGACAGGACAGCGCTTATTGTTGAACCGGCGTGGCGTGCCTCGCGGAAATCGAATGCGATTTTGCACCGGGACGCTCGGACGCAACAGTCGCGCCCGGTTGTTTTACCTTCGCCTGACAATGCGCAGACCTTAACGAATTATTTTTGCAGGGACTCGTAAACACTTTGGTTACCATAATTCGTCATGCTTCGAGCCAGTCAATTCCGAAACCGGCCGGGTGTCCACCCGCTGTTCGGATGCCCCAAAATCTCTCCGGCCTTGGCCGGGTGTGCGTGAACGGTTCGAGTAACGAGTATCATGGCGTTTTCTGCTGCGGCCTATAATGGCGCCGGTGTTGCCGGTTCGTCCTGCCTCAAGGGAGGCAAATCCTTTTCGCTTGGCCGAATGTCCGCACTTCTCGGCGGCGGCGCTTTTGCCGGTCTGTTCGCCGTGGCTGCCTTCGCCTCGCTTCACAGCATCGCGGCCGCCTCGCATGGCGTCGGGCAATTTGAAAAGACGCTGGTGGCCCGGCTTGATTCCGCCGAGATGGCGATCGATCGTGCAGCCGTGCGGGATATTCACGTCCGCAAATTTTCCCGCCTGAGCGACCATAGCCATGGTCAGCAAAAGGCTGTCCGTCTTGCCGGCATCATGCCCGAGATCGGCGCGAAGGAATTCGGCGAGCGCTTTGGAGCGGCCGCGAATGCGAAAGGGCAGGCGACGGTCAAGGAACTTGCAGCGCTCAAGCCTTCGGCAATCGTCGATTCGGCGCTTGGACGCACCTCCGAGGTTGCCTATCAGAGCGCCGCTTCGCAACATCCGGCATTTGAAGTGGCGCTGGCGCGTCCGCAGATCGAGGAGGAGGCGAACAGCCTGCTTCCGGACGACGTTCCGCTGCCAAGCTTCCGGCCCGAGGTGGCGGCTGCCGAAACGGTTGAGCCATCCCCGCGCCCCGCCGCTCTTGCGAAGACCGATGAACACCCGGCCGCCCTTGCTTCAGCGCCTGCTTTCGATGCGCCGGTTCCTGCGCGTGCACCCCAGCAGCAGCGGCAGGGCACCGGCGGCATGCTCGCCTTTGCGAAACCGGACAATCCGGTGCGCGAGCCGAGCAAGATGGATGCCGTTCCATGGCCGGATCGCGGCAACGGCACGGCGATCTACGATATTTCCTCGGGCCTGGTTCACATGCCGAACGGCGAGAAGCTCGAGGCGCATTCGGGCATCGGCAAGATGCGCGACAACCCGGACTATGTGCACGTCAGAATGCGCGGCTCGACGCCGCCCTCAAGCTACAAGCTGACGATGCGCGAGGCGCGGTTCCACGGTGTCGAGGCCATTCGGCTGACGCCGGAAAGCGGCGTGAACCCGCATGGCCGCGATGGTCTTCTTGCCCACACCTACATGCTGGCGAAACGCGGCGAATCGAACGGCTGCGTCGTGTTCCGGGACTATTCCCGGTTCCTTGCGGCCTTCAAGCGCGGCGAAGTCAAGCGCATGGTGGTGGTGCCGAAGCTGAACAACGGCCGTCCGACATTGGCGAGCAGCGGCGGAAAGAGCGGCGGCAAGACCCTGATCGGCATGTTTTCGCGCGACGGCGATACCTGAGTTCAGGATTCTACGCAGGTTCTGAACATAAAACGCTGTGCGGTTTTGCTGGAAATGCTTTAGCGGCCGCGCCGCTGCGTCAGCATCATGCCGGCAAGGATCAGCAGAATGCCGAGCGCGCTTGCCCAGATTTCCGGTGGATGATCGCTGAAAAGATCGAGCACGACGCCAGACACCATCTGTCCGCCGATGACCAGAAGTGCGGTATTGACCGCGCCGATGCGCGGGATGAGCCAGCTTCCCGAAGCGATGAAGACGACACCGATGGGGCCGCCGATGAAGGCGAGCCAGGGCGCATCCGCCGCACCCGGCGGAATGAGGCCGCCGACGATGAGGCCGATAACCGTCAGCACCCCGAAACCGACGATGTGGTTCCAGAACGAGGCGATCAGCGGTGAGTTCGACAGGCTGAGGCGGCCGTTGACCTGGCGGCTCAGCGCCACGAAGACGCCGCCGGCGAAAGCCATGGCTATCCAGACGATCATGCCGTTCTCCCGACAAGGATGATGAGCGCGCTGCCGCAGAGAATCAGCGCCACCACCACCATGTCACGCAAATCCGGCCGCCGTTTGGGCAGGCCGAAAAGACCGAAAAAATCAGCCAGCAGGCTGAAGATCACCTGTCCGCCGAGCCCGAGCGCAATGGTGCCGGAAAGTGCCAGCGGCGAATTGACGGCGGTGGAGGTGAGGATGACGATGGCCGCACCCACGACCCCGCCGCAATAGGCCCAGAGCGGCGCCTTCGGTTTTTTTGCTGCGCCCGTATCTTTCTTTGGTCGCATGATCGCCAGATAGATCAGGGCCGCCACCGTGCCGGTGCCATGCGCCGTCCAGGAGGAAAAAAGCGCATTGCCGTAATGGGCAAGCTGGCCGTTGAAATGCACCATCAGCGTCAAAAGACAGCCGCTTGCGAAGGCGGCGGCAAGATGCAGCGGATTGAGGTGGGGATGCGTCGTTTCTGTCATGGCTGGCCGGGTAAAGCTGAAGACGGATTCGAGCATTAGCCGATATATCCTTGAAGCGGAATCGAATTGCGACGTTTCACCGCTTCAAACAACATTATCCTGTGTGCTGCGGAACAAGCCATGTGGTCACGCATTATTCCAGCATGAAGAAAACGACGCGCAAACCATTGAACCGGATGACGATTTTCGTCATTTCGATTTTCATTCTCGCGGCCGTGATCGCGGCCGTTTATCTTATCGGCTTCACGCCCGGAGAGCCGTAGGCCGGCCCGTTCAATTGTTCGCAGGAATGGTCTTGCCCTTGCCGCGTTCCATTGCCACACGCGCCTTGGCGATGGCGAGGCGGATGCCACGCAGCAGGAAACGGCTGGATTCCAGATAAGCGCGATAGGGCAGGACGGTGAAGTAGCGCCAGCGGGGTAAGCGGTATATGCGAAGATTGCTCTGGATCTGGCTGTCTTTGTCGCCATCCTGCGTGGCACAGAGGGGATAGATGAATGCCGCTTTCAGGCAGGCAAGATATTCCAGATCGAAAGCAATATCGTAAGCGAGCCGCATGGGGATGAGTTTAGATATCCATTTTCCGGCGCGGCGGTTGACGAGATAGGCGCCAGCTCCCTTTTCACGCGTCAGCGCGATGGCAAGCGAGCGGCCGCTTTCAAGCGGGCGGAACGGAAATTTCCGGCCGTTGCTGACCGTGGTGAGCCGAAGCAGATCCCAGTCGCTGCCGTTGAGCACCGCCTCGTCGAGCGCGTCGAGAAAATCGCTCTGGAAGATCACGTCGTCTTCGAGGATGAGCGCGATGTCGGCATCGCTATCCATGAATTTGCCGGCGCAGGCAACATGGCTGAGATAACAGCCGATTTCCGGCGGCGAAGTGCGGCGGCCATGCATGAGCATGTAGGAAAGCTCGCTGAATTCCGGGATCGGATAATTCAGTTCGCGGCCATTGACGCCCGGAACCCGCTCCGCCTTCAGCCCGATGGCGTCGAGGCGGGTGTTCATGTCTTCGAGGCGCTTGGTGGCGCTGTCCATATTGATCAGGAAAACGGCAAGCTTGCGCTGGCTTTTCGGTAATATATGCAAAACAGTCTCCGCCCGATTTTGCCCGGATCACGACGATTTCAGGCGAAACGGCTTATACTCTTCGTCATCCCGCTCTGGGGTTGCAACTTCTTTATTGCAACGGCATGACGCGGGCTACGGAAAAAGCTGTCTTCAGGCATTGGCAGTTGTCGAATCAAACCTTTTCCACAAATCCATCCAGCACGCGTTTTTGTCCGGCGCGGTCGAAATTGATGGTCAGCTTGTTGCCCTCGATGGCGGAGACATTGCCATTGCCGAATTTGATATGGAAAACACGGTCGCCGACCACGAATTTCGACGGGGTGT
This sequence comes from Rhizobium sp. GR12, assembly GCF_036596185.1. Taxonomy (NCBI): domain Bacteria; kingdom Pseudomonadati; phylum Pseudomonadota; class Alphaproteobacteria; order Hyphomicrobiales; family Rhizobiaceae; genus Rhizobium; species Rhizobium sp. GR12. Next base: position 513,889 of record NZ_JASXTH010000002.1, on the reverse strand, counting down.
CGGCGACGGATTTCGCCACCAGTTCGCCGTCGATCGTGCGCGCGCGCGGGCCGCTTTCGCCATAACCGATCCGCTCGACCGCATGGCCGGAGCGCGTGCCCCAGTTATCGCGGGTGGCGTCGGACTTGTTGGCCTGGGCCCGTTTCCAGCCGGGGGTGGAATAATTGTTGGCGAAGGGTTCCGCCTTGTCGAAACGGGACTGACCGTAGCTGCCGCGCCCGCCATAACCGCCGTAATTGCTGTCGGATGCCGCGACATCCACATGGGCCGGCGGCAGTTCGTCCAGAAAACGCGAGGGCAGGGTGGATTGCCACAGCCCATGGATACGCCGGTTCGATACGAACCAGATATGGCAGAGCTTCTTGGCGCGGGTGATGCCGACATAGGCGAGGCGGCGTTCTTCCTCCAGACCGGAGCGGCCGCCTTCGTCCAGCGCGCGCTGGTGCGGGAACAGTCCTTCTTCCCAGCCGGGCAGGAAGACGGTGTCGAATTCCAGCCCCTTGGCGGAATGCAGCGTCATGATGGAAACCGCATCCAGCTCTGCATTCTGCTCGGCGTCCATCACCAGCGCGACGTGCTCGAGGAAGCCGCGCATGCTTTCGAAGACCTCCATCGAGCGGATGAGTTCTTTCAGGTTTTCCAGCCGGCCGGGCGCTTCAGCGCTCTTGTCGGCCTGCCACATGGCGGTATAGCCGCTTTCGTCGAGGATTTGCTCGGCAAGCGTGGTGTGTTCGGTGTTCTCCAGCAGGCCCTGCCAGCGGCGGAAATCCTGCACCACGTCGAACAGCGCCTTGCGCGCCTTCGGTTTCAGCTCGTCGGTCTCGATGATGTCGGTCGCCGCCGCCAGCATCGGAATGTCGCGGGCGCGGGCGTAGTCATGCAGATTGCGGATGGTCGTATCGCCAAGGCCACGCTTGGGGGTGTTGACGATACGCTCGAAGGCGAGATCGTCGGCCGGCTGGCAGACGAGCCGGAAATAGGCCATGGCATCGCGGATTTCGAGACGCTCATAGAATCGCGGACCGCCGATAACGCGGTAATTGAGGCCAAGCGTCACAAAGCGATCTTCGAACTCGCGCATCTGGAAGGAGGCGCGAACGAGGATGGCCATGTCGTTCAGCTTGTGGTTCTTGCGCTGAAGCTGCTCGATTTCCTCGCCGACGGCGCGGGCTTCCTCTTCGGAGTCCCATGCCGCATGCACCACCACCTTTTCGTCATCCGGGCTGCTCCGCTCGGTGAACAGGGTTTTACCGAGACGCCCTTCATTGTGGGCGATCAGATGGCCGGCGGTGCCGAGAATATGTTCGGTGGAACGGTAGTTGCGTTCAAGCTTGACGACCTTGGCGCCGGGGAAATCCTTGTCGAAGCGAAGGATGTTGTCCACTTCGGCACCGCGCCAGCCATAGATCGACTGGTCGTCGTCGCCCACGCAACAGACGTTTTGCGGCTCGCCTTTCGGGCGCTGGGCAAGAAGCCGCAGCCACATATATTGCGACGTATTGGTGTCCTGATATTCGTCGACCAGAATATAACGGAACTTCTGGTGATATTCCTTCAGAATATCGGCATGGCGGCGGAAGATGCTGATCGGGTGCAGCAGAAGATCGCCGAAATCGCAGGCGTTCAGCGTTTTCAGCCGTGCCTGATAGGCGGCGTAAAGCTCGCGGCCCTTGCCATTGGCGAAAGCGCGGGAATCGCCTTCCGGAATATCCGGCGGCGTCAGCCCCTTGTTCTTCCAGCCGTCGATCATGCCGGCAAACTGTTTGGCGGGCCAGCGCTTGTCATCAAGACCTTCGGCCTGAATGAGCTGTTTCAAAAGCCGTATCACGTCATCGGTATCGAGAATGGTGAAATCCGACCTCAGGCCGATGAGTTCGGCATGGCGACGCAGAAGCTTGACGCCGATGGAGTGGAAGGTGCCGAGCCACGGCATGCCCTCGACTGCGCCGCCGACCAGAACGCCGATACGTTCCTTCATCTCGCGTGCCGCCTTGTTGGTGAAGGTCACGGCAAGGATCTGGCTGGGATAGGCGCGGCCGGTGGCCAGAATATGGGCGATGCGGGTGGTCAGAACGCGGGTCTTGCCGGTGCCGGCGCCCGCAAGCACTAGAACCGCGCCGTCCAGCGTTTCCACGGCTTCGCGCTGTTCCGGGTTGAGGCCGGAAAGATAGTCGGGGATCGGCCGCGCCTGATCGCGTGCCGCCATGGCGCGCGCGGCAATGCCAAGCCCGCCGCCGCTTGCCGCATCGGCATTGTTCGTCGCCTTGCGCGGCGCTTCGGGTTCCTCATCGAAGAACGGCATATCGTCAAAACTGTTGCTCATGCGGCCCAATGTAGTGATTCGGGATATAAAGGCCAGAACCGTGTTCTGCTTTTATTCCGGTATCGTCAGTCAAAACGCCTATTCCAAGGCGTTTTTTCGTCTCATGGCCGACTGTCGGCATCGAAAGCGGCATCCACCGGCAATTGCAGCGCCACGGCCAGCTGGTTGGTCTTGGCTGCAAGCGCGATGACCCGCAGCAGATCGGCATGCTGCTCGTCCGTCATGCCCTTGGCTTTGGCGGCTGCCGTGTGGGAGTGAGCGCAATAGGAGCAGCCATTGGTAACGGAAACGGCGATGTAGAGCATTTCCTTTACCACGGGATCGAGCACTGAGGGTGTGGCCATCACCGCCTTGACCTCGGCCCAGGTCTTTTCCAGAAGATCGGGATCGAAGGCGAGATAAAGCCACATATTGTTGATGAAATCCGATTTGCGCGTGGCACGGATATCGTCGAACACCGCCTTGATGCGGGGATTGGCTTCTGGATTTTCGGCTTTCGTTACGGTGCTCATGGCGTCCTCCGGTCACGGCTGTTTCCGTGGCAGAGTAGCGGATCGACAAATATTTGCGATAGAAATGGCCGTCGGGTACTTTCGACGACAATTCATCACAAATTACAATTATGTAAGAAACGGATTTGTGCGTTGCCTTCGTCAAGGCATGCGGGAATACTTCAAACGTTCCGCGAAGGTCTTTTTCGGGACGGATATGCTGTGCGGATTAACCGGAGAATTGTATGCGGGTCTGGAAACAGGTGGGTGTCTGTCTTGCCGTGGCGGGAACGGGGCTCTGTCTTTGGGGCTTTTATTCGCCCGAGGCCCGCAATTTGCTTGCCGGTATCGGGATCGGCAAAATGCCGGCCGGCGCTGTCGAGGTTGCCGCGACATCAGGCTCGCCATCCGGGCAAGGTGCGGGCGGCGCACGGCGCAACGGCAATGCGACCCTGGTGGTGATGACCCCGGTCAAAAAAGGCACGGTCAATGACAGGCTGAACGCCATCGGCAATGGTGAGGCGATCCAGTCGGTCGTCGTCATGCCGCAGACCTCCGGCACGCTTTCCGAAATTCGTGTTTCATCCGGCGCCCGCGTCGTGAAGGGGCAGGTGCTTGCGCGGCTCGATGACGAGGAGCAGGTGATCGAGCGGGACAAGGCGCAGGTCGCGCTCCGCAGCGCCGTCGAAAAATCGAATTCCTACAAGAACCTGAGATCCGTCTCCCGCCTTGATGTGCTGGACGCGCAGATTGCCGAGGAGGCCGCGAAACTCGCGCTGAGCACCGCCGAACTGAACCTCAGGCGTCGCGATATCGTCGCACCGATAGAGGGTGTGGCCGGTATCGTCGCCGCCAATATCGGCGACAACGTCACCACGCAATCGACCATCGTCAGCATCGACGACCGTTCCGAAATTCTGGTCAACTTCTGGGCCCCGGAACGGTTCGCAACTGCGATTACGGTTGGAATGCCGGTGGAAGCCACCTCGATTTCGCGCCCCGGCGAGACGTTCAAGGGCGAAGTCGAGGCTGTCGACAACCGTGTCGACGCGGCGAGCCGCACCATCCGCATCCGGGCGCGGCTCGGCAACGACAAGGACGAATTGCGGGCCGGCATGTCTTTCGGCGTCACCATGCGTTTTGCCGGGGAGACCTTCGCTTCGGTCGATCCGCTGGCCGTGCAATGGGATGCCGAAGGCTCCTATGTCTGGCGCGTGACCGACAATAAATCCGGCAAGGTGCGCGTGCAGATCGTGCAGCGCAATCCCGACGCCGTCCTCGTGAAGGCGGAACTGGCGGAGGGCGAGCAGGTCGTGACCGAAGGATTGCAGCGGGTGCGGGAAGGCGGCGTGGTCCGCGTCGCCAGCCAGCCGAAGCCCGAGGAGGTTGCCAGCCAATGACGACGCAGTCGCCTCCCGCTCAGGATTCCAAGCTCGCATTTACCGCATTGTTCGTTCGCCGCCCCATTCTAGCGGCGGTTCTCAATACCTTGCTTGTCGTCGCCGGCCTTGCCGCGCTGGTGGGTGTCGAAGTGCGTGAGCTGCCGGATGTGGACCGGCCGACCATCAGCGTCAGGACGACTTACGAGGGTGCTGCGCCCGAAACCATCGACCAGGAAGTGACGCAGACGATCGAGGGTGCGGTGGCGCGCGTCAGCGGCGTCAAATCCATCTCCTCCAACTCGCAGTTCGGCACCAGCCGCGTGACGATGGAGTTCGGCGACAACGTCGATATGGCCGTTGCCGCAAACGATGTCCGTGACGCTATCGGCCGCGTGACCAACCAGTTGCCTGACGATGCCGACGAACCGCAGATCATCAAGGCGGATTCCGACAGCCAGCCGATCATGCGCCTCGCCGTCACATCGTCCACGCTCAGCATGGAGGATCTGACCAAGCTGGTGGATGACGAGGTCATCGACCGCCTGGCCGCCGTCGATGGTGTTGCGGATGTGGAGCTTTATGGCGATCAGGAAAAGGTCTTCCGCGTCGATCTCAATCAGGCGGCGCTTGCCAGCCGTGGCTTGACTGTCACCGATGTCGCGAACGCTTTGGCCAGCGCTGCCCTTGATATGCCGGCGGGATCGCTGAAAAGCGCTACGCAGGACATCGTCGTGCGCGCCACGGCCAGCCTGACGAAGCCGGAGGATTTTTCGAACCTTCTCATCAAGAGCAATATCCGCCTGCGTGACGTTGCGACCGTCATGCTGGGCGCGGACGACGAATCCACCTCGCTGCGCTCCAACGGCGTGCAGGGTGTCGGTCTCGGCGTCATCCGGCAGGCGCAGTCCAATACGCTGAATATCTCCACCGGCGTGAAGGCCGCCGTCGATGCCATGTCTGTCAACCTGCCGGAAGGCACGCGCATCATCGTCACCAGCGACGATGCCGTCTTCATCGAAGGTGCGCTGCACGAGGTAGAACTGGCGCTCGGTCTTTCGGCGCTCATCGTTGTCGTCGTGCTTTATCTGTTCCTGCGCGACTGGCGGGCGACCCTCATTCCGGCGATCACCATGCCGGTGGCGCTGATCGGCACCATCGTCGCAATCTACATGGTCGGCTTCTCGATCAATATCCTGACGCTGCTCGCCATTGTCCTTGCTACGGGTCTCGTGGTCGATGATGCGATCGTGGTGCTGGAAAATATCGTGCGCCGCCGGGCGGAAGGCATGGGCCCGCGCGCCGCCGCCGTTCTCGGAACCCAGGAAGTGTTCTTCGCGGTGATCGCGACGACGGCGACGCTTGCCGCCGTGTTCATTCCGCTCTCTTTCCTGCCAGGCCAGCTTGGCGGCCTTTTCCGTGAGTTCGGTTTCGTGCTCGCTTTCGCTGTCGGCCTCTCTTCCATCGTGGCGCTGACGCTTTGCCCGATGCTCGCTTCTCGGATGCTGAAAGAAGGATTGAAGGAGCCCACGGGGCCGCTCGCCTGGTTCGGCAATGTCTTTGCCGCCACCTACAAGACGACGCTTGCCGCCTGCCTCAACAATCCGCTGATCGTCATCATCGTCGCGCTCGTCTTTTCCGGCCTGTCGTGGATCGCCTTCGGCATGATCCAGAACGAGTTGACGCCGCGTGAGGACCGGGCCTCGGTCATGATGCGCGTGACGGCGCCGCAGGGCGTCAGCCTCGACTATACGCGCGACCAATTGCAGCGGATCGAGGAAAACCTCCAGCCGCTGCGCGACAGTGGTGAAATCCGCAATATTTACTCCATCACCGGCATGAACGGTTCCTCCAATACCGGCTTTCTGGTGCTGACGCTGGCGCCCTGGGCCGATCGCGAGCGCACGCAGAACCAGATCGCCGCAGACGTCACCTCTGCCGCCAACAGGGTGCCGGCACTGCGCGGCAATGCGATGCAGCCGAACAGCCTCAGGATTCGCGGCGCGGGCAACGGCCTGCAGATGGCGATGGTCGGCAGCAACTATCAGGCGCTGACCGCCGCGACGCAGAAATTGCTGCTTTCCATGGAAGAAAGCGGCCTGTTCGACACACCGCGTTTCGACAACGAACCCAATCAGGCGCAGCTTTCCGTCTCCATCGACCGAGAGCGCGCCTCCGATCTCGGCATCGATATCACCGGCCTGTCGCGCGCCATGCAATCGCTGCTGGAAGGACGCTCGATCGTCGACGTCTTCGTGGATGGCGATGCGATCCCGGTCCGCCTGCTATCCTCTACCCGACCGATCAATGACCCGACCGATCTCGAAAACGTCTTCCTGAAAACGGGCGACGGCAAGATCGTGCCGATGTCGGTTATCGCGACGCTGAAGGAAAATGCGGTGGCGCCGCAGCTGAACCGCGAGCAGCAGCTTCCCTCCGTCGGCTTTACCGCCAACCTCAAGGATGGCGTCTCGCTTGGTCAGGCGCTGGAAAAGGTGAACGAGCTTTCTCGGTCCGTCCCGCCGTCCGGCGCACGCCTCCTGCCGCTTGGCGAGGCAGCGACGCTTGAGGAAAATTCGAGCGGCATGCTGCTGACCTTCGGTTTCGCCATCGCCATCATCTTCCTCGTGCTCGCCGCGCAGTTCGAAAGCGTTCTGAGTTCGATCATCATCATGTCGACGGTGCCGCTCGGTCTTGCCTGCGCCGTCATCGCGCTGCTCGTCACCGGATCGAGCCTCAATGTCTATAGCCAGATCGGGCTTGTGCTTCTCGTCGGCGTGATGGCGAAGAACGGCATCCTCATCGTGGAATTCGCCAATCATCTGCGCGATCAGGGCGCAACCGTGCGCGAAGCCATCGAAAAGGCCACCAGCATCCGCCTGCGCCCGGTGATGATGACGATGATCGCCACCATTCTCGGTGGCGTGCCGCTGGTGCTGGCGCAGGGTGCGGGTGCGGAAGCACGCATAGCGCTCGGCTGGGTCATCGTCGGCGGTCTGGGTTTTGCGACGCTGGTGACACTCTACATCACCCCGGTCTCCTACCTGCTGATCGCCCGTTTCGCCAAGCCACAGGCCGACGAGGAAATCCGCCTCCACCGCGAACTGGAACTTGCCGCCCGTCGCAAGGCGCTGGAGGAGGACAAGCAGCTGCTGGCGGCGGAATAGAAGACCGCTGCCGCCAAACGCTGTTTGGCGCAGTCGCGATGCTGGACAAAGCCTCAGCCGTATCCCATACCACGCAACGGAATTTCGTAACGGATCGAGTCCGTTACGGCGGTATCTTGCGGTGGAGATGGATGATGGCGCTGAAAGATGTGGTGGCGGGGAAGCGGAACGAAGAGGGCATTGCCTCGGTGCTTGTGGTGCTGAAGCAGCAGCTCGGCGACAAGCTCCAGACCGGTCAGGCGTTTCGTGAGCAGCACGGTCATACCACCACCTATCTCACTTTGCAGGCGCCGGATGGTGTCGTTTTTGCCGAGAGCGCCGATGACGTGAAAGCCGTGGTGAAGGCCTGCGCGCACTATAAGGTGCCGGTCATTCCCTTTGGAACGGGCTCATCGCTGGAAGGGCAGGTCAATGCACCGAACGGCGGAATATGCATCGATTTCAGCCGGATGAATCGCATCATTGAGGTGAATGCCGAAGATCTTGACGTGACGGTGGAGCCGGGTGTTACGCGCGAAGACCTCAACGTCTATCTGCGCGATACCGGCCTGTTCTTCCCGATCGATCCGGGCGCCAACGCGTCCATCGGCGGCATGGCGTCCACGCGGGCGTCGGGGACCAATGCCGTGCGTTACGGCACCATGAAGGACAATGTTCTGGCCGTTACCGCCGTTGTCGCCAATGGCGAGGAAATCCGCACTGCGCGCCGCGCCCGCAAGTCGTCGGCCGGTTACGATCTGACGCGGCTTTTCGTCGGTGCCGAAGGCACGCTTGGGGTTCTGACATCCGTTACGCTGCGGTTGCAGGGCATCCCGGAAAAGATCGCCGGTGGGGTCTGCACTTTCGACAGCATTCAGGCGGCTTGCGATGCTGTCATCATGACGATCCAGATGGGTGTTCCGGTTGCCCGCATCGAATTGCTGGACGAAGTGCAGGTGCGGGCCTGCAACGCCTATTCCGGCCTGAACTATGCGGAAAAGCCGACGCTGTTCGTGGAGTTCCACGGCACCGAGGAGACGGCGGCGCTGCAATCGCAGCAATTTGCCGAGATCGCGGCGGAATGCGGCGGCGTCGATTTCCGCTGGACGAGCGATGCGGCCGAACGCAACAAGCTCTGGAAGGCGCGGCATGACGCCTATTGGGCCTCGCGTGCGCTTGCACCCCATCTCGACGGGCTTTCCACCGATGTCTGCGTGCCGATTTCGAGACTGGCGGATTGCGTGGTGGAAACACAGCAGGATATTGCGGAAAACGGCTTTCTCGCGCCGATCGTCGGCCATGCGGGCGATGGCAATTTCCACGTACTTATCCTCTTCGACGGCAAGGATGCCGAAAGCGTTGCGAAAACCGAAGCTTTCGTTGCCCGCCTCAACCGCCGGGCCATCGCCATGGACGGCACCTGCACCGGCGAACACGGCATCGGCCAGGGCAAGATGAGCTTTCTGGCCGAAGAAGCGGGAAATGCGCTCGATGTCATGCGTGCCATCAAAACGTCGCTCGACCCCGATAACATCTTCAATCCGGGCAAGTTGTTCCGTCTTGTCTGATCATTCTCACAATTGATTGGTACAAAAGGCTGCTTGCCGTTAAGGCAAATAAGAATAGGTTTGCAGCGTTCGCGAAGGGAGATGCAGGTCAGTGCTCGGGCGTATTCTGGTTTTTCTGGGCGGACTGCTGGCCGTGGTGCTGTTTTCGGCGCTGCTCATTCCCTATTTCGTCGACTGGACGGATTTCCGCCGTGATTTCGAGGATCAGGCAAGCCGCATTCTGGGCAAGAAGGTGGTGGTGCATGGCCGCGTCGAAGCCCGGCTCCTGCCTTTCCCTTCGGTTACTCTGCATGATGTGCGCGCCGGAACGGATGCGGATGGATCGCCGCTCATTCAGGTGGCGCGTTTTTCCATGGATGCCGAGCTGGCACCGTTCCTTTCCGGTGAAGCGCGCATCTTCGACATGCGCATCGAGGAACCGAAGGCCAAGATCCGGCTGCTGAAAGACGGTACTCTGGACTGGATGCGCGGCAGCCGGGCGGAAATTCCCGCCCGCACCGTGGTTCTGGAAAGCGTACAGATCGAAGGCGGGCAGATCGAATTCATCGATGAGCAATCCGGTCGCAACCGTGTGGTGACCGGTCTCAACGCTGATATGTCCGCCAATTCGCTGGCCGGGCCGTGGAAGGCGGAGGGACGTGCTGCCGTCGACGGGCATCCGGGTTCGTTCTCGCTCTCCAGCAGTGAGCCGGATTATGCCGCCGGCCGCATGGGGCTGCGGGTCCGTGTGGTGCCCGACGAGCATCCGGTCGAGGTCGATCTGGATGGTGCGATTGCGGCAACGGCTGGGAAGCCCGCCTATAGCGGCTCCTTCGCGTTCAGTTTCAAGGAAGACGAAAAACAGAAGCAGCAGGCCGGGCAATCGCTGTTTTCGTCGCCGCGCACCCGCGGCAGTTTCGAACTGACGAATGAAAGCGTGCGCATACCGAGCTACCGCATGGAACTTGGCGGCAGCGAAAATCCCTATGTGGTTACCGGCGAGGCGACGTTGGATACCGGTGCGAAGCCGGAATTCCTGTTGACGGCGGATGGCCAGCAGATCGATGTCAACCGTTTCGCGCCGCCTGTGGTGCAGACGGGCAAGACCTCGCGCCAGCCGACGACGTCCGTGCGCCAGCGCATCGAAGCCTTTGCCGCCATGGTCGCCCGCATTCCGGTTCCGCCGGTGCCGGGCAAGGCGAGCATCAGCCTTCCAGCACTCGTTTCCGATGACACGACCATTCGCGACATCCGGCTGGATGTGCGCCCGGAGGGCAGCGGCTGGCAGGTGGTGAACGCCGTGGCGACGCTGCCCGGCAGGACGCAGCTGGAAGCCAAGGGTTCCCTGACGCTTCTCGGCGGCCCCGCCTTCAACGGTAATCTGCTGCTTGCCTCCAACCAGCCGTCGGGGCTGGCGAACTGGCTTTCCGGTTCGGTCGATCCGGCGATCCGGCAGCTCAATGCGGCCGGTTTTTCCGCGGATGTCTCGCTGACGACGCTCAACCAGCGTTTCGACAATCTCGAGCTTGCCATTGGCGACGCTTCGCTGAAAGGAGAGCTGGAACGGCGCTCCGACGGCAAGACCTCCAATCTTTCCATCGATCTTGCCGGCAACGAGATCGACCTTGACGCCTTGAAGGCGCTGGGCAGTCTGGCGCTCGGCGACCAGGTCGGAAGCTCGGTCCTCGACCATCGCATCGACGCCAAGTTCAAGGCCGACCGGTTCAATATGGCCGGTGTGACTGCAAATCATGTGGAAACCGCCTTCAGCATTGCGGGCGGCGTTCTCTCGCTTGAAAAGATGACGGCCGGCGATATTGCCGGCGCGGAGGTTCGGGCGACGGGGCAGTTGCAGGGGTCGCTGCTGAAATATGCCGGCAAGGGCACGGTGAATCTGCATGCGACCGATATGCAGCCATTCTTCACGATGCTGCAGCAGAAGTTGCCGAATCATCCATTCCTTGGCCGGCTGGCGGCCAGCGCACCTTGGTACGCCAATTCCGATCTTTCCATGGATGTTTCGGTCAACAGCGAAAATGGCGGCGCGAATGTTGCCGTTTCCGGCACCGTCAATGGCAGCCGCCTGTCGGCGGTGGCCAAGATGCCGGATTTCCTGTCGATTACCGACGATACGGCCATGTCGCTGGAAGCGGTCCTGAAAAACCAGTCGACGGCGATCCTGTTCGGGCAGGCGGGGCTTGATCCGCTGCCGTTCGATGCGGACGGGGAGGGGCTTCTCTCCGTCAAGCTCAACGGCACGCTTGGCTCCCCCGTCCAGACCGATATCCGCTTCTCGACGGAGCGCACGCATTTTTCGATGATCGGGTCCTTTGCCGTTTCGGCCGCCAATTTTGGCGAAGGGAGCGCGGATCTGGCGCTGGAAAGCGCCGATATCGAACCATATCTCATCATGAACGCCGTCGGCCTGCCTCAGCTTGGCGGCGGAATGGCATTGAAGGCGAACGGGAAAATGGCGGTGGAGGCGCAACAGGTTGCGTTTTCCTCCCTCAGTGGGCAGGCGGGCGGCAATCCCTTCTCGGGCAATCTGGCGTTCCAGCGCGCGGCGCGGCATCCCGTAACCGGCGATCTTGCCGTCAGGACCGCCGATCTCGCCTGGCTTGGAGATGCGATCTACGGCCCGGTGATCGACCCGGAAACCGGTGCTCTCAACGCCAAGCCGCTGGCCATGCCCGCTTTCCCGCAGCTCAAGGCTTCGCTGTCGCTGAAAGCGGAAAGTTTCGAGGCCGGTCCCTTCGGCACTGTCACGGGTCTTTCGGCCAAGGTCACACATGATGAGGGCAGCCTCGCGCTCGATGATGTCTCCGGCACCTTCATGGGCGGCAAGCTGACGGGCAGACTTGCCATGTCCACGGGTGAGGGGGCGGGCATTTTCCGCACGAAGATCGCCGTGAGCGACGCTAATCCAGAGGCGATATTGTGGGCGAACGCCAACGGCCCGGTCGCGACGGGCCGGGCGGCGATCGACCTGACCGCTGAATCGACGGGCAAAAGCGTCGGCGAAATCCTGAAGTCCTCGGGCGGTTCGGGTGAAGTCCGCGCCAGCGGGCTGGTGCTCAAGGGACTCAATCCCGCCGCCTTTCCGCCGATCCTGCAGGCGGCGGAAACCTTGCCGCAACCGATTGATGCGCCCAAGGTGCGGCCCCTGGTTGACCAGAGCCTGTGGCAGGGTGAAATATCGCTCGGCGACGTGGCCTTGCCGTTCACGCTGAATGGCGGTGCGCTTCACTTCAAGAACTTGCGGGCCGGGATCGATCCGGTGACGCTCACCGGCGATGCTACGGTCGACCTTGCGGCTTCAACCGTGAACGGCGATCTCGATCTTCTCTTCAATCCCGGCACGGAGGCTGTCGCCGGGGCCGAGCCGTCGGTGCGCCTGAATTATAACGGTCCGCTTGCCGCACCGGCCTTGACGACCGATGTTTCGGCGCTCGGCAATTATCTGTCGCTCCGGGCTTTCGAAAAGGAACGCCGCCGCGTGGAGGCCATGCAGGCCAGCGTTCTCGAAAAGCAGCGCCTGCGCCGTGAAGTGGCGCTTTATCGTTTCCAGGCGACCGAACGTCAGGCCGAAAAAGAGCGGGCGGAGGCTGAAGCCAAGGCCAAGGCGGAAGAGGAGGCGCGGCTGAAGGCCGTGGCCGAAGAACGTCTGCGGCAGGAAAAGGAACAGCAGGAGCGGTTGTTGCAGCAACAGCAGCAGCAGCAGCAGCAGCAGCAACCCGTTCCCGAACGGCAATCCGCGCCGGCTCTGATGGTGCCTCCAACGGAAAACGCGATCAGGCAACTGGCGCCGCCGGAGAACGCTCCCGCCGGTCCGTAACTCTTCTAGTGCAAGGGAGAATGCAGCCGCCTCTCATGCCGAGAGGGTGCGGAACCCGTTGTCGAATTGGATGTTATTTCCGGGGTGAGCCTGACGCGGGAGTTTGTCGCCTTCGTCAGGGTGCCGAAGCGGTATAGGACGAGGAGAGGATGGAAGCCCGTGATGCCTATTCTCGGGATGGCCCGATACATGGCTCGCCTCGTAACGGATGTGGGCTGGAAAGGTCTGAAAGCAAGGCTACGCAATACGGGGATGCCTTGAGACGTAGATTAGGCCGGGAATGTTTAATGAATACTTTCGAGGCGTTACGAGTTTTCGGCGGGAATATTTGTAGTCGGCGGAGGCAGCAGCCGGGCCGGATCGCGCTTCAGCCGGAAAAGATCATCTCGTCTTGAGCCAGTTCAGGACGTAGACCCGCAAGGATGAGGACAGATTGCTGTCGGCGGGCCGGTTGTCGTCTATTTCCGCGAGCAGGGCGGCGAAACTGATCTTGCGTTTTTCGGCAATGATTTTGAGTTCGTCCCAGAAGGCATCCTCGAGCGAAATGCTGGTACGGTGGCCGTGCAATGTCGTGGAGTGCTTGCGGATCATCAGATCGGTCTCCGGGTGGCAATCTGAATCATGTCTCGCCGGCAAGCCCCTGTTTCGCAATAGTTTTCCGATTTCCCCGGGGAGCTTGTTCCGCCAGGCCGCGTCTTGCCGCCGGCTCGTCAGTCCCTGTCGGTCCTGTCTTCGTCTTTTTCGAGCCGTCCCTGATCGAGGGCCTTTTCGGCTTTCTCGTTAAGGGCGGATGTCAGGTTTTTTTCCGCCTTGGCGCGGCCGAAGGACAGGCGGTTCTGCTCCGCCTGTTTTTCTTTTTCGCTACGGGCTTTCTGCTTCTTGAACTGACGCAGATTGACGATATCGGCGGCCATGCGGATATGTCTCCTTGAGCTTCGCGCGGTCGGGCCGGAAGCCGTTATTGCTTCTTGCGGAATGCGTCGAGCGAAACGACGGAGCCTTCCTTCTTTTCCTCGCCAGCTTTGGGGGGCTCGGAAGGGGAAGCCGGCTTTGCCTCGTGCGAGACGGGATAGGCGGTGATTTCGGCCTCTTCCAGCTCTTCCTCTTCGGCCAGGGGCACATCGAACTCAAGCTCGAAATTGACGGAGGGATCGTAGAAACCGCGAATGGCATTATAGGGAACGACCAGCTTTTCCGGCGTATCGGAGAAGGACAGGCCGATTTCGAAGCCGATTTCCGTAACCTTCAGATCCCAGAACTGGTGCTGGATGACGATGGTCATCTGCTCGGCATATTTGGACTTGAGGTGCTGCGAAATCCGCACGCCGGGCGCGCCGGTCAGGAATGTGATGAAGAAATGGTGGTCTCCAGGCAGGCGGCCGGTTGCGGCCACTTCACCCAAAACTTTACGAATAACGCCGCGAAGGGCATCCTGTGCGAGAATGTCGTAACGGATATGATCCTGCCCCATGCGGTCCTGTCTTTCCCTTATTCGAACGTCTTTTAAAGCGCTGCGCGCCATATGCGCCAAGGACGCTGTAACACTTTGAATCTTCGCGTAATCCTTGAAGGCGGGATCAATTTCGATCCTGATGGCTACGCGTTGCCCAAGTATACGCAATGTCCCGAACGGCAGCAACGGAAAAGCCGATGCCGATTACAAGTCAGCTATCATATAACCAATTCAGGCAAAATGGAGAAGGTGGAGGTTTCTGTTGCCAGGTACCTCCGAACCCCGCCTCACGGGGCTAACCGTGAGGGCTTAGAGCGGAATTCCCGCACCGCCATTAGGCAGCGAGAGCGTATTCCTTAGCGTTGTTGTCATTTGCAACTACACTTGTGACCCGATAACGGCGGTATCATGCCGAGCAAAAGTTCGATCTTTACGCCCTTGTCGATCCTATTTCGCCCCCATCAAAAGCCGGCCTTCGTCTCGAACGGGCCCGCCGGTTTTTGGTGGAGGCGCCGGGTACCGCCCCCGGGTCCAATAGGTTTATTACACCGACCGTTTATCGCCATATCCGGGTTGCCCCGGCAAGGTTCATATAGGCGTTTCCACTGGCCGAGAAAAGGGGGGCTGTGACAATTCCATGAAAAGGTTTCATATTTTCCGTCGGCAATTTAGACAATTCTTGACGACGAGGGATTGCTGACACATTCTCCGTACAACCGGTCACCTGAAACAACACCGGGCCGGGGACACACGCTAAGGAGTGGACATGACTGACTATCTCGCAGATGTGAAGAAATACGATGCAGCAGCCGACGAAGCCGTGGTCGGCAAGATCGTCAAACATCTCGGTATCGCACTGCGTAACCGGGATTCATCGCTGGTGTCCGCTTCCGATCCGGAAGAGCTTGCACGCGTCAAGGCCAGCTGGTGCGGCAAGAAGCTCGGCATTACCGATGACAGCGCCGACAAGGCGATCGATGCGGTTTGCAAGGTCATGGCGGGGGACCGCTCCAAGTCGCGCGTGACCTTCTATTATCTGGTGGCCAAGGAACTGGGCAAACTCCCGTCGCTCTGATTTCCCCGGAAAAACGGGGATAAACGACCCCGGTGATTTGTTCTGCCGCCCTGTGCTATTATATTGCCTGAATATCAGGGAATCGGCGGCAGAACGCATGAAACAATATCTCGATCTTCTCCGGCATGTGATGGATACCGGCTCCGACCGCGGAGACCGCACCGGCACCGGCACGCGCTCGGTCTTCGGTTACCAGATGCGTTTCGACCTTGCGCAAGGTTTTCCGGTTCTGACCACCAAGAAGCTGCATCTGCGCTCGATCATCCATGAACTCCTGTGGTTCCTGCAGGGCGATACCAATATCGCCTATCTCAAGGAGAACGGCGTTTCCATCTGGGACGAGTGGGCTGACGAGAATGGCGATCTCGGTCCGGTCTACGGTGCGCAGTGGCGCTCCTGGCCGGCTCCGGATGGACGTCACATCGACCAGATCGCGCTGTTGATCGAAGCCCTGAAAACCAACCCCAATTCCCGCCGCCATATCGTTTCGGCGTGGAACCCGGCGCTGGTGGACGAGATGGCGCTGCCGCCCTGCCATTGCCTGTTCCAGTTCTATGTTTCGGACGGAAAGCTGTCCTGCCAGCTTTACCAGCGCTCAGCCGATATTTTCCTCGGCGTGCCGTTCAACATCGCTTCCTACGCGCTTCTGACGCTGATGGTTGCGCAGGTTACCGGGCTGAAGCCCGGCGATTTCGTCCATACGCTCGGCGATGCGCATATCTACGCCAACCATTTCGAGCAGGCGAAATTGCAGATGACCCGCACGCCCAAGGCCTTGCCGACCATGCGCCTCAACCCGGATGTGCGAGACCTTTTCTCCTTTAAGTTCGAAGACTTTACGCTGGAGAACTACGAGGCCGATTCAACCATCAAGGCGCCGATCGCGGTATGAGCGGGCCGCGCGTCACCATCATCGTCGCTGTCTCGGAAAACGGCGTTATCGGCCGCGATCTCGATATGCCGTGGAAGCTCTCCACCGATCTCAAACGCTTCAAGGCGATGACGATGGGCAAGCCGCTCATCATGGGCCGCAAGACATTTTTATCCGTCGGCGAGCGCCCCTTGCCGGGCCGGCCGCACATTATCGTCAGCCGCAACGCGGACTACAGACCGGAAGGCGTGGACGTTGCGTCATCGCTGGAAGACGCCCTGAAGCTTGCCAAAAGCAAGGCTGGGGAACTGGGTGTGGATGAGGTTTTCGTGGCCGGTGGTGGGGAAATTTACCGTCAGGCGATGCCGTTTGCCGATCAACTTTCCGTCACCCATGTGGCCGTAAAGCTCGATGGCGACACTTTTTTTCCGGAAATCGACCCGGCCGTTTTCGAAAAAATCGAGGAAAGTGCCGTTCCCGCAGGGGAAAAGGACAATTACCCGGTTCTGTTCACCACTTATTTGCGGAGAGCCGCGTCAAAGTGAACTATTTACCCTGATCGGGTATTTAGTTACCACCTCTGCGTTGAAACGGACGCTTCTCCTTCTTATAACGGGTCCATATTCCCGCCGCACGCGAGCAATCGCTTTCGAACGGGATCGGGAGAGGCTTTTATAAAGAGGTATTGATGCCCTGGAGCAATCAGAATGGCGGCGGCGGCCCTTGGGGCGGCGGCGGTGGCGGAAACAACCAGGGCGGCGGTGGCGGCCCGTGGGGACAGGGGCCTAACAAGCCTCGCGGCGGTGGCGGCGGCAATGGCGGCCCGCCCGATCTGGAAGAGATCATCCGGCGCAGCCAGGACCGTTTCAAGAATGTCCTGCCGGGCGGCTTCAATGGCGGCGCGGTTGCGATCGTCGTTCTCGTCGTGCTGGTATTCCTCGGCATCCAGTCCATCTACACCGTCCAGCCGGACGAGCGTGGCGTTGAGCTGCGTTTCGGCCGTCCCAAGGATGAAATCTCGATGCCGGGCCTGCATTTCCATCTGTGGCCGGTCGAGACGGTTGAAATCGTCAAGGTAACCGAACAGCAGCAGAATATCGGTTCGCGCGCTTCGTCGTCTTCATCGAGCGGCGTGATGCTGACCGGCGACCAGAACATCGTCAACGTGCAGTTCTCGGTGCTCTATACCGTTTCGGATCCGAAATCCTATCTCTTCAACGTCGACAGCCCGGCCGAAACCCTGCAGCAGGTTTCCGAAAGCGCCATGCGCGAAGTCGTCGGCCGTCGTCCGGCACAGGATATTTTCCGCGATAACCGTCAGGCGATCGCGGCGGATGTCCGCACCATCATCCAGTCCACCATGGACGGTTACGGCGCCGGTATTTCCATCAATGCCGTGGCTATCGAAGATGCGGCGCCGCCGCGCGAAGTGGCCGACGCATTCGATGAAGTGCAGCGTGCCGAGCAGGACGAGGATCGTTTCGTTCAGGAAGCCAACCAGTACGCCAACCAGAAATTGGGCGCCGCACGCGGTCAGGCAGCACAGATCGTCGAAGAGGCGAACGCCTACAAGTCGCGTGTCGTCAACGAGGCTGAGGGTGAGGCGCAGCGCTTCATCTCCATCTACGACCAGTATCGCACGGCACCTGATGTGACCCGCCAGCGCATGTTCCTGGAAACCATGGAACAGGTCCTGAAGGGCTCCAACAAGGTCATCATCGACGAAAAACAGGGTGTGGTGCCTTATCTGCCTCTGAACGAGATCATGCGCGGCAATCCGGGCGCGACACAGCAGGGAGGCAACTGATATGGGCAACCGTCTTACGGCCATTCTCGTCGGTCTCGCGGCCGTGCTTTTCCTCGGCTATTCGTCGATCTTCGTCGTCACCGAGCGCCAGCAGGCCATCGTCGTGCGCTTCGGTCAAATCCAGGACGTGAAAACGGCGCCGGGCCTCTATTTCAAGCTGCCCTTCGCCTTCATGGATGCCGACCGCGTGCAATATGTCGAGAACCGGGCGCTGCGCTTCGATCACGACAACATCCGCGTCCAGGTTTCCGGCGGCAAGTTCTACGAGGTCGATGCCTTCGTGGTCTATCGCATCACGGATGCGCGCCGCTTCCGGCAAACGGTTTCCGGCGACCAGATGTCGGCGGAATCGCGTCTTCGCACCCGTCTCGACGCATCACTGCGCCGGGTCTACGGTCTTCGCGGTTTTGAATCCGCACTCTCGGATGCGCGTGCATCGATGATGCAGGAAGTACGTGACGACCTGCGCACCGATGCGGAATCGCTCGGCCTCAGCATCGTGGATGTCCGCATCCGCCGTACCGATCTGACGCAGGAAGTGTCGCAGCAGACCTTTGAACGCATGAAGTCGGAACGTCTGGCGGAAGCCGAGCTGATCCGCGCCCGCGGTAACGAGGAGGCCCAGCGCCGCCGCGCTATCGCCGATCGTCAGGTCGTGGAATTCGAGTCCGGCGCCCGTCGCCAGTCCGAAGTGTTGCGCGGTGAGGGCGATGCGGAGCGTAACCGGGTTTTCGGTGAAGCTTTCCAGCGCGATCCGAGCTTCTTCGAGTTCTATCGTTCGATGGCGGCCTATTCCAGCGCACTGTCTGGAACCGGCACTACGCTGGTCCTGTCTCCCGACTCGACCTTCTTCCGTTATTTCAACGATATCAACGGTGCTCCGTCCCCGGCTCCGGCCGCACCGGCACCGGCGAACTGATAGCAGATCGACTGATTTTGGAGGGGCCGGTTTTGACCGGCCCTTTCTTTTTGACAGACATCTCCACTCGCATGGCGTCCTTCTCGGACTCGACTCGAGAATCCACGATCCGAGCGCTATGGATCCTCGGGTCAGGCCCGATGATGACGGAGGAGAGGGCGTGAGCAGCCGTTGTTGGTAATTTGAGGACTGGTTTGGGCCGGCCCTTTCTTTTGACCCGGTTTTCGTGCCAATGCTGTGGACAGGGGCAGGGCGTCATTCGCCTGTTCACGAAAAGGTATTTTTACACTTCATCATTCCGCCTTATGCTTTGTCGATATATGCAAAGCGAGACTATTTGAAACGCGAGGACGCTTATGGCCGTGACCCTTCTTTCGCCTTTTCGCAGCAGCATTGCCGCAGTCGCGGGCATCGCGCTTATGGCGGGTAGCCTTTCGGCACCGGTTGCGGCGAGAGCGCAGAGCCATGGGCCGGAATCGGTCGCCGATCTCGCCGCGCCGCTTCTCGATGCGGTGGTGAATATTTCGACGTCGCAGAACGTCAAGACCGACGGCAAGGGGCCCATTCCTCCGAAGTTGCCGGAAGGCTCTCCTTTCCAGGAGTTCTTCAAGGATTATTTCGACAACCAGAAACCGGAAGGCGGCGACAAGGTCAATTCGCTCGGCTCCGGCTTCGTCATCGATCCGGCCGGCTACGTCGTCACCAACAACCACGTTATCGAGGGCGCGGATGCCATCGAGGTGATTTTCCCGAACGGTTCGAAGCTCAAGGCAACGCTGGTCGGCACCGATACGAAAACCGATCTTTCCGTCTTGAAGGTGGAACCGAAGGCTCCGTTGAAGGCCGTCAAATTCGGCGATTCGCGCAGCATGCGCATCGGCGACTGGGTGATGGCCATCGGCAATCCCTTCGGCCTCGGCGGATCGCTGACCGTCGGCGTCGTCTCCGCGCGCGGCCGCAACATCAATGCCGGACCCTATGACAACTTCATCCAGACGGATGCGGCGATCAACAAGGGCAATTCCGGCGGCCCGCTCTTCAACATGAAGGGTGAGGTGATCGGTATCAATACGGCGATCATTTCGCCGAGCGGCGGTTCGATCGGTATCGGTTTTGCCGTTCCGACGGAACTTGCCCAGAATATCGTGCAGCAGCTCATCGAATTCGGCGAGACCCGCCGTGGCTGGCTCGGTGTTCGCGTTCAGCCGGTTTCCGACGACGTGGCCGCAAGCCTCGGCATGGAAACCGCCAAGGGCGCGTTGATTTCCGGCGTGGCCAAGGGCGGTCCGGTGGAAAATGGCCCGATCGAGGCCGGTGACGTCGTGTTGAAATTCGACGGCAAGGATATTCACGAGATGCGTGACCTCCTGAGGATCGTGGCGGAAAGCCAGGTCGGCAAGGAGGTCGATGTGGTGATCTTCCGTGACGGCAAGGAAGAAACCGTCAAGGTGACGCTCGGCCAGTTGCAGGACGTGCCGGATGAAAAGGCCGCAACCGACGATCCGCAGGCCGAAGACGGCGACGGCGGCGTAGTGGTGCCGGAAGATAAGGGTGGCGCCGACGATCAGGCTCAGGACCAGACGCCGGAGGTGCGCGAAGCGCCGCAGCGCGTACTTGGCATGAACCTCGTGGTGCTGAGCAATGAGCTGCGGACGGAAAAGGGCATTGCCGAAAGCGTCGAAGGCGTGCTCGTCGCCAGCGTCGAGCCGGGTTCGTCGGCCGAACAGAAGGGCATGAAGGCGGGCGATGTCATCGTCGAGGTCGGACAGGACTTCATGGAGGTTCCGGGCGACGTGCTGGTGCGCGTCAACGGCCTGAAATCCGAGGGCCGCAAGAATGCGCATATGATGGTTGCCGATGCGCAGGGCAATCTGCGCGTCGTGGCGCTGCCGCTGGAATAAACGCCTTTCGCCCGATCCATCAGGAATCGGGTGGTTGCGGGTAGGTGCAGTCTCTATCCCTTGGTCTCCGAACACAGGAGGCCAAGGATATGAAATTACTCGAAAACAAGGTTGCCATCATCACCGGCGCGTCATCCGGCATCGGCCGGGCGAC
Organism: Rhizobium sp. GR12; assembly: GCF_036596185.1. Lineage (NCBI taxonomy): Bacteria > Pseudomonadati > Pseudomonadota > Alphaproteobacteria > Hyphomicrobiales > Rhizobiaceae > Rhizobium > Rhizobium sp. GR12. Next base: position 492,988 of record NZ_JASXTH010000002.1, on the reverse strand, counting down.
GGCAATGCTGTTTGCCGAACAGGGTGCGGCCGTCGTCATCAATGCGCGCGGTGCGGCGGCGCTGGAGGAGGTAGCCACGGCTATTCGCCAGTCCGGCGCTCGTGTTCACACGGTCGTGGGTGATGTCGGTCTGGCGGAAACCCATTCCCGGCTGGCGGATGCGGCTCTGACCGTCTTCGGCGGTCTCGATATCGCCGTCAACAATGCCGGCGCGGTCGGCGCCATGAAGCCGCTCGCGGAGATTTCGCTCGAGGAATGGGATCATGTGCTCACCGCCAATCTCACCTCCGCATTTTTAGGCGCGCGCAGCCAGATTCCGCTGATGTTGAAGCGGGGCGGCGGCTCGGTCGTCTTCACCTCCAGCTTCGTCGGAACCAGTGCCGGCATACCGGGCATGGCGGCCTATGGCACATCGAAGGCCGCGCTGATGGGGCTGGTGAAAGGCATTACCGCCGATTATGCCGTGCAGGGCATTCGCGCCAATGCGGTGCTTTCGGGCGGGGTCGATACGCCCATGGCCGGAAACGCCGCCCAGAAGGAATGGGCTGCGGGCCTGCATGCGATGAAACGCATCGCAGAACCGGAAGAGCTGGCGCAGGCCGCGCTGTTCCTTGCGAGCCCGATGTCGAGCTTCGTCGCCGGGGCAGCCCTGTTTGCCGATGGCGGCAATGCGGCGGTGAAATAGGTTTGGGTGTGGCGGACGAGGGCGTTATTGCGCCTGTCGTTCCCGCCACTCCTGCAATGTCAACGCATAGGTCACATGTGGGCGCAAATGCGGATGGCTATCCTCGGGCACACGCGGATGGTCGAAGTCGCGCGAAGGGTCACGCTTGAGGCCGATGCGTTCCATTACCCGCGTTGAACGCTGGTTGTTATGGACGGCGAAGGAGACGATTTCCGGCGTTTCCTTTTCGTCGAAGGCCATGACGAGCAGCGATTGGGCAGCTTCTGTGACATAGCCGTGGCCCCAGAAGCGGGTGGCCAGCCGCCAGCCGATCTCCATGGTTCCAAGCGGGAAGGGCGGATCGAGGTTCATGACCGGCGATATGCCGCAGAACCCCATGACTTCGCCGGTTTCGCGCAGTTCCATGGCATAAAAGCCGTAGCCGCTGCCGCGGATCATGCCATTGATGGTTTCCAGGACGGCGTCCGCTTCCGCATGGCTGCGGCGGAAGGGGAAAAATTCCATGACCTTTTCGTCGGCATTGATTTCGCGGAACAGATCGCGGTCGCTCTCCTTCCACTCGCGCAGAATGAGCCTTGGTGTCTCGCGGATGATCATGGAACGACAAAATCCGTCTTGCGGTAGCCCTGGATGTAAAGAAGCGCGGTCAGATCGCCATGGTCGATGCGCATCTGCGCCTCGGCGGCAACGGCCGGCTTGGCGTGCAGGGCAACGCCTGCACCGGCCAGATGCAGCATGCCGAGATCGTTGGCGCCGTCACCGACGGCCATCGCCTCTTCCGGCGAGATGCCGAGTTTTGCGGCTATATCGTTCAGTGCGTCGACCTTGGCCTGCTTGCCGAGGATCGGTTCGGCAACGGTGCCGTCAAGCTCACCATTGGCTTCGCCGAGAAGATTGGCGCGGTTCTCATCGAAACCCAGCATGGCCGCGACGCGGCCGGTGAACACGGTGAAGCCGCCGGAAACGAGAGCAGCGTAGTAGCCCTTCGCCTTCATGGTGGCGATCAGTTCCTTGCCGCCGGATGTCAGCGTGATGCGCTTTTCGATGACGTCGTCGATAACAGAGACCGGCAGGCCCTTCAGCAGCGCCACACGCTCCCGCAGCGCCGGTTCGAAAGCGATCTCGCCATTCATTGCGCGGGCGGTAATCGTGGAAACCTTTTCCTTCAGCCCGACTTCCGCCGCCAGCTCGTCGATGCATTCCTGGCCGATCATGGTCGAATCCATATCGGCAATCAGAAGCTTCTTGCGCCGCCTGTCCTGTTCCTGAATGACGATATCGACCGGTTGGCCCAGAAGTGCGCCGGTAAGCGCGTTGCGCGCCTGCGTCGCATCGGTTCCTTCGGGCAGGGCGATATCGCAGGCGATGCCGTCGGCCAGCCAGTAGAGACCCGACGCATTTACGGCCTTTGCGGCCGCTTCGCCGAGGGCCGGTGTCAGAACAGGATTTGACGGATTGGCGATAAGCGTGGCAACGAAAGCCATGATGAAAAACCTTGATGAGAATTTTGATGCGATCCTGATAACCGGCCCAACGGCAAGCGGCAAGTCCGCGCTTGCGCTTCGTCTGGCACTGGAGCGGAATGGCGTCGTCATCAATGCCGACAGCATGCAGGTTTACGATACGCTGAGGGTGCTGACCGCGCGGCCATCCGAGGACGAAATGGAAGGCGTGCCGCATCTGCTTTACGGTCATGTGCCGGCGAGCAACCTCTATTCGACGGGCGAATGGCTGCGCGAGATTTCGGCCTTGCTCGACGATTTGCGCAATGAGGGGTGCTTTCCCGTCATCGTCGGCGGCACGGGGCTTTATTTCAAGGCGCTGACGGGTGGCCTTTCCGATATGCCAGCCATTCCGGACGACATACGCGAGGGGCTGCGTGCCCGGTTGATCGAAGAGGGGGCGGTTGTTCTTCATGCGGAACTATCGCTGCGCGATCCTGCCATGGCGGAAGGGCTTCAGCCGGGGGACGGCCAGCGGATCGTCCGGGCGCTGGAAGTGATCGAGGCGACCGGAAAGTCGATCCGGGATTTCCAAAAATCCAGTGGCCCGGTGATTGTCGATCCGGATCGGGCGCAAAAATTTGTCGTCCTGCCGGAAAGGCCGGTGCTGCACGACCGCATCAACCGTCGTTTCGAAACCATGATGGAGAGCGGCGCGGTGGAGGAGGTGAAAGCCCTTCTCGCCCTGAACCTTGCGCCCGACGCGACCGCAATGAAGGCAATCGGCGTTGCCCAGATCGCCGATATGCTGACTGGTCGCATGAGCGAGGCTGAGGTGATCGAAAAATCGGCGGCCGCGACCCGTCAATATGCCAAACGGCAGATGACATGGTTTCGCAACCAGATGGGACCGGACTGGACCCGTATCCAGCCGTGAAGGCCAGGGTCAATCCTTCCGGTAGAGACTGCCGAGCGGCTTCTTCAGCAGGCTTTCCCGCAGTGACGGGCGTGCATCGCCGGGGGGCGGGCCATTCTGTGCGTGCATCTGGAAACCGGCCTTGCGCAATTCGTTGACGGCGCCGGAGGCGGTGTCCACCGCAGCCGCCGGGTTTTGCGGCGCTGAGGTCGCGCGTCCGGGCAGCATGTCCGGGCGGTAAGGCTCGTAGCCATCCGTTGTGGTCGTGCCCAGTTCGCGCTTCCAGCGATCGATATCATCCGTCTCTCTGGGCATGGCCACCGGTTCCGGCAGATCGGAAAAGGCCGCCTCGACGCTTTGCTGAAAGCCTGTGATGACCGGCTTGGCTACAGAGCGCATGCGGGTGACGATGGTGTTCAGATCGACCGTATCGGGCGTTTCGTGGGACGTGTGGCTGATCATGCCGCTCGCCTTCGGTAGTTTGACTGTAGGCACGCGGTCGAAGCGCATGCGCATCGGCACGCCCACCGCCTCACCGAAGGCGATGGCCTCGCCATTGCCGATGGATGAGAGAAAGCTGGTGGTCGATGTCGAGGCGTTCGGTACAGCGGACAGAATGATCTTCTGGTCGATCTCGTTTGAAAGCCGCATGGCGAAAACCGTAGAGCACTGCGACAGGATGGTCTGGTCCAGTTCGCTCGGCCGCTGGCTGATGACGCCGAGCGAGATGCCGTATTTTCGGCCTTCCTTGGCGATCTGGGCGATCGATTGCCGGGTGGGAAAAAAGCCGCGCTCGGGGTCGGCCGGAACATAACGGTGCGCTTCTTCGCAGACCACCAGCATATGCAGCGAGCCGCGCGCCAGGACCGCAAGCTCGAACGACATGCGGCAGAGGACGGAAACCACCGAGTTCACCACTTCGGAAGGGATGCCGGACAGCTGGAAAACCGAGATCGGCTTTCCTTCTCCGGGAATACGGAAGATATGCGCCACCGTTTCCAGAATGGTATCGCTGATCGTATTGCTGGAGAACATGAAATTGTAGCGCGTATCGTTGATAGCCGAGAGGATGCGACCCTTCAGGGAGCGCAGCGCCGGCTTTTCACCACGCCCTTCCAGCCGCCCGATACGCTCGTCGATGAGAGCCAGAAGATCGGCCATGCGGTAGGGCACCGGCGCATCCGGTGTGATCGCGCTTTTATCGGAGGTGCGGCGAACGGCGGAACCATCGGTGCCGCGAAATGCCTTTTTTGCTTCCGGAACGAGATCGCGCAGAACGTCCATTTCTTCCGGCACCGGCTTGCGGCCCCGGAAAACCACTTCCGCGAATTCCTCAAGGCGCATCAGCCAGAAGGGGAGGTCCAGCGTATCGGTATCGATGACAACCGAATGATCGGGAAAAGCAGCCGCGAATTCATTGTGCGGATCGAGAATGAGGACACGCAGCTTCGGGTCGGTCTCGATCGCCTTGTTCAAAAGCAGGGAGACCGCGGTGGTTTTGCCCACGCCCGTCGATCCGACGACAGCGAAATGTTTCGCCAGCATCTGCTGGATGTTGATGGTCGCGCCGATCGTGTCGTCTTGCGTCAGTTTGCCGATGACGCAGCTGTCACGCTTGCCGCCATCGTAAATCTTGGCAAGGTCGCCCGTGCGGATGCGGTGCGCCACCGCGCCGAGATAGGGGTAACGGGAAATGCCGGTGGAAAAGCGCTCGCTGCCGTCCTCGGTGCGGAAGACTTCGCCGACGAGTTCCACATCGATCAGCAGCCTGTTCGGCCTGTCCGACGACCAGTGTTCCTCGCCGGTGCGCATGGCGTATACCAGCGCCGCGACACGGCTCGTCCCCATTTCGATGGAAATCAGGCGGCCGACGGACCAGAGTTGCGCAACATCGGTGGAACCGATCTCGGTTTCGGCGGATATGGTCGCATGCGCGCCGTTACAGGCGATGACGCGGCCCAGCATGCGGTTTGCCGGTTGCTGGCCGGATCGCCGTTCGTTTTCGTCCATGCGGGACGCTTTATGAAACTCGTCGTTGTTCACGTCTTATCCCGGTACATGCGGATGATCGCGGTGGTGCGGGCAGTATCTGCGTCTTCGATCATAAAAGATTATATTTAACAACATGTGTACCGATTGCGTTCGAAAATTTCGCCAGTATGGCATTTCTCGCAATAAAAGAAGCGGGCTCCGATTTTTCCCCCAATATGCGTTGACGGCTCACGCTTTTCTGGCTAACACTCCGACCCATGAAAAATCTTAACGTACTTATCGTGGTGGGACGGCGCATGGGCAGGATGGTGTAACCATCCGGCGAAAGCACCCATGCGCTGAACGAGGCTCCTCTAGGGGCCTTTTTTTATGTCTTCAAACAGGCCCTCGGGCTCCTCGATATCCAAAGCCAAAGCGGGATGGAAACAGGCAATGACGGATAAGGACAATACGGATAACAGCAATCGCATGACGGGTGCGGAGATCGTTCTGAAAGCGCTGAAGGACAACGGCGTCGAACATATCTTCGGTTATCCCGGCGGTGCCGTGCTTCCGATCTACGACGAGATTTTCCAGCAGGAAGACATCCAGCACATTCTCGTGCGTCACGAGCAGGGTGCCGGCCATGCGGCCGAAGGTTATGCCCGCTCCACCGGCAAGGTCGGCGTCATGCTCGTCACGTCAGGTCCCGGCGCCACCAATGCGGTGACGCCGCTTCAGGATGCGCTGATGGATTCCATTCCGCTCGTCTGCCTTTCCGGCCAGGTTCCGACGTCGCTGATCGGTTCCGATGCGTTTCAGGAATGCGATACCGTCGGCATCACGCGCCCCTGCACCAAGCACAACTGGCTGGTAAAGGACGTCAACGAACTGGCGGGCATCATCCATGAGGCCTTCCGCATCGCCCAGACGGGCCGTCCGGGTCCGGTCGTCGTCGATATTCCGAAGGACATCCAGTTCGCCACCGGCACCTACACGCCGCCTTCCGCCGCCATCCAGCAGAAGAGCTACAAGCCGGTGGTCCAGGGCGACCTCAATGCCATTCACGCGGCCATCGAATTGATGTCCAAGGCGAAAAAACCTGTCTTCTACACCGGCGGCGGCGTCATCAATTCCGGCCCGGCGGCGACAAGGCTGTTGCGCGAACTGGTGGAGCTGACCGGTTTCCCGATCACCTCGACGCTGATGGGTCTCGGCGCCTATCCGGCTTCCGGCAAGAACTGGCTCGGCATGCTGGGCATGCACGGTTCCTACGAAGCCAATATGACGATGCATGATTGCGACGTCCTGGTCTGCGTCGGCGCGCGTTTTGACGACCGGATTACCGGACGGCTCAATGCGTTTTCGCCGAACTCCAAGAAGATCCACATCGACATCGATCCGTCCTCGATCAACAAGACCGTGCGTGTCGACGTGCCTATCATCGGCGATGTCGGCAATGTTCTGGAAGATATGGTTCGCCTGTGGCGAGCCTTGCCGAAGAAACCGGAAAAATCGCAGACGTCCGACTGGTGGTCGCAGATCGAGCGCTGGCGCGCGCGCAACTCCTTCGCCTACAAGAATTCCAACGATGTCATCATGCCGCAATATGCGTTGCAGCGGCTCTATGAGGCATCGAAGGGACGCGAGACCTTCATCACCACCGAAGTCGGTCAGCACCAGATGTGGGCGGCACAGTTCTTCGGCTTCGAGGAGCCGAACCACTGGATGACGTCGGGCGGTCTCGGCACCATGGGTTACGGCTTGCCGGCGGCAATCGGTGTGCAGGTCGCGCATCCGGATGCGCTGGTTATCGACATTGCCGGCGACGCATCGATCCAGATGTGCATCCAGGAAATGTCCTGCGCCATCCAGTACGGCCTGCCGGTGAAGGTTTTCATCTTGAATAACCAGTATATGGGCATGGTGCGGCAATGGCAGCAATTGCTGCACGGCAACCGCCTGTCCAACTCCTATACCGAAGCCATGCCTGACTTCGTCAAGCTGGCGGAAGCCTATGGCGGGGTCGGCATGTATTGCGACAACCCCAGGGAGCTGGACGACAAGATCGCCGAGATGATCGCGGTCAACAGGCCGGTCATCTTCGATTGCCGTGTCGCCAACCTCGCCAATTGCTTCCCGATGATCCCGTCTGGTAAAGCCCATAACGAGATGCTGTTGCCGGACGAGGCGACGGATGAAGCTGTTGCCAACGCAATCGATGCCAAGGGCCGTCAGCTAGTCTGAGCCGGGAGAGGAAAAGGACATGAACGCACACCTACAACCCACCGGTTCCGCCTACTTCATCCAGAAGGAAACGGCTGCCGTCGAAAATCACACGCTGTCGGTTCTCGTCAGCAACGAGCCGGGCGTTCTCGCCCGCGTCATCGGCCTGTTTTCCGGCCGGGGCTACAACATCGAAAGCCTGACGGTTTCGGAAACGGAGCACGAGGCGCATCTGTCGCGCATCACCATCGTCACGCGCGGCACACCGCTCGTGCTGGAACAGATCAAGGCGCAGCTGGAGCGCATCGTACCGGTGCACCGGGTTCTCGATCTCACCGTTCGCGCCCGCGAACTGGGGCAGGAACGGCCGATCGAGCGCGAAGTGGCGCTCATCAAAGTCGCCGGTTCGGGTGAGGCCCGCGCCGAGACGCTGCGCCTTGCGGACGCGTTTCAGGCCAAGGTCGTCGACGCGACGGTGGAGCATTTCATCTTCGAGATCACCGGCAAGTCGTCGAAGATCGATCAGTTCGTCGCCATCATCAAGCCGCTCGGTCTGATCGAGATCTGCCGCACGGGCATTGCGGCGATGAACCGCGGTTCGCAGGGGATGTAAGTCTTCGCCTTCGAAATACGCTTCAGAATATCAAGCCCGCGGTTCGCCGCGGGTTTTTTTTATGGAATTTTCTTCGCGGATTAATATTCAACCATATGGTTGACTTTTTGGGTCGACGGGCTATATTCAACAATATGGTTGAATTATCTGTTCCACAGCTCGACACTGTCTTTCATGCCCTTGGTGACGCCACGCGGCGCACGATGCTACGCGATCTTTCCTTTGGCGAGCGAACGGTAAGCCAGCTGGCCGCGCCGTTCGATATATCGCTGGCTGCGGTGTCTAAGCACATCAAGGCGCTGGAGAACGCAGGGCTTATCCGCCGCGAGGTGAGGGGGCGCACCCATGTCTGCCGCCTTGCACCGGAACCCTTGGCGCAGGCGGATGAATGGCTGAGTTTCTACCGGCAGTTCTGGAACAGCCGCCTCGATATTCTTGAGCAGATGCTCAGGGAGGATGAACAGGGAAAATCCCCTGCAGATGGAGAAAATGACAATGGCTGATATTGCAATGTCTGACACCTATGGCCAACTCGTCGAACCGACGACCCTGAAGATCGAGCGGCTTCTGCCCGGACCGATCGAACGGGTGTGGGCCTATCTGACACAAAGCGAGCTTCGCCGCCGGTGGCTGGCATCCGGCGAAATGAAACTTGCGCCCGATGCGCCGTTCGAACTGGTCTGGCGCAACGACGAGCTTTCCGATCCGCCGGGCAATCGCCCCGAAGGTTTTTCCGGAGAACACAAGATGGCGTCGCGCATCATCACCGTTGTTCCGCCGCACCGCCTCGTCTTCAGCTGGGGCGAGAATGCGGAAGTGTCTATCGAGCTTCAGGCTCTGGGCAAGGAAGTGCTTCTGACGCTGGTCCACCGCCGTCTGGCGGAGCGCTCGACCAGACTCAATGTCAGCGCCGGCTGGCACGCGCATCTCGATGTTCTTGCCGCTCGCCTTCAGGAAAAGGAACCGGAGCCCTTCTGGGATGCCTGGCTGGAACTGAAAAAGGAATATGATCGCCGCATACCGTCGTAAAGCGCCGCAGGTGATTTCGCATGACGGCGCGGAGCACCGCGCCGTTACTGCCGCTTCAGGGAACGCTTGGAAAGATACGATTGCCTGATCGATGTGAGCGCCCCGGTCTTGATCCGCAGCGTTCACATTCCGATTCAACCGCTTCAGCGTCCGATTCCGAAAACCCCGTTAACGCTCTGTTCCATCAAAGCATTTCCAGCGCGATCTTTCGCGTCGGTGCCGGGAAGGCAGCGTCGAGCGCGGCCCAGTCCTCGTCGGTGATCTCCAGATCGGTCGCGCCACGGTTTTCCTCCACGCGGGCGGCGCTGGCGGATTTCGGGATGGCGATGACGCCTTCTCTTTCCAGCAGAAATGCCAGCGCCAGCTGCGCCGGTGTTGCCTGATTGGCCTTGGCGATGCGGATGAGTTCGTGGTTTTTGAGGATGCGGCCCTGCTCTATGGGGGAATAGGCCATCAGCGGCACGCCGTGCTGCTGGCACCAGGGCAGAAGCGTAAATTCCGGCCCGCGCCGGGACAGGTTGTAGAGTACCTGGTTGGCGGCGCAATTCTGGCCATCAGCAACTGAGAAAAGCTCTTCCATGTCGTCGGTGTCGAAATTGGAGACGCCCCAGTCGCCGATCTTGCCGTCCTTTTTCAGCCGCTCGAAAGCCGCCACTGTTTCCGCGAGCGGATGTTCGCCACGCCAATGCAGCAGATAAAGATCGATACGGTCGGTGCCGAGCCTTGTGAGGCTGCGCTCGCAGGCCTCCATGGTACCTCTGGCGCTGGCGTTCCAGGGATAGACCTTGCTGACCAGAAACACCTCGTCGCGCCGGCCGGCGATTGCCGTGCCGACCACTTCTTCGGATCGGCCGTCGGCATACATTTCTGCCGTGTCGATCAATGTCATGCCGAGATCGATCGCCTTGCGGATGCTCTCGATCTCTTGCGGAGCGGACGATCTCACCTCCCCCATGTTCCAGGTGCCGAGGCCAAGGGCTGGAACCTCTTTTCCGGATGGCAGGGTGACGGAAGGCATGTCGTCATACATTGGTTTGCTCCAGCGTTTGTCAAAGGGAGAATAGCCTGTTGTCCAGACTTCTCAAACCCGGCACGGAGGGGATCGATCCATAAAAAAATTGACCTCGCCTGTCGTTCTGTCCGGCTGGTTTGATCGTGGTCCGGCGGAGACCACGATTATCGGAACCTTCGTTGTGCTGAAATAGACGCTCTTACGTCGGGAACTGGCGGTAACATTCCTCGGCGATCTTCTGCACTTCGGTGCGTGTCAGTTCGGCGGAAACGGCATAACCGAGTTCGTTGTCGATCCAGTAGAAGGTCTCGATGCCGTCGGCGCTCGCCATGCGGAAGCTGGTGGTGCGATTTTCCTCGTTATGGCCGATCAGCACCGTTACCCGGCGGCCGGTCTTGTCCTGATACATCAGCATCGCGCCGGGCTTGCCGCTGACGGGGATGAGGCGTCCGCCGACGAGATCATATCCGAGTTTGGAAAGATCGGGGATCGCAAAGGGATAGCCGAGCCGCTTGCCGAGCCATGTCGCAAGGTGCTGTTGCTCCCCGGCTCCGACCTCAACGGGGTGGCGTACTTCGTTTGCGTAAATGAGATAGGCCGATTTCGCCTGTGTGGGAATGTCCGTCGTCAGCGATGCCAGCACTACGTCCTGCGGCGTGGACAGGGAGGATGGCACAAGCCTGCCCGCCACGGCACCTGCCGCGAAGATCAGCAAGGCGGCCGCCGTCCGAGGAAGAAACGGCTTCAGCCTCCATGTGAAGCTTGTTTTGCGGTTCAGCATCGCGGTGTCGTGCGGATGTTCGGCGGCATAGGTGGCGAATGCGTTTCGCAGGGCTTCGGCCTGCTTTTTCCAGTCCTGCACGCGGTTCTGCTCTTCCGGCCTTTCGGTCAGCCATGCCTCGACAGCCGCGCGGTCATCATCGGACAAAAGCCCGTCGACATAGGCGTGCAGATCGTCTTCGGTTATGGCGTCGGGCCTTGTCATCGTGGTCTCCGCAGGGGAATGATATTGTCCGCCGCCAAGTGCTGGCGAAGGGTTTCGCGGGCGCGGGACAGTCTGGACATGACGGTGCCTACGGGGATCGACAATGTCTCGGCCGCCTCCTGATAGCTGTAGCCTTCCACCGTCACCAGCATCAGCACCGCCCGCATCTCGGGCGAAAGAAGCGCCAGAGCGCCGTGCAGTCGGTCGTTCTCCAGCGTATCGCCGAGCGTATCGGCAATAGCGATCTCTTCATGGCCGTCGAGACTTTCGGACGGGTGACGTTTCTCGGTGCGATGGCGGTTGCGATAAAGATTAGTCATTATCGTGTAAGCCCATGATTTCAGGGCCGTTCCGCGCCATTGCCTTCTGTTGGTCAGCGCCTTTTCCACGCAGTCCTGCAGAAGGTCCTCGCCATCGGCGTCGGAACGGGAAAGGCTGCGGGAATAACGCCGCAGCATGGGTATCAGCGCCAGCATCTCCGCCTCGAAGGTTCCGGCTGCGGGGGAGAGGTTCCCCCGCGTTTTGCCATTCATGCCATCAGGGTTTTGCGGCATCCCATACACCGTTCATACCGTCGCCGGTGGCGTCGCCTTTTTTCGTGTCCTTGACCCAGTAATAAAGCGGCATGCCATCCTTTGCCCACTGCATCTTGCCGTCCTTGCGCGTCACGACGGAATAGGCGCCCTCGGCCTTATCACCAGTCGCTGCGAAAAACGGCGGCCAGTTCACCGCGCATTTGTCGTAACAATTGGATACGCCCTTCTTGTCGTTCTTGAAAGTGTAGAGCGTCATGCCTTTTTCGCCGGCAAGTACATTGCCTTTTTCGGTCTTGACCGTTTCGACCGCAGGGGCCGCATAGGCTGTCCCGGCAAAAGCCAGAACGAGGGCGGGAACGATAAAGCGGATTTTCATGGACATATCCTCCTTGGTTCGGGCGGCATCTGCCGCCAGCACATCAAGAGACACCGTAGGCCGCCGGATTATTCCCTGGCGAAGTGCGATTTCCGTGATTTTTAAACTTATCCATTGAGCTAAGTGTTTTGTCGTGATAGTTAGCCTTATGGAAAACTATTCAGATGAACTCAATGACATCTTCCAGTCTCTTGCCGATCCGACCAGGCGGGCCGTGCTTTTACGGCTGGGCGGCGGGGATGCGAGCATCGGCACGCTTGCCGAACCTTTCGCCATGGCCTTGCCGTCGTTCATGAAACACATCCGTCAGCTGGAAGAGGCGGGATTGATCGTGACGCGCAAGCAGGGCCGGGTCCGGTTCTGCTCACTGGAAAAACAGCGGTTTTCGATGCTCGAGGGCTGGCTTTCGCAACAGCATGCCATCTGGGAAGGCCGGACGGACCGGCTTGAACAGTTCGTCATGGCGCAACAGGACAAGACCTCACGGAAAGGGGAGAATGACAAATGACCGATACTTTCAATCCTGATCTCGATCTGAAGATTTCAAGGATCATAAGAGCGCCGCGCCGCCTCGTCTGGAACGCCTGGACCGACAAGGCCAGCCTCGAACAATGGTGGGTGCCGCATCCCGGCAAATGCCGCGTCGAGCGCATGGAGCTTTACCCCGGCGGCGCGTTCGAGACACGCTACAGCGAGGATGGCACGGCATTCGGCGACCATATCAGCGGATGTTTTCTGGCGGTGGATGCCGAGGAGCGCCTGATCTTCACCGATGCGCTGACATCGGGCTTTCGCCCGTCCGCCCGCCCGTTCCTCACCGCCGTCATGAGTTTTCGCGATCACCCCGATGGCATGGAATATGTGGCCTATGCCATGCACAGAAACCCTGAAGATCGCGACAGGCATGCCGAGATGGGCTTCTTTGACGGCTGGAGCACGGTGGCTGACCAATTGGCTGCGCTCGTCGAGAGGCAGGTGGTTAATTGACGCCCTGATCGCGGTGCGATTCATCTTTCGTTCTTTTTCTGTTGCGCATGATGCTCGAATCCTGCGATGAGGGCGCATGTTATTTTCACCGCAACAGGACGAAGCGCTCAAGGCTGTTTCCCGCTGGCTGAAGGAAGGCCGAACGCCGGTTTTCCGGCTGTTCGGTTATGCCGGAACCGGCAAGACGACGCTTGCCAAACATTTCGCGGAAAATGTCGATGGCGAGGTGCTGTTTGCGGCCTTCACCGGCAAGGCGGCGCAGGTGCTGCGCTCGCGCGGGGCGACCAACGCCCGCACCATCCACTCGCTGATCTACCGCCCCCGCGGCGAAGAAACGGTGGAAGATGAGGAGACCGGCAAGACGTCCATCGCGCCGATGTTCTCCATCAACCGCCAGAGCCCTCTCGCCAAGGCGGCACTCATCATCATCGATGAATGTTCTATGGTGGACGAGCAGCTCGGCAAGGATCTGATGAGTTTCGGCACGCCGATCCTCGTACTCGGTGATCCCGGACAGCTGCCGCCGGTTTCGGGCGGCGGCTTTTTCACCGAGCAGGAGCCGGATTATCTGCTGTCCGAAATCCACCGTCAGGCCAAGGACAATCCCATCATCCATCTTGCCATGGAAGTGCGGGAAGGTCGGGAGATTATGCGCGGCGACTATGGCGCCGCGCAGGTGATTTCCAAGTCCGAGGTGACGCAATCGCTCGTGCTCGATGCCGATCAGGTGCTCGTCGGCACCAATCGCACGCGCCGCCGTTATAATCAGCGGCTTCGCGAGCTGAAGGGCTTCACCGCCGATTATCCGCAATCCGGCGACAAGCTGGTTTGCCTGAGGAACGATCCGACCAAGGGCCTGCTGAACGGCTCGCTCTGGCAGGTCATGAGTTCTTCGCGCGAAACGGTGAAACCGGGCATCAACCTGATGATCCGGCCCGAGGACGACGATATGGATCGCGGCGCGGCCAAGATCAAATTGCTGAAGGCGGCGTTCGAGGATGTGGAGACCGAAATTCCGTGGACCACCCGCAAGCGTTATGACGAGTTCGATTTCGGCTATGCGCTGACCGTGCACAAGGCGCAGGGTTCGCAGTGGAACAATGTTGTTCTCTTCGACGAGAGCTATGCGTTTCGCGATTCACGCGAACGGTGGCTTTATACCGCCATTACGCGCGCGGCGGAGACCCTGACAATCGTTCGCTGAGATAGAGCATTTCCGGTGAACACCGGATCGTCATCAATGCTCTATCTTCTCGTTTTGCGCATTGCCCGGATGGAAAACCGCGACGCACTTTTCCTGGACATGCTCCGTTTCAAGCGCGGATAACACCGAGCAGAACCGCCTTGGCGACCGCCTGAAAGCGGTTGCTGGCATTGAACTTGCCGATGATCTTCGCCTCCAGCACATTGAGGTCGGTGCCCGAAAGACCAAGCGCGCGGGCGAGCCGTACTGGCGCATAACCTTCCGCCATCAGTTCCAGGCATTTTCGCTCCGCGTCGGTCAGCGCGATATCCTTGGCCGGGCTCCGCTCAGCGGTGTCGAAGCCGTCCATATCGGTGTCGGCGATAAGTAGTTCTTCGATCTGCTGGGCCTGACGCTGAAGAGTGGAACGCTCGGCGGTCAATTCCCGTTTCCGCTGTCTCAGCGCGGCGTGAAATATCTCGTCCGCCTCCTCCTGCGAGAGCGAACGGGCAAGTTTTTCCATGATGTCGGTAATGGCCGCGACGGAAATGCCTACTTCGCGGCAGACATTGATGACGGCCATGCGTTGTACGTTGCGGTGGGAATAGACCCGCATCTGACCGATGCGCTTCGAGGTCAGCAGCGCCTTTTCCTCGTAAAAATGGAGGGTTCGGTGCGTTACTCCGAAGATGTTGGCCATGTCGGCGATGGGAACCGGTTCGGCGGGCAGGGAGGAGGGCAGGCTTATGTCCGGTAAAAAGCTGCTGATCCTTAGATTGGGTTTATCCTCGTCGCCGTGTTTAAACGGCATCCTGCCATCCTGCATCGTTTCCCCCTTCGCGCTTATTGACAGTGTGCCTGCTTTTTATGGCATCCGTTGCTCGTTCCCCGTCACGGACCTGTCTTCTGATCAAGACATTTTGCCGAACACTGCATAAGAACCGTAACGTGTATTGCCTGTTTTCGTTCCCGTATCCTTAAAATTTTTTATCGGCCTCCTTGCGGTCGGCGTCAACCTGCGTGAAACAGGGTGTAGATTCCGAACCGGAGCCCAATGCCATGCCCGCCAAACTTTCCGTCAATCTGAACGCAATTGCCATGCTGCGCAACCGTCGCGATCTTCCATGGCCGGATGTCGCGCATTTCGGGCATATTGCACTGGCGGCTGGGGCAAGCGGGCTGACTGTACACCCTCGTCCCGACCAGCGCCATATACGCTTTTCGGACCTGCCCGTGCTGCGCGCGCTCATCGACGACAGTTTCCCCACAGCGGAATTCAACATCGAAGGCTATCCGACCGAGGATTTTCTCGTTCTGTGCGAAGAGACCCAGCCGGAGCAGGTGACGCTGGTGCCTGACGATCCGTCGCAGGCGACGTCCGACCATGGCTGGGATTTTCAAAAACACGCCATCTTCCTGAAACAGGTCGTTGGTCGCCTGAAGGCCGGCGGTATGCGGGTTTCGCTTTTTGCCGATGGCGACGGCGAGCGTGAAGCGGTGGAACTGGCGGCTGAGACGGGTGCGGCCCGCATCGAGCTTTATACCGGTCCTTATGGCGGCTGTTTTGACGATCCGCAAAAGGGTGACGCGCTTCTGGAAAAACTCGGACAGACGGCCGATTACGCCGCAGCGCTCGGGCTTGCCGTCAATGCCGGCCATGACCTGACTGTAGCAAACCTGCCCAAGCTTATGAAACGCATACCCTATCTCGCTGAGGTCTCTATCGGCCACGGGTTGACGGCGGATGCGCTGGAATATGGCATGGCTGAAACAGTCCGGCGTTTTTGTCGCGCCTGCGGTCAGGCTATTTCATAACCAAAGTCAATTTTTTTGCCTATAATTGGCGGCGCATGCTCCGTGCGCGAGCTTTTGAAGGCAGAGACATATGCAAGAACATCATGTTGTCGTCGTGGGTGGAGGCTTCGGCGGTTTGCAACTGGTACACGGGCTGGAGGGGGCCCCTGTCCGCATCACATTGATCGACCGTCGCAATCATCACCTGTTCCAGCCATTGCTTTACCAGGTTGCGACGACGGCGCTGGCGACATCCGAAATCGCCTGGCCGATCCGCCACCTCTACCGCGACCGCAAGGAGGTGACGACCTTGCTTGCGGAGGTGAACGGCATAGACCGTGGCGCACGCACCGTGCATCTGAATTCGGGTCAGGTCATCGGCTTCGATACGCTGGTGCTGGCCACTGGTGCGCGCCACGCCTATTTCGGCCACGACGAGTGGGAGCGTTCCGCACCCGGTCTCAAGACGCTCGAAGACGCGACGACGATCCGCCGCCGCCTTCTTCTGGCTTTCGAACGCGCCGAACTCGCCACCAATGAAGAGGAACGGCAGGCGCTGCTGACCTTCGTCATCATCGGGGCAGGCCCGACCGGCGTGGAAATGGCGGGCATGATCGCCGAGCTTGCCCACAAGGCGTTGCCGCCGGAATTCCGCAATGTGGACACCAGAAGGAGCCGCGTGCTGCTCGTCGAGGCGGGTCCACGTGTTCTGCCGGTTTTCACGGAAGACCTTTCGGCCTATGCCAAGCAAGCGCTTGAAAAGCTCGGTGTGGAGGTTCTGCTCGGCACGCCGGTGACGGCCTGCACCGATGAAGGCGTGACGGTGGGCGAGACCTTCTATCCCTGCCGCACCGTGGTCTGGGCCGCTGGCGTGCAGGCCTCTCCCGCTGCGAAGTGGCTGAATGCCGCCGCCGACAGGGCGGGACGCGCCATTGTCGGTCCGCATCTCAATCTGGAAGACGACGCCAATATCTTCGTCATCGGCGATACCGCCGCCGTCAATCAGGAAAACGGCAAGCCGGTGCCGGGCATCGCGCCTGCTGCAAAGCAGCAGGGGGCTTACGTGGCAAAGGTCATCAAGGCGCGGCTATCCGGAGAGCCGGCGCCATCGCCCTTCCGCTACAGCCATCAGGGCAATCTGGCGACGATCGGCAAACGCGCGGCGGTGATCGATTTCGGCAGGTTCAAGCTCAAGGGCGTGCTTGCCTGGTGGATCTGGGGTCTTGCCCATATCTACTTCCTGATCGGAACGCGTTCGCGGCTTGCGGTGGCGTGGAGCTGGCTGTGGATTTACCTCAGCGGCCAGCACAGTGCGCGGCTGATTACCCAGAAAGAGACGTTGAAGGACGAGGCCTGAGGGCAGGGTGGGCCGATATTAAAAAAAGGGCGGGAAGCACCGGCTTCCCGCCCTCATGTTTATGGTCAGCGCGCCAAACCACTCCTCCGTCATGCCGGACTTGATCCGGCATCCAGCCGACGCGCGTCTGCGCGGCGAGACGAGTCTTTTCAGCCCAAGGACTTGGGCTGGCTAGACCCCGGATCTAGTCCGGGGTGACGGAGTGCGGATGTGGCGAGCCTGCCCTAATCCAAGGCTCAAGCGTCGAGCGATGCCATATCGATGACGAAGCGGTAACGCACGTCGCTCTTCAGCACCCGCTCATAGGCTTCGTTGACGTCCTGGATGTTGATCGTCTCGATTTCCGAGACGATGTCGTGCTCGCCGCAGAAATCCAGCATTTCCTGGGTTTCCTTGATCGAGCCGATCATCGAGCCGGACAGGTTCTTCGCGCCGATGATGAGCGAGAAGGCGTGGACCGGGATTGCATGTTCCGGCGCGCCGACCACGACCATGCTGCCCTTGGGCTTCAGGAGGCCGAGATAGGCGTTCCAGTCGATTGCCACGCCTGCCGTGCAGATGATCAGGTCGAAGGTGCCGGCCAGCTTCTCGAAGGTCGAGGCATCGCTGGTGGCGTAATATTCCTTCGCGCCGAGCTTCAGGCCGTCTTCCTTCTTGGACAACGTCTGGGAGAGTACGGTGACGTCCGCGCCCATGGCTGCGCCGAGCTTGACGCCCATGTGGCCGAGGCCGCCCATGCCGACGATCGCGACTTTCTGGCCGGGACCGGCGTTCCAGCGGCGCAGCGGCGAGTAAAGCGTGATGCCGGCGCAGAGAAGCGGCGCGGAAGCGTCGAGCGGCAGGTTGTCCGGGATCGACAGGACATAACCTTCCTTGACGACGATCGAGTCGGAATAACCGCCATGGGTGGCTGTCTTCGTAGACGGATCGACGTCGTTATATGTCTGGACGAGGCCGGGCATATAATGCTCGTTGTCGAGGTCGCGGGTGGCGCAGCCGACGCAGGAATCGACGAAGCAGCCGACGCCGACATGATCGCCGACCTTGAACCGGGTAACCTTGGAGCCGACGGCCTTTACGACGCCGGCGATCTCGTGGCCGGGAACGATCGGGAATACGGCGTTCTTCCATTCGTTGCGGACGGTGTGGATGTCCGAGTGGCAGATGCCGGCATATTTGATATCGATGACGACGTCGTCATCGTTCGGCTCGCGGCGTTCGAAGGTGAACGGGGTGAGCGGCTTCGACGCGTCGGTCGCAGCATAACCTCTTGCAATAGCCATCTGAAATATCCTTTTGGGAGTTGGGGACGGCGGAATATGCAATGGAAGCGCGGAGAGGCGTTAGAGCGATCCTCCGAGCTTTTTGCACGATCCTGCAAAAAATACCCGGTGCACTCTTTGCGGAAGTCGGCTGGCTTTCTAGATAAGTGGCATCTAAAGCATGTCTTCCTTCATTTAAGGGATTTCCCCCATGTCCTTGCCGTTCAATCTCTATCAGGAGATCGCCTCCATCGCCGCGCGGTACGCTACCCGCGATGGCGAGATGCAGACGGCGATCGAATCCCTCGGCATCAGCCGGCGTACAACGCCCAGCGCGCCGTGCCACGGCAGCTACCGGCCCTGTTTCGCAATGGTGATCCAGGGGTCGAAAAGCGTTCAACTGGGAACCGATACCATCAATTACGGCGCCGGCGACTATCTCCTGACCTCGCTCGACCTGCCGGTTACCTGGCGTGTGGTGGAAGCGAGCAAGGAGGTGCCGCATTTTTGCATCGGGCTTGCGATCGACAGCGAAAAGCTGCTCGATGTCATGCGACGCATGCCAATCGATCCGCCTGCGGAGCCGGCGAACGGCCAGCGCGGCATGGTGGTCAACGCCGCCACGCCGGAGCTTCTCGATGCGGCTATCCGGCTGTTGCGCCTGCTTGATCGTCCGGCGGACATTGCGGCCATGGCGCCGCTGATCGAGCAGGAAATCCTCTACCGCATCCTGACGGGACCGGCGGGCGGGCAGCTGATGAACATCGTTGCTGCCGGCAGCCAGGGCAACCGGATCGCCCGCGCCATTGCCTGGCTGCGCGAGAATTTCGCGCGTCAGCTGCGCATCGAGGATCTCGCCGAGCATATCGGCATGAGCGTGTCGTCCTTCCATCATCACTTCAAGACGATAACGGCCATGACGCCCATCCAGTACCAGAAGCAGCTGCGGCTGCATGAGGCGCGCCGGTTGATGCTGCTGGAGCGGCTGGATGCCGGCACCGCCGGCCATCGCGTCGGTTACCAGAGCCCCTCACAATTCAGCCGGGAATATAGTCGCTTTTACGGACTATCGCCGTCGCGCGACGTTGACGCATCGCGCGAGATAAGCGCGGCTGGGTAACTCGCCATATATGGCGCAGCACATCCAGTTGCCGCAACGCGTCAATTCTTGCCCGCCTTTGCAGAAACCGCTTGACGGACAAGCTGCCTCCGCTTAAATGGCGCTCGAACCGTACCGTACGGTACATTAATCGAGCCTCTGGAGTGGAAATAAGTGGCCTCCGACCCGATCACAGCGCAGGAATTTTCGCCGCGCCAGAACGCCGTTCTGGATCAGGCATTGCGTCTTCTGGTCGAAGGTGGCGAGAAAGCGCTGACGACGTCGGGGCTTGCACGCGCCGCCAACTGTTCCAAGGAAAGCCTCTATAAATGGTTCGGCGATCGGGACGGCCTGCTGGCCGCGATGATCACCTTCCAGCAGAGCAAGGTTCGCACCTTCGAGAAGGCGGGCGACCGCGTCTCCGCGCCGCAGCTTGCCGATCATCTCGAAGTTTTCGCGCATGATCTGCTCGACGTTCTGGCCGGTGACGTGTCGCTGGCGCTCAACCGTCTGGCCGTTGGGCAGGCGAGCCGTGACGGTTCGAAGCTTGGCGATCTGCTTCTGGAACGCGGCCGCCGCCAGATCGACCGCCGTGCGCGCGGATTGATCGAAGCGGGCCGCCGCTCCGGTTATCTGCGCTTCGATGACGCCGAAGAGGCGTATCGCAGTTTTTACGGCCTCATCGTTTCGGATCTGCATGTGCGCATGCTGCTGGGCGAGGCGCCGGACAAGGATTTTTCCGCCCGGGCAAAGAAGGCGGTCGTCGCCTTTCTGACACTCTACGGCACGGAAAAGGTACATTCGGAACTGGGCGGCAAGGTCGCCTGAGGTTCCGGTTCACACAGAGACAAGCATTAGGGAAGGACCATAAAATGCGCGTTTATTATGATCGTGATGCCGATCTCAATCTCATCAAGTCCAAGAATGTCGTCATCGTCGGCTACGGCTCCCAGGGCCGCGCCCATGCGCTGAACCTCAAGGATTCCGGCGCAAAGAACGTCGTCATCGCTCTGAAGGCCGGTTCGCCGACCGTCAAGAAGGCTGAAGCCGACGGCTTCAAGGTCATGACCGTTGCCGAAGCCGCCAAGTGGGGCGACCTCATTATGATGGCGGCACCGGACGAATTGCAGGCCGACATCTACAAGGCCGACATCGCCGGCAACATCCGCGACGGCGCGGCCATCGCTTTCGCGCACGGCCTCAACGTTCACTTCGGCCTCATCGAGCCGAAGGCATCGCTCGACGTCGTCATGATCGCACCGAAGGGCCCCGGCCACACGGTTCGCGGCGAATACCAGAAGGGCGGCGGCGTTCCCTGCCTCGTTGCCGTTCATCATAACGCTTCCGGCAATGCGCTTGAACTCGCTCTCTCCTACGCCTGCGGCGTTGGCGGCGGCCGTTCGGGCATCATCGAAACCAATTTCAGGGAAGAGTGCGAAACCGACCTCTTCGGCGAACAGGTCGTTCTCTGCGGCGGTCTCGTCGAACTCATCCGCGCCGGTTTCGAAACCCTGGTCGAAGCCGGTTACGCACCGGAAATGGCCTATTTCGAATGCCTGCACGAAGTGAAGCTGATCGTCGACCTGATCTATGAAGGCGGCATCGCCAACATGAACTACTCGATCTCCAACACGGCCGAGTGGGGCGAATACGTCACCGGTCCGCGCATCATCACTGCCGAAACCAAGGCTGAAATGAAGCGCGTTCTCGCCGACATCCAGACCGGCAAGTTCACCTCCGAGTGGATGCAGGAATGGAAGGCCGGCGGCGCCCGCTTCAAGGGCATCCGTCGCAACAACGACTCCCACCAGATCGAAGAAGTCGGCGCCAAGCTGCGCGGCATGATGCCCTGGATCGGCAAGAACAAGCTGGTCGACAAGGCCGTCAACTAAGCTTCGTTATCGACTGGAAAATAAGAAGGCCGGGGCGAAAGCTCCGGCCTTTTGCTGTTATGGTGTGGCCATGTCGAGTATTGACTTTTTCTTAGTGTACGTACATAAATCTGTACATTATTGAAGGATGTATCCCATGGCAAATGTCCGGTTTACGGAATTCCGACAGAATTTTGCGACCCATTTCGATAGGGTTCTGGAGACGCGCGCGCCATTGCTGGTAACCCGGCAGGGCAAGGAAGCCGTCGTCGTCATTGCTGAAGGAGAATATGAGAGCATGCAGGAGACACTGCATCTGCTTTCCAACCCGGCGAATGCGGCACGGCTCCGCTCTTCCATGCAGGAGCTTGAGCGTGGTGATATCATCGAACGCGATCCGACCGAGGAATGATACTCGTCTGGACCGTGAGTGCATGGGACGATTACGAGTTCTGGCAGAGAACCGACCTCCGCATGGTCGAGAAGATTAACGACCTCATCAGAAACGCCAAGCGAACGCCTTTTTCCGGCCTTGGAAAACCCGAGCCGCTTAAAGGCGATATGGCCGGACACTGGTCCCGGCGGATTACCGCCGAGCACCGTTTTGTCTACCGTGTATCAGGTTCGGGAAGCGAGCAGAGGCTCGAAGTTCTTCAATGCCGCTTCCACTATCAGTGACCTGCTATTTTGGTGCAATGACACCCTTTGTCAGCAGAAAGCAGCCATAAAAGCGGGTCTCACCTGTCGTGATGACGCAATAGGCTTTCTTTGCCTGTTCGTAGAAGGCGAAGCGTTCGATGCCGTACATGGGAGCGGATTTTCCTTCCGCTGCGTCGATTTCCGTCTGCACTTCGGCCTGGACCGGCTCCAGCTGATCGGGCGCGCCCATCACTTCCATGCGGCCGACCGAGGGCTGCAGCGGCGTGTCGAGCGGCAGCACCGAGAGGATTGCCTTGAAGGCGCGGGCGGCGGAGATGTTGTCCATGCGCAGCACTTTGCCGAGCGTCGTTTGGCGCGCCACCGAATCGGAGGGGAAATTGGTGTCGGAAATCACCAGCGTATCGCCGTGACCCATGGCGCGCAGCGCGTGCAGAACGTCGGCATTCAGCGCCGGGTCTATATTTTTCAGCATATTGTCAAACTCCCATGATGCTTTCGCCGCTTCGCGACGCGCCCGCAATCCAGCCGGAAAACCTTGCCGCGTCAATCGCAAACGGAAGATTGTGAAGCTTTGCGCAAGGGTGTATTTGGCTTTGTCCGCCAAAGGCGACCCCAAATGCCGGTCGGCTGTGGGCAATGTGCAGGGAGGCAGAAATAATTCGAAAAACTGATAAGTCAGTATTGCTGACATATCGACATTTCTGTAAAGATGCACGCATAAAAACGACACAAGAGGAAACGTACCCATGCTTGATTGGGAACAAATTTTCGCCACGCGCTCTTCGCGTATGAAAGCGTCTGAAATCCGCGAGCTGCTGAAGCTGCTCGAGCAACCCGATATCATTTCCTTTGCCGGCGGCATTCCGGACCCGGCTCTCTTCCCGGCTGAAGAATTCCAGCAGGCTTACGCGGAAATTTTTTCCGGCGCGCAGGTCAACGCGGCGCTGCAATATTCTGTGAGCGAGGGCTACAAGCCGCTGCGCGAATGGCTGGCGGGCGAGATGGCCGATATCGGCATCGACTGCACCGCCGACAATGTCTTCATCGTTTCCGGCTCGCAGCAGGGTCTCGACTACCTCGGCAAGCTGTTCCTGTCGCCGAAGGACACGGCGCTGGTGACATGGCCGACCTATCTCGGCGCGCTTTCCGCCTTCAACGCCTATGAGCCGAATTACGATCAGCTCAATCCCGGCGGCAACCGCACGCCCGAGGCCTATCGTGAGACCGCCGCCAAGCTCGGCGGCGCGGTGAAGTTCGCCTATCTCTCGGCCGATTTCTCCAATCCGACCGGGGAAACCGTTGATCTCGCTGGCCGCGAAAAGGTTCTGGCGCTGGCCGACGAGCTGGATATCGCCGTCATCGAAGACGCTGCCTATCAGTCGCTGCGCTACGATGGCGAGGCGGTTCCGCCGATCATGGCGCTTGATATTGCTCGCTCGGGCGGCATCGAGAACACCCGCACCATCTATTGCGGCAGCTTCTCCAAGACGCTCGCGCCCGGCCTTCGCGTCGGTTACATCGTTGCCTCTGCGCCTGTTATCCGCAAGCTGGTGCTGATGAAGCAGGCCGCCGACCTGCATTCCTCCACCATCAACCAGATCGCCATCGAACGCGTCGCCTCACGCGGCTTCGACAAACAGGTCGCCAAGGTCAAGGCCGCTTACAGCGCCCGCCGGGATGCGATGCTGGCCGCGCTTGACAAATACATGCCGAAGAGCACGCACTGGACCAAACCCGAGGGTGGCATGTTCATCTGGGTCACCCTGCCGGAAGGCATGGATGGCGCAGCCCTGCTGGCGAAATCCATCGCCACGGAAAAGGTCGCCTTCGTTCCCGGCCGCGCCTTCTTTGCGGACGGCTCCGGCACGAATACGCTGCGCATCAGCTTCTCCTGCGCCAACGAGGCGATGATCGAGGAAGGCATGATGCGGCTTGGCCGGTTGATTACGGCGGCGCAGGCGACTTCGGGCGAGGTGATCGCGGCGATTTGATGTTGGCGGCTCTCGATGGTGGTGGAGGTTGGGGTTTACCCCCTCTGCCCTGCCGGGCATCTCCCCCACAAGGGGGGAGATCGACTCGGGGCGAGGTTTCGCCCATCTCAACATTTGAGAATGAAGTGGTGGTAAAGCGTCTTGCCGATCTCCCTCCTTGTGGGGGAGATGCCCGGCAGGGCAAAGGGGGGTGAGCCGCAACTGCCAGGAGAGCTTTATCACTCTCCTGCTATTACGCCCTTAAAATCCTGCCTGTCACATACATGTTATGCAGGCGTGGTTTAGCGGTCCCAGAAACAACAGGGACTGGACCTATGAAAACGCTGCTTTCCGCTTTCACCGCCATCGTATCGCTGGGCTTCATCGCCACCGCCGCCAATGCTGCCGATCTGGTGCTTTATACCAGCCAGCCGAACGAGGACGCGCAGGCGACCGTTGACGGTTTCAAGGCCGCCAATCCCGGTATCGAAGTCGAATGGGTGCGTGACGGAACGCCGAAGATCATGGCCAAGCTGATGGCTGAGATCAGCGCCGGCAATCCGGTCGCCGACGTGCTGCTGATCGCCGACACCGTGACGCTGGAGCGCATGAAGCAGGCCGGCCAGCTTCTCGCCCACAAGTCTGCGGAAGCCAAGAACATCGACGCCTCGCTCTACGATGCGGACGGCTATTATTACTCCACCAAGCTCATCACGACGGGCATCATGTACAACACAGCCGCCGGGATGAAGCCGACGAACTGGAAGGATCTGGCCAAGGCCGAAGCCAAGGGTCTCGTGACCATGCCCAGCCCGCTGACGTCTGGTGCGGCACTGATCCACGCGCAGACGCTGGCAGCCGCCAGCGGTCTCGGTTGGGACTATTACAAGGCGCTGAAGGCCAATGAAGCCATTGCCGGCGGCGGCAACGGCGCGGTTCTGAAGTCTGTCGCTTCGGGCGAAAAGGCCTATGGCGTGGTCGTCGACTACATGCCGATCCGCGAAAAGGCCAAGGGCGCGCCGGTCGAGTTCGTCTTCCCGGAAGAGGGCGTGTCGGCCGTGACCGAACCGGTGGCGATCATCAAGGGCACCAAGCACGAAGAAGCCGCCAAGAAGTTCGTCGACTATGTACTTTCGGAAAAGGGCCAGCAGGGCTTCGTCAAGCTCGGTTACATCCCAGCGCGCGCCGATGCCGGCATGCCGGAAGGCTTCCCGGCTCGCGACAAGATCAAGGTTCTGCCGCTCAGCGCCGCTGATGCGCTGAAGAACTCCGAACAGGACCTGAAGATCTTCTCCGACATCTTCGGCTCCAAGGGCTGATATAGCTGAATGTCCCGTTTAAGTGCCTATGGAAACAGCCAGCCGCGCTGGCTGTTTCCTTTTGTGGTGAGCGTCGTTTTTGCGCTCAGCGCCCTGCCGCTCGGTCGGCTCGCCTATACCGGCATCATGTCGTCACTCAATGGTGACATATGGCGTCTTCTCGCCGATCCGGCACTTTGGGACGCTGCGCTGAACACGCTGTCCACCTCGTTTTTCGGCATGCTGATTTCGCTTGGCATCGGCGGCGCCTTCGCGCTGGCGCTGACGCTCTGCGACATACGCGGCAAGTCGATCTTGAGTTTCTTGTTCATGCTGCCGATGATGATCCCGCCGCAGGTGACGGCGCTGTCGTGGATCGGCATGACCGGCCCGTCGAGCACGCTGTTGAAGGCCATCGGCCTTGCACCGCCGATGGGGTCGCCGCAGCCGCTTTATTCCATCGCGGGCATCGCGCTTTTGCTCGGCGTGCAGCACGCGCCGCTCGTCTATCTGTCGCTGCGCGCCGGTCTGCTCGCTTTGCCGCAGGACGGCATCGAGGCCGCCAAGCTTTCCGGTGCTTCGCCCCGCCGCGTGCTGTTCGACATCATCCTGCCGCTCTCCACGCCGGGGCTGATCGCGGGTGCGGCGATCTCCTTTGTGTCGAATGTCGGCAATTTCGGCATTCCGGCGATCCTCGGCATTCCCGCGTCGATCTTTACTCTGCCGACGTTGATCTACAGCCGTTTCGCCAGTTTCGGTGCGAGCACATTCGGCGATATCGCCATTCTCTCCACCATGATCGCCATCATTTCCGTCGCCGGGCTGGCGCTTCAGGAGCGGGCGATGAAGGGCAGGGATTATCGGATCATCGGTCTTTCCGGCAAGGCGGCGACCTTTGGGTTGTTGCGCTGGCGGCCATTGGCTGAGCTTGCTTTGTGGCTCGTGCTGTTCTTGATGCTGGTTGCACCGCTCGCCGCGCTGGTCGCAAGTTCGCTCGCTCCCGCCTATGGCGTGCCGCTCAGCATGAAGACCGCAACGCTGCACGCCTATGAGGAGTTGCTCTACCGGCAGAGCGTGACCCGCACGGCCTTTCGCAACTCGCTGTTCCTGGCAACAGTCACATCATTATGTCTCCTCGCGGTGACGGTGTTGACGGCCTACTTCCTGGTGCGCGGCAAAAGCCGTTTCATGTTCCTGCTGTCGGCGCTGGTGGATATCCCCTATGCGCTGCCGGGCGTGGTGATTTCCGTGTCCTACGTGCTGCTTTTCGCAGCCCCCATCCCGCTCATCGGCGTCACGCTTTACGGCACGATCTGGATCATATTGCTCGCCTATTTCTCCTCCTTCTTCGCCGTCAGCCTAAAGCCCATGGTCAGCGCCTTCCTGCAATTCGACCCTTCGCTGGAAGAGGCGGCGCGGCTGTCCGGCGCCGGTTTCTGGCGGCGGCTGAGAGATATCATCCTGCCGCTGGTCGGGCCTGCGGCGGGCGCCTCCGTCATTCTCGTTTTCCTGATCGCCTGCAATGAACTGACGGTATCGGCGCTCCTATGGTCCGCCGGCACGCAGACGCTTGGCGTGCTCATCTACAACCTCGATGACAGCGGCAGCTTCGATCTCGCCTCGGCACTTTCAGTGCTTGTTGTCATCATGGTGATTTTCCTCATGTTGCTGCTCGAAATTCTGGGGCGCTATCTGCCGAAAGGAGTGGTCCCTTGGCGAAACTGATCCTCAATCGTCTGACGAAAAGCTTTGGAGCCGGGTCGAAGCCCGCCGTGGACGATGTGTCGCTGACCGTACGCGAAGGCGGTTTCCTCGCCTTGCTCGGTCCTTCCGGCTGCGGCAAGACGACGGTGCTGCGCATGATCGCCGGTTTCGAACAGCCGACCGATGGTTCCATCCTGCTCGGCGAGCGGGTGTTGGCCGACGCTGCGAACATGGTGGCGCCGGAGCGGCGCAACATGGCGATGGTGTTCCAGTCCTATGCGCTGTGGCCGCATATGTCGGTCGCCGACAATGCCGGTTATCCTTTGAAAGTGCGCGGCATTTCGGGTGAGAAATATCGCGAGAAGGTTCACCACGCGCTGTCAGCTGTCCGTCTCGAAGGCTTTGCGGACCGCCGTCCCGCCGAATTGTCCGGCGGCCAGCGCCAGCGCGTGGCGCTGGCGCGCTGCCTTGTCACGGAACCCGATGTGGTGCTGCTCGACGAGCCGCTCGCCAATCTCGACCGGCATTTGCGGCAGGAAATGGAGGAGACGTTTCGCGAGTTCCACATCCGCTCCGGGGCGACGATGATCTATGTCACCCATGATCAGGCCGAAGCCATGGCGCTGGCGACTGACGTCGCCGTCATGTCGCAGGGCAAGCTGTTGCAGGTCGCGCCGCCGGCTGAGCTTTATGCGCGGCCGGAGGGCAGGCTGGTCGGCTCGCTGGTGGGGCAGGGGTCGATCCTTACTTTGCCCGCGCCCGAAGGCGCTTCGCGGGATCTCGATTGGGCAGCGTTGCGGGCGACCATGGAAGGCGGGAAGCACCTGCCGCAGGTGGATATTCTCGTGCGGCCGCAGGACGTGGTTCGGGATGCGGAAGGTATTGTCTGCACGGTCACTTCGGTTCTTTACGAGGGTGAGCGTTATGCCCTGCGTCTCGACCTGCCGGACGGGCAGGCGCTCCGGGCTTATTCCCGGGAAGCGGTCGCCATCGGAGACCGGCTGCCGGTGGCAATTCGTGCGGCGTGGCGACTTTAGGAATGGTGCGGGAGGCTCTACCTTTCTGTAATGTGCTGGTTTCTCTTCCATCATACCGGGCTTGATCCGGCATCCTGCCAGCCCAAGTCCTTGGGTTGAAAGAACTCTTCCCGCCGCGCCGACGCGCGTCGACTGGATACCGGCTCGAGGCCGGCATGACGGAAGAAAAGATTCTGCTGTGTGTGAGGTTGGCGGCATCATACTGTTCGCTCTTCTTCTGTCCAAACACTCCACTGGCGAAGCGGGTTTGGAATCGATAGTCTCGGCCTCCAGAACAGGAATGAAACATGTCGCTTCGGCTCGCCACCTTCAATATCGAAAATCTCCTCACCCGTTTTGATTTTACCGGTTTTCGCAACCAGACGCGGCGCGACAGGGCGATCCAGCTTTTCGACATTCGTGACGAGGCGACCTATCAGGCGCTGGAAAGCGCGCGCATGGTCTCTGCCACCGACGATACGCGACAGCTTTCCGCGCTGGCCATCGCGGATGCGGATGCGGATATTCTCTGCCTGCAGGAAGTCGACAACATGGCCGCCCTGCAGGCTTTCGAATATGGTTATCTCTATCGTATGGTCGGTAACGGCTACCTGCAAAAATATCTCGTCGAGGGCAATGACAGCCGCGGCATCGATGTCGCCGTCGTCATGCGCGAGCAGACCCGAGACGGTGACAGAATAGAGGTCGTCGATATCAAGAGCCATGCGGCGCTGACCTATCGCAATCTCGATCTCTTCAATCCCGCACTTGCGGCGACCAACCAGATCGACGACAAGATTTTCAAACGGGATTGCCTGGAAATCGATCTGAGGATCGGCGGCAAGCCGCTGACGCTTTACGTCACGCATTTCAAATCCATGACAAATTCCCGCGATGCGGTCGATGCCCGGCTCGCGACCATGCCGGTCCGCGAGGCGGAAACCATGGCCGTTCGGCGCATCATCGAAAACCGCTGGGGTGCCGGCAATACCCGCAACAAGAATTTCGCCATCTGCGGCGACATGAACGATTATCAGGAGCGCATCGCGATTTCCGGGGACCGGCGCAATGGCTACGCTTTCACGCCGATGGAGGAGGAGCGAAGCGCGCTCGATATCTTCACGGCCGACAATTTTGTGACCAATCCGATGTCGCGCCGCGACGTCATGGATCGCTGGACGCTCTATCATTCCCGTGGGCCGCAGGAGCAACACCTGTGCCAGCTCGACTATATCTGGCTTTCCCCGCATCTTGCGCAGATCAACGCGACAAGGGTTCCCGAAATCATCCGTGCCGGTCAGCCCTATCGAACGGTCTTCCCGCCGGGGCAGGAGGTGGAGCGTTATCCGCGCACCGGCTGGGACCGGCCCAAGGCTTCGGATCATTGCCCGGTCGTGATGACGCTGGATCTGATCTGACCTGTCGCTCCAGGCCGCCTATCCGTTGGCGACCTTCGGAAAATAGGTTGCCCAGACCCTGTTCCGGCCCGCGCGCTTGGCCTCGTAAAGCCGGTCGTCGGCGATCGCGATCAGCTCGTCCCAGCTGTTGATCGCGCGCGCTTCCTGCCAGACCACGCCGAAGCTTGCCGTCAGCGACAGCCCGCTTGGTTCATCGATGACGTTGGCTTCTATCAGGCGACGAAGGCGGTCTGCGGTGGCAGTCGCCGTGGCATGGCTGACATCCTGCAGCACGACGACGAACTCCTCGCCGCCGTACCGCGCCAGAATATCGTGTCTGCGCAATGCGTTTCTTAAAAGGCTCGCCGTTTTTTGAAGCGCGAGATCACCCATGGCATGGCCATAACGGTCGTTGATCGATTTGAAGTGGTCGATATCGACAATCATCACGCCGAGCGCCTGATATTGCTCCTCGCCGCTCAATATGGTGCGAACGGCTTTTTCCAGCGCGCGGCGGTTGAAGACGCCGGTGAGGGCATCGGTTTCGGAGAGAAGGCGCAATTGTTCGGCGAGTACGCGCTGCTGGTTCTCCATTTCCCCTTTCTGGCGAAGCTGTTCGCGCAGGAAATCCAGCTCCTGGAACATCTTCTCCACTTCGGGGGCAACCTTGTCCCGATACCGGGTTGCGGAAAGATCGCCTGCGGCGATTGCGGCGATCTGCATGCGGACGGACTGCATGGGCCGAAACAGCGCCGTTCTGTAGACCGATGCGAGCCGCAGCAATACCAGAACCGCGATGGCGGCGAGGAAGAGAGACGTGCCACCGTAAATCAGTGCCCGTTCCTTGTTCCTTTCGATCCTGGCTCCTGTTTCGGCAAGAATAAGGTCGCGCAGCGTTCCGGCTGACCGCATGCCGTAAATATAGTTCTCGGAAAATTCGCGGACGCCCGGGCGGGCGGAAGGCATCACCATCGCAATCGTATTCTGCGCGTAAGGAAGCGCCTGGCCGAAATAGAAGATTTCAAGATCGCGAAACGCCGCGTCTATGCGTGGCGTCGACAAATAAGCCGCAGTGTAGTTCGTCAGCGACGATTTCAGCAGCGCGAGGCTCTGCATCTCCGTGTCGAACTTTGCGCGGAAGCTCAGCTTGTCCTGATTATTCGCCCGAAGACCCATGACCACATAGGAGCCGAGCCGGCCGATCCTGTCCCGCATCACTCCGGCGGTGCCGGTCATGGCGATGTCGATCGCCACATCGGGCGTCACCTTGATGATTGCGCGTGCGGTTTTGCCACGAAGCAGATTGACGCTGTCCGCCGCCTTGAACATCGATAAAATCGCGTTGGACATCGCTGTGTAGTTGCGTGCGGATGCTGGAGTACCTGCAACCTGGTCCACCGCTTCGCGCGATTGCGCGAGCTTCCGGCGGGTATCGACAAGCGATTTTGCCAATTGCGGCTGATCCGCGATTTCTGCGGCGAAGGCGGTTTCGAGTTCCGACAGCTTGTCGTCCGTCGCCTTGCGCGCCGTGGTCAGCCCCTCGAGCAGCTTTGCATCGGGGGAAGACGCTCCCATCAAATTATTGGCAGGGCCACGCTCGGCCGATACCAGCCATGCGGACTGGAGAACGGTTTCGAAGCGGCTGAGTTGCTGCGCGTTGGTCCGGTAGCGCAAATAATTGGAGACGCTCGGCAATGCGGCAAGGGTCGCCAGCAAGATGGAACTCATCGCTATGACAATCGTACCGGTCAGCTGTATTTTCTGTATGCTTGCGCGCATTTGATGCGTTATTCCCGAGTGGAATGGTTATGAACTGTCGCCATTTTAGCTATGTCGCGTAAATACTTCGCTTATTTTGCCGGCCTTTCGCTGCAATCTTGCGATCCGAACCGCGTGGGCAGGTGTGGAAAAGAGATATCGCAGCGGTGCGCAGTCAATTTTTACTTTACACGAAGTGAGAATCTGATAGTTGGCAAGGCACTGGCTTGCCCTTGTAGCTCAGTTGGTAGAGCACCTGATTTGTAATCAGGGGGTCGCGGGTTCGAACCCTGCCGGGGGCACCACTTAGTTATTTGAAAACGCTGCATTATTCGGAAATGGGTAGTGCAGCGTTTTTGTTTCAGGGGCACCCTGGGGGCACCTGCCTTTTTTCCGCGGTTGTTAACAACTTATGTGACTCCTTAGACTGTTGCCTCGCGTCAGTCATTACGGGTCCTTAACATTGTATCGGCGCTTGACGGGGGCGCTGTCAGCGTGGACCATGAAAAAAGCCGCCCTCACAGGGCTGGAACCCTCAGGCGGCTTTAGGAAAGTATTCTTATGATGCCTTTTGGCTATGCAGCAGTAAAGACCCCTTTGGCAGATAGTTGACCGCCAGGCTGGGATATACCCCAGCCTCTACGTCGGACTTCTGCAACCTGCCGCGTCAACAAATTTGGCCGAAAACAAAGGCACCGGCCCTCAGGCTTTTCGATAAGTCCTCCGACCTCCAAATTGATCCCTATGGCGATGCCGAGACCCGTATCCGCACGGTCGTCTCGGAGCCGCTGGATGCCACCACGGCGGGTGGCAAAGCCCCCGCCCTCGGAAGTGGAGGAGCTACGGTTCCGCACCGCGGGAACGGGGCTTCTACACTTCCCTTCCAAGACATCAGGGTACATACCCCATTAGGGTCATCGACCGTCAAACGGTGGAGTCTTCTATCCCGTATCCAACGCCTATGTCGTCCCGTCGAAGAGGGCAAGCGCGGTCCCGCTGTCGTCGGCTGCGGAATGCCTGGACATGATGCCTCCAACGTCAATATTCATCTTCGCACTGCGGAGACGGGAGAAATTCGCGCTGGTGTGTCCGGCATCTATCGGTGCGGCTCCCCATGGCTCTGTCCCGTCTGCGCGGTTGGCAAGGCTCATGAACGGGCCGAGCGTGTCCAGATCGCGGCAGATGCTACTTTCGCCAGAGGCGGCGCGGCCGCGCTCGTCGTTCTCACTGCATCGCATTCGCGGGATACGACTCTGGCGCAAATCAAGACCCTCGTTCAAGGCGCGTCCAGCGCTGCGCGCAAAGGACGCGCGTGGGTCGCGGCAAGTCGTGACTTCGGCATTCTCGGTGTCGTAGTAGGTCAAGAGGTAACCTACAGCGTCAAGAATGGGTGGCATTACCACCAGCACCTTTCCGTCATGGTTGACGGCCCCAGGGATGGTGAGACCTCGGGCGACGTTCGTGACCGCGCGAAGGCTGCGGGAAGCTGGATCGCGAACGCCTACACCGCCAAAGTCCGCGCTGCGGGTGGCAAGGTGTCCGATCGCCACGGATGGCATGTCCGGGTGGCGATCGATGCCAAAGATGCCAGCAACTACACGGCCAAGGGCTCGATGGCGTGGGAAATCGCCGGCGGACATAAGGACGTGACCAAAGCCGACACGTCCATGACTCCATGGGACATCGCGGTTGCCGCTTCGGGTGGCGAAACGGCCATGTTCGCCCTTTGGCGGGAATATGTCGAGACTATGCCTGGTACGCGCTCCTGCGTCATTTCGGCAGCGCTGGCGAAGGAACTCGGAATCAATGTTACCACCGAGACCGAGGACGGCGAGCAGGTGCTCCACGATAACGACGAGGTCGTCGGCCGTGTCGATGCCCCCGTATGGAAAAAATGGATGCGCCACGGTCTGGCGGCAACCTTCCTTAGCCGTGTCGAGCATGGCGGTGAAGAGGGCTTTTCGGCCGCAGTGGACCAGACCGAAATCGACGCGGAGCCCCTTGAGGCGGAGTATCAGCGCCTGCGGGCCGCTCGTGCTGCCGCATGGCGATTGGAGCATGAGCGGAAGGCCGCGGCGCTCCAGCAGGAACAAGCTGCGAGGCGGGCTAAGACGGCGACCGAGTTCGCCAAGGCATACGCGCTTGATCGGCTGCGGTGCCGAAGCGAAGCCCATGGCACGCGGGATCGCATCGCCGCGGTCATCGATCAGGCGGCGGCGGCGTTCCCGGGCTCGCGCCGCTTGACGTTCGCCGAATTGTACAAGGCGGCATAGGCCCCAGCGGGTCCGTCTGAAAGACCCCTCGGAGAGCAGACGTTTCGACCAACGGGAGAAACATTAGTCTGTCTCTAATTCTTGCTTTCGCTTCCGCCGGCACACACCATTCTTGTTGGAAACAGGGAGGTACCGCATGGGGGATCGGGAATTTACAGACGGTGAGTTGGAGCTGGTTATCAGCGCTCTGACAGAGGCGATGTCGGCTCTGAGTGGGGGTGTTTCGAGGCGGCGCGAGTTTCGTGCCGGGGCTGGAACCCCGTTCGAATTCGACGATATCGAGTTCGGGTCTACGTCTGAGACGTTGCTCGGGTTTCGCAACAATGATCCGCGCGTTGTCGAGCAGTTGGCTCACGGTCAGCGGATGCTCGATCGGCTCCTACGGGAGCGCGATCGGCGGCGAGCGGTGACGCTTCAACGGGTGTGCGAGTGGGCCGAATTCGGCCTTCCTGTGTCCGAGGGGTGGGGTGCAGCGTGACAGTCAAGAGAGCCATTCTCGTTGCCGCCATGGTTGCATCAATCGCCGCACCTGCCTCGGCGGACACGTTCAGGTTTTCCGCCGAACGCGTGAGCCTCGGGGTTGACCAGGTTGACATCGCTTTTGGAGTGAACCTGTCTCCCGATTGCCGTGGGCGCTGGTCGTTGAGCTATCCTCCGGGCTTCAGCTACCGCCGCGGAGGCCCAGACGGCGGCAATCTTTTCGGAAACCCGGGGCGCGGGACCTATGACATCGCCCTAGAGTTGCAGGCCTGCCCTATAGACTCCAGTTACGTCGAGCCCGCTCACACCATCTGGCATCGGGTCGTTGTTTACTGAGGTGACTGCAGGTGGCGCATCAGTTCGTTCATATGGAAAATTTTTCGAGGAAGGGGGATCGCAAGGGACGCTCCACCAGCTTCGTTTTCGGGGAGGCTACACGTCGCCCGGATGCGTCGTTGCATGTCCGCGACCCCCTGCCTCCTGTCGTCGTCGACGGCCTGCCCCTGGATGAGGTCGAGCGGTTGCACGATCATATGGCCGCGGCGGCTCGGACCACTCCGAAGGGCGGCAAGGAAAAGGCAATTCGCCAGGACCAGCACACGCTTGTCACCGTCGTCATGTCCCACCCGTACACGGTCCAGGAAGTGAAAGCCGACCCTGCGAAACAGAGGGAAGTCGCGGAATGGGAACGCCGCAACCTCGCTTGGCTGAAAGACGAGTTCGGGGCTGCGCTCGTCTCGGTTATCCGTCATGAAGACGAGGCGCATTGCCATCTGCACGGATATGCCCTGCCGCCTGATCGGGCGATGAAGGCCTCTCTCCTGCATCCCGGGCAGGTCGCCAAGGCTGCGGTGCTCGCCAGTCCTCAACCCGACGAGGATCAAAAGTCAGTCATAAAACGATCTGACCATGCGTACAAAACAGCGATGCGAGAGTGGCAAGACGGATATCACCAAGCTGTCGCGGTGCCCTGTGGCCTGACCAGGCTAGGACCTGCAAAGCGTCGTTTGACGAGGGCGGAATGGCAGGCCGAAAAGGTTCAAGCGAAGGCCCTGCAGGCGACGTTGGAACGGGCGAAAACCGTCCAGGCGAAGGGGCAGGATTTCGTCCAGGCGGCAAAGGCGATGGCCTCGGCCGAGACCGCTAAAGCCGCCCAGGCAAAGGCCTCCGCCGATCGTGCTGCCGAGCAGGCCCGCCGCGAGCGAGAGAAGGCCGAAAAAGCGTCTGCGGAGGCCGTCAGAGCACGTCAAGCGGCGGAAATGGCCCAGCGGTCAGCCGAGCGCCTGAAAGGCTTCAGCGGCCGCGTGCGCTCGTTTTTTGACGGCCTGCGGATTTCGAAAGTCCGCGACACCATCGCCGCCGAGTTCCGCGAGAAGGTCGACCAAGCGCAACGGCTCCTGGACCAAGCTCGCGGCGATGTCCGAACGGAGCGAGAGCGCCGCCGCGAAGCCGAAAAGAAGGCCGATGCGTCGGCAGCGTCGTTGCGCGAGCTCGCCGCGCAGCGCAACGATGCTTGGAAAGAGGTTCAGCAACTGACCGCGGAGCTTGCCCAGTACAGGCCGCAAAATAACGAGTTAACGAGGGGGTACAGACCAAAATGAAGAAGACGCGAAAACGGGAGAGGTCGCGCCGACACTGCGGCCACAAGGTCATGATGAGGGTGCATCGTGCGCGGCGGGCGCATCGCGAGCTATCGGCGCAAGGGGCGGTGGTCCAGCTTTTTGCGATCTTCGCCGCTCTGGTCGGGTCAATGCCGCTTGTGCCGTCTCCGCCTCGGCGGACGGTATCACCTGCTGCACCGCCAGCACCGCCGCCGAGACCTCAAATGGTGCGCAGCCTTTCTGTCGATGAAGCTATGCGCCATCTTCGGAGCGCTCGTCAGATGACACCAAGGGTTAAGGCGGCGCTCGATGTCCTGAAACGTGCCGCACCCTCGGCCTCGGTCTCGGCGTGGGTGGATGATAGGGCACACTGGCTCGAATGGTCGGACCTGACGCGTTGCCTTGTCGTCGGTGACGAAGACGCTACGGGGGCCAGACTTCAACGCGCTGCGGACGAGTGGCGTGAAGCTATGGAGCCGAAACCGAAGAAGAGCAGGAAACCGAAAAGGGGCCAGAAAGTCGAGGAATCAACCTTCAAGCCCTGATCGTCAACATTCTGCGCGTCTAGGAATCCCGTAGAGTGCGGTTGGGGGCCTCGGGTATATCTCGGGTCATCCGTAAACTCGCAAATCTCGCTCTGTCCAATTTTCGGTGGCCTGCTCGGCTTGGGCCTGAGCGGCACCAAGATCGTCGGCGATGCCGTTGGCGACGACACGTCCACGTTGACGAACGAACCAAGCCGCCTCTCCGTCCATGTCGGGGAGTTCGCCAGCGTACAGTGCGTAGTCTCCGATCTCGCAAGTAGTGCTGAGTTCGTGCGTCATGTTCCAGGGGAATTTGTCGTCGTTGTGCATGTGTCGTCTCCGTTACAGTCGGTCGAAAGCCCGCAGGCCGTCGCGTTGCAGTTCGATTTTCAATGTGAGTGCCGCCCCGGGCAGGCGTGATCGCCGGAGGAGTTGCTTGCTGCCGTCGTCAGTCAATTTATAGACTGATGCCAGATAGAAAAGTGACTGACCATCAGGTGCCGCGCTGGTGGCTTCTTCGATGAGAACTGTAAACGTCAGCGCCCGTATTCTTGTCGTTGTCACTATCATGCGAAGCCCCATAAATATCTGATTTCATGAGGTTATGTTTACAATTTTTGCCGGAGAGAGCCCAGGCGAACCTGCGGCTAGGACGCGGGCTTTCCTAACGAAAACGTTAAAATTTTAGGCGTTCAGTGGTCCACTTCTGAACCCACGGCATCGATTTCACAGGTTGCGGTAGCTTCTCACGGTGTAAGTCGGTTGGCGACTATGCCGTTGACCTTGTCTTTCACCTGCTCGAAATCGAAACCAGAAACGGTCAGGTCGTGAATGACCTTCGAACGTATATAAGCGATGATGGATTGAGCTTTTTCATCACCGACATGCTCGATGAATTTGGGGTCTTCGACGGCTGAAAGATAGGCGTTTGCCACATCGCGAGCCTCAGGACGACGAAGCTTCTTAGACTTTTCACGAGACTTGGCGGTGTATTCGACCTGCCTTGCTCTGCGGTTCTGCTGCTGGTCCTGCCTGCCAACCTCGTCAGACGATCCGATAGCAGTATCGGCGGAAACCGAGTCAAGATCGCGAAGATTGCAGACGTTGATATAAGCCATGTCTTCAAGCTGCTGAGCATTGCGGCAATCGTCAGCAACGAAGTCTAAGAGAAAGCGAGTTTCGCCGACGTGATCGCCTTCTTCTCGGCGTTCGACGCGATAAATGCTCTCACCTGGTACGCGAGCGCCGACGCGGTAAAAGAAGCATTCCCAACCGAAAACTTGAAAATCAACTTGCCGCATGTCTGTATTCCTATCGCGCTTGATTTCAACAGCATCTTACGCCGTAAGACCGCCGTCAATAATTATATGCTGTGACATTTTTGGTTTTAGCGAAGTAAGCAGCCTGATTTTAATGTGATGTCGGCAGGCACTGGGGTTGACGGCAGGGCGGGCCGCCATGCTCGGAGAAGGCATGCCCCTCAAGGGGGATGCCGCAGGCCGCAGGCCGTTTCGAGCGGCCCGACTGGCCGTCACCGAGGCGCGGGGCCCCTTGACTATGCGGGGGGGGTGGTCGCGAAGCGATCGAGCAGGGACCAGTGGCCCTGCTCGAAACGCCGAAGCATCGTCATGGGGTAAGCCGAGGGGAACCCCTGCGCCGAGGGTATGTGTTCAAGACATCGAAGAGAATAGATATCTATTGAATTAGCTGACACTCATTCGACAGAATCTAATTCCCCGGATACAACCGCTTCGGGTTGGTCGGGATGTGAAGTGGAAAGTATTGTAACGTGCAGGGCCTGACGATTTTATCACCTAAGCGAGATCGGCGCGTTCAGAAGGGGTGGGAAGCGTTTTTCCCGTATTACGCTGGCTACCCCGAGATTTTTGTCGACGGTATTCTACGGTCAGCCGGCCTTAATCCAGGCTCGGTGGTACTCGACCCTTGGAACGGTAGCGGTACCACCACGTCCATAGCAGCGAGGCATGGCTTCCGATCTATCGGATATGACCTTAACCCTGTCATGGTGGTTATAGCCCGCGCCAGGTTGCTGCCAGCTTCTGAAGCCGATGCGTTGGAACCCATCCTCCAACAGATATTGGATGGAGTACGCCGAGACCGAAAAGTTTCGACAGATGACCCATTGGCGAACTGGTTCCACCAAGAGACTGTGGCCGATCTGCGTAGTCTTGAACGTTCGATCCGGAAACGTCTGGTAGGAAAACTGACGCTCGGCCCGTCCGGGGTTAATCTTGGATACCTGTCGTCGATCGCCGCGGCGTTCTATGTTGCGCTGTTCGCTGTGAGCAGGAGCATGCTCTCCAGCTTTCAGTCGACCAACCCGACATGGGTTCGCGTCGCGAAGACAGACCAAGATAAATTGCTAATCAAGCGGAGGGTGATCTACGATCAATTTAAGAAATACATGTACGGAATGATCGATGAGCTTTCGCGATCATCAAACGGTAATGCGAGAGATTTGGCAGCCACTGAAATCGCAATTGCGGACAGCCGACAGTGCAAGGCGGGAACTGGGGTTGTCGATCTCGTCTTAACCTCGCCGCCTTACTGCACACGTATCGACTACACCGCGGCGACACGAGTTGAGTTGGCGATATTGGGGCCATTCTGTTCAGTGAACGGTAGTGACCTCTCTCGCGACATGGTTGGATCGATCCGCGTTCCACAGGCTGACATTGAAGTTGACGAGAAGTGGGGTGAGACATGCTGCCACTTCCTTCGCGACGTTAAAGATCACCCATCGAAAGCGTCAAGCGGATACTACCTCAAGACTCATCTCGACTACTTCAACAAGATGGCCACCAGCATGCGCGCGATAAGAGAAGCATTGAAAGAAAAGGGGCAGGCGATTTTGGTTGTTCAAGATTCCTTTTACAAGGAGCTTCATAACGATCTACCGACCATTTTATCGGAAATGGGATCGTCCTTCGATCTAAAGTTGCGTCGGAGGGAAGACTTCAATGTGCGCCGTTCAATGTCGGGACTAAATCCAAGTTCAAGGAATTACAGTCGGAAGTCGGGAGCTGTAGAGTCCGTACTTTGTTTTGAAGCTGTTTAAGGTTGAAGCGAATGACTAAAAACATTGATATTGTTAACGAGGTTAGCTCCGCTCTTCGTCAAGCCCATACGCAATCGCTTGATATCTCGTTTAACGAGTTGCTTGACATGCATGAGAGCGGCGAACTGAACATTGCGCCAGATTACCAACGGCTATTTCGCTGGTCTGAGGGGCAAAGGTCCCGACTGATCGAGTCTTTGCTTCTTGAAATGCCGATACCACCAATTTTCGTAATCGAGGATGAAGAAAACCACTATCAGCTTATAGATGGTCTTCAGCGTATCTCATCATACCTACACCTGAGAGGTCAGCTTGACGCGCCACATTTGGACCCTCCCGTTACGCCAGGGCAGTTCTTGGAGCTCGCAGACTGCGATATCGTTACTGCACTTAATGGCCTAACTTGGAATGATCTGCCGTCATCTCTTCAGATACGACTGAAACGCTCGTTCATTCGAGTCGAGGTCGTTCGCAAAGAGTCTGACCCTCGCTTCAAGTATCATATGTTCAAGAGACTTAACACAGGTGGCGAACGCCTTTCCGACCAGCAAATTAGGAATGCGACGGTTCGAATGCTTGGCAACGAAATGCCTGACTTCCTGTCGGAATTAAGCGCACTGAGCGCGTTCCAGGTGTGTGTCGGCAATCTGACCCAAGGTCGTATTCTATCTGGTGTAAACGACGAACTCGTGCTCAGGTTCTTCGCGCTGAAAAATAGCCGGCAGAACTTCAAACATGAAGTCGGAGACTTCCTTACAGAATACATGGAGGGAGTAGCGAATAAAGAAATCCCGTTTGACTACGCTTCGGAAAAAGCTCTCTTCGAAAAGACGTTCGCGGTACTCGAGGCTTCTATTGGTGAATTCGCTTTCTCGTTCCTGAATAAGAGAACGGGCAAGTTGACGAATGCGTTCGGCATATATCACTACGAAGCGGTAACTATGGGCCTCCAGGCGGTTATTAATGAATTGGACGCGGCAGACCCCGCACAGATGGCGCGGGTGAGCGACGTTCTCACGGCAATCAAAACCGACCCAGGGTTTGTTGAGATCACAACAGGTGGCGGTAAGAACTCCCCTGGCCCCCTTAATGCCAGAATCAACCTCGTAGAAAAGGCGCTTGTTGATGCCTTCGGCCCTTGATGTCCACGCTGAGCTAGAGGCTGATCGGGCAAGCAGAGAAGCCGAAATCCGACTGATCGAGCAGATGCATGACAGCTCGGACAATGAAGATGATCAGGTCCGACTTAGGCGAATTATCGTGATGCTGACCTATGCCCATTTGGAGGGCTTCTGTCGCTTCGCGCTAACAGCTTATGCGAGTACCATAAATGGTATGGGCCTGACCTGCTCAACAGCATCACCTGCAATTGCGGCGGCGGGACTCAGTAATGTCTTCGGCGCATTGAGAGATTCTCAGCGGAAGCATGACGTATTTCGTAAGGCTTTACCTAACGACACTGCTCTTCACCTGAGCGCTCGTGAACAACAGTTCGTTGTCGACTACGAGACAATTTCCAAAATCAACGTGCAAATCCCCGACAAGCTTATCGATATGAAATCCAACGTAGATACCGACATCTTGAAGAAGCTGCTGTTCCAGTTGGGCCTCGATTTTGAGAGCGTCGAAACACATAGGTCGGTCCTGAATCGGCTACTTGGGACGCGCAATGCGATCGCTCATGGTGACCGCCTGAAGGAACCCAAAAAGGAGCAAGTCGCAGAATATCTCGTTGCCGCTCGGAGTATTATGGCTTTCATTCAGGATGAAGTTTTCAATGCCCTGAAGAACGACACTTTTCTTAAACCGAAGAGCATGCCCCCCGAGCCCCAAGGGGATGGAGCACAGCCCCTTCATTAAGGGGGCTGGGCAACTAGCCCTGGAGTTTGTTTCGATGGTCGGCGCTCTCCATCAATTGTGCCCATTCCTCTGCGGTGTAGTCGGTGTAGGGTTCGTCCAAATCGAACCACCGATCATCGGGGCGTTTCTCCTCGCCATGTGCGCCCAAGATCATATCCTGCCATAGGAGCAGGATGCGGAATGAAAACACCGTCTCGGGGTCCAAGTCATAGTGCTTTTCGATGACGGAGATTTTGCCCGCACCCTTGTGGGTCACTCGTTCGATAAGCCCGAGAATGTCATCGTATCCAAGCCCAAGCCTTTTGCCCTTGTGACGGAGATGCGTCACAAATGCCCGACGTAAGTCATGGCTTGCGAAGGTCGTCCCTTCGAGTGGTCCGCCTTTTTTTCTTGCGGCTTGGAATATGTCGTTCACCAGGTGATTGGAGATATGCCCGTTCGCAGGGATATGCGCGTACCTCTTCTTGATCTGGGGGAAAAGGAAGTGGTTCGGACCTTTCGACGGGTCCCGCTTCTGGAAGTGGAGCAGGGCGGTATGGGCCGCCCAAGATGCGAAGTATGGCAACGGCAGCGGCCGCCACAGTCTCATCTTGTCGGGTCCAAGATACCAGATATACCGCGAGCTCCCTCCATAACTCCGCACGACCTGCGTGTGGAACGTCGACGTGACGGTTTCGATGCGCTGGCCCGTGAGCGCCTGCAGGGTTAGCGCCAGTTCGGCCTCTTTCGGGAACCCCTGCTGCGGCATCCAGAATAGAAGATCATATATCTGTTTGAGGGACATATACGGGCGTTCGAAAATCGCCGCGGCGTCTACGATGTCCCGCTTTTTCATGTCGGGCCGCTCGATTGACGGAAGACCGACCATCGGGTTGACTTTTAGCCCAGTCTTGCGCGTCGGGTTCATCGCGAACCTGAACGCCGCCCGTAGGCCGTTCTCCGTCTGTTGTGCGGCACGGAAGTGTCCACCGGGTACGCCGCTGGTCATGCCAGCTCGCTCGATAATGCTCTGGCGGATCGTCAGGATATCCAGTTGCGTGATGTTCGCGATTGCCTTGCCTTTGAGATGCTTGAAATCGTTCGCCAGCTTGCTGTTCTTCGCCGCCCCAAGGGCGCTGTGATAGGTCGAATGGGTTGCATCGCTACGATGCTCGGCCGCCCATCGAAGATACTCGGTTCGGAGCACTTCCCACGTCCATGCGCCGTCGATCTTAACAGCGGCCGTGTTCTCAGCGCTCTCAAGCGACGGAGCATGAGTGGGCTGGGTCAGCAGCGCCGTCAGCATCGTCCTGATCTGATTGTTAACGAGCCCAGTCGACCAACTGGCTTTCACCTTCGTCGCCACCTCTCGAAGCAGCGGAACCTGATCGTGGCGGAAGGCATCGAGAGGCCCGATCGTGATCTTGTTGTGCTTCGTCAGCACCCACCAGGAAGCCTTGCCGTTCTTGATGCGGATGGCGAGGCCGGCGACCTGACTGTCTCGGTATTCCGCGACCTTACGATCTGCCGCGGCCTTGCGGGCATCCTCAATCACCTTGTTGTCGATAAAGACGGGCACCTAGACCTCCTGATTTGTCGGGGGCACTTGAACTGATTGGGGGCACCATAGGGGCACCGTCATTCTGTTCAAGTCTGATACAGTGGGGTCTCGGTATTCACGCGGGCAAGGTTAAGAAATCAGGAAAAGTTAACTTATTTGTTGAATTACAATGGGATATCCGCATATCTAGGTTAGCGATGTGTTGCCGCCATCAGTCGTATTTGATCTTTCCCAGAATTTGTAATCAGGGGGTCACGAGTTCGAACCTTGTCGGGGGCACCAGTATTTTCAATGGCTTGGCCATTCCCCATCCGTATTTTATTGCTGCTTCGGGCGATGCCTAGGGCTTGATGTGGTACAACTTGTGCACGATCGCCCAGTTGCCTTCATGTTCCAGCAAGGACAGATATTCGTAAAAATCCATTCCGTCGAAACGGGTCGTCAGCTTCACTGAGGCGCTGTCGCCTTCCTTGTCGATGCCCAGGATTTCGAAGGTGGGGTCGTGGTCTGGGAGGCCACGTTCGCTTTTGCGCATCTGGCCGACGAAATCCTCCAGCGACAGCCATTCGGTCTCGCCCTCGAAGGTGCCGACGATGCTGGCGCGCGGATCGAAAACGTCACGCATCAGGCCCTCATCCGCATAGGCCATCGCATGCACATAGTCCGTGACGGTCTGGGTAATAGTTTTCGGCATCGGATCGTCCCTCCCTTCAGATCCAAAAGCTGAGCTTACACCCGTTGGCGCGGTTCCACCATAACCCCCTGAAAAGGTGCCAGTTACGTTCTTGGCTAGGCTGTTTTGCGACGGCTTCAGGGGAAGGTGGCGTCCATGATTCGATATGTTTTACCGGCGCTTTCCACAATTTTGTCCTGCCTGTCACTATAGTCGCCTTGGGTCCGACAAATTTCGGTATCAAGGGCTTTTCCGTCGGTCGCGATGCAGCATGTCGCAAGGCTTTTGTGTGGGCTTTGGCGGTTAAACTGCGGCGGCGGGGTGCCGTG
The DNA here is from genome assembly GCF_036596185.1 of Rhizobium sp. GR12. Taxonomy (NCBI): domain Bacteria; kingdom Pseudomonadati; phylum Pseudomonadota; class Alphaproteobacteria; order Hyphomicrobiales; family Rhizobiaceae; genus Rhizobium; species Rhizobium sp. GR12. The sequence goes on along the minus strand of NZ_JASXTH010000002.1, from coordinate 449,482 downwards.
CGGACCGATTTGGCCTATGATCCGCGCGCATGCCGCTCGGCAATAGCGGATGGTACGCGGGTAACAGGTTGCGTTTGAAGGTGTTTTTGTGATCGATCCTTATGTTTTGCTTGGCGTGGAGCGCGATGCCGACGAGGCGGCGATCAAGTCGGCCTATCGGAAGGTCGCCAAGGCGGCCCATCCCGACAGCGGCGGCGATACCGACCAATTCGCACGCCTGCAAACGGCTTATGAGCTTTTGAAGGATCCGGTGCGCCGCAGGGTGTTCGACGATACCGGTTACGATCCGCAGCTTGCTGACGCCAAGGACCTGAAGGGGCTGCTGATGCTGGAAACGCTTGTCAACGAATTCATTCTGGACGAGCGCGAACCCGGTAGTTTTGACCCCGTGGCCGCCATGCGCCGCAAGCTGACCGACGATATTCTGAAAAGCCGGTTTCATATTCTCGAGCTCGAACGGCACCGCACGCGGGTTCGCAAACATATGGACCGGCTGGGCAGGAAGCCGGAGACGGACGTGCTGAGTTCCATGCTGCGCGCCCGCAGCCAGTCCATCGCCGAAGCTATCCGCAATGCGGAATCCCAGATCGAGGCGATCGAGCAGGCCTATACGATGCTGGAAGGTTACTCCTATGAGCTGGAGAGCATATCGCTTTCCGAACCCTTGCTGAAAGGCGAGGCGGCGGAGTAGCCGTTTTCGCTGAGGTTTTCAGGGACCGTTGACCAGCGCCAGAATAAGCTGGTGCACGCGGCCGCCGGGAGAGAGCTCGTCGCGGTCGAAATCGCGACCGCGCTGGCGCTGCTCGTTGGAAAGCTCGCCCAGTCGCTGCTGCAGAACCACACGGACCTGCTGGCATTTCGGATCGTTTTCCGCCCTTAAACCAGTGCTGAAGGCTTCGATCTTCCGCACCATGTCGAGAATGTGTTCGCCGTGCACGCGCTCATGGGTTTCCACGCCGGAAATGAAGGTCTTCCAGCTGGCGGCGACAGCAGGCGGCAATCTGGCCGGCGCTTTCGGCCAGGTATAGATGATGGTGAGATTGGGCCGTGCCGTGGCCAGCACGCAGGCGCCATCCGGCTGCGGGCGATAATCCCGCCGCCATGTCAGCTTGAAGGTGGTGTGGGCGATGGCCTGCACGCCGGCGGTCGGGCCGCGCTCACCGATGGACTGGTAGAGCGTCTCGCCGGTATCACCGCTGATGGCATAGGTCTTTATCTGCTCGGCGGGTTTCCAGACGGTCGATTGCGCTGAAAGCGGAAGGGCGCTCAGCAGCAGCATGGCGGCGCTGGCGGCGATGGAAGAGGGAGTGTTGGCGGGCACGCATCGATCCTTGTGTTGCGCACCGAAGATAGGCGAGAGGCTGGCTGCAAGGCAAGGGTCGTGAAAGGCACGCGGCCGGGCATTTCACACACGAAAAACCCCCGCGACGGATCGCGGGGGCAAGCTTGCGACCGAAGGGGAGATCAGTCGTCCAGCTTGTCGTAGTCGAGCTTGGGCGCGTTTTGCAGCGCTTCCTTGTTGGTGTCGACATAGGCCTTCCAGGTGCCGTTGTCGTTGTGGACCGCGACGGAGGACGGATCGAGCACCACATAACTCTTGTCGATGCCGAGGAAGCCGCCAACGCTGGCGACAAGGCCGATCACCGATTTGCCATCGCCGATGACGACGTCCTCGATCTCGCCGATATTTTCGTTCTGGGCGTTATAGATATCCAGACCGTCGAGCTGGGAGGCGGTGAGATCGGTTTTCTGGACATTCACGAACTTCAGCGGGCCGTTGGCCTTGGTGCCCATGGTGATGCCCGGACCCGACAAAGCGGCATCGGCGCCAGCAGCGGGGGCGGTGGTTGCCGTCTGTGCAAATGCCACGGAAGAGGAGAACGCTGCTGCGGCAGCGAGTGCGATGACATTGATTTTCATGATGTTTCTTCCCTTTGTATGCTGAACATTGCGTTCGGGAAAGAAACGATGACAGATGGATTTTGTTCCCCGTGGGATGACGCGAAAATTTGGTCTATGCTGGCATCGGGAGCGCTGGTGCGGTGAAATCGGGAGGACGTTATGGCAAAAAACACGGTGAGCAAGGATGCGGAAGAGACCGCGCCATCGGTTCTCATTGACCGTAAAATTGCGGAACTTGGCGACTGGCGGGGCGATATGCTCGCCCGCATCCGGGCGCAGATCAGGAAGGCCGATCCTGACGTAACGGAAGAGGTGAAATGGCGCGGCGTGCCCGTCTGGGAGCATGCCGGCATCCTCTGCACCGGCGAAACCTATAAGAACGCGGTGAAGATGACGTTTGCCAAGGGCGCGTCGCTGGACGACCCGGCGGGCCTGTTCAATTCGAGCCTTGAGGGCAATACGAGACGGGCGATCGATTTTCACAAGGGGGATGAGATCGATGAGGAGGCTCTGGTGGCGCTCATTCGGGCTGCGGTGGCGTTGAATGTGACGGGGAGGGCGGGGAAAAACACGTTGCGTGGCTCCTAATCCCGCAATTGCAAAAATGTTCCAAGCTTCAGCTATGTTTTCAATTCGTCTTGTACCACATCTCAAAGATCTTCGTTTATTATTCCAACATCACAATTCTAATGGTTTGGGCTCAAGCCAAGTTCGTCGAGTAGGCGTAGCGCTTCACGAATGTTTTCCTCGGAGGCTTTGGCGGACTTTCGCTTTTTTAGCTCGTTTTTCCAATCGTGTACCTTCTCTTCATGTCGCAACCATTGAATCGTTGCGGCCAATTCGATTACGACAGAGGTCGTACTTTTCATAGATTTTATATATTTTTTTGCAGTCGCCATAGGAATATCACCTACGCGATCAGTGGGGGCACCATTCTTTGGAGGTTCCAAATCAAAAACGCTGTATGAGGCGCCAAATTGTGTTTCTGCGATGGTCTCACAAAGGCGTCCGTCTAGTAATTGCGCAAAGTCAATTTCATTGGCCAGCGTTTCAGAGTATGGGCCGTAATGATAATATGAGAAGCGGATTCCGCTATTTAGACCCAGTTTTTCCAAAAGATAGAAAACCTTTTGAACGCGAATCCTACCGATAATCTTGTTATCCGCAGCCTCAAAAACCGCGTAAATAAGAGATTTATCCACTTTTTATCTCCCGTTCATTGCCTTCTCAGCCTCGTTCCGATCTTCGGCGGTGAAAAAATAATACCGGACGAGTCTCTTCTTTTTGGTTAACAAGGTGCTGATTATCGTATCCGGAAAATCTACGATCTCTTTGGGATTCCCTGCTCCATCTTGCACCATAATGGTCTTGTGCATTTTTTCCGATTCGCCGCCAGAGCGTGAATAGAGATTATAAGGAGGCTCATCCTTGAACGCATCAATTCCAATGCGATCACCTATATGATGATCTATGCGCCGAATCGCATTAGCGACCAATTGATCATCAGTATATTGTGCAGAAATATCCAGCACATGCAAATGTTCACGATCCAATAATTTTCTCGCGTATTCGCGTGCTTTTTGATGGTTGCCTCTCGATATGTCTCCAATTACACCCCAGACTAACATGTCGTCTAGTTGACTATAGTTCTCCAGTGTCGCATTTTCACGAAGAAATTTTATCAATGGATTGTTTGAATCTATGCCAATTTCTTCTGTGGGTATATCTTTGTTGCCAATAATTAATATCAACGCGGACAGTAGTTTTTCGAATCCTCGCGTCGTTTTGTGAAGATAAACTTGCGTATACAGTCGATATCGTGCAAGCAAAAAATCTTCTGCTGCTTGCCTTCCTTTTGCTTTAAAGACAAAAGTGGGAACTCTAATGGGTTGATCATCGTCTTGCGCCACGAGGACATCATGTTTGGCAAGGTTATCAATAAGCCATTGTTCGTCAATCGAGCCAGTTTTCGTGCCAGTCATATATCTATCACGAACAAGGAAGTCCAATCTATCAGCGTCAAAAGAACTGGAGACAACGGCGTGATAAAAATCCACAGGATCATCGCTCTCCAAAATAGATGCAACCTTCTCTGATAATCCCTCTTCAAAATTATCAAGTATTTTTCTAATTTTTCCCTTTTGGTTTCTGATGATGTTTGCCGAGAATTTTTCGTGCTTCTCTACTGGCCCCAAATTATATCGTTCTGATAACGTTTCTCTAGCACCTTCGAATGTGTGGCTGAACGGGCCGTGCCCAACATCATGCAATAATGCAGCAATAAGGATTTCATCTGACCTTTGAGAAAGAAAACCTTTGCCTTCTTCTCTTTTCACTACTTCCATCAATCGTCTTGCGTTGTGATAAACGCCGATAGAGTGCGCAAATCGGGTATGTGTTGCGCTTGGAAAAATGAACTCTGACATCCCAAGTTGTCTTATTCTCCGGAGACGCTGAAATTCTGGCGTGTCTATCAATTGCCATGCTAATTGATCTATTGGATTGTTTTGTTCAAAAACGATTAGGCCGTGTATCGGATCGCGAACGCGCTGCTTTTGATTACTCATTTTTTGCCTACATTTTCGAATCAGAAAAGTATTTCTTATAAGAAATAGTAGAGAAAAAAAGTATTCAAAGACAATAATTCCATTTGTTGGGAGGTGGAAATCTAACTCCCCGGCCGTCCAGTCTTCCCCTTCGTCCGGCTTTTGCGCTTCTGCTCACCGGGGTCCTCATAAGACCCCGCGCCGATCTTGCCGCGCACAAGCGGTCTCGGATCGTCCTTGGCGCGTTCGGGCTGGCTTTCCGGCTGCGACGAGAAATGCTTGCCGGATTCTTCCGGCTTGCCGGGAACGTCGCCGCGCACGGGTTTTTCCGTGCGGCCAACGGTCATCTCGTCCAGCGTGTTCCTGCGGAACAGCGGCTTGCCCGCGTCGGCGCCGGGACCCATTTCATCCAGTGAAGGTTTGGCGAAGAGGGATTTTTCGTTTGCGGTAGCGGCGCCCCCCTCTGTCCTGCCGGACACCTCCCCCTCAAGGGGGGAGATCGGCCCGCGGCGGGCGCTCGTACTGCTTTTCTTGGCTTTTCCGCCGCCTTCGATGGCGCGTGCTTCTTCTTTCGCCATGGGGTCGTCCATGGTGGCGAGTTCGGCGGCCTTGAGGCGTTTGATCTCGTCGCGCAGGCGGGCGGCCTTTTCGAAATCGAGGTCGGCTGCGGCATCGCGCATGGATTTTTCCAGCGCGTTGAGATGGGACTGGAGATTGTTGCCGACCAGATGGCCGCCATCGGCGAAGCCCTTGCCGGAAGCGCCTGATATATCGGCCCTTACGTGATCCCGCTCATAAACTGAATTAAGAATGTCGGAGATCTTGGCCTTGACCGATTCCGGCGTGATGCCGTGTTCGGTGTTGTAGGCCATCTGCTTCTCGCGGCGGCGGGAGGTTTCTTCCATTGCCCGCTTCATCGAGCCGGTGATGTTGTCGGCGTAGAGGATGACCTTGCCGTCGACGTTACGGGCGGCGCGGCCGATGGTCTGGATCAGCGAGGTCTCTGAACGCAGGAAGCCTTCCTTGTCGGCATCGAGGATCGCCACGAAACCGCATTCGGGAATATCGAGGCCCTCGCGCAGAAGGTTGATACCGACAAGCACGTCGAAAGCGCCAAGGCGCAGATCGCGGATGATCTCGATGCGTTCCAGCGTGTCGATATCCGAGTGCATGTAGCGCACGCGAACGCCCTGTTCGTGCAGATATTCGGTCAGGTCCTCGGCCATGCGTTTCGTCAGCACGGTGCAGAGCGTGCGATAGCCCTTGGCGGCGGTCTCGCGGATTTCGCCGAGAACGTCGTCCACCTGGCTGCGGGCGGAGCGCACCTCCACCGGCGGATCGATGAGGCCTGTCGGGCGGATGACCTGTTCGGCAAAGACGCCGCCAGCCTGTTCCATTTCCCACGAGCCGGGGGTGGCCGAAACCGCCACCGTCAGCGGCCGCATCGCGTCCCATTCCTCGAAGCGCAGCGGCCGGTTGTCCATGCAGGAGGGCAGGCGGAAGCCATATTCGGCCAGCGTCGCCTTGCGCCTGAAGTCGCCGCGATACATGCCACCGATCTGGCTGACTGAGACGTGGCTTTCGTCGATGAACAGCAGCGCGTTGTCGGGGATGTACTCGAACAGCGTCGGCGGCGGCTCGCCGGGGTTGCGGCCGGTGAGATAACGCGAATAGTTCTCGATGCCGGCGCAGGAGCCGGTCGCTTCCAGCATCTCGATATCGTAGCGGGTGCGCTGCTCAAGCCGCTGGGCTTCGAGCAGGCGTCCGGCCTTTTCCAGTTCGGCGAGGCGGACCTTCAGCTCTTCCTTGATCGACTTGATCGCGCCGTTCAACGTCGGGCGCGGGGTGACGTAGTGCGAATTGGCGTAAATCTTGACGGATTGCAGGTCGCCGGTTTTCTGGCCGGTCAGCGGGTCGAATTCGGTAATGGAATCGATCTCGTCGCCGAACATCGAGATGCGCCAGGCGGCATCCTCAAGGTGGGCGGGGAAGATTTCGATGGTGTCGCCGCGCACGCGGAACGAACCGCGCTGGAAATCCATGTCGCGCCGCTTGTATTGCTGGGCGACAAGGTCGGCCAGAAGCTGGCGCTGGTCTAGCCGGTCGCCCACCTGCATCTGGAAGGTCATGGCCGTATAGGTCTCGACCGAGCCGATACCGTAGATGCAGGACACCGAGGCGACGATGATGCAGTCGTCGCGTTCCAGCAGAGAGCGGGTGGCGGAGTGGCGCATCCGGTCGATCTGTTCGTTGATCGAGGACTCTTTCTCGATGAAGGTGTCGGAGCGCGGCACGTAGGCTTCCGGCTGGTAATAATCGTAGTAGGAGACGAAATATTCCACCGCATTGTCGGGGAAGAAGTTCTTGAATTCGGAATAGAGCTGCGCGGCCAGCGTCTTGTTGGGGGCGAGGATGACGGCTGGGCGCTGCGTCGCCTCGATCACCTTGGCCATGGTGAAAGTCTTGCCGGAGCCGGTGACGCCGAGCAGCACCTGGCTGCGCTCGCCGGAATTGATGCCCTCGACGAGATCGGCGATGGCCGTCGGCTGGTCGCCGGCGGGCTGGTATTCCGAAGTCATGCGGATGGCGACGCCGCCTTCGGATTTCGGCGGACGGGTGGGCCGGTGCGGCGTCCACATCTTGCCGTCCTTGAACAGCGGATTGCCGCTCTCGATCAGCGCCGATAGTGCCTCGACGGTGGCAGTGACGGCACCCGGCGCGAGGTTGGCGGCCTCTTCCAGAGAAACATCCATGCCTGCCACAGGGTTGAGACCGGCGGCGGCGCGGGTTTTCGGGTCACTCGATGCGCCGATGGAAACGCCACGCGAGGTTTTGGACGCGGTGGTGTTCTTCGCTGTCTTCGCGGCTGCTTTCTCGGCTTCCTTACGGGCCTCGATCTCGATCTTCTTGCGATGCTTGCCAGCTTTTGAAGCGACTTCGCGCTGGGTTTCCACCGAGCCGGCTTCGGCTTCCGCCTCCAACTGCTTTACCCAGTCGGCGACGCTGCCGCTGAGCGGCGCGCCTTCAAACGACGATTGCGGAGCTTCCTCGAAGCCGGAATTCGAGGGTTTGGAATTTTTAGGTGATCTTGCCATGCGCGAAATATGGAGGGAGTCACGCGCAAAGGGAAGGGGAGGCGACGAAAAAATGAGTACAAAAAGGCAACGAAGCGCCGAGAACAAAATTCGGCCTGATACGTCGCCTAGCGCCCGAATGTTGTCTCATGAAAGCCTGTTCCGTTTCAAGCAGCGGTAAGCTAAAGCAATTCAGGCGGGCGGAATGACGATTTCGTTTTCAGGCTGCCTTTTATGACATCCCTCCCTTCATCCTCCAGGATCCACCATGCCGTTCTCGATCAGCCCCGCCCACATCTGGCCTGTCCTGATGCTCGTTCTTTCCAATGTTTTCATGACCTTTGCCTGGTATGGGCATCTCAAGCACAAGGGCAGTGCGCTCTTTCTGGCGATCGTCGCAAGCTGGGGTATCGCCTTCTTCGAATACGTTCTCGCCGTGCCCGCAAACCGCATGGGATCGGAGGTCTATTCGACGGCGCAGCTCAAGACCATTCAGGAAGTCATAACGCTTGCGGTCTTTGCGCTGTTCTCGGTGTTCTGGCTGAAGGAAAGCATCACGTTCAACCATGTGATCGGTTTTGCGCTGATCGCTTTCGGCGCATCGTTCATCTTCCGGTCCTGATCGCCGCACGGCTTTTCCGACCGCCGTGGCGGGATCTTCGCCACGGCCGAGGGGAGCGGGGGTGTTACGATCCCGTGCCGCTGCCGGCATAGTGCAGCCGCGCCCTGCAAATGCCAACGTGGTTCTCGTCGGCCCATTGCACCAGCAATTGCATGGGCACCAGAAACGAACGGCCGAGATTGGTCAGTTCGTATTCCACGCGCGGCGGCACCTGCGCATAGAGCGTGCGGCGGATGAAACCGTCTTCCTCCAGCCGCTTCAGCGTGCGCGACAACATCTGCTTGGAAATATCGCCGATCTTGCGGTTCAGTTCGTTGAAGCGCAAAACGCCGCCCTGCAATGCCTCCAGAACCAGCAGGCTCCATTGATCGCCGATGCGATCCAGCACGTCGCGGATGGGGCAGGGCTGCTCGAAGGCAAAGATTTCTTTCGTTTGCGTGTCCGGCATTTTCCTCGCCCTCTCCATTTTCTTAACCCCGGCAGGTCATCGCCATGTGACCTGATCAGCGGCAGCTGACTTCTTGCGGTGGGGGTTGCGATACCATAGCTTTCGTCAGCGGTCTATTATCTAGACCAATAACGATACCGACAAAGGAAGAAGCTATGGCCAAAATCGCGCTCATCGGAGCCTCCGGCAATGCCGGATCCCGTATTCTGAAAGAACTTTCCGACCGGGGGCACAAGGTAACCGCGATCGCCCGCAATCCCGAAAAAATCGCCAGCCTGCCGAATGTCGTGGCAAAACAGGGCGATGTTTTCGATCAGGCGGGGCTTTCGAAACTGCTTGAAGGTCACGATGCCGTGATCAGTTCGGTGCACTTTACCGCCAGCGATCCTGTCACGCTCATCGAGGCCGTGCGCGCCTCCGGCGTTCCCCGTTATCTCGTGGTGGGCGGCGCCGGAAGCCTTGAAATCGCGCCGGGCCAGCGCGTGGTCGACCTGCCGGATTTCCCCGCCGCCTACAAGGTCGAGGCAACCAAGGGCGCGGAGTTTCTGGATCTGCTGAAACAGGAAAAGCAACTCGACTGGACCTTCCTGTCGCCATCCGCCGAATTCGTGCCGGGGGAAAGAACCGGAAAATTCCGCCTCGGCAAGGATGGCCTTCTCGGCAATGACCAAGGCAGCCGCATCTCCTTCGAAGATTATGCCATCGCGCTTGTCGATGAAATCGAGAAGCCGCAGCATTCCCGCCAGCGTTTCACCGTCGGTTACTGAGAGGTAGCACCCATGAATTTCCTAACACGTCGTCTCGCCATCGCCGCTCTCGCTCTCGTGCCCGCTCTGGTGGCCGCGCCGGTTCTGGCGGAAACCGCAAAACGCGATCTGGCCCAGGAAGAGGCCAATCGCAAACTGGTGATCGAGTTTTACGATACCGTCTTCAACAAGCACGAGGTAGCAAAGGGCGCCGCCGTGATCGTTGACAGCTACAAGCAGCACAATCCGATGGTGCCGGACGGCAAGGCGCCGTTCGTCGATTACTTCACCGGCTTCTTCAAGGATAATCCGCAGTCGAAAGCGCGGATCGTGCGCAGCGCCACGGATGGCGATCTGGTCTATCTGCATATTCATTCGACGGAAAAAGACGGTGATCGCGGCAGGGCCATCGTCGATATCTTCCGGGTCACCGATGGCAAGATCACCGAACATTGGGACGTGATCCAGGCCGTTCCGGAGACGGCTGCGAACAACAATACGATGTTCTGACGCAGCCTCTCGTCGCATTGCCGATAGCGAGGGTTACAGCCGGGATTTTCTCCCGGCTGCTTGCCGTTTTTAGAGCATGCGTCGCCTCTGGCGGTGCTGCACGATGAGATCCAGCGCCAGCATTGCCAGCAGGCTCGCGCCCACCAGCGGGAAAATGATGCCGCCGATGGCGAGCAAAGCGAGCAAGCCGCGCAAAACGCGTTTTTCCTGCGGCAAGGGCGGTACGCCGAGCGAGCCTTTCGGACGGCGCTTCCACCACATGATGCCGCCGGAAACGGCGAGCAGGACAATGCCGAAACAGGCCACCAGCAGGACGATCTGGTTGGCAAGGCCGAATTCTTGGCCCAGATGCACGTTGATGCCCCATTCCAGCGCCTTTCCAAGCGGACCGTAATCGGCGTAGCTCATATCGATCAGCGGCTCGCCGCTATATTGATCGAGGTGGATGACGCGCTGTTTCGTGAGATCGTCGGGATAGGCGGAGCCGCTGTAGACGCCCGACGATTTGGTGGGCAGGGCGATGGCATAACCGGCGGCAAGGCCCAGGGCGTCGAAACGCGCAATGGCGGCATCGATCCCGATCGGCTGGCTGCTGGTGGAAGCAATGGATTCCGGGATTTTCGCCTGTTCCAGTGACCAGCTGGTCTTGGCTATGTGATTGAGGTGGTCGTCCGACATCGGAACATCGGTGCGCACGCCCGCCGGATATCCGAAATTGCTGCCGTTCGCCCATTCATTGACCTTCCCGCCCCACACGCCCGACCAGGGCATGCCGGTAACAGCCAGGAAGACGATGAAAAAGCCGACGAAAATTCCGGTGACGGCATGGGTATCGCGCCAGAAGACACGCTTTTTCGGCGTGCCGCGCACGGTGACGACACCGCCGGTCTGTTTTCGCGGCCACCAGAGATAGATGCCGGTGGCGACGAGGAGAATGGACCAGCCGGCGGCGATCTCGATCAGATAACGGGCATAGGTGCCGAAATATTTCAGGCTGTGCAGGTAGCGGATCGTCCACATGACGGTGCCGCGATCCGGCAGGGAACCGGCAACCTGCGCCGTATAGGTATTGACGTAAACGGCGCGTTTTCCATCCGCCGTATTGACGGTGATTTCCGTCGAGGCGCCCGGATCGGCGGGTGTCGTATATTTGACCGCAGTGCCGGGAACGGCCGCAACCGCCGCCGCCACGATATCGGAGGGCAGTGCTTTTGGCGCGTTCTGCACCACCTCTGTGCGCTTCAGGTCCGAATGGATGAGATTGTCGAATTCGTCCCGGAAGAGATAGAGCGCGCCGGTGACCGAGAGCGATATCAAGAATGGCAGGACGAAGAGACCGGCGTAGAAATGCCAGCGCCACACGGCGCGGTAAAGGTTTACGGACGAGGAATGCGCAGGCGCGCGCTCACCCTCGAAAGAGGTCGTAACGGACATGGATGTCTCCGCGAGAAAGTCGATTTTCCGGCAGGGCCGGATAGCTGCTTACATTTGCGGAGTGGAAGGCGGCGCGCGTGGGCGCGATTCGAGATTGGGTGGCGATGGCGGCGAGGCCGCGTCGCGATCCAGAAAGATGATTTCGACCGGGGGAACGATACTGTCCGCCCGTTCGACGGGGCTGACCGGAAGAGCGGCGATGGTGGTCGAGGCGAGACGGCAGAGATTGCCGCAGCAACTGTCGGCGATCTTCCCCGCCGGATTTTGGGCCGGGTCCTGTTTACCGGAACCGCCTTCAGGCATATGGCTGGAGCAGATGATCTCATCAGCTGCAAGCGCGGCCATCGCCATGTTGCCGCTTGCCAGGCCATTGGCGAGGCCCTGCAGGAGAAAAAGCAGAACCGCCAGCGTGGCGATGGCGCCAGCCGAACTCCTGTCCTGCATTATCCTGCGAATGAATCCCATGCGAGCGGAATGTCATATTTTCCGCGAAATGTCACCGCGACACAATGACGAGAGGTGGGGACAACAGGCGGGCAGGCGTTCTTCAGGTCAGCAGGTCGTATGTGCGGAAAATCCAGGCGATCTGGTAGACCAGCGCGAACACCACGAGCAACTTGTGAAAACGGCGATTGCTGATGAACGCCGCCAGCGTGAACAGAATGACGTAAATAGCGGTACGGATGAGATATTCGGCGCCCAGTGAGGAGAGATAAGCCTGCCCCTTCAGCAGCGTATCGCCGATATCGGTGACGAAAAGTGCGGCCAGGAAGGCGAAGAACCAGCTTTTGCGGGAAAAGAAATAGTCTTCGTATCCCTTGTATTCCTTCATCTCTGTCGGAAACAGCAGCACGCACAGGAAATAGAACAGCGAGCAGAACAGGATGAGGAACAGGAACGCGCCGAAACCGAGGATGTGGCCGGTGGCGGAAAGCCGATGTTCCCACCACCAGAAATGCACCAGCATCAGAAACAGGAACGCCACCCAGCCGAGATGCAGGGGATAGATGTGTTCCTTCTTCGGGTGCTGGACGAAACCGGCAAGGCCGGTCAGCAGGCGTGCGAGGCTGAGGCCGACCACCATGCCCATGACGGCGCGGATATGCGAATAGGCTTCCGCGGCGTTGACTGCGGCCTCCATCGCACCTACTCCGCCGAAGGAATGGGCGTCGGTTGCCCGTTTTCGTCCATCGCCACCATGATGAAGGTGCCGGCGGTGACCTTTTCCAGCTTGTCGTAACGCGACCGCTGCGCCCAGGCCTCTACCGTCAGCGTGATGGAGGTACGGCCGAGACGGGCGATATCGGTATAGATGGACAGAGTGTCGCCGATCTTCACCGGCAGTTCGAAAGCCATTTCCTTGACCGCCGCCGTGACCACGCGACAGCGGGACCGTTCCGCCGCACGAATGCCGCTGGCCAAGTCCATCTGGGACATGACCCAGCCGCCGAAAATATCACCGGCCGGATTTGCGTCGGCCGGCATGGCGAGCGTCCGCAGCGTCAGTTCGCCGGTCGGTTTAATGGGCAGGTCGGTCATGTCGAGATTTGCTCCTTGCGAATGATAAAGCACAGCATGCGTTGTGCTTTGCTATTTCGCAAGGAAAGGTAAGCGTCAGGACGACGCTTTGCCCAGAAATTGCTGCGTTGCATAAAGGGCGATGGCCGCCGCATTCGACACGTTGAGCGATTTGATCTCGCCCGGCATGTCGAGACGGGCGAGCGCCGAGACGGTTTCGCGGGTCTTCTGGCGCAATCCCTTGCCTTCGGCTCCCAGCACCAGCGCGATCTTTGCGCCGCTGAAGGTCTGCTCGATGGGGGCGGGGCCTTCCGAATCCAGGCCGACCGAGAAGAAGCCGAGCTTGTGCAGCTCGCCCAGCGTATCGGCCAGATTGGTGATCTGGATATAGGGGATGAGTTCCAGCGCGCCGGATGCGGATTTCGCCAGCACGCCGGATTCCGTCGGGCTATGGCGGATGGTGGTGATGACGGCGCCGGCATTGAAGGCGACCGCCGAGCGCATGATGGCGCCGACATTATGCGGATCGGTGACCTGATCGAGCACGAGGATCAACGGGCTTTTCTTCAACGCGTCGAGCTTCTTGACCGGCAGCGGCCTGGTTTCCAGCATCACGCCCTGATGGATCGCCTCGGGGCCGAGTACCTTGTCGATATCCTGCGGCGAAACCATCTCGACCGGGAAGGGCTGGGCCTCCGCCTCGCCGATATCCAGGCGCGCAAAGGCATTCAGGGTAACCGACAGCTTGACGATCTGCCGTTCGGGATTGGAAAGCGCCGCACGCACGGTATGCAGGCCGTAAAGATGCACCTGATCCGGCGCAAGCTGTGGCGGCTTCCAGTCGTCCGCGCCGCGGTTCCGGCGCTTCTGCGGCTGCGGGGTTGGAATTTCGCCCCTCTCGCGTTTGGCGTCGCGCACGGCACGGCGCAGGGTGGCATAGTGCGTGTCGCGGGTGGATTTGTCGTTGGGATCGTCTTTGCTCATGGCGCCTTATATCTCCGGGAAGAGGCGTATACCAGCCCCCGCGATAATCCACAGGGCTGTAAAGATGTTTGAATTTTTTCCCGAAAATTCGTGAAACGGCGTGTTGACAGAAACGAACGAGGCCGTCATATACGCGCCACAGACGACGCAACGGCGCTTCGCCGGAGAGAAATCTGAAGAGCTTGGTCGCTCGATCCTAGCAGATAGCTGGAGGGATGCCCGAGTGGTTAAAGGGGACGGACTGTAAATCCGTTGGCTACGCCTACGTTGGTTCAAATCCAACTCCCTCCACCATTCTGCGCAGGATCGAAATCACCACCGCGGGTATAGCTCAATGGTAGAGCAGCAGCCTTCCAAGCTGAATACGCGGGTTCGATTCCCGCTACCCGCTCCAGCGATTTTTCCAATAAGATCAATGACGTCCAACACACGCTGATTTTTCAGCGTCGTTTTTTCCCGTGCGCAAAAGCATGCAGCGCGTTGATCTGCGCGCTCTACTTCATCCATGCGCGCGGCATTTCTGAGCAAGTGCCGAGCTTTGCACTCAGGTGCCGTGGCAGCGCCTCCCATTGTTTGCGATTGAGGTCGGGAGCGGCCCGTGGTTCCATGCCGGGTGCGTAGCTGATTCCTCCCCCGTAGATACCAAGTTGTGATCCGAGAGGCCCATGTCGATTTCAGATACGATATTCCGCCCTTTCGAGACGCTGATACGGCCGCTCGACATTCCTTTCCGCCCGCTGCCGTCGAAAGGCCCGGTCGCGGTGCTGCTGCATTTCATTTCGATGTTTCGCGGCGTTCTCATCGCTCTTGCCTTGTCGTCCATGGTTGTGGAAGCCATCAATCTGTCGATCATCTGGGGATTGTCCGTCATCGTCGATGGTGTGACGGCGCAGGGAGCGGCGGCTTTTCTGCGCAATGAATGGCTGCTGCTCACAATCCTCGGCGTGCTGATCTTCCCGGTCATGCCGATCGCGTCGTTCCTTCTCAATACGCTGAACTCGCATACACTCGGCATTGCAATGCCGGTTGCCATCCAGTGGCAGGGTCACAAGGCGGTGGAGCGGCAGGACCTCGCGTTTTTCCATGAGCTATACGCCGGGCAGGTGGCCTCGCGCCTCTCGCAGGTGTCGTCGGCCGTGCAGCAGCAGATCATCAACGCATTCCAGCTCGGACCGCGCTTTCTGCTGCAAATGGTCGGTTCGCTCGTTCTGCTCTGGACTTTGTCCTGGCAACTCGCGCTGCCGGTGTTGATCTGGATCGTGCTCAACGTCGTTCTCGCCGTCAAACTGGCGCCTGTCTTCACGGAGCGGTCGCGGCGGTCGGCAAAGCAGCGAAGCCTCGTCTCCGGTGCGATAACCGATCTCTACAGCAACATGCAGATGATCAAGCAGTTCGCCGCCGAAGACAGCGAGGCGGGAGCGATCCGTCGTATCCTGAACAAGTCGGTCCACACCCAGCACAAGGAGCAACGGGTCTACCGCATGTCCGAACTGGTCGTCGTTGCGCTCAACATGGCGCTGTGGCTGGCGATCCTGTCGGTCGGTTTTTCCGGTCTGGTGAAGGGTTTCATTACGGTCGGGGAATTTGTCGGCGCCGTCTATATTCTGCAACGGCTGTCGGGGCACACATTCACTTTCCTGCAGATGGGCCAGCAGATCTTTCAGGCGATAGGCACGATCAAGGACGCCATGCCTGTCATGACGACGCCGCCGACCATTACCGACAGGGAGGACGCCAAAGAGCTGACCGTATCGCTTGGAGAAATACACTTCGGCAATATCCGCTTCGCCTACAAGTCCGGCAAACCCGTGGTCGATGATCTGTCGCTCGTCGTTCGGGCCGGGGAGAAGGTCGGGCTTGTGGGATTGTCGGGTGCGGGAAAGACGACGCTGGTCAACCTGCTCCTGCGTTTCTACGACATTCAGGATGGGGCCATTCGTATCGATAATCAGGATATTCGCGATGTCACGCAGGCAAGCCTGCGCCGCAATATCGGAGTGATTGCCCAGGATGTTGCGCTGCTGCACCGTTCGGTGGGCGACAATATCCGCTATGGGCGGCCGGAGGCGATGCAGGATGAGATAGAGCAGGCGTCGAAAGTGGCGAAGGCCGACGCCTTCATTGCCGATCTGGCCGACAGCGAGGGGCGAACGGGATATGAGGCTTTTGTCGGAGATCGCGGTATCAAGCTCTCAGGCGGACAACGCCAGCGTGTCGCCATTGCCCGTGTGTTGTTGAAAGACGCTCCCATCCTCATTCTGGACGAGGCGACGTCCGCCTTGGACAGCGAATCCGAGGCGGCCATTCAGGACAAGCTCAATCTGGTGATGGAGGGCAAGACGGTGATCGCGATCGCGCATCGCCTTTCCACGATTGCCAGAATGGACCGGATCATCGTGCTGGATCACGGCCGGATTATCGAAGAAGGACGACCGGAAGAACTGATCGAACGGGGCGGATTGTTCGCCCGGCTCTGGAAACGCCAGACCGGGGGCTTTATTCCGGAAGACGAGTGATCGGGCGAATATTTTCATCGGTGTTGCGAGTAAAGCTTCAGGCGCCGTATGTTGCAATGCGTTCAAACCCTTGGTCCTTACTGCACTGCTCGTTGACAAGCGGAAAGCCCGGTCGGATAGTCTGCCGGCAATTATGCAAACGGGAGTCTTCAATGATTAACAGGGTTGTAATTCTCTCATCTTTAGCGCTGCTCGCGTCGGCGGCGTTTGTCTCCCCCGCAGCCGCACTCACCATGAAAGAGTGCAGCGTGAAGTACCAGGCGGCGAAAACCGACGGGTCCGCGAAAGATGTCAAATGGAACGACTATCGCGCCAAGTTCTGTGGCAGCGACGCTGCGGCTGAAGATGCTGCCGACGACAAGCAAGTCGCGGCTACAACCGACAAGGAACCCGCAAAAGCGACGGTAAGAGCCCCGAAGGGCGTCGCTTTTCCGAGTGCTGTCGATAAGAAATATTCAAGCGAGACCCCTGGAAAGGCCCGCCTGAAGACCTGCGTCGACTCCTATCACAAAAACAAGAATGACGGCACGCTCGGCGATCTGAAATGGATCCAGAAGGGTGGCGGTTATTGGAGCCTGTGCAACACGGCGCTGAAGAGCTGATACGGATCGGGGCGGCGGCTGATCGCCGTCGCCCCGACATCCTCGTGTCGTCCGCAACAGCTTCGGAAGGCGCGATGCGCTGATTCGGGCGGCTGGTGCCTGTTTCGTTACGTCCTGGAAAGGACGCGAGGCGTTTCCGTGCCCTCCGCAAATCCTGTCGGGTCAATCCTGCCGGTAAGGGCGGGATCTGTATTTTACAATTTTTGGGGCATTGTCAGGACAGGTTGCGGGCCTTGGATCAATCGCGGTGCGATGTGGAGCGGGGGCCGTGATGAATGCGCGTTCCCGTCTATCGGCGTTGTTTTGCCATGTCAGGCAACCCCGTTTTCGGGTGGGTGAAATCTGCGAATGGTTTGCGATTCAGCATCTTGATAGAAAGAGTTGATCTTGCGGTTTGATCCGCATCCAGCAATCAAACGGTTACGGCTGTTCCATAACGGCCGGTCGGCAATGTGGGCGGATGACCAGACGATTTCGAAACTACCTCACCGTACTGGTCATATCATTGCTGATGTGGGGGATGATTCTCGGCGTCGTTTATTGGCTGTTTCGATAGGTGCCGCGGCGGCCTCCGGATCGAATTAAAGTGCCGTGCGCGTATATCAGGTGCAGCCCTGAAGGAGCGGCGGCAGGGCGGTTTTAAAACCTTGCCATGCCGCCGGTCAGCGTTGGATTGTGCGCTTGACGCGTTCAGCCAAGAACGAGCGCCGCAAAAAGCGCCAGCAGGATGAGAGAGCTTGTAACAGCGCCCAGTTTCATCCGGCGAAGGCGGCGGGTACGACCGCCGCTCCAGTCGTAAGCCATTGGCGGCTTTACCTTTCTTTTTATTATTATGACTTATGGACTAGCTCCCTAGGCTTGCCCGTGGCTGACCTCAATTACCAAAACCCATGGGCGAAAAATCGCGATTTCCTTGTCTTATCCGAATGTTGCAGCGGTTGCGGCGGCCGATTCTCCATGGCCGGCCCCGCCCGCCGGAGGCGGTTTTCGAGGCGGTGAAAACATGGTTGCGGCGCTGTTCGGGCGAGGGGCCTAGGCACCCGTATGTCACGAAAAAAGCCCGGAAACCTGCGTTTCCGGGCTTTTCGTGAAGGTGTAGCGACAGGCGGTTTCAGCCCAGATAGGCTCTGACGTAAGGCAGGACCTCGATCACGCCATGGTAAAGCATGTTGAGCGCCACATAGATGATGACCATCAGGCCGAGATAGGAAATCCAGCGATAGCGGTGCAGCAGCTTGGCGACGTAGTTGGCGGCGAGGCCCATGAGGGCGATCGAAACGACGAGGCCGATTATCAGCACCGTTACATGATCCTGCGCGGCGCCGGCGACGGCCAGGACGTTATCCAGCGACATGGATACATCGGCGATGACGATCTGGGTCGCGGCCTGAAAGAAGGTCTTGTGACCCTTGGTGAGGTCAGCCTCTTCGTCCGTTACCTCGTCTTCGATGGAGCCTGCGGCATCGCGCAGTTCCGACCACATCTTCCAGCATACCCAGGCCAGCAGAAGTCCGCCGAACAGTTGCAGGCCGACGATGGAAAGAAGTTGGACGGTGACGGCGGCGAAACCGATGCGCAATACGGTCGCGGCGATGATGCCGACCAGGATCGCCTTGCGGCGAAGATGCGCGGGAAGACCGGCGGCGGCAAGGCCGATGACGATGGCGTTGTCGCCCGCAAGAACAAGATCGATCGCGATGACTTGCATGAATGCCGTGAAGCCGGCGGCTGTGAAAATTTCCATGGAACGGTCCTGAAACGGAATGAGAGGTCGCGCGGGAGAACGCGGCTGATCAATATGTGACGTGAGGTGATGCGCCGGGCGCATCGTTCCGCTCGCCCGTCTCCCCCCGGCGATGAAATTTCCTTAAGCCATGATGCCGGTCGAGGTAAAGAAGTTGTGATAAAGAAAAGCTTGTCAAGCGATCCGATTGTGCGAAGAGGGGTGCAGGATGGGGTTCTGTCGGCCTGCTCCTCCGTCCGCGCCGCCGCCAGGCTGAACCGCCTTTGAATATTGCAAAGAAAGCACCATATGTGCGCCTTGGGGCGCGCTGCGGACGCGCGCGAAGGCGCTTTAACAATTAAGTCTTGCGCATTCGCTTACAAAGCCTTAAACGGCGACACCAAACCGGCCCGCCCGGGGAAACTACTTCACGTTCACAGGAAGCAATTCACATGGCAAAGAGCAAGTTTGAGCGCAATAAGCCGCACGTCAACATTGGCACGATCGGTCACGTCGACCACGGCAAGACGTCGCTGACTGCTGCGATCACGAAGTACTTCGGCGAATACAAGGCGTATGACCAGATCGACGCTGCGCCGGAAGAAAAGGCGCGCGGCATCACCATTTCGACGGCGCACGTCGAATATGAGACGCCTGCTCGCCACTATGCCCACGTTGACTGCCCCGGCCACGCCGACTACGTCAAGAACATGATCACCGGTGCAGCGCAGATGGATGGCGCGATCCTGGTTTGCTCGGCAGCCGACGGCCCGATGCCGCAGACGCGCGAGCACATCCTGCTTGCTCGCCAGGTTGGCGTTCCGGCAATCGTCGTGTTCCTCAACAAGGTCGATCAGGTTGACGACGCCGAGCTTCTCGAGCTGGTTGAACTGGAAGTTCGCGAACTTCTGTCGTCCTACGACTTCCCGGGCGACGATATCCCGATCGTCAAGGGTTCGGCTCTTGCCGCTCTTGAAGATTCCGACAAGAAGATTGGTGAAGACGCGATCCGCGAGCTGATGGCCGCTGTCGACGCCTACATCCCGACGCCTGAGCGTCCGATCGACCAGCCGTTCCTGATGCCGATCGAAGACGTATTCTCGATCTCGGGCCGTGGTACGGTTGTGACGGGTCGCGTTGAGCGCGGTATTGTCAAGGTTGGTGAAGAAGTCGAGATCGTCGGCATTCGTCCGACGTCGAAGACGACGGTTACCGGCGTTGAAATGTTCCGCAAGCTGCTCGATCAGGGCCAGGCTGGCGACAACATCGGTGCTCTGGTTCGCGGCGTTACCCGTGACGGCGTCGAGCGTGGTCAGATCCTGTGCAAGCCGGGTTCGGTCAAGCCGCACAAGAAGTTCATGGCAGAAGCCTACATCCTGACGAAGGAAGAAGGCGGCCGTCATACGCCGTTCTTCACGAACTACCGTCCGCAGTTCTACTTCCGTACGACTGACGTGACCGGTATCGTTTCGCTGCCGGAAGGCACGGAAATGGTTATGCCTGGCGACAACGTCACCGTTGAAGTCGAGCTGATCGTTCCGATCGCGATGGAAGAAAAGCTGCGCTTCGCTATCCGCGAAGGCGGCCGTACCGTCGGCGCCGGCATCGTGGCCAGCATCGTCGAGTAATTTCGATAGACGGCGACTTCGCCGGATATTGAGGACGTAAATATAAAGCGGCGGTGCTCCGGCACCGCCGTTTTTTTTGTGAAAATCGTTTTTTACGTCAAGCTCGATGCTTGAAAATAAGAGGATAGTTTCTTACCCTCATGGCAGCAGTTGAGTGATTTTACCTGCATCAACTCTTATGTATGGCGGTGTATCTTCGGGGTTTATGCTATTTCTCTGCCTTTTAACGTCATTCCTGAGATTCTTGGGCATTTACCGCCCATGTTGCATGGCGGAGATGTGGCGAGTGTAACGGGTCTTTGCCTTAGGCCGCGAGCGTACTCAGCTGATGCCGAAGTATTCGGCGGGCTGTTCCCTTCCGAGACCACTCCTTCCGAGACAACTCTATGTCCGATTTAACTGTAGTGCTGACCAGTTGCCGCCGCCCCGATCTCCTCGTTGAGACGCTCGACAGCTTTTTCTCAACGAATGATTATCCGCTGCGCGAATTTATTATTATCGAAGATTCGGACGACGAAACGGTGCAAACGATACCGTCACGGTATCCGGAGCAACCGATTCGGGTCATTTTGAACGGCGTCAATATCGGGCAGCACCGCTCGATCGACAAAGCCTACTCGGAAGTTCAGACGCCCTACATTCTGCATCTGGAAGATGACTGGGCGTTTCCCGCCTCGCAGGTGGTAGGGAAGGGCATAGAGATACTGAAGCGGGATCCGCAGGTCGCGCTGGTGCAGCTCAGAACGGATGCCGACATGCCTCGGGACATCCATCGCATGCCGAATGCGTCGGGAGAGATTGCGTATTGGCGGATACCTCCGACTGCACATCGCGTCTGGCATAGTTTTACGTTCAATCCGACAGTGAAGCGGCTTTCAGACTATAGAAAGCTGCCGCAAGGTTATGCCGGTTTCAGGACAGAGGCCGAGATCAGCCTTCACTACAAGGAGGAGGGGGCAATCATGGCCTGGCTGGCCGGAACGGGCATCAGCCATTCGGGGTTTGGTCGCAGCAATTACGGCAGCAAGACCGGTCACGGTTTTCGCGGAATTTTAAAGAAACTCTCTCGCTTCTTTTCTATGGCGACGATTCGTAAATGGCGACGTTCAGCGGCGCGCCGTGCTGCTCATTTCAAGCGTAAGTATAGGCAACAGTAGCTTGTGAAGCCCGGCCGCAGCGCGCCCGAAACCTTGAAACATCAGGAATTATTGTTCGCCGGCATCGATCGTACTCGTTTGTCGCGACGGTGGCGGGCGGTGTTTATTGCGGTGAGTGCCTTTGATCATCGGGTCTGTCTCATGGCCAAAAAAACATGTCCACAAGCTTCGTAGATTATTCTGGAAGCGAACAAAAAGGGCTTGCCATTCTTTTCCCTGCGTCTTAAAGGAGCGCATACCGAATTGGCCAAGCGATTTTCTTAGCCGGTTACGGTGACGAAGGGGTATAGCTCAGTTGGTAGAGCGGCGGTCTCCAAAACCGCAGGTCGTAAGTTCGAGCCTTACTGCCCCTGCCACTTTCCATCCGCAAGCGCGGTTTTCGCTGCATGGCAGATGGTGCCGGGTTTCCGGCGAATTTCGCCGAATGTCGATTTCCTCTTGTTAAAAGCGGAATCGGTGTTTATGTAAGGTCAAAACAGACACGCGGTGCGTGGGGCTGACTAGTTCGGCTTTACGCGCCGTAATTGCGTGGGCAGTCAATGGCATCCAAAACCAATCCGTTTACGTTTCTGCAGCAGGTGCGCGCCGAAGCGTCAAAGATCACTTGGCCGTCGCGCCGCGAGACCATGATTTCGACGGCTATGGTGCTTGTGATGGTCATTTTTGCGGCTCTGTTCTTTTTTGCTGCTGACCAGCTCATCGGCTGGCTGCTTAGCCTCGTGCTGAGTGTCGGCCGGTAACGGATTGAACGGAGAATAAAAAAATGGCAGCGCGCTGGTACATCGTTCACGCATATTCAAATTTCGAAAAGAAGGTCGCCGAGTCGATCGAAGAAAAGGCTCGTCAGAAGGGTCTTAGTCATCTTTTCGAGAAAATCCTCGTCCCGACCGAAAAGGTCGTCGAGGTTCGTCGTGGCCGCAAGGTCGACAGCGAGCGCAAGTTCTTTCCGGGTTACGTGATGGTGCGCGCCGACCTGACGGATGAGGCTTATCACCTCATCAAGAACACACCGAAGGTAACGGGTTTCCTCGGTTCGGACAATAAGCCTGTTCCGATTCCGGATTATGAAGCCGACCGTATTCTCGGTCAGGTTCAGGAAGGTGTCGAGCGTCCGAAGTCTTCGGTTACGTTCGAGATCGGCGAGCAGGTTCGCGTTTCCGATGGTCCGTTCGCGTCGTTCAACGGCGTGGTTCAGGATGTCGACGAAGAGCGTTCGCGCCTGAAGGTGGAAGTTTCGATTTTCGGCCGCGCTACGCCGGTCGAGCTGGAATACAGTCAGGTCGAGAAGGTCTGACTGGAGGGGTGAAACCCCAAACCGCGTGGGAGGCAGGCTGACTCTTTAAGCCGGGGCAGCACACCGCACCACGCAACCGCAGCCGCCGGAGCGATCCGGCTAGAAGAGAAACCGGGCGACCGGTTTGAATTGAAAGGCAGAGAGAAATGGCTAAGAAAGTTGCAGGCCAGCTCAAGCTTCAGGTGAAGGCAGGGTCGGCCAATCCGTCCCCGCCGATCGGTCCTGCGCTTGGTCAGCGTGGCGTTAACATCATGGAATTCTGCAAGGCGTTCAATGCCGCCACGCAGGAAATGGAAAAGGGTATGCCGATCCCGGTCGTCATCACCTACTACCAGGACAAGTCCTTCACCTTCATCATGAAGCAGCCGCCGATGACGTATTGGCTGAAGAAGGAAGCAAAGATCACCTCCGGCTCCAAGACACCCGGCAAGGGTGCCAAGGTCGGCTCCATCACCAAGGCTCAGGTCAAGACGATCGCAGAAGCCAAGATGAAGGATCTGAATGCTGCCGATATCGAAGGCGCAATGGCAATGGTTGAGGGTTCTGCCCGCGCCATGGGCCTTGAAGTGGTAGGTTGATCATGACCAAGGTAGCAAAGCGCATTCAGAAGATCCGCGAAGGCGTGGATCCTAACAAGCTCTACGTTCTGACCGACGCCATTTCGATGGTCAAGGAACGTGCGATCGCCAAGTTCGACGAAACCGTTGAAGTTTCGATGAACCTCGGCGTTGACCCGCGTCATGCGGACCAGATGGTTCGCGGCGTTGTCAATCTGCCGAACGGCACAGGCCGTGACGTTCGCGTCGCCGTTTTCGCCCGTGGCGTCAAGGCTGACGAAGCCAAGGCCGCCGGCGCTGACATCGTCGGTGCGGAAGAGCTGGTTGAAATCGTCCAGGGCGGCAAGATCGACTTCGATCGTTGCATCGCGACCCCGGACATGATGCCGCTCGTCGGCCGTCTCGGTAAGGTACTCGGCCCGCGTGGCATGATGCCGAACCCGAAGGTCGGTACGGTGACGATGGATGTTGCCGGCGCCGTCAAGGCGTCCAAGGGCGGTGCTGTCGAATTCCGCGTCGAAAAGGCCGGTATCGTACATGCTGGCGTTGGCAAGGCTTCGTTCGATGCCAAGGCTCTTGAAGAAAACATCAAGGCTTTCGCCGATGCGGTCATCAAGGCAAAGCCGGCTGGCGCCAAGGGCAACTACGTCAAGCGTGTTGCCATCTCCTCGACCATGGGTCCGGGCGTCAAGATCGACCCTTCGTCGGTTTCGGCTTAATCAATTCTCGCGCTTCCCTATCGGGGAGCGTGACTAAAAGAATTTCCGGCTCTCAGGGAGCCGGAGATTTCCGGGGAAACCCGGAACTCCTGTCCGAGATTGTAGGCGGCCATTTCCCTCGGGGTCTGGCCTTAATCACTAAAGCCTGCATGAGACGGGTGAGGCTGGATTTGAGGCGTCTTTGGATGCCTGACTGTCCGGTTCGAACCTGGTGTGCCTGTGCCTGAAGCCGTTTACGGCGACAGAGCGGGGGACAGGATCCTCGAGCGTCGCTCGGGATCTTTGTAAAAGGTCCCTTGGGGCAAAGGCAAACCCGACGGGTTCACACTTATGTGGCCCCGTCTACTGGAGACAGACAGTGGAAAGAGCGGAAAAACGCGAATTCGTCACGGAGCTGAACGAAGTCTTCAAGGCTTCCGGTTCGGTTGTCGTGGCCCACTATGCTGGTGTCACCGTTGCGCAGATGAACGACTTCCGTTCGAAGATGCGCGCTGCCGGAGGCACCGTCAAGGTCGCGAAGAACCGCCTGGCCAAGATCGCTCTTCAGGGCACGGAGTCGGAAGGGATGACAAATCTCTTCACGGGTCAGACGCTGATTGCATACAGCGTCGACCCTATGACGGCTCCGAAAGTCGTCATGGATTTCGCCAAGACCAACGACAAGATCGTTGTTCTCGGTGGCGCCATGGGTACAACCACGCTCAACGCCGAAGCAGTCAAGTCGCTTGCGACCCTGCCTTCGCTGGACGAGCTGCGTGCAAAGCTGCTGGGCCTTCTCAATGCCCCGGCAACGCGCATCGCCACGGTTGTCGCAGCACCTGCAAGCCAGCTTGCACGGGTGTTCTCGGCTTACGCCAAGAAGGACGAAGCCGCTTAAGGCGGTTTTTCGCTGTAACTATTCAAACTGGTTCGAACTGAACAAAAGGAACTATCAAAATGGCTGATCTCGCAAAGATCGTTGAAGACCTCTCCACCCTGACCGTTCTGGAAGCTGCAGAACTGTCGAAGCTTCTCGAAGAAAAGTGGGGCGTTTCCGCCGCTGCTCCGGTAGCTGTTGCTGCTGCTGGCGGTGCTGCTGCTGCTGTCGTTGAAGAAGAAAAGACCGAATTCGACGTTGTCTTGGTTGACGCTGGCGCCAACAAGATCAACGTCATCAAGGAAGTCCGCGCTATCACGGGTCTCGGCCTGAAGGAAGCCAAGGACCTCGTTGAAGGCGCTCCGAAGGCTGTCAAGGAAGCTGTTTCCAAGGCTGAAGCTGCTGACCTCAAGAAGAAGCTTGAAGACGCAGGCGCCAAGGTCGACGTTAAGTAATCTTGCGATTGCTGGCGGGAAGGGGCTTCATGCCCCTTTCCGTCGTCATCGTTTTAAAACTTATTACCCAAAAGCCGCGTGAAAATGGCTTTTGGGTAATGGGTTCTTCAAGAGAATGGTTCCGAACCGGCTCATCTAGGCAATCCGGCCTGATCGATCTGGGATGTGGAACGAGATTGATGACACCCATTGCTTGACGGGATCGACTGGCCATCGGTTCCCGTCCGTTGCAGGCCCGGATGCAATTTTAAAGGAGCGACGATGGCTCAGACCCTTTCGTTTAACGGTCGCAGGCGCGTACGCAAGTTTTTCGGCAAAATTCCAGAAGTAGCGGAAATGCCGAACCTCATCGAGGTTCAGAAGGCTTCGTACGACCAGTTTCTCATGGTTGACGAGCCCAAGGGTGGCCGTCCCGACGAGGGATTGAATGCCGTATTCAAATCCGTATTCCCGATCACCGATTTTTCCGGTGCGTCCATGCTCGAATTCGTTTCCTACGAATTCGAAGCACCGAAGTTCGACGTCGAGGAATGCCGTCAGCGCGACCTGACCTATGCTGCGCCGCTGAAAGTGACGCTGCGTCTCATCGTGTTTGATATTGACGAGGATACAGGCGCGAAGTCCATCAAGGACATCAAGGAACAGTCCGTATACATGGGCGATATGCCGCTCATGACCAATAACGGCACGTTCATCGTCAACGGCACCGAGCGCGTCATCGTTTCGCAGATGCATCGTTCGCCGGGCGTGTTCTTCGATCACGACAAGGGCAAGAGCCATTCTTCCGGCAAGCTGCTCTTCGCTGCGCGTGTGATCCCGTATCGCGGTTCCTGGCTCGACATCGAGTTCGACGCCAAGGACATCGTCTATGCGCGTATCGACCGCCGCCGCAAGCTGCCCGTGACCTCGCTCCTGATGGCGCTCGGCATGGATGGCGAAGAAATCCTGTCGACCTTCTATACTAAGGCTTCCTACGAGCGCGCCGGCGATGGCTGGCGGATTCCGTTCCAGCCTGAGGCGTTGAAGAATGCCAAGGTCATCACCGACATGATCGACGCCGATACCGGCGAAGTCGTTGTCGAAGGTGGCAAGAAGCTGACCCCGCGTCTTATCCGTCAGCTCGTCGACAAGGGCCTGAAGGCACTCAAGGCGACCGACGAAGACCTCTACGGCAACTTCCTTGCCGAAGACATCGTCAACTACTCGACGGGCGAAATCTATCTCGAAGCCGGCGACGAAATCGACGAGAAGACGCTCGGCCTCATTCTTCAGTCCGGCTTTGACGAGATTCCGGTCCTCAACATCGACCACGTCAATGTTGGCGCCTATATCCGCAACACGCTCTCCGCCGACAAGAACCAGAACCGCCAGGAAGCGCTGTTCGACATCTATCGCGTCATGCGTCCGGGTGAACCGCCGACGATGGACTCGGCGGAAGCCATGTTCAACTCGCTGTTCTTCGATAGCGAGCGTTACGACCTTTCGGCTGTTGGCCGCGTGAAGATGAACATGCGTCTCGACCTCGATGCGGAAGACACCGTGCGCACGCTGCGCAAGGAAGACATCCTCGCGGTCGTGAAGATGCTGGTCGAACTGCGCGACGGCAAGGGCGAAATCGACGACATCGACAACCTCGGCAACCGCCGTGTGCGTTCGGTCGGCGAGCTGATGGAAAACCAGTACCGCCTCGGCCTTCTGCGCATGGAACGTGCGATCAAGGAACGTATGTCCTCGATCGAAATCGACACCGTGATGCCGCAGGACCTGATCAACGCGAAGCCGGCAGCTGCCGCCGTTCGCGAATTCTTCGGTTCCTCGCAGCTTTCGCAGTTCATGGACCAGGTGAACCCGCTTTCGGAAATCACCCACAAGCGCCGTCTTTCGGCTCTTGGACCGGGTGGTCTGACCCGTGAGCGCGCCGGCTTCGAAGTCCGCGACGTTCACCCGACCCACTATGGCCGTATTTGCCCGATCGAAACGCCGGAAGGCCCGAACATCGGTCTGATCAACTCGCTTGCCACCTTTGCCCGCGTCAACAAGTACGGCTTTATCGAAAGCCCGTACCGCAAGATCATCGACGGCAAAGTGACGACCGACGTGATCTACCTCTCCGCCATGGAAGAGGCCAAGTACTACGTCGCACAGGCCAATGCCGAACTCGATGCCGAAGGCACCTTCGTTGAAGAGTTCGTCGTTTGCCGTCACTCGGGCGAAGTCATGCTCGCACCGCGCGACAACATCAACCTGATGGACGTTTCGCCGAAGCAGCTCGTTTCGGTCGCGGCGGCTCTCATTCCGTTCCTGGAAAACGACGACGCCAACCGCGCTCTCATGGGCTCGAACATGCAGCGTCAGGCCGTTCCGCTTCTGCGGGCGGAAGCGCCGTTCGTCGGCACCGGCATGGAACCGATCGTTGCCCGTGACTCCGGCGCTGCCATTGCGGCTCGCCGCAGCGGTGTCGTCGATCAGGTGGATGCGACCCGTATCGTTATCCGCGCTACGGAAGACCTCGATGCAGGCAAGTCGGGCGTCGATATCTACCGTCTGCAGAAGTTCCAGCGTTCGAACCAGAACACCTGCGTCAACCAGCGTCCGCTGGTCTCCGTAGGCGATCTCATCTCTAAGGGTGATATCATCGCGGACGGCCCGTCGACCGATCTCGGCGATCTGGCGCTCGGCCGCAACGCGCTCGTCGCGTTCATGCCCTGGAATGGCTACAACTACGAAGACTCGATCCTGATGTCGGAACGTATCGTTTCCGACGACGTGTTCACCTCCATCCACATCGAAGAATTCGAAGTGATGGCGCGTGACACGAAGCTTGGTCCGGAAGAAATCACGCGCGACATTCCGAATGTTTCGGAAGAAGCGCTGAAGAACCTCGACGAAGCCGGTATCGTTTACATCGGTGCGGAAGTTCAGCCGGGCGACATCCTCGTCGGCAAGATCACGCCGAAGGGCGAAAGCCCGATGACGCCGGAAGAAAAGCTTCTGCGCGCCATCTTCGGTGAAAAGGCTTCCGACGTTCGCGACACCTCCATGCGCATGCCTCCGGGCACGTTTGGTACCGTTGTGGAAGTCCGCGTCTTCAACCGTCACGGTGTGGAGAAGGACGAGCGCGCGATGGCTATCGAGCGCGAAGAGATCGAGCGTCTGGCGAAGGACCGCGACGACGAACAGGCTATCCTCGACCGTAACGTCTACGGCCGTCTGATCGACATGTTGCGTGGTCAGGTTTCCATCGCCGGTCCGAAGGGTTTCAAGAAGGGCGTCGAGCTTTCCAACGCCATCGTCTCCGAATATCCCCGCTCGCAGTGGTGGATGTTCGCGGTCGAGGACGAAAAGGCTCAGTCCGAACTGGAAGCGCTTCGCGGTCAGTACGACGAATCCAAGTCGCGCCTTGAACAGCGCTTCATGGACAAGGTCGAAAAGGTCCAGCGCGGCGATGAAATGCCTCCGGGCGTCATGAAGATGGTCAAGGTCTTTGTTGCTGTGAAGCGCAAGATCCAGCCGGGCGACAAGATGGCCGGCCGTCACGGTAACAAGGGTGTCGTCTCGCGTATCGTTCCTGTCGAGGACATGCCGTTCCTCGAAGACGGCACGCACGTCGATATCTGCTTGAACCCGCTCGGCGTGCCTTCGCGCATGAACGTCGGCCAGATCCTCGAAACCCACCTCGCATGGGCATGCGCAGGCATGGGCAAGAAGATCGGCGAGATGCTCGAAGAGTATCACAAGACGCTGGACATCAGCGAGCTTCGCACGGAGCTTACCGAAATCTATGCGAGTGAATCGCATGACGAGGTAAAGCGCTTTGACGATGCGTCGCTGGTCAAGCTTGCCGAAGAAGCCAAGCGCGGTGTTTCCATCGCGACCCCGGTCTTCGACGGTGCGCATGAGCCAGACGTTGCTGCGATGCTGAAGAAGGCAGGTCTGCATGAATCCGGTCAGTCCGTTCTTTATGACGGTCGTACCGGTGAGCAGTTCGACCGTAAGGTCACCGTCGGCTACATGTACATGATCAAGCTGAACCACCTTGTCGACGACAAGATCCATGCTCGCTCGATCGGTCCTTACTCGCTCGTTACCCAGCAGCCGCTGGGCGGCAAGGCGCAGTTCGGCGGACAGCGCTTCGGGGAAATGGAAGTCTGGGCTCTGGAAGCATACGGCGCGGCTTACACGCTGCAGGAAATGCTCACCGTCAAGTCGGACGACGTAGCGGGCCGCACCAAGGTCTATGAGGCAATCGTCCGTGGCGACGATACCTTCGAGGCCGGTATCCCCGAGAGCTTCAACGTTCTCGTCAAGGAAATGCGGTCGCTCGGTCTTTCGGTCGAACTGGAGAACTCGAAGATCGAGAACCAGTCCGAGGATCAGCTGCCTGACGCGGCGGAATAAAGAGTAAGAGAGGCGGGCGCCTTTTTGGCGCCTGCCGGTTTCCCCGGCAGCCGGCGGTTGCTGTGGGACACTTTCGCCGCATTGTGCGGTTAATCCGTATTTAAAGCTCTGGACGGTGACCCGGGAAGAAGCCGGTCCAGATGCAAACAGGGGCAGCAGCTAGCCTCTCAAGGAGACAAGGCATGAACCAAGAGGTCATGAATCTTTTCAATCCTCAGGTGCCTGCGCAGCATTTCGATTCCATCCGGATTTCGATCGCTTCGCCGGAAAAAATTCTGTCGTGGTCCTACGGCGAGATCAAGAAGCCGGAAACCATCAACTACCGTACGTTCAAGCCGGAACGCGACGGTCTTTTCTGCGCGCGCATCTTCGGACCGATCAAGGACTACGAGTGCCTGTGCGGTAAGTACAAGCGCATGAAGTACAAGGGCATCATCTGCGAAAAGTGCGGCGTCGAAGTTACGCTGTCGCGCGTTCGCCGCGAGCGCATGGGCCATATCGAGCTTGCTGCGCCTGTTGCCCATATCTGGTTCCTGAAGTCGCTTCCTTCGCGTATCTCGACGTTGCTCGACATGACGCTGAAGGATGTCGAGCGCGTTCTCTATTTCGAGAACTACATCGTCACCGAACCGGGCCTCACCTCGATGAAGCAGAACCAGCTTCTGTCCGAGGAAGAGTACATGATCGCCGTTGACGAATTCGGCGAAGACCAGTTCACCGCCATGATCGGCGCTGAAGCCATCTACGAGATGCTGGCTTCGATGAACCTCGAAAAGATCGCCGGCGACCTGCGCGCCGAGCTTGCCGAGACCACGTCGGAACTCAAGCAGAAGAAATATATGAAGCGTCTCAAGATCGTTGAGAACTTCATGGAATCCGGCAACCGTCCGGAATGGATGATCATGAAGGTCGTTCCGGTTATTCCGCCGGACCTTCGTCCGCTGGTTCCGCTGGATGGCGGTCGTTTCGCGACGTCGGACCTTAACGATCTCTATCGCCGCGTCATCAACCGTAACAACCGTCTGAAGCGCCTGATCGAGCTTCGCGCGCCGGGTATCATCATCCGCAACGAAAAGCGTATGTTGCAGGAATCCGTCGATGCGCTGTTCGACAACGGCCGTCGCGGTCGCGTCATCACGGGTGCCAACAAGCGTCCGCTGAAGTCGCTCTCCGATATGCTCAAGGGCAAGCAGGGCCGCTTCCGCCAGAACCTTCTCGGCAAGCGCGTCGACTATTCCGGCCGTTCGGTCATCGTGACCGGCCCGGAACTGAAGCTGCACCAGTGCGGCCTGCCGAAGAAGATGGCGCTCGAACTGTTCAAGCCGTTCATCTATGCCCGCCTCGACGCCAAGGGTTACTCCTCGACCGTCAAACAGGCCAAGAAGCTGGTTGAAAAAGAAAAGCCGGAAGTCTGGGATATCCTCGACGAGGTCATCCGCGAACATCCGGTCCTTCTGAACCGCGCACCGACGCTGCACCGTCTGGGTATCCAGGCCTTCGAACCCATGCTGGTCGAAGGCAAGGCCATCCAGCTGCATCCGCTCGTCTGCACGGCCTTCAACGCCGACTTCGACGGCGACCAGATGGCCGTTCACGTGCCGCTTTCGCTGGAAGCCCAGCTTGAAGCCCGCGTGCTGATGATGTCGACCAACAACATCCTGCATCCGGCAAACGGCCATCCGATCATCGTTCCTTCGCAGGACATGGTTCTCGGCCTGTATTACCTGTCGATCATGAACCAGAACGAGCCCGGCGAAGGCATGGCCTTCTCGGATATCGGCGAATTGCATCACGCGCTTGAAAACAAGGTCGTGACGCTGCATGCCAAGATCCGTGGTCGCTTCAAGACCGTGGATGCCGACGGCAAGCCGGTATCGAAGATTTATGAAACGACCCCCGGCCGCATGCTCATCGGCGAACTTCTGCCGAAGAACGTCAACGTGCCGTTCGAGACCTGCAACCAGGAAATGACCAAGAAGAACATCTCCAAGATGATCGACACGGTCTACCGTCACTGCGGCCAGAAGGACACGGTGATCTTCTGCGACCGCATCATGCAGCTCGGCTTCTCCCACGCCTGCCGCGCCGGCATTTCGTTCGGCAAGGACGACATGGTCATTCCGGACGCCAAGGTGAAAATCGTCGGCGATACGGAAGCGTTGGTGAAGGAATACGAACAGCAGTATAACGACGGTCTCATCACCCAGGGCGAAAAGTACAACAAGGTTGTCGACGCCTGGGGCAAGGCAACCGAGAAGGTCGCCGAAGAAATGATGGCGCGCATCAAGGCTGTGGAATTCGACCCGGAAACGGGCCGTCAGCTGCCGATGAACTCCATCTACATGATGAGCCATTCGGGCGCCCGCGGTTCTCCGAACCAGATGCGTCAGCTCGGCGGCATGCGCGGCCTGATGGCCAAGCCCTCGGGCGAAATCATCGAGACGCCGATCATCTCGAACTTCAAGGAAGGCCTGACCGTTAACGAGTACTTCAACT
Organism: Rhizobium sp. GR12; assembly: GCF_036596185.1. NCBI lineage: Bacteria > Pseudomonadati > Pseudomonadota > Alphaproteobacteria > Hyphomicrobiales > Rhizobiaceae > Rhizobium > Rhizobium sp. GR12. The sequence goes on along the minus strand of NZ_JASXTH010000002.1, from coordinate 417,297 downwards.
CGACCCACGGTGCCCGTAAGGGTCTGGCAGACACCGCCTTGAAGACCGCCAACTCCGGTTACCTGACCCGTCGTCTCGTCGACGTGGCGCAGGATTGCATCGTCAACTCCGTGGATTGCGGTACCGACAAGGGCCTCACCATGACCGCCATCGTCGATGCCGGTCAGGTTGTTGCCTCGCTCGGCGCACGTATCCTCGGCCGTACCGCGCTGGATGACATCGATCATCCGGTGACCGGCGAGCGCATCGTCAATGCGGCGAAGCTGATCGATGAGGCCGATGTGGTCGAAATCGAGAAGGCCAACATCCAGTCCGTCCGTATCCGCTCGGCGCTGACATGCGAAGTGCAGATCGGCGTTTGCGGCGTCTGCTACGGTCGCGACCTTGCACGCGGTACTCCGGTCAACATGGGCGAAGCCGTTGGCGTCATCGCCGCACAGTCGATCGGTGAACCGGGCACACAGCTCACCATGCGTACCTTCCACCTTGGCGGTACGGCAAACGTGGTCGACCAGTCGTTCCTGGAAGCATCGTATGAAGGTACGATCCAGATCAAGAACCGCAACATCCTGCGGAACTCCGATGGCGTTCTCATTGCAATGGGCCGTAACATGTCGGTCACCATTCTCGATGAGCGCGGCGTGGAACGTTCCTCGCAGCGTGTCGCTTACGGTTCGAAGATCTTCGTGGATGACGGCGACAAGGTGAGGCGTGGCCAGCGTCTTGCAGAGTGGGACCCCTACACCCGTCCAATGATGACGGAAGTGGAAGGCACCGTTCACTTCGAGGACCTCGTCGACGGTCTCTCCGTTCTGGAAGCCACCGACGAATCCACCGGCATCACCAAGCGTCAGGTTATCGACTGGCGTTCGACGCCGCGCGGTTCTGACCTCAAGCCGGCGATCATCATCAAGGATGCTTCGGGCGCTGTTGCGAAGCTTAGCCGTGGTGGCGAAGCCCGCTTCCATCTGTCCGTAGACGCCATTCTGTCGGTTGAACCGGGCACCAAGGTCTTCCAGGGTGACGTGCTTGCACGTTCGCCGCTGGAAAGCGCCAAGACCAAGGACATCACCGGTGGTCTGCCGCGCGTTGCCGAACTCTTCGAAGCACGTCGTCCGAAGGATCACGCTGTCATCGCCGAAATCGATGGTACGATCCGTCTCGGTCGTGACTACAAGAACAAGCGTCGCGTTCAGATCGAGCCTGCTGAGGACGGTGTCGAGCCGGTCGAATACCTGATCCCGAAGAGCAAACCTTTCCATCTTCAGGAAGGCGACTACATCGAGAAGGGTGAATACATTCTCGATGGCAACCCGGCACCGCACGACATTCTGGCGATCAAGGGCGTAGAGGCTCTGGCCTCCTACCTCGTGAACGAAATCCAGGAAGTCTACCGACTGCAGGGCGTTGTGATCAACGACAAGCACATCGAAGTGATCGTTCGCCAGATGCTGCAGAAGGTTGAAGTCACCGATGCGGGCGACAGCCACTATATCGTTGGCGACAATGTCGATCGTATCGAGCTTGACGACAACAACGACCGCCTGATGGAAGAAGGCAAGAAGCCTGCCTATGGCGATCCGGTTCTGCTTGGTATCACCAAGGCTTCGCTGCAGACGCCGTCCTTCATCTCGGCCGCATCGTTCCAGGAAACCACAAAGGTTCTCACGGAAGCTGCGATCGCCGGCAAGACGGACACGCTGCAGGGCCTCAAGGAAAACGTCATCGTCGGCCGCCTCATCCCGGCCGGTACCGGCGGCACCATGACGCAGATCCGCCGCATCGCCACCTCGCGCGACGACCTCATCCTCGAGGAACGCCGCAAGGGTACGGGTGCAGGTTCTGCAACGCAGATGCTGCAGGACATGACGGATCCGGCTACGGCCGCCGAATAAGGCAGTGCAGGGCAGGGGCTTTGCGAGGCCCCGCCAAAGTTAAATGGAAACGCCCGGAGCAATCCGGGCGTTTTTTTTGTTCCGGAAAGATTCGAGGCCCGGTCTGGTCTTTCAGATTGCCGGCGGCTTCACGAGATCAGCTCTGTTCGCCGATGGTGTAGCGCGTCAAAACGGAAAGCTGGCGAACGAGGTCGGTCTGGCCGGTGCTGCCGGTTTTTGCATAGATAGACTTGGCGTTGCTGCGAACCGTTTCGTGGGAAATTTGGAGTTGCTTCGCCACGGAAGGCAATGAAAGGCCCTTCATGATTTCCACGGCGACACGGGCTTCGCCCTTGGTCAGATCGTAAAGTCCCTTCAGCAGCGGCGTGGCATCGGCAATGGTGCCCGTTGGCTGCGATATCAGCAGGATGGCGCTGCCGTTCGGGGAGAGATCCAGCGCGTCCTTGCGCAGCGGTATGACATGAAGGATGCAGGCCCTGTCTTCGCTGGTCGGCAAAGGGAAGGAACTGACGCCATGCCCGGCGAGCGCCTTGTAGAGCAATCGGTTTAATCTCTCGTCGAAGATTAAAATCCTGTCGCGGGCCCGGATGGAAATACATTTCTTGATCGTCTGAAACAGGTTGTTGGCGGAAAGAACGCGTCCGCTTGCCTGTAGCACCGCTGCCGGCGCGCCGATCGCGTTGAGGCCGAGCGTCATGGCGTCGGCCTTCTGGCGCTGCAACTGTGTTGCCAGCGTGAGGCTGCGGGCGATATGCGGCCTCAGCCAGCCGAGCGCCGCCATGGTCTCCGGGCCGATGACGCCACTGTCGAGCCTGCGTTCGAAGAGTATCGTCATTTCAGGATGGTCCGGTGGAGCGACCTGCGTCGCCACGCCATATCCCAGTCCGCGCGGCATGAGGAAATCGCGCACGATCGGCAGCCCCACCCATTCGGCATGGGTGAAAATATCGAAATCGTGCACGAAGGAAAATTGTCCCTCGCGGACGGCGCGGGTAAGGCGATCGTTGCGGTGGTTCCAGCCATCCTTCATGAAGGCTTGCATCAGTTCCTGGAAACTGGGCGTGAAGAGCCAAACTTCCTCATCGCCCTTGCCCCAGGTGAGGGCGCCGCCCCAGAAATCGAGCCGGTGGCCGATTGTGGCTAAGACCTTCGGCCAGCGGTCGGGGAAAAGCGCCGCCTCGTAGATGTCATCGATAATGTCTGCCGAAGATATATTATCCAACCCGCCACCGAAATATGCGCCTGGATTATTCTATGCTCATGTCTTTGCGTTATTCAATAGAAATACAAATAATACTACTATATTTATAGTATATATTCTATGAGTGACTTAATATATTAACAAGCTTGCCGAAGGGATCGCGCAGGAACAGGCGGCGGACGCCCCATATTTCGTTGACGGGGCCGTATTCGACCGGCAGTTCCGCTTTCAGGATTTTGGCGTGGACCTCGTCGAAATTGTCGACCTCGATGGAAAGGTCCGGGACGGCCGTGCCGGAACCGCCTTCGCGGGCGAAGCTGATCTGGGCCACCGTTTCAAGAGGACTTGCATAGGTCGCGATCCAACCGTGATCCATGGCGACGGTCATGCCGAGAATCTCACCATAGAAGACACCCGCCCCTGCAAGGTCGGGTGTCGCGATGTTGGCGACGATGCGCTTCACCGCCATCGGGGCCAGCCTCAGGCGAAACGGATGATGGCCACTTCGCCCTCGAGCGCACCCTGATAGGCGGAGGCGTGCGGCTCTTCATCCGGTACTTCGGTCAACATGCCGATCTGGTCGAGGTCCGCCTCGATGAAGCCCTCCTCGGAAAGCGCGTTCAGCGTTTCGCGCACGGCGGTATCGTCGTCCGGCGCCCGCAGAATGACGTGGATGTCGATGCCGTCGGAATTGTCGTGTTCGTAAGCCTTGCCGATGACGATGAAGACCATCGGCTCGTCGCGTCCGTTGTCGTTGTCGGGGAGGGTGGTCATGACGCGGTTCCTTGATATGTCGTTGTGGTGTGTGCGGGCCGGCCGGAATCGGTCTTGCACGCGGCAGGGCCAGCTCCGGCCCGCTTGAGGGAATCAATAGACGGATTTTGTGAAAAGCCAAAGGCCGGAGGTCAAAATCGCTGTTGTCGGCGATGACTTATGTTAGAAGGAGGGAGAAATGGCCTGCGCGCGGGCTTTGTGGCCAAGGGCGCCCGCGCAAAATGCGGATTCACCCTTGACGAAAGCTGGCTAAAACAGTAGTACGCCCGCCATCGGAGCCTCTGTGGGTGCTGGCCGTTTGGGAAGGTTTTTCCCGAACCTCATCTCAAACAGAACTCCATTGCACGTAGAAGACACGAATGTTGCACGCAAGACGCCTCATCCGGCGTCCTCTGCTCTTGGTGGTCCATCCGTGAAAACGGATCGGGCCACGTTTTGCGCATGAGGATATATGCGTGCTTCGTCGCCGGAAACGGCATAGCCGCCACCCGTGAGGGTGGCTAAAGTAGTTTTTGCAAGGGATGGTTATATGCCTACCGTAAACCAGCTGATCCGCAAGCCCCGCCAGGCACAGGTAAAGCGCAACAAGGTTCCTGCACTTCAGGAAAACCCGCAGAAGCGTGGTGTTTGCACCCGCGTTTACACGACGACCCCGAAGAAGCCGAACTCGGCTCTGCGTAAGGTTGCCAAGATCCGCCTCACCAACGGCTTCGAAGTCATCGGCTACATTCCTGGCGAAGGTCACAACCTTCAGGAACACTCCGTGGTCATGATCCGCGGCGGCCGCGTAAAGGACTTGCCGGGCGTGCGTTACCACATCATCCGCGGTGTTCTCGATACCCAGGGCGTCAAGAACCGCAAGCAGCGCCGTTCGAAGTACGGTGCGAAGCGTCCGAAGTAATTTTCGGCAACAACAATCAGGCGCTGCGCGAGGTTCTCCGCGTGGTTTAGCGTCAATAACATTGAGAGACAAAGAATATGTCCCGTCGCCATAGTGCAGAAAAGCGTGAGATCAACCCGGATCCGAAGTTCGGCGATCTGATCGTCACCAAGTTCATGAATGCCATCATGCTTCATGGCAAGAAGTCCGTTGCAGAAAGCATCGTTTACGGCGCGTTCGACGTCGTTCAGGGCAAGACGAAGCAGGAGCCGCTCGGCGTGTTCCATTCCGCCCTCGACAACGTTGCTCCGCACGTTGAAGTGCGTTCGCGCCGCGTTGGTGGTGCCACGTATCAGGTTCCGGTCGACGTTCGTCCGGAGCGCCGTCAGGCTCTCGCCATCCGCTGGCTGATCATTGCTGCTCGCAAGCGTAACGAAACGACCATGGTCGATCGCCTTTCGGGCGAACTCATGGACGCTGCGAACAACCGCGGTTCTGCTGTCAAGAAGCGTGAAGACACGCACAAGATGGCCGACGCTAACCGCGCATTCTCGCATTACCGCTGGTAATCTTAAACGGTCGCATATCGAAAGGCAGTCCATTATGGCTCGCGAATATAAAATCGAAGACTACCGCAATTTCGGTATCATGGCGCATATCGACGCCGGCAAGACCACGACCACCGAGCGTATTCTTTATTACACCGGTAAGTCGCACAAGATCGGCGAAGTCCATGATGGCGCTGCCACGATGGACTGGATGGAGCAGGAGCAGGAGCGTGGTATCACCATCACCTCCGCAGCCACCACGACCTTCTGGAAGGGTCGCGACGGCAAGATGCGCCGCTTCAACATCATCGACACCCCCGGCCACGTCGACTTCACCATTGAAGTCGAGCGTTCGCTGCGCGTTCTCGACGGTGCCATCGCTCTGCTCGACGCCAACGCCGGTGTAGAGCCGCAGACGGAAACCGTCTGGCGTCAGGCTGAGAAGTACAACGTTCCGCGTATGATCTTCTGCAACAAGATGGACAAGACCGGCGCTGACTTCTACCGCTCGGTAGAGATGATCAAGACCCGTCTCGGCGCCATCGCCGTTGTCATGCAGCTGCCGATCGGCGCTGAGACCGAGTTCAAGGGCGTTATCGACCTGATCGAGATGAACGCACTCATCTGGCGCGACGAGTCGCTCGGCGCTCAGTGGGACGTCGTTGAAATCCCTGATGATATGAAGGCCAAGGCTGACGAATATCGCGAAAAGCTGATCGAGACGGTTGTCGAAGTCGACGAACAGGCGATGGAAGACTACCTGAACGGCATCATGCCCGACAACGAGAAGATCCGCGCACTCGTGCGTCGCGGCACCATCGACGTGAAGTTCCACCCGATGTTCTGCGGCACCGCGTTCAAGAACAAGGGCGTTCAGCCGCTTCTCGACGCCGTCGTCGATTACCTGCCGTCGCCTGCCGACATTCCGGCGATCAAGGGCATCGACTTCAAGACCGAAGCCGATATCGAGCGTCATGCCGACGACAGCGAGCCGCTTTCCATGCTCGCCTTCAAGATCATGAACGACCCCTTCGTCGGTTCGCTGACCTTTGCCCGTATCTACTCGGGCAAGCTCGAAAAGGGCACATCCGTCATCAACACGGTCAAGGACAAGCGTGAGCGCGTCGGCCGTATGCTGCAGATGCACTCCAATTCGCGCGAAGACATCGAAGAAGCCTTTGCTGGCGACATCGTTGCTCTGGCCGGCCTCAAGGAAACCACCACTGGCGATACGCTCTGCGATCCGCTGAAGCCGGTTATCCTCGAGCGCATGGAATTCCCCGAGCCGGTCATCCAGATCGCGATCGAGCCGAAGACCAAGGGCGACCAGGAAAAGATGGGCCTCGCGCTCAACCGTCTGGCTGCTGAAGATCCTTCGTTCCGGGTCAAGACGGATGAAGAATCCGGTCAGACGATCATCGCAGGCATGGGCGAACTTCACCTCGACATTCTCGTTGACCGTATGCGTCGCGAGTTCAAGGTTGAAGCAACCGTCGGTGCTCCGCAGGTTGCCTACCGTGAAACCATCACGCGTCAGCACGAAGAAGACTACACGCACAAGAAGCAGTCCGGTGGTACCGGTCAGTTCGCTCGCGTGAAGATCGTCTTCGAACCGAACCCTGAGGGCGAAGAATTCAAGTTCGAGTCCAAGATCGTCGGTGGTGCTGTTCCGAAGGAATACATCCCGGGCGTTCAGAAGGGTATCGAAAGCGTTCTGTCTTCCGGTCCGCTCGCTGGCTTCCCGATGCTCGGTGTCAAGGCGACCCTGATCGACGGCGCATACCACGACGTTGACTCCTCGGTTCTGGCGTTCGAAATCGCATCGCGTGCCTGCTTCCGTGAAGCAGCAAAGAAGGCTGGTGCACAGCTTCTCGAGCCGATGATGAAGGTCGAAGTCGTGACCCCTGAAGATTACGTCGGTGACGTGATCGGCGATCTGAACTCGCGTCGCGGTCAGATCCAGGGTCAGGAATCGCGTGGCATCACGATCGTGATCAGCGCGCACGTTCCGCTCGCGAACATGTTCAAGTACGTCGACAATCTGCGCTCCATGTCGCAGGGCCGCGCGCAGTACTCGATGACGTTCGATCACTATTCGCCGGTTCCGTCGAACGTGGCGCAGGAAATCCAGGCAAAGTACTCCGGTCAGAAGTGATCGGGGTACGCCCCATCAGAGATTTGAAGATTATTCCCGTCAAGGGACAAGAATGGAGAGCCACTAATGGCAAAGAGCAAGTTTGAGCGCAATAAGCCGCACGTCAACATCGGCACGATCGGTCACGTCGACCACGGCAAGACGTCGCTGACTGCTGCGATCACGAAGTACTTCGGCGAATACAAGGCGTATGACCAGATCGACGCTGCGCCGGAAGAAAAGGCGCGCGGCATCACCATTTCGACGGCGCACGTCGAATATGAGACGCCTGCTCGCCACTATGCCCACGTTGACTGCCCCGGCCACGCCGACTACGTCAAGAACATGATCACCGGTGCAGCGCAGATGGATGGCGCGATCCTGGTTTGCTCGGCAGCCGACGGCCCGATGCCGCAGACGCGCGAGCACATCCTGCTTGCTCGCCAGGTTGGCGTTCCGGCAATCGTCGTGTTCCTCAACAAGGTCGATCAGGTTGACGACGCCGAGCTTCTCGAGCTGGTTGAACTGGAAGTTCGCGAACTTCTGTCGTCCTACGACTTCCCGGGCGACGATATCCCGATCGTCAAGGGTTCGGCTCTTGCCGCTCTTGAAGATTCCGACAAGAAGATTGGTGAAGACGCGATCCGCGAGCTGATGGCCGCTGTCGACGCCTACATCCCGACGCCTGAGCGTCCGATCGACCAGCCGTTCCTGATGCCGATCGAAGACGTATTCTCGATCTCGGGCCGTGGTACGGTTGTGACGGGTCGCGTTGAGCGCGGTATTGTCAAGGTTGGTGAAGAAGTCGAGATCGTCGGCATTCGTCCGACGTCGAAGACGACGGTTACCGGCGTTGAAATGTTCCGCAAGCTGCTCGATCAGGGCCAGGCTGGCGACAACATCGGTGCTCTGGTTCGCGGCGTTACCCGTGACGGCGTCGAGCGTGGTCAGATCCTGTGCAAGCCGGGTTCGGTCAAGCCGCACAAGAAGTTCATGGCAGAAGCCTACATCCTGACGAAGGAAGAAGGCGGCCGTCATACGCCGTTCTTCACGAACTACCGTCCGCAGTTCTACTTCCGTACGACTGACGTGACCGGTATCGTTTCGCTGCCGGAAGGCACGGAAATGGTTATGCCTGGCGACAACGTCACCGTTGAAGTCGAGCTGATCGTTCCGATCGCGATGGAAGAAAAGCTGCGCTTCGCTATCCGCGAAGGCGGCCGTACCGTCGGCGCCGGCATCGTGGCCTCGATCGTCGAGTAATTTCGCGACGTTAAAATTCAGACCGGCGGCGGTGTTACTGACACCGCCGCCGGGCTTTTGGTAAAAAAGCCTGGCGGCGTTGCATTTTTAGTGCTTGAAAAATTCTGTGAAAGCGCGTAAACGCGCACTCACACTCACCCGCTGGATTCGCAAGCAATTGCGGAGCGCGGTGTTTTAGCAATACAGACTACTGAAATGATTGGGTGCTACGCGCATCCCTCTCGATTTTTGAAAATCTGCGGCGCCACGATCAATAGAAGTTCATGTGTTTCCGCGTGCGGAAACGAATAACAAAGAACAAGGACAAGACGAATGAACGGCCAGAATATCCGTATCCGCCTCAAGGCGTTCGATCACCGGATCCTCGATGCCTCTACCCGTGAAATCGTGTCGACCGCAAAGCGCACCGGCGCCAGCGTTCGCGGCCCGGTTCCGCTCCCCACCCGCATCGAAAAGTTTACCGTCAACCGCTCTCCTCACGTTGATAAGAAGAGCCGTGAACAGTTCGAAATGCGGACGCACAAGCGTCTTCTCGATATCGTTAACCCCACTCCGCAGACTGTCGATGCTCTGATGAAGCTCGACCTTGCTGCAGGCGTTGACGTGGAAATCAAGCTCTAAGACTGGCCTGACCTCATCCAAGTGAGGGCCATATAACAAGGAAGGTACGTGGAGAAATCCAACGACTTCCAATCCGGAGACCGGAAACATCGTGAGATGTCGAAGGGCACTCCTTAACAAAGGCCAAAAAGGGTTCTCCCTTCATGGCTCGCAAGAGGATGAACCAATGCGTTCAGGTGTGATTGCACAGAAAGTGGGTATGACACGCGTCTACAACGACGCCGGTGAACATATTCCCGTAACAGTATTGCGGATGGATAACGTACAAGTCGTTTCCCAGCGCACGGAAGACAAGAATGGCTACACCGCAGTTCAGCTCGGTGCCGGCCAGTCCAAGGTCAAAAACACGACGAAGGCACTTCGCGGTCACTTTGCCGCTGCCAATGTCGAACCGAAAGCAAAGCTCGTCGAGTTCCGGGTTTCCCCCGAGAACCTGATCGATATCGGTGCAACACTGACCGCAACTCATTTTCAGGCCGGCCAGCTGGTCGACGTGACAGGTACAACGATCGGTAAAGGTTTTGCCGGTGCTATGAAGCGTCACAACTTCGGTGGTGGCCGCGCTTCGCACGGTAACTCCGTATCGCACCGTGCGCACGGTTCGACTGGTAACAACCAGGATCCGGGCCGCGTGTGGAAGGGCAAGCGCATGGCTGGTCATATGGGCCAGACACGCGTTACGACCCAGAACCTCGAAGTCGTTTCGACCGATGAAGACCGTGGCCTGATCCTCGTCAAGGGTGCAGTTCCCGGTTCCAAGGGCGCCTGGATCATCGTCCGCGACGCCGTCAAGTCGGCCGCGAAGTAAGGGAGCCTTATCATGGAATTGAACGTCAAGACCCTCGAGGGAAAAGACGCCGGCAAGGTTTCTCTGTCGGACGAGATTTTCGGCCTCGATCCCCGCCAGGACATCCTGGCCCGTATGGTTCGCTGGCAGCTTGCAAAGAAGCAGCAGGGAACTCACAAAACCAAGACCCGTGCGGAAGTTTCCCGTACCGGTGCGAAGATGTACAAGCAGAAGGGTACGGGCCGCGCTCGTCACCATTCGGCTCGCGCACCGCAGTTCCGCGGCGGCGGCAAGGCCCACGGCCCGGTCGTTCGCAGCCATGCACACGATCTTCCCAAGAAGGTTCGTGCGCTTGCTCTGCGTCACGCCCTGTCTGCAAAGCTGAAGGCTGAAGACCTGATCATCATCGATCAGCTCGTCGCGTCCGAAGCAAAGACCAAGGCTCTGCTGGGCAGCTTCGCTTCGCTTGGCCTGACCAACGCTCTCGTTATCGGTGGCGCCGAACTTGATGGCAACTTCAAGCTCGCAGCCCAGAACATTCCGAATGTGGACGTTCTGCCGGTACAGGGCATCAATGTTTACGACATCCTGCGTCGTGGCAAGCTGGTGCTTTCCAAGGCTGCTGTAGAGGCTCTGGAGGAGCGGTTCAAATGACGGATCTTCGCCACTACGATGTGATCGTATCTCCTTCGATCACGGAAAAGTCGACGCTGGTATCCGAACAGAACCAGGTCGTATTCAACGTCGCCAAAAGCGCTTCCAAGCCTGAAATCAAGGCTGCCGTGGAAGCTCTCTTCGGTGTCAAAGTCACGGCTGTGAACACGCTTATCCGCAAGGGTAAGACCCGTCGTTTCCGTGGGTTCGCCGGTAAGCTGAAAGACGTCAAGAAAGCCGTCGTTACGCTCGCCGAAGGTCAATCCATCGACGTGTCCACCGGACTCTAAAGGTTAGGCCCAAGCGGGCAAAGACCCAAAAGGGAACAAGAATATGGCATTGAAAAGTTTCAATCCGACCACGCCGAGCCAGCGTCAGCTGGTTATCGTGGACCGCGCTTCGCTCTACAAGGGCAAGCCGGTAAAGGCCCTCACCCAGGGCCTCAGCTCCAAGGGTGGCCGCAACAACCAGGGCCGGATCACCGTCCGGTTCCAGGGTGGCGGTCACAAGCGGACCTATCGTCTGGTGGACTTCAAGCGTCGCAAGTTCGACGTGGAAGGCACCGTTGAGCGTCTGGAATACGACCCCAACCGCACCGCGTTCATCGCGCTGGTTACGTATACCGACGGCGAACAGGCTTACATTCTCGCGCCACAGCGTCTCGCTGCCGGTGACAAGGTAATCGCCTCCGACAAGGCAGTGGACGTGAAGCCCGGCAACACTATGCCGCTTCAGAACATTCCGGTCGGTTCGATCATCCACAACGTCGAGATGAAGCCGGGTAAGGGTGGTCAGATCGCCCGCTCCGCCGGTACGTATGTCCAGCTCGTCGGCCGCGATGCCGGTATGGCTATCCTGCGTCTCAACTCGGGCGAACAGCGTCTAGTGCACGGCTCCTGCCTGGCATCGATCGGCGCTGTTTCGAACTCCGATCACGGCAACACCAACGACGGCAAGGCCGGTCGTTCGCGTTGGCGTGGCAAGCGTCCGCACGTTCGCGGCGTCGTCATGAACCCGGTCGACCACCCGCACGGTGGTGGTGAAGGTCGCACGTCGGGTGGTCGCCACCCGGTTACTCCGTGGGGCAAGCCCACGAAGGGCAAGCGCACCCGTTCGAACAAGTCGACCGACAAGTTCATCATGCGTTCGCGCCATCAGCGCAAGAAGTAAGAGGAGAAGTCTCAAGTGGCTCGTTCAGTTTGGAAAGGTCCGTTTGTTGACGGCTATCTTCTCACTAAAGCTGAGAAGGTGCGCGAAAGCGGACGCAATGAAGTAATCAAGATCTGGAGCCGTCGCTCCACGATCCTGCCGCAGTTCGTCGGTCTGACGTTTGGCGTGTACAACGGCAGCAAGCATGTGCCCGTCTCGGTCAACGAAGACATGGTCGGACACAAGTTCGGTGAATTCTCTCCCACCCGTACCTATTACGGTCACGGCGCGGACAAGAAGGCAAAGAGGAAGTAATCATGGCGAAGGCTAAGACCGAACGCCGGCTGAAGGACAATGAGGCTCAGGCCATTGCCCGCACGCTCCGCGTCAGCCCCCAGAAACTGAACCTGGTTGCCGCTCTTATCCGTGGCAAGAAGGTTGATCGCGCTCTCGCCGAGCTCGAATTCTCCCGCAAGCGCATCGCAGGGACCGTCAAGAAGACGCTCGAATCTGCGATTGCCAATGCGGAAAACAACCATGACCTCGACGTCGACGCTCTCGTCGTCGCCGAGGCCTATGTTGGCAAGTCCATCACCATGAAGCGTTTCCACGCTCGTGGCCGTGGTCGTGCATCCCGCATTGAAAAGCCGTTCTCTCACCTCACGATCGTCGTTCGTGAAGTTGAGGAAAAAGGGGAGGCCGCATAATGGGTCAGAAAATCAATCCAATCGGCTTCCGCCTCGGCATCAACCGTACCTGGGACAGCCGCTGGTACGCTGACACCGCCGAATACGGCAAGCTTCTGCATGAGGACCTTAAGATCCGGGCTTACCTGATCAAGGAACTCAAGCAGGCCGGTATCGCCAAGGTGGTTATCGAGCGTCCGCACAAGAAGTGCCGCGTTACGATCCATTCGGCTCGTCCGGGTCTGATCATCGGCAAGAAGGGCGCAGACATCGAGAAGCTTCGCAAGAAGCTTTCCGAGATGACCAACTCTGAAACGCACCTCAACATCGTTGAAGTGCGCAAGCCGGAAATCGACGCGACTCTCGTCGCTCAGTCGATCGCCCAGCAGCTCGAGCGTCGCGTGGCTTTCCGCCGTGCGATGAAGCGCGCTGTTCAATCCGCAATGCGTCTTGGCGCCGAAGGCATCAAGATCACCTGCGGCGGCCGTCTCGGTGGCGCTGAAATCGCTCGTACCGAATGGTACCGCGAAGGCCGCGTTCCGCTGCACACGCTGCGTGCGGACATCGATTACGGTACGGCTGAAGCCGTAACCGCATTCGGCATCTGCGGCATCAAGGTCTGGATCTTCAAGGGCGAAATCCTTGAGCACGATCCGATGGCTTCTGAACGTCGTGGTCTCGAAGGCGATGCTCAAGGCCCTGCAAGCCGTGAGCGTGGCGATCGTCCCGATCGTCGTCGCGAAAACGCTTGATTGACGCTGGCGAAAGATAAGCTCGGAGAAGTAAGAAAATGTTGCAGCCAAAGCGTACTAAGTACCGTAAGCAGTTCAAGGGACGCATCAAGGGCGTCGCCAAGGGCGGCTTTGACCTGGCATTCGGTGAATTCGGCTTGAAGTCGCAGGAACCGAACCGCGTGAATGCACGCGAGATCGAAGCGGCCCGCCGCGCGATCACGCGTTACATGAAGCGCGCAGGTCGTGTGTGGATCCGCGTATTCCCTGACGTTCCGGTAACGGCCAAGCCGACCGAAGTTCGTATGGGTAAGGGCAAGGGTTCGGTCGAATACTGGGCATGCAAGGTCAAGCCCGGTCGTATGATGTTCGAGATCGACGGTGTTACCGAGGAGATCGCCCGCGAGGCGCTTCGTCTCGGCGCTGCCAAGCTCTCGGTCAAGACGCGCTTCGTACAGCGCATCGCAGAGTAAGGAGCAAGGCACATGAAAGCCGATGAAGTTCGCGGCCTCAGCGCCGACCAGCTCAAGGACAAACTCGCCGATCTGAAGAAGGAGCAGTTCAACCTGCGCTTCCAGAAGGCGACTGGCCAGCTGGAGAAGTCCTCGCGCATCAACGAAGTCCGCAAGGACATCGCCCGCGTTAAAACCATTGCCCGCCAGAAGGCGGCAGAAGCCAAGGCCTAAGGAAAAATAATATGCCGAAACGCATTCTGCAGGGCGTCGTAGTGTCCGACAAGAACGAGAAGACTGTTGTGGTCCGGGTTGAGCGCCGATTCGCTCACCCGCTCATGCAAAAGACCGTTCGCCGTTCGAAGAAGTACAAGGCACACGACGAGAACAATCAGTATAAGGTCGGCGATGTCGTTTCCATCGAGGAATGCGCACCGATCTCCAAGGACAAGCGCTGGACGGTCGTTTCCGCCCACGCTTAATTTCATCAGAATCGCGCCGGGTCTCTTGTACTTGGCGCGAAATCCTGTATGAAGCACCGCAAGGACGCTCGTGAATCGAGCGTCTTTTGCTTTGATGCGCACGGAAGGTCCCTAGGGAAACCACCCTGTCACGACATTTCCGCGCAAATGAAGAGACATTCATAAGCTGGGGCAGGGGGCTCGCTCGGGAGAGTTTGCCCAACCGTTCCGGTAACAACAAGAAGGCGACCTGACATGATTCAGATGCAAACAAACCTCGACGTGGCGGATAATTCCGGCGCACGTCGTGTCATGTGCATCAAGGTGCTGGGCGGCTCGAAGCGCAAATATGCTTCTGTTGGCGACATTATTGTCGTTTCCATCAAGGAAGCTATTCCGCGCGGCCGCGTCAAAAAGGGCGATGTGATGAAGGCGGTTGTCGTTCGCACCGCCAAGGACATCCGTCGCGCTGACGGCAGCGTCATCCGTTTCGATAACAACGCAGCCGTTCTTATCGACAATAAGAAAGAGCCCATCGGCACCCGTATCTTCGGACCGGTTCCGCGCGAACTTCGCGCCAAGAACCACATGAAGATCATCTCGCTGGCTCCGGAAGTACTGTAAGGAGCGTATGCGATGCAGAAAATTCGTAAAGGCGACAACGTTGTCGTATTGACCGGTAAGGACAAGGGCCGTACCGGCGAAGTAATCCAGGTGATGCCGAAAGAAGACCGTGCCGTTGTGCGTGGCGTGAACATGGTGAAGCGTCACCAGCGCCAGACCCAGGCTCAGGAAGCTGGCATCATCAACAAGGAAGCGTCCTTGCACATCTCCAACATTGCCATCGTCGATAAGGATGGCAAGCCGACCCGCGTTGGCTTCACTGTTGTAGACGGCAAGAAGGTCCGCGTGGCCAAGCGTTCGGGAGAAGTGATCGATGGCTGATAAGTACGAGCCGCGTCTCAAGACGGAGTACGTTTCCCGTATCCGTGGCGCCATGCAGGAGAAGTTCTCCTACGCGAACGTGATGATGATCCCGAAGCTTGAAAAGATCGTGATCAACATGGGCGTTGGCGAAGCGACGGCTGACTCCAAGAAGCCGACCATCGCTGCCGGTGACCTGGCTGCAATTGCCGGCCAGAAGCCGGTCGTTACCCGCGCTCGCAACTCGATCGCTGGTTTCAAGGTTCGCGAAGGCATGCCGATCGGTGCGAAGGTTACCCTTCGTGGCGCACGCATGTACGAATTCCTTGATCGCCTGGTCAACATCGCGCTGCCGCGCGTTCGCGACTTCCGGGGTCTGAACCCGAAGAGCTTTGACGGCCGTGGCAACTTCGCCATGGGCATCAAGGAACACATTGTGTTCCCTGAGATCAACTACGATAAGGTTGATCAGATGTGGGGCATGGACATCATCGTTTGCACGACGGCGACGTCGGATGACGAAGCTCGGGCTCTGCTTACAGAGTTCAACTTCCCGTTCCGTACCTAACCGTAACGACGAGCGTAGAAAAGGAACTCCGATATGGCGAAAACAAGCGCAGTTGAAAAGAACAAGCGCCGCCGCAACTCGGTTGCCCAGCAGGCCACCAAGCGCGCTGCACTGAAGGCGATCGTGATGAACCAGTCCCTTCCGATCGAAGACCGGTTCAAGGCCACTCTGAAGCTCGCTTCGCTGCCGCGTGACGGCTCGAAGACGCGTATCCGCAACCGCTGCGAAGTAACGGGCCGTCCGCGCGCGTTCTATCGCAAGCTCAAGATGTCGCGTATCGCGCTTCGTGAGCTGGGCAATTCCGGCAAGGTGCCGGGCATTGTCAAGTCGAGCTGGTAAGGAGACGGGCACATGACCATGACTGATCCTTTGGGTGATATGCTCACCCGCATCCGCAATGGTGCTGCTCGCCGTAAGTCTTCGGTAAGCACACCTGCTTCCAGCCTCCGTGCACGCGTTCTCGACGTGCTGCAGGCTGAAGGCTACATTCGCGGTTATTCCAAGAGCGATTTCGAAAACGGCAAGGCCGAATTCACGATCGAGCTGAAGTACTACGAAGGCGCGTCCGTGATCCGTGAGATCGGCCGCGTTTCCAAGCCGGGCCGCCGAGTTTATGTCTCGGTTAAGTCCATTCCGCAGGTCGCGAACGGCCTCGGCATCACCATCCTTTCGACCCCGAAGGGCGTGATGGCCGATCACCAAGCTCGCGAACAGAACGTTGGTGGCGAGGTTCTTTGCTCGGTCTTCTAAGACCCGAGCACGGATCTCCATAACGAACAGACAGGATTGAACAATGTCTCGTATCGGTAAAAAGCCCGTTCAGGTTCCAGCAGGTGTTACGGCCAATGTCGACGGCCAGAAGGTCACTGCTACGGGCCCGAAGGGTGAACTGTTTTTCGTCGCTAATGACGATATTCAGCTGAAACTCGAAGATAATGGCGTTTCCGTAACGCCGGCCAATAACTCCAAGGATGCTCGTTCCAAGTGGGGCATGTCCCGCACGATGATCGAGAACATCTTCAAGGGTGTTAAGGACGGCTACGAACGCAAGCTCGAAATCAACGGCGTCGGTTACCGTGCCGCCCTGCAGGGCAAGAACCTGCAGCTGGCTCTCGGTTTCAGCCACGATGTTGTTTACGAGCCTCCGGTCGGCATCACCATTGCCGTGCCGAAGCCGACGGAAATCATCGTTTCCGGTATCAACAAGCAGCAGGTCGGTCAGGTAGCCGCGGAAATCCGCGAATACCGTGGTCCCGAGCCCTATAAGGGCAAGGGCGTGAAGTACGCTGAAGAGCGTATTGTCCGCAAAGAAGGCAAGAAGAAGTAAGGATCACGCGAAATGGCTAGCAGGAAAGAAGCACTTGCACGTCGCGCGAGCCGTGTGCGCCGCCAGATCAAGGCGGTTGCCAACGGCCGTCCGCGCCTGTCGGTTCATCGCTCGTCGAAGAACATCTACGCCCAGATCATCGATGACGTTGCTGGTAAGACGCTTGCGTCTGCCTCCACGCTCGAAGCCGATCTACGCGGCTCGCTCAAGACCGGCGCCGACGTTGCAGCAGCAGCTGTCGTAGGCAAGCTCGTTGCCGAGCGTGGCGTCAAGGCTGGCGTCAAGGATGTCGTATTCGACCGTGGCGCGTTCATCTATCATGGCCGTATCAAGGCTGTGGCAGAAGCTGCCCGCGAAGGCGGTCTGAACTTCTAATGTTTTATCCGCCCGGACAATGATCCGGGCGGATTTTCACCGGGCCATGCGGGTCTCTTCATCGAGGCCGGTGGTCTTTTCGTTTGCCGTTCCACCCGTAAAAGAAAAAGGACAAGGACAATGGCACAGGAAAAAAGAGGTTCTCGCGACGATCGCCAGAACCGTGAAGAGCGCGATAGCGAATTCGTCGACAAGCTGGTCGCGATCAACCGCGTTGCAAAGGTTGTTAAGGGTGGCCGTCGCTTCGGCTTCGCCGCTCTCGTCGTCGTCGGCGACCAGAAGGGCCGCGTTGGCTTCGGTCACGGCAAGGCTCGCGAAGTTCCGGAAGCCATCCGTAAGGCAACCGAGAGCGCAAAGCGCGATCTGATCTTCGTTCCGCTGCGCGATGGCCGCACGCTGCATCACGACGTCAATGGCCGTCACGGCGCAGGCAAGGTTCTGCTGCGTTCGGCCAAGGCCGGTACCGGTATCATCGCCGGTGGTCCGATGCGCGCTGTTTTCGAAACGCTGGGCGTTCACGACGTTGTTGCCAAGTCGACCGGTTCCTCGAACCCGTACAACATGGTTCGCGCAACGTTCGACGCTCTGAAGCATCAGGTTCATCCCAAGGACATCGCTGCACAGCGCGGTCTGAAGTATGCGACCCTTCAGTCTCGCCGTGCCGCTTCCGGCAACGCTTCTGAAGAATAAGGAGCTGGATCATGGCCAAGAAGACTACTGAAGCCAAGAAGACTGTCACGGTCGAACAGATCGGCAGCCCCATCCGCCGCCCGGCAATCCAGCGTCAGACGCTGGTCGGTCTGGGTCTCAACAAGATGCACCGTCAGCGCACCCTGGAAGATACTCCTGCGGTTCGCGGCATGATCCGTGCGGTCCAGCATCTCGTTCGCGTCGTTGACGAGAAGTGAGACGGAGTAACCTATCATGAAACTCAATGAAATCAGAGACAACGAAGGCTCCTCCAAGGACCGTACCCGCGTAGGTCGCGGTATCGGTTCTGGCAAGGGCAAGACCGGTGGTCGCGGTGTGAAGGGTCAGAAGGCTCGTTCCGGCGTCGCCATCAACGGTTTTGAAGGCGGTCAGATGCCCATCTACCGTCGTCTGCCGAAGCGCGGTTTCAACAACATCTTCGCTTCCGAATTTGCTGTTGTATCGCTCGGCCGCATTCAGACCGCCATCGACGCCAAGAAGCTCGACGCTTCCGCAACGATCGACGCTGCTGCCCTCAAGGCTGCCGGCGTGATCCGTCGCACCAAGGACGGCGTTCGCATTCTCGCTGACGGCGAACTGACGACCAAGGTCGCTTTCGAAGTAGCCGGCGCTTCCAAGCCTGCACTCGAAAAGATTGAGAAGGCTGGCGCCTCGATCAAGCTTCTCGCGGTTGCAGCAGAAGCCTCCGAGTAATATATAGACTTCAGACGCCCGGAGCATGGTCGCTCCGGGCGTTTGCGCTCCCTGGCTTGTGGTGCTCCGATCTAAATCGATTTATGGAGGCATCATGGCAAACTCTTCGCGGTACAGCTGTTATGCGTGCCGCTTGCGGCATAAAGTGCCGCAGGGAGAGCCTCACAGTTCTTGAACTTCCGTAGGGGAGGGGATAGGACATAAAAAAACAGGGTGAGGCATGATGGCGGCGTAATGCCGTGTTCGTCCGAAGCCCGTTTTTGAACCGGTATTTTTAGACCTTTCCGCATTGGCCGGTTTCGCTGGCCGGCAAGGGTCATTCGGAGAAATTTATGGCTTCAGCAGCGGAACAACTGGCTTCGAACCTGAATTTTTCGACCTTCGCTAAGGCGGAGGATCTGAAAAAGCGTCTCTGGTTTACTCTTGCCGCACTTCTCGTCTACCGTCTCGGCACCCATATTCCGCTTCCGGGTCTGAACCCAGAAGCCTATGCGCAGGCCTTCCAGGGCCAGGCCAACGGTATTCTCGGTCTTTTCAACATGTTTGCGGGTGGCGCAGTCGAGCGTATGGCGATCTTCGCCCTCGGCATCATGCCTTACATCTCCGCTTCGATCATCGTGCAGCTCATGACCTCGGTCGTGCCCTCGCTCGAAGCGTTGAAGAAGGAAGGCGAAGCCGGCCGCAAGATCATCAACCAGTACACGCGCTACGGCACGGTGTTGCTGGGTACGCTGCAGGCCTACGGCATCGCCGTCGGCCTTGAAAGCGGCAACGGTCTTGTGGTCGATCCCGGCCTGTTCTTCCGTATCTCCACCGTCATCACGCTGCTCGGCGGCACGATGTTCCTGATGTGGCTCGGCGAGCAGATCACCTCGCGCGGTATCGGCAACGGTATTTCGCTCATCATCTTTGCGGGCATTGCCGCAGGCCTGCCCAAGGCGCTTGCCGGCACCCTGGAACTTGGCCGTACCGGTGCGCTGTCGACGACGCTCATCCTCATGGTCGTCATCGTGGCGATCGGTGTCATCGCGCTGATCGTTTTCGTGGAACGCGCCCAGCGCCGCCTGCTGATACAATATCCGAAACGCCAGGTCGGCAACCGGATGTTCCAGGGCGACACCTCGCATCTACCGCTGAAGCTCAACACGGCCGGTGTCATTCCCGCGATCTTTGCATCCTCGCTGCTGCTTCTGCCCGCGACGGCTGCCGGTTTTGCTGGAAACACCAATCTGCCGCCATGGGCGACGGCCATCATCGCGTCGCTGCAGCACGGGCAGCCGCTGTTCATGGCTCTCTACGGTCTGCTGATCGCGTTCTTCGCGTTTTTCTACACGGCTATCGTCTTCAATCCGAAGGACACGGCCGATAACCTCAAGAAGCACGGCGGCTTCATTCCGGGCATTCGTCCGGGCGAGCGCACCGCGGAGTACATCGATTACGTTCTGACCCGCATCACCGTGGTCGGCGCGATTTATCTGGTCTTCGTGTGTATCCTTCCTGAGACACTTATCGCGCGTACGGGCATTCCGTTAGCCCTTGGTGGTACTTCGCTTTTGATCGTTGTCAGTGTAACTCTGGACACGGTTGCGCAGATTCAGGGTCACCTGATCGCGCAGCAGTATGAAGGATTGATCAAGAAGTCGAAGTTGCGTGGAGGAAAGAGGGGACGATGAGACTGATATTTTTGGGTCCGCCGGGTGCGGGCAAGGGAACCCAGGCCAAACGCCTGACTGACAAGTACGGGATCCCGCAGCTTTCCACCGGTGACATGCTTCGCGCTGCGGTCAGCGCGGGCACCGAAATCGGCAAGCGCGCCAAAGCCGTCATGGACGCCGGCGGGCTGGTTTCCGACGATATCGTCAATCAGATCGTTTCCGAACGCATCGAAGCGCCGGACTGTGCCAAGGGCTTTATTCTCGACGGCTATCCGCGCACCGTTCCGCAGGCCAAGGCGCTTGCCGAGAACATGCGCAAGAAGAATCTTGCCCTTGATGCCGTCATTGAACTGAAGGTGGATGAAGAGGCGTTGATTCGCCGAATCGAAAACCGCGTCGCGGAGACCATCGCCGCCGGCGGTACGGTTCGTTCGGACGACAATCCGGAAGCCTTCCGCAAGCGGCTGACGGAATATCGCGAAAAAACCGCGCCGCTGTCGAGCTACTACAGCGAGCAGGGCGAGCTTGTGACGCTTGATGGCATGGCGGATGTCGATGCCGTCACCGAGGCCATTGAGGGCGTTCTCGAGAAAGCCTCGGCCTGAGGGCCGGAGCGGGTTGGCGAGAGCTTTGAACGGCTTTCTGCTGATATTCTGCTCTCCCGGGTTAACAGATCCACTGGATCGCAAAAGAATCTTGGCGGAGCCGGTTGCTTTTTTGCGCTGATTCCGTTAAACACCGCGCCAACTCGCGACATCCCAAGCGACTGGCGCGGATTTCCCTGAGGGAAGGGAGATCCGGGTTCAGTCGTTTTGACTTGTCACGGACATCAATTTTGAACTGGCGGTTTCGTGCCGCTCAAATGGAATCACCACTTGCCGGATGGCAACTGGAACCAAGGAGAAAAGACGTGGCACGTATCGCTGGCGTCAACATCCCGACTGCGAAGCGCGTTGTTATTGCGCTGACCTATATTCACGGGATTGGTCCGAAATTCGCGCAGGAAATCATGACCAAGGTCGGTATTCCGGCTGAAAAGCGCGTTCATCAGCTGACGGATGCTGAAGTTCTTCAGATCCGCGAAGCCATCGACCGCGACTATCAGGTCGAAGGCGATCTTCGTCGTGATACTTCGATGAACATCAAGCGTTTGATGGACCTCGGCTGCTACCGCGGCCTGCGTCACCGTCGTGGCCTTCCGGTCCGCGGTCAGCGCACGCACACCAACGCCCGCACCCGTAAGGGTCCGGCGAAGGCTATCGCTGGTAAGAAGAAGTAATTTTCCGGTTCTCCGGAAAAGAGAGGCTGGTGCGGTCTGCGCCAGCCTTTCTGAGTTTGGCGTAAAGCTCGGATACGGGTTTGTCGCCGGTGTAGCCGCTGGTGTTACGGCGGTGAAGAGATCAATGAAAGGTATAATATGGCCAAGGAAGCCGCACGCGTTCGCCGTCGCGAACGTAAAAATATCACGTCGGGCGTCGCGCACGTCAACTCGACCTTCAACAACACGATGATCACCATCACCGACGCACAGGGCAATGCTATCGCCTGGTCGTCCGCTGGTGCCAAGGGCTTCAAGGGTTCGCGTAAGTCGACCCCGTTTGCTGCCCAGATCGCTGCTGAAGATTGCGCGAAGAAGGCTCAGGAACACGGCATGAAGTCGCTTGAAGTTGAAGTTTGCGGTCCGGGTTCCGGTCGTGAATCGGCACTTCGCGCCCTGCAGGCTGCCGGTTTCATGATCACTTCCATTCGCGACGTGACGCCGATCCCGCACAATGGTTGCCGTCCGCGCAAGAAGCGCCGCGTCTGACGCGACCGTGGTTCGGAAATTCCGCCTTTCCTCAGGTCTGGCGGAATTTTCGTGTATCTGGCGTGTGCGCGTCGATTTCGATCGACGGACTTGCGCTCAAGAACCCACCGATGAACCGCTGAATTAGGTTCCTCTCGGTGTTTTCATGCTCGGTCCGTCACGATTGGATGGTGGCGGCGAACGGAAGGTTTAAAGATGATTCAGAAGAACTGGCAGGAACTTATCAAGCCGAACAAGGTCGAGTTCACCTCGTCCAGCCGCATTAAGGCAACGCTCGTTGCCGAGCCGCTGGAGCGTGGTTTCGGCCTCACCCTCGGCAACGCGCTGCGTCGCGTTCTGTTGTCTTCTCTGCGTGGCGCCGCTGTGACGGCCGTGCAGATCGACGGTGTCCTGCACGAATTCTCCTCCATTCCCGGCGTTCGGGAAGACGTGACGGATATCGTGCTCAACATCAAGGAAATCGCCATCAAGATGGATGGTGACGATTCCAAGCGCATGGTCGTGCGCAAGCAGGGTCCGGGTTCCGTGACCGCTGGCGATATCCAGACGGTTGGCGACATCGAGATACTGAACCCCGACCACGTGATCTGCACGCTGGACGAGGGCGCTGAAATCCGCATGGAATTCACCGTCAACAACGGCAAGGGTTACGTACCGGCTGAGCGCAACCGCGCGGAAGATGCCCCGATCGGCCTCATTCCGGTGGACAGCCTCTATTCTCCGGTCAAGAAAGTGTCCTACAAGGTGGAAAACACCCGTGAAGGCCAGGTTCTCGACTATGACAAGCTGATCATGACGATCGAGACCAACGGTTCGGTTTCCGGCGAAGACGCCGTTGCCTTTGCCGCTCGCATTCTTCAGGACCAGCTCGGCGTCTTCGTCAACTTCGACGAGCCGCAGAAGGAAGCAGAAGAAGAATCGGTTACCGAACTCGCGTTCAACCCGGCGCTTCTCAAGAAGGTCGACGAGCTCGAGCTGTCGGTTCGTTCGGCAAACTGCCTGAAGAACGACAACATCGTTTACATCGGCGACCTGATCCAGAAGACCGAAGCCGAAATGCTTCGCACGCCGAACTTTGGTCGCAAGTCGCTGAACGAAATCAAGGAAGTTCTCGCTTCCATGGGCCTGCATCTCGGTATGGAAGTACCGGCATGGCCGCCTGAGAACATCGAAGATCTCGCCAAGCGTTACGAAGACCAATACTAACAAGCAAAAAGGCAGACCCTTTAAAGACTGCCTTTCCCCGTCAAACAGCAGGTAAGTCACCTGCATGTGCCAGGAAACGGCAGGCCCGGATAGGAAACCTGCACTAAAGGAGAATAGCAATGCGCCACGGAAATTCAGGCCGCAAGCTCAATAGAACCGCCAGCCACCGCAAGGCAATGTTTGCCAACATGGCTGCTTCGCTCATCACCCATGAGCAGATCGTAACCACGCTTCCTAAGGCGAAGGAAATCCGCCCGATCGTCGAGCGTCTCGTCACTCTCGGCAAGCGCGGCGACCTGCACGCTCGTCGTCAGGCGATCTCGCAGATCAAGGATCAGGACGCCGTTCGCAAGCTGTTCGACGCGATCGCTTCGCGTTACGCAACCCGCAACGGCGGCTACCTGCGTATCATGAAGGCAGGCTACCGACAGGGCGACAACGCGGCTCTCGCCGTTGTTGAATTCGTCGAGCGCGACGTTGACGCCAAGGGCGCAGCCGACAAGGCTCGCGTTGCTGCAGAAGCTGCTGCTGCTGAAGCTGCGTAAGTTCTGACGCCTTTCAGGCGTCGTGAATAAAAAGCCGGGCGAGAGATCGCCCGGTTTTTTGCGTTCTGGTATCGGCAGGCGGAACGATTGAAGCTTTCGCCATCGCGACGGAATGTTGGGGAGGGGATGCTTAAATTCGATAGGCAGCGGTACAGCTATTCGTATCCACCAACCATCACTAAGCCCTCGTCAGGCGCAATCAAAGTTGTCGAGTTTGTTTCCTGAACTTGGAAATAGCCACCGCCATCTGATGCTCGATGGAAGAGAGTTTGCAGTTTCTGATCAGCAATGCAATCCAAACTGTCTATTAGATCAACCACCCAGCGCCCCCGGTCGTCCGCTCCGAATGCCGGTGTCTCAGTCCAGGGCGCGGATGTCGCTCTATTGAGAGAAGCCAAGCCGTTCTGTCGAACCTCATCCACGAAACCTGGTTCGAGTTTGTAAATGGCAACGGCGCATTTAAACCATTTGGTGTTGTAATAAACCGTTTCGCCAGCGGGGATGCCGTTTGGGATATCGTTGCGCAAACGGTCGGGCGAATCTCCGTCACAACCAGCTAAAGCAATCAGCAGGGATGCCAACACGAAGCTGGCAGTTCTACAGTTAAATTTCAAGCCCACGCGCTTAGTTGTAAAGCTCACAGTGTCTCCACCCACAATTTCTCGGGAAGGATCCTATCGGGTTTTATAATCGGAAATGTCGTGGAATAGTTCATCGCTCTTCTCTCACTCCGGAACGTGGATGCGACCCTTGATGTGTTTGAGGTGCGCGACGATGGTGAAGGTCATGACGACCAGCAGCGACCATGAACTCCATTTGCCGATATGCACGACGGACCACGCGCCTATCTGATCGGGATATTTCCAGATGCCGAAGAAGGTGGAGATGTTTTCCGCCAGCCAGACGAAAAAGCCGATCAGGATGAAGGCGAGCAGCAGGGGCATCTTGCGATCACGATCATAGGGCCGGAAGACGACAGTTGCGCGTGAATAGAGGCCGATGGCGCAGGCGGCGATGTACCAGCGGTAATCGCCGATGAAGTGATGCGTGAAGAAGTTGGCGTAGACGGCTATCCCGATCAGCGTTGCCATCCAATAGGCTGGATAGTGGCGAATGCGCACATCCAGCAGGCGCCACGCCTGAATGATGTAGCTGCCAACGGCAGCATACATGAAGCCGGAAAAGAGCGGCACGCCGAGAACCTTGGTATAGGCGAAATCCGGATAGGACCAGGACTGGATGGCGCTGGAGGTCTTGAACACTTCCAGCGCAAAACCGACGATATGGAACAACAGGATAGCCTTGGCCTCATCAAGCGTTTCCAACCTGCTCCAGATCATGAAGAACTGTATGCCGAGCGCAATGACCAGCAATACGTCATAACGGGGAATGCCGAACAGCCCGCCATGCGGCATCACGAAAATCGAGATGAAGAACAAGCCCGCAAACAGGCAGGAGCGGGCTTCCTTGATGCCGAAATATAGAAACTCGACGATAAAGCGCCTGATGCCCTTGAGTTCGCCCCAGGGATAGGTATCGCAAAGCAGATTGTCCAAGAAGGAGAGGCGGCTTGCGGCTGGACTTGTCCCTGTGCTCATGTTCACGCCCCGATTTGCATTCGTCACGTTTCATACGAAAACCGGAAGGAGCTCGCATGGGCTTGCCAAACCTATCCCCGTCTTATTTTGTCCGCATCCGGCTTTTGGTGGGTGCGGTGGCGGTGATCGTCTGCGGCCTTTGCCTGCGGGCATTCGGCTACGACGTGGGGCTGTCGTTCGTGGCGGTAAAATACGGCGGATCCGTGCTCTGGGGGGCGATGGTTTACCTGTTGCTGGCGGCAGTCTTTCCTGCCCGCTGGCACGGCCATGAGGTTCACGTCGCTATTCTTGTCGTTGTCGTCGTGGAACTCATCCGGCTTATCCATTTTCCGGCACTGGACGCATTTCGCGCAACGACGACCGGGGCTTTGCTGCTCGGCCGCGTTTTTTCGCTGTGGAATATTATCTGCTATCTCGGGGGTATCGGGGCCGCTTCACTTATTGCCGGACGGGTCTGGCGCGCTTCCCCCTCTTCATCGCCATGATTGATGGCCGCACCAGCCGATATCCGAGCAACACTACCATCGTGCTGATATAGAACACCGGCTCCAGCGTGATCGACTTTCGCGCCAGCACGAAGTGCAGCACGCCGACGATGAGCACGAGATAGGCTAGCTTGTGCAGCGTGTTCCAGCGGCTGCCGAGCTTGCGGATCGACCAGCGGTTGGAGGTGAGCGCGAGGGGCAAGAGCATGATGAGCCCGGCCATGCCGAGCATGATATAGGGCCGCTTCAGAATATCGCCGGCGATGGAACTGATGACCAGGCCGCGATCCAGCACCAGATAGACCGTGAAATGCGCCAGCACGTAATAAAAGGCGATCAGCCCCAGCGCCCGGCGATAGGCGATGAGGTTGATGTTGAACAGGTCGCGCAGCGGCGTCACCAGCAGGCCAATGCACAGGAAACGCAGCGCCCAGATGCCGAGCAGGTGCTCGAAATCCTTGACCGGATTGAAGCCGAGGCCGCCGGTTGCGGCGAGATAGAAATACCACACGCCCGGACAGAGCCCGACCACATAGAGCGACCAGATGGCCGCCGGCTGGTAACGCTTCGGCAGCGAGGGAAGCGGCAGGGCGAAGGCCATAGTCAATAATTCGCTTTCAGGTCCAGGCCGGTATAAAGGCTTGCCACCTCGTCATAGCCGTTGAACATCAGCGTCGGGCGGTTCTGGGTGCCGAAAAAGCCACCTTCGCCGATGCGCTGTTCCGTCGCCTGACTCCAGCGGGGATGGTCCACATGCGGATTGACGTTGGAATAGAAGCCGTATTCGCGGGCGTTTGAGTTTTTCCACGTCGTTTCCGGCTGTTTTTCGACAAGCGAAATCCGCACGATGGATTTGATGCCCTTGAAACCGTATTTCCATGGAACGACGAGGCGGATCGGAGCGCCGTTCTGGTTCGGCAGCGTTTCTCCGTAAAGGCCAACGGCGAGGATGGTCAGCGGATGGCGTGCCTCGTCAAGACGCAGGCCCTCGACATAGGGCCAGGACAGCGGCTGGAACAGGCCGCTCTGGGCCGGCATTTCCTCCGGCCGCACCACGGTTTCGAAGGACACGTATTTCGCGCTGCCGAGCGGCTCCACCTTGTCGAGAAGTGCCGCGAGGGGAAAGCCGATCCACGGAATGACCATCGACCAGCCCTCGACGCAACGCATGCGATAGGTGCGCTCCTCGAGCTGATATTTCATGAGGTCTTCTATGCCGAATTCCTGCGGTTTGGAGACGAGGCCATCCACTTTCACCGTCCAGGGGGTAGGCTTGAACTTGCCGGAATTTTCCTTGGGGTCGGATTTTCCGACGCCGAATTCGTAGAAATTATTGTAGCTGGTGACGGCGTCGAGCGGCGTGAGTGTTTCATCCAGCTTGTAGGCGCCGGCTTTTGCCGCAAGCGGTGCGGCGATCGCCTCACGGCCGGAAAGCCCGACTGCCGCAAGCCCTGCCGCCGTGCCGAGGAAGTTGCGTCTCGACAGGTAGATGTTCTTTGGCGTGATTTCGCTTGCCGCGATGAGGGGCGGACGATAGGCGGGCATTTCAACCTCCACAAAAGCCGGGTGCATCGGCGATAAATCGATTATGATAGGCTATACGGCCGCTGCACAGATATGTTTCAGCGCTCTGCGCAAAAACAACGATCGGGCGGCGGAAATCGCGCATTTGTGATGAAAAACAACCCGAATTGCGGGGCAGAGAAACAGCGTACCGTACCGAACCGTACTGTTTTGCCCGAAGGTGGCAGTGACAGGGCTTGCGGTTTGCGCTAGAAAAACCGCAAAATAGGGCGAGGGCATTTTGACCGCGTTGCGGGAATGCGCTCTTCTGCCTAAGAGATCGAGGAAAACACCATGCCAGCCTATCGCTCCAGAACGACAACCCACGGCCGCAACATGGCGGGCGCGCGCGGCCTTTGGCGCGCCACCGGCATGAAGGACAGCGATTTCGGCAAGCCGATCATCGCGGTGGTCAATTCCTTCACGCAATTCGTGCCGGGCCATGTGCATCTGAAAGATCTTGGCCAGCTCGTTGCCCGCGAAATCGAGGCGGCGGGCGGCGTGGCCAAGGAATTCAACACCATCGCTGTCGATGACGGCATCGCCATGGGCCATGATGGCATGCTCTATTCACTGCCGTCGCGCGAGATCATCGCGGATTCGGTGGAATATATGGTCAATGCCCATTGCGCCGATGCGATGGTGTGCATTTCCAACTGCGACAAGATCACCCCCGGCATGCTGAATGCGGCGATGCGCCTCAATATTCCCTCCGTTTTCGTGTCCGGTGGGCCGATGGAAGCCGGCAAGGTGGTCATGCACGGCAAGACGGTTGCGCTCGATCTGGTCGACGCCATGGTCGCGGCTGCCGATGACAAGATTTCCGATGAGGACGTCGCAGTCATCGAGCGTTCCGCTTGCCCGACCTGCGGCTCCTGTTCCGGCATGTTCACGGCCAACTCCATGAACTGTCTGACCGAGGCGCTGGGTCTTTCGCTGCCCGGCAACGGCTCGACACTCGCCACCCATTCGGATCGCAGGCGGTTGTTCGTCGAGGCTGGTCATCTGATCGTCGATCTGGCGCGTCGTCATTATGAGCAAGACGACGAAACCGTGCTGCCGCGTACCATCGCCAACAAGGCAGCGTTCGAAAACGCCATGTCGCTGGATATCGCCATGGGCGGCTCCACCAACACGGTGCTGCATATTCTGGCGGCGGCGCATGAGGGCGGCGTCGATTTCGGCATGGAGGACATCGACCGTCTTTCCCGTAAGGTTCCCTGCCTTTCCAAGGTCGCGCCCGCCAAGCAGGATGTGCACATGGAAGACGTTCACCGCGCCGGCGGCATCATGCGCATTCTCGGCGAGCTGGAGCGCGGCGGTCTCATCAACCGCGACACCTATACGGTGCACGAGGCGACGCTTGGCGACGCCATTGACCGCTGGGACATCACCCGCACCAATAGCGAAACGGTGCGCCAGTTCTTCAAGGCCGCACCCGGCGGCGTGCCGACGCAGGTGGCCTTCAGCCAGTCCTCGCGCTGGGACGATCTGGATACCGACAGCGAAAACGGCGTCATCCGCTCGGTTGAAAAACCCTTCTCCAAGGATGGGGGTCTGGCCGTGCTTTACGGCAATATCGCGCTTGACGGCTGCATCGTGAAGACGGCGGGTGTCGATGAATCCATCCTGAAATTCACCGGCCCGGCGGTCGTTTACGAAAGCCAGGACGCGGCGGTGAAGGGCATTCTCAGCAACGAGGTCAAGGCGGGCGACGTCGTCGTCATCCGTTACGAAGGGCCGAAGGGCGGGCCTGGCATGCAGGAAATGCTGTACCCGACCAGCTATCTGAAATCCAAGGGCCTCGGCAAAGCCTGCGCACTGATCACCGACGGGCGTTTTTCGGGCGGCACGTCCGGCCTTTCCATCGGCCACGCCTCGCCGGAAGCAGCACAGGGCGGCGCCATCGGCCTCGTACGTCCGGGTGATCTGATCGAGATCGACATTCCGAACCGCACGATCAACCTCAACGTGCCGGATGCCGAACTGGCGTCGCGTCGTGCCGAACAGGAAGAGCTTGGCTGGAAGCCGGAGGCGCCGCGCAAGCGCAATGTCACGACGGCGCTGAAGGCCTATGCGGCTTTTGCGTCGAGCGCGGACAAGGGCGCCGTGCGGATTTTGCCGGAGTAAACCCGGCAGGGCAGGTGCGGCAGCGTGTTTCGCGGAGTGATAACAAGCATGCTCCGTCACCCCGGACCCGATCCGGGGTCTAGCGCGATCAAGTCTTTGATCGCGAAAGGCTCTTTCACGGCGCAGACGCGCCGTGGCTGGATGCCGGATCAGGTCCGGCATGACGGGGGAAGGCCCTCATTTTGTCAGCAGCCTGAGCCGCTCCTATGAGCGGCTTTTTGTTACGCTGACATAGATGTCGCTCGTTCAGAAACCGATTCAATTGCCTGAGACCTTGATTCTCCAAACTCGCGCAACACGCTGTTTCCCTGTAATAAATTCGAATATCTCCAGCCGGACGCCGGCCATCCCGCAGTCACATTGGAGTGAAGTCCGTCCACCGGGTCTTTTCCACAGCGTGGCAATGCCTAACTTCTCCATTATGAAAAGACGAACCGCACTCGGCCTGATCGCGTCTCTACCTTTTGCCCGGCTTGCCCGTGCGCAAGCGTCTGGCAATGGCGCTCGTTTCGATCTGTTGCTCAGCGAGGCGGATGCGCTTTCGAGCCTCAAGGCCGTCATCGTCAGCATCGATGGCGAGGAGGTCGCCAGTCGCGCCTATCATGGTGCGGGATTAAACGGTTCCACCAACATCAAGTCGGCCTCGAAATCGGTCATTTCGGCGCTGGTCGGTATGGCGATCGATCGCAAGATACTCGTGGGGACCGATCAGCCGATCGCGACTGTTCTGCGCGCCGATTTTCCGCAGAACCCCGATCCGCGTCTGGAAAGGGTCACCATCGGTAACCTGCTCTCCATGCAGTCCGGTCTGGAGCGCATGTCTGGCCCGAATTACGGCCGCTGGGTCGCCAGCCGCAACTGGGTAAGGATGGCGCTGGGATCGGGATTTGCCGGAGAACCGGATGGTGGCATGCTTTATTCTACTGGGTCCACGCATCTGCTTTCGGCGATACTGACCAAGGCATCCGGCCGCTCGACGCTGTCTTTGGCGCGCGACTGGTTCCGGCCGCTGGAAGGGTTTTCCATCGGCGGCTGGGAGCGCGATCCGCAGGGCATCTATCTCGGTGGCAACCAGATGGCGATGACGGCGCGGTCGTTGCTGGCCTTTGGCGAGCTTTACCGGCGAGGCGGAGTGACGCCCGGCGGCGAGCGGCTGATTTCGCAAGGCTGGATCGACCAGTCCTGGCAGCAGCGCACCAATTCCGTCTTCAACGGCGACGGTTACGGCTATTGCTGGTTCATCAAGGAGATGGCGGGTTCGACGGTCTATTATGCCTGGGGTTATGGCGGGCAGATGCTTTACATCGTACCCGCCAAACGTCTTTCAGTGGTGATGACGTCACGCGAGGACGCACCTTCGGCCAGAACCGGTTATCGCGACCAGCTGCACGGGTTGATGGAGAATATCATTCGCGTGGCCTAAGTGGCGTTGCACAAGTCAAAGCGGTCTGTTGATGCTCTGGAAAGCTTCGCCCAGCTTCTTCATGCGTTCCTCATAAGCGCCAGTCAGGCAGGCAACATCCGCCGCGCATTCCTGGCGTCTTTTCAGCCATTTGCTCTGTTCTTCACGCAAAGTGTCGCGAGCGCCCATGGCCATCAGCTGAGTGAGGATATCGAAGGTGGTGACCATCTTCACGTCCTGATCGTTGAGGGTGCGGTTGTCGCAGATGGCTTTTTCGTCCGCCGCGAGATCCGGCTTCGTGCAGTCGAAGCTTGCGGCGCTGGCGGGCGAACCGAGTGAAGAGCAGGCGAGGATGATGCCGGAGGCAAGAAGTATCTGTTTCAGATGCATGGATCGTCTCTTTTGAGGACAGTCAGATGCGGATGAAACCAAAATGCGGGTGGTTGGTTCCACCTGCCCAAGCGCGCCATCGCATCGAAAAGGTTGGCCATCATCTTGCCGCTCTTTGCTTTACAGGCTTTGGCGTTATAACTCCATCATACTGATGACGATGAGGAATCACATGCGAAGCGTGTTGAAGTATCTGTCCACCGGCTTTCTTGCCGCGCTCATTCTCTTGCCAGTGGGAGCGCAGGCGCAGGACAACAGGGCCGTGCCGTCGAGCCACACGGAAATGCAGCTTTCCTTCGCGCCGCTGGTCAAGCGTACCGCAGGTGCTGTGGTGAACGTCTATGCCGAGCGCGTGGTGCAGCGGCGTCTGTCGCCCTTTGCCGGCGATCCGTTCTTCGAGCAGTTCTTCGGCCAGCAGATGCCGAACCGCACGGAAAAGCAGTCGTCGCTCGGATCGGGCGTGATCGTGACTGCCGGCGGCCTTGTCGTGACCAACAACCACGTCATCGACGGTGCTGACGACATCAAGGTGGCGCTGGCGGATGGACGCGAATTTTCCTCCAAGGTGCTGCTGAAGGATGACCGCATCGATCTCGCCATTCTGCAGATCGATGCGAAGGAACAGTTTCCGGTGCTGTCGCTCGGCAATTCGGACGCCATCGAGGTGGGCGATCTGGTGCTTGCCATCGGCAATCCCTTCGGTGTCGGCCAGACGGTGACGAGCGGTATCGTCTCCGGGCTGGCGCGCAACCAGGTGACGCAGGGCGATTTCGGCTTCTTCATCCAGACCGATGCGTCCATCAACCCCGGCAATTCCGGCGGTGCGCTGATGAACATGGCCGGTGAGCTGATCGGCATCAACACCGCCATCTTCTCCAAGGGCGGCGGATCGAACGGCATCGGTTTCGCCATTCCCGCCAATCTGGTCCGTGTGTTCGTCGCTGCCGCCGAGCGTGGCGATGCGAGCTTCGAGCGGCCCTATATCGGCGCGACCTTCGATCCGGTGACGTCGGATGTGGCCGAGGCGCTCGGCCTGCACCGCGCGCGCGGCGCGCTCGTCGTCAGCGTGGTCAAGGGCGGCCCGGCGGAAAAGGCTGGCATTGAACCCGGACAGGTCGTTACGGCCGTCAACGGCTTCGAGGTGGAGCATCCGGATGCGCTGGGTTATCGCCTGACGACGGCCGGTATCGGCAAATCCGCCGAACTGACTGTCATGGACAAGGGCAGCGAGAAGAAAGCGACCATCGCGCTCGATACGGCGCCGGAAACCGCGCCGCGTGACGAGCGGTTGCTCGAGGGACGCAATCCCTTCGCCGGTGCTACGGTTGCCAATCTCTCGCCGAAACTTGCCGACGAGTTGCGCATGCCTTCGCAGGTGACGGGTGTGGTCATCACTGATGTGAAACGCAGTTCGCCGGCCTATCGTGTCGGTTTCCAGCCGAAGGATGTCATTCTGTCGCTGAATGGTGCGGATATCGGCTCCACGGCTGCTGTCGAGAAGGCTCTGGATGACAATCCCGGCTTCTGGCGCGTGGAAATCCTGCGTGACGGGCAACGTATCCGGCAGTTCCTGCGATGAGCGACGACCTCTTTGCCCCACAAGTGCCTGTCGAGGTCGCCAACCGGCGGCCTCTTGCCGATCGCCTGCGTCCGAAGACGTTGGCGGAGGTGAGTGGGCAGCCGCATCTGACGGGTGAGGAGGGCGTGCTGCGCCGCATGATCGACAGCGGCTCGCTCGGATCGATGATCTTCTGGGGGCCGCCCGGAACTGGCAAGACAACGGTCGCCCGGCTGCTTTCCGGCGAAGCGGGGCTGGCCTTCGAGCAAATCTCGGCGATTTTTTCCGGCGTTGCCGATCTCAAGAAGGTTTTCGAAGCGGCGCGCACACGCCGGATGAATGGTCGGCAGACGTTGCTTTTCGTCGATGAGATCCATCGCTTCAACCGCGCCCAGCAGGACAGCTTCCTGCCGGTCATGGAGGATGGCACCATCATTCTGGTGGGCGCCACCACCGAAAACCCGTCCTTCGAACTCAACGCCGCTCTTTTGTCGCGCGCGCGCGTCCTGACGTTCGGCTCGCATGACGAGGAGAGCCTCAGCGAACTTCTGAAGCGGGCCGAGGAGGCCGAGCAGAAGCTCCTGCCGCTGACCGAAGAGGCGCGTGCAAGCCTGATCCGCATGGCAGACGGCGATGGCCGCGCCGTGCTGACGCTTGCCGAAGAGGTCTGGCGTGCGGCGCGGAAGGACGAGACTTTCGATACCGAGGGGCTGACGCGCATCGTGCAGCGACGTGCGCCTTTGTACGACAAGGGCCAGGACGGCCACTACAATCTCATTTCCGCGCTGCATAAATCGGTGCGTGGCTCCGACCCGGATGCTGCGCTCTATTATCTGTGCCGCATGTTCGATGCCGGCGAAGACCCGCTCTATATCGGGCGGCGGCTGGTGCGCATGGCGGTGGAGGATATCGGCCTTGCCGATCCGCAGGCGCTCGCCGTCTGCAACGCCGCCAAGGACGCCTATGATTATCTCGGTTCGCCGGAGGGGGAGCTGGCGCTGGCGCAGGCCTGCGTCTATCTCGCCACCGCGCCGAAATCGAACGCCGTCTATAACGCCTTCAAATCCGCTATGCGGGCGGCCAAGGAAAACGGTTCGCTGGTGCCGCCGAAACATATCCTCAACGCGCCGACCAAGCTGATGAAGGGCGAAGGTTACGGCGACGGCTACCGATATGACCACGACGAGCCGGATGCCTTTTCAGGGCAGGACTATTTCCCGGAAAAAATGGGGCGCACGACGTTTTACGATCCGCCCGATCGAGGGTTCGAGCGGGAAATCCGCAAGCGTCTCGACTGGTGGGCGAAGCTGCGACGCGAGCGTGGATCGCGTTAGCGCATCTGCGCGGTTCTGTTGGAGTAGCGCCGCTCTTAATAAAAAGAATCAAGTGGCTGGCAAAAAGAGTCGGGAAACCGCACTATCTCCTTGTTTGTTAAAGAAATCAGGACGCTTTGCGGTGCGAGGTGGCGGGTGCCAGCGCCGGCAGCATCTTGACCGAGGATTCCGCCAGGCCGCTATGGCCTTCGGCATCGACCACCAGATGCCAGTGCGATGTCTCGGGAATGGTGACACGGATCGGCGATTTTTTCGCGACGCCGCCGAGATATTTGAAGTCCAGCAATTCGGTGAACCGCTGGAAATTTGCGCCTGTCAGCAGCCGCACATTGTTGACGGCCGACAGGGATACTTCAATGATCGTCCCAGCCCGCAATTCCTTCAGATCATAATGCGTAAAGCGGAAATTCGGCCGTGCCATCGCGCGTCTCCAAGCAACCTATTTTGGCGAGAGAGAATAGGGCGACGGGGGTTAACGACTACTTTAAAACCGCAAGGTCCTTGCCGAATTCCGGTCAGTTATGCCGGCTTCCGACCGTGGCGGTGAGTATTTCCGGCTTCCAGTGCCGTGTTCCGGAATACTACCAACGTATAACAGGTGTATTTAATAATAATAAATTTCTACCCTTTAAGATCGGCTGATCGAAGTGCCGTCGGTGGCATTGGGGGGAATATGAAAAACGTCACGATATCCATGCGCCTTTATGCGCTTGTCGCATTGTTTCTGGTAATATTGACCGCAGCCCTGACATTCAGTCTGTTCGAGACTTTTCACGAGATGGAGCGCGAGCGCAAAGCGGGGCTGGCGTCCATGAACGAGACGGCCGTCGCCATTATCGAACAATATTATCGCCTGGAACAGAGCGGCGCCCTTACCTGGGAGGCGGCGCAGCAGCAGGCCAAGACGACGATCGCGGCGATGCGCTATGGCAATGGCAGCGGCTATTTCTGGATCAACGACATGCATCCCAAAATGGTGATGCATCCGATCAAGCCTGAGATGAACGGCACGGATCTCACCGCCAACAAGGACCCGAACGGCAAGGCGCTGTTCGTTGAATTCGTGAACACGGTGAAGGCGGGCGGCAAGGGCTTCGTCGATTACTACTGGCCAAAGCCCGGCGCTCCCGATCCGGTCGAGAAGTTTTCCCATGTCGCCGGTTTCGCGCCCTGGGGATGGGTTGTCGGCACCGGTGTTTATGTGGATGATCTTGAAGCGGTTTTCTGGAACGACGCCTATTTCAACATCGGGCTGTGCGTTTTGTCCGCTCTTCTGGTCATAGGCGTCGCTACAGCCGTCGTTCGCAGCGTGACGCGGCCGATCGACCTTATCCGGCAGAGCATGACGCGGATCGCGGAGGGTGACGGTGAGGCCGAAATTCAGTTTGCCGACCGTCACAACGAAATCGGTGCGATCGCCAAGACCCTGCTGGTGCTGCGCGACAGCGTCAACGAGCGCAGCGTCTTGCAGGCCCGCGAGGCGGGGCAGCAGCGGGCGCTGGAGGAGGCGCGGCAAGGCAACGAGACGGCCCTGCGCACGGTATCCGAGCGTCAGGCCATTGCCATGAACCAGCTCGGTAAGTCGCTCGAGGCCCTCGCCAATGGCGATCTGACCGTCGAGCTTGCCGATATCGGCGCGGAATACGAAAAACTGCGCATGGATTTCAACCGTGCCGTGGGCGCGCTGCACGCTGCGATCGAGGCCATTGCCAGAACCGGCCATGTCGTCAATGACAGCGCCTCTGATATCAGCGGTGCGACCGGCAATCTTTCGCGCCGGACCGAGCAGCAGGCGGCGGCGCTGGAGGAGACGGCGGCGGCTCTCGACGAGATCACGGCCACGGTGCGCACGGCTTCCGAGCGGGCCAATGAAGCACGGCAGATGGTGCAGGACACGAAAACCAGCGCCAGCCGTTCAGGCGAGATCGTGCGCAATGCCGTCGATGCCATGGGCCGTATCGAGGAATCGTCGAAGCGCATCGGGCAGATCATTTCTGTCATCGACGAGATCGCTTTCCAGACCAACCTTCTGGCGCTGAATGCCGGTGTGGAAGCGGCGCGGGCGGGCGAGGCGGGGCGCGGTTTTGCA
This sequence comes from Rhizobium sp. GR12, assembly GCF_036596185.1. Classification (NCBI taxonomy): domain Bacteria; kingdom Pseudomonadati; phylum Pseudomonadota; class Alphaproteobacteria; order Hyphomicrobiales; family Rhizobiaceae; genus Rhizobium; species Rhizobium sp. GR12. The sequence goes on along the minus strand of NZ_JASXTH010000002.1, from coordinate 380,701 downwards.
GTGGTGGCGCAGGAAGTGCGTGAACTTGCGCAACGCTCGGCCAATGCCGCCAAGGAGATCAAGTCGCTCATCAACCGTTCGGCAGAAGAAGTCGGTGGCGGTGTCACGCTCGTCCGCTCGACGGGCGATGCGCTGGATGAGATCATGGAACTGGTCAATCGCGTTGACGGCCACGTCAATTCCATCGCCACGGCGGCGCGCGAACAGGCGACCGGGCTTCAGGAGATCAATACCTCCGTCAACCATATGGACCAGATGACGCAGCAGAACGCCGCCATGGTGGAAGAAACGACGGCGGCCAGCCAGACTTTGGCCGAGGAAAGCCGTCAGCTGCGCGCGCTGCTTTCCCGTTTCGAACTGGGGCACGGGGCAGGGCACGAAGTTTCGCGGGCCGCGTGATTTTACGTGTTTGAGACAGGGTGGAGGGGGGCGGCTTTGGCCGCGCCCTACAATGACTGACAGCTCTCTCCACACTCCACGTCATCCTCTGGCTTGTCCCGAGGATCCATCCCTCGTGCGGCTGTGGATCCTCGGGTCAAGCCCGAGGATGACGGAGGAGAGGTTTGTGCGTTGGCTGCCGAGGAGAGGTCTCAGCGTTTTCGTCGTTGTCTTCGACGTGATTTCAATCGGGCCTTCTCCATTTCCCGCGTCACGAAATAGACCGTTCGTTATTTCTCGCAACCAATAAGGATTCGTTTACCCCGTTTCTTTAAAATTCGCCTGTCTAGCCGCGAGTAGCGGCCGCTGAAGGTACAGGTTCTCGTATGGCGTATGTTTCCCTTCCGCGTCGTCTTGTGACGTTGCTGATGATTTCCACGGTCATGGTGTCGTGTTCGGCGGAGGGCCTCGTGCCGCCGGCCGAGGTCGATGGCACCACGCGTGTCAGCGCAATCCGGTCGTCGCGGCAGCAAGGCTACAGCGCACCATCAGGCGCGGTCCATCAGGCCGAGCGGGCCGGGCAGGTCGCCGATTATCCCGCAGCCGTGTCGCAACCGATGCCGGAGGTCTACGCCTCGCAGGATCCGCTGCTGCAATCGCCACAGGGTGGGCAGGGATATTCTACGCTTGATGCCCAGCATCAGGCGCGTATGGCCATGAGCGGCCAAACCGAAATCTCTTCGACAATGCCCGAGCAGCAGGCCGCCGCCAGCCAGATTGCCGAAGGCGAAAGCGGCGTCAACATGGATTCCATGCTCGGCGTCGAGCCGGTTCGCGGACTTGCGGAAGAGCAGGATGCCGACATCGCCGAAGGCGCTTCCGCACAGCCGGTGGTGGATGGTATCGGCACGGACAATCCGGTCGCCGTTTCGCCGGGCCGTCAACGGCAGAGCACGGGTCAATCGCGGTTGATACCGCCACCGCCGCCTGGATCCTCTTCCCGCCGCCAGCCGGTGGAAGAAGTGGCCATGCTGATGCCTGACGATCCGATGGCACGCGGCGGATTGCAAAGCAACCGGTCAACCATGCCGCCCGGCGTCATGCCATCCTCGGAAGTGGCCTGCCGCTCCGAGCTACGCCGCCTCGGCGTGGCTTTCCGCGATGTTGCGCGCATTGCCGATGGCCCGACCTGCGGTATCGATTATCCGATCGAACTCAGCGGTCTCGCCAGCGGCGTCGCCATCCGGCCTGCGGTGAAGCTCAATTGCCAGGTAACGCTCGCCTTTGCCAAGTGGGTGAAGTTCGAGCTCGTGCCGTCCTCGCGCTTCCGTTATCTCTCGGGCGTCGGCCGCATCACGCCGATGGGCGGCTATTCCTGCCGCAAGATGAATTCGCGCTCCAGCAATCCGTGGTCCGAACATGCGCGCGGCAACGCCATCGATATCGGCACCATCACCCTGAAGAACGGTAAGGAAATCGACGTTCGCAAAAAGAACTTCTTCGCCTTCCGCGAAAAAGCGCTGCTGAAAGCGGTCAGATCGGACAGCTGCAAATATTTCTCGACCGTTCTCGGGCCGGGCAGCGATCCTAACCACTGGAACCACTTCCACTTCGACCTGCGTACCCGCAAATCCGGTTACAGGCATTGCGACTAGGGGATTTCCAAGGAGTGCCTTAGCGCCGTTTCCCGTCTTCCGGCTCAGGGCTGGAATGACGGAGGTGAGGGGCGCGGCTGCATGGGAAGCGCCGGTTGCTGACCCTGACTCCGCACAAAAAAAGACCGGCCCGAAGGCCGGTTGAAGAGACAGCCATATCGGGGGATATCGGCGTCTTTGCAAGGGCATGCAATGGGAAACGATCCCATAAAATCGGTCCATCCGGCGCGGATATCCGGCAAAAAACAACACGCCGTACTGACCTGCGGCAAAGATGGCTTGCCGCCCATCTCTGATACGCTATGAGCGTCACATGTTTGTGACAACGGCCCCTGGGAGCCTGCTTTCATGCCCCCTGTTTCAGAGGTAATGGTCTTTGCTGCGGCGCTTGCAGCAGCGGGCGTGGTCGCCGGTCTTCTGGCGGGGCTGTTCGGCATTGGCGGTGGTGCGGTGCTGGTGCCTGTCTTCTACCATGTCTTCGGGCTTCTGGATGTGCCGGAGGCGGTGCGCATGCATCTGTCGCTCGGCACGTCGCTTGCCATCATCGTGCCGACCTCCATCCGCTCATTCCTGACGCATCGCCAGAAGGGGGCCGTCGATATCGATCTTCTGAAGGGCTGGATCGTCGCCGTGCCGCTCGGCACCATCCTTGCATCGGTGGTCGCCGCGCATGCTTCCAGCATAGCCCTGCGGCTGATCTTCGCCTTCATCGCGCTTGCGCTCGCATTCCGTATGATCTTCAACCGAGCGAGCTGGCATCTCGGCTCCGACCTGCCGAAAAATCCGGGCCGTTTTCTGGTAGGCACCGGCATCGGGCTTTTCTCCGGCCTGATGGGTGTGGGCGGCGGGGTGATGAACAATACCTTCATGACGTTTTACGGACGCACCATTCATCAGGCGGTCGCCACCTCTTCGGGTGTCGGGGTGCTGATTTCGCTGCCGGGTCTTCTCGGCTACATCTGGGCCGGCTGGGGCGATGCGGGCCTGCCGCCGTTTTCCACCGGCTTCATCAACTGGATCGCCGTTGTGCTCCTCATCCCCATCACGCTTGCTGTCGCGCCCTATGGTGCGCGGTTGGCGCATGCGCTCAGCAAGAAGCAGCTGGAGCGCGCCTTCGGTGTGTTTCTGGTCTTCGTGGCGGCACAGTTTTTCTACAGCGTCTACGGCTGATTTTCCGTACCTGCCGAACGCAGTGTTCAGCCCACCGGGCTGGCATTTAAGCGTTCTACGGCCTATATGGCGTGCATCTCTGTCGGTTTTTCGAAAGATTCGCCATGAATGCCATTGTTTCGATACGGAATCTGACCAAATCCTACGCAAATGGCTTTCAGGCGCTCAAGGGTGTCAGCCTCGATATCAGGGAAGGCGAGATTCTCGCTCTTCTTGGGCCGAACGGTGCAGGCAAGACGACGCTGATCTCGATCGTCTGCGGTCTCGTCAATCCGGGCGAGGGTTCGGTATTTGTCGGGGGCCATGACGTGGTGAAGGATTTTCGCCAGACCCGCGCCCTGATCGGCCTCGTGCCGCAGGAACTGACGACCGATCAGTTCGAGACGGTGTGGAACACCGTCAGCTTCTCGCGCGGCCTGCACGGGCAGAAGAAGAACCCGGAACTGATCGAGCGCATCCTGAAATCGCTGTCGCTCTGGAACAAGAAGGACAATATGCTGCGGGAGCTTTCCGGCGGCATGAAACGGCGTGTGCTGATCGCCAAGGCGCTTGCGCATGAACCAAAGGTTCTGTTCCTCGACGAGCCGACCGCCGGCGTGGACGTGACCCTTCGCCGCGACATGTGGAATGTGGTTTCCGAGCTGCGCGCCAAGGGCGTCACCATCATTTTGACCACGCATTATATCGAGGAGGCGGAAGAGATCGCCGACCGGGTGGGCGTCATCAATGGCGGCGAATTGCTGTTGGTGGAAGAGAAGACGGCGCTGATGAAGAAGCTCGGCCGCAAGCAGCTTTTCCTCGAACTTGCACAGCCCGTGGAGCAATTGCCGGACAGTCTTGCACCTTTCGGCCTGACGCTTTCAGATGACCGCTGCACCGTTACCTATGAAATCGCAGATAATGGCGAGCAGGGGCGTATCGCCGATCTTCTGGGCGCCCTTTCCGCCGCCAACATCCACTTCAAGGATATTTCAACGCGGCAGAGTTCGCTTGAGGATATTTTCGTCTCGCTGGTGGGAGGCCAGAAATGAATTTCGAAGCCATCAAGTCCATCTATCTGTTCGAAATGGCACGCACGCGCCGCACCCTGTTGCAGAGCGTGATTTCGCCGGTCATCTCCACTTCGCTCTATTTCATCGTGTTCGGAACTGCGATCGGTTCAAGGATTCAGGAGGTTGGCGGGGTTTCCTACGGCGCGTTCATAACGCCCGGCCTCATCATGCTGACGCTGCTGACGCAATGCATCAGCAACGGTTCCTTCGGCATTTATTTTCCGAAGTTCACCGGAACGGTCTATGAGATATTGTCCGCGCCGGTGGCGATGCCGGAAATTGTTGCCGGCTATGTCGGGGCGGCGGCGACCAAGGGCCTGATGATCGGCACGATCATCCTGATAACGGCCACCTTCTTCGTGGACATCACCATTGCCCATCCGTTCATGATGGTGTTGTTCTTCGTGTTGACTGCCGTGAGCTTCAGCCTGTTCGGCTTCATCATCGGCATCTGGGCGACGAATTTCGAACAGCTGAACCTCATCCCCATGCTGGTGGTGCCGCCGCTGACCTTTCTCGGCGGCAGCTTCTATTCCATCGACATGCTGCCTCCCTTCTGGCAGACGGTCAGCCATTTCAATCCGGTGCTGTATCTTATCAGCGGTTTCCGCTGGAGCTTCTACGAGATCGCCGACGTCAATCCTCTGATCAGCCTGGCGATGATCACGCTGTTCCTCGCATTATGCCTCGGTATTGTCAGCTGGATGTTCAAGACCGGTTACCGGCTGCGCAACTGACGGACAAGATCTGTCGCGCGCTTCACGCCCGGCTCTGGCCGGGCGTTTTCGTATTCGGGATACAGGATGCGCGGATCAGGCGACCTGCTTCTGCGCCACTTCTTCCACAACCTCGCTCTTCAAATAAGAAACGAGGTCCTTGATCGTCACGACAAGCAGGCCGTGGCGTTCGGCGAAGACTTCGAGCTGGGGCAGGCGGGCCATGGTGCCGTCGTCATTGGCGATCTCGCAGATCGTGCCGCAGGGGTATTTGCCGGCGAGGCGGCACAGATCGACAGCCGCTTCGGTGTGACCGGTGCGGCCAAGCACGCCTTCAGGATTGGCGCGCAGCGGGAAGATATGGCCGGGGCGGGCGAAGTCTTCCGGACGCGAGCCTTCCGACACCAGGGCACGCACCGTCTTTGCCCGGTCCGCCGCCGAAATGCCTGTCGTGGTGCCGGGGATATAGTCCACAGAAACGGTGAAGGCCGTCTTGAGGGATTCGGTATTGCGCGACACCATCAGCGGAATGTCGAGTGCGTCCAAACGCTCGCCCGGCACGGCGACGCAGATCAGCCCGCGTGCATGGTTCATCATGAAGGCGATCTGCTGCGGCGTGATGCTGTCGGAAGCGGCGATGATATCGCCTTCGTTTTCACGATCCTCGTCGTCAACGACGATCACCATCTCGCCACGGGATATGGCTTCGATCGCGTCTTCAATTTTAGCAATGGTCATTTTCTTTCTGGCCTTTCAAGGGTTATGCCGTTTTGCGGCATTTTCGCGCTTCAAGAAGCGCCAAATATCCCTTGGGCGAACAATGCACTGCGAAGCCCGCGGAGCGCGGGTGTCCTATGCCTTGTCCTCTTCCATCCGGACTATACCGTCGGCTCCGGCCTCTCACCGGATCTGCTGACCTTTCGGTTTTGGAGGCCGAAAGCGCTCGCGGGCTCCGGGAAACTCCCGATACCGCCGGTGGGGAATTGCACCCCGCCCTGAGAACATTGCCAACATAATTATCAGATGGGAGGGAAGCAAGCGGCAATGGTCTGCCAAATGGGAGAGGAGTAGAAAGAATATCTCAAATCGGGCCTATGGGTATTTGAATTTTGCGTTGTTGTGGAGGCGCGAGCAGAACCAGTTTTGCTGGTTACATTTGGGAGATTTACGGTTGGGGATGTGGAAGTCTATTTGCCAAATTCAAAGGTTTTTGCAGATAATTACTCTACTTACCTAAGTGGAAATTCGGTATAAATTAAATTTATATGTATTTCATTTCTTATGAATGTATATTTCATGCGTCGCGTGATCGCTATCCGCAGCATCTATGAGCATGTGGAGGAGGCAAAGAAGACTGGAGAGCAGCTTCTGCAAACGATGGAGAAAAAATACAAGGGATACAAGCTCAAGCGAAAAGTTCGCTCGCTTGGCGTCTCCGAAAAACAAAAAGCGCCAAAATGATATTTGACGCTTCGCCTGCCAGCAGTGTTCTGTTGTCGGATCAGAGTAGGATGGGATCAGGGCCGATCATGTGAAGACGCTCCTGCGTTGGACTTGGCAAAACCATCTCACGAGGCGACTGGCATGTCAATTGTTTGATGAAGCATCGAGAGTTTCTTCCTCGGATTTTCACGCTTTACCCGAGTAAAAAACCTCTGCGTCGGCATCCTGTTCTTGCTATATTTTGAAACTTGTTGATCCAAGCAAGAATTGTTTGTCCGGCCGGTTTTATCTGTCCCGCAATCTCAACTCGTCGGTCTGCATCTGCAGCGAGCCGAGCGTCGACAGGAAGCTCATGCCGAGCAGGCTCTGGTCCAGTTGACCGTCCTGCGCGACGAGGGCCGGGATGTTGCTCCGCACGATCGGGCCGATGCCGATCTCGGACAGCATCACGGGCGCTGCCGCCGTGCGGCCGTTCGCGGTCATCACCGGCACGGTGTAGCGCAGGCTTGCTGTGTCGATACCGATTTCGGCCGCGTCCGCATTGGCGAGCACCACGGAGCTTGCGCCGGTATCGACGAGCATGTGGATGGTCTTGCCGTTGACGCCGACATTCGCCTCGAAATGGCCGCTCATCGATTTGTGCAGCACGATCTCCTGTTCGCCGCCAGCGGTCGTCACCACCACCGCGCGACCCGGCATCAGCCCGCCCAGCAGCCGGTCGCCGAAGGATTGCAGGTCGTAACGATAGAGATAGACTGATACGAGGCCGAGGATGATGACGAGCCAGATGGCGAGCTGGCGGATGACGCTGGCGAGGCTGCCGCGGCTTCCCGCCAGAATGCCGACGGATAGCAATCCTGCGATCGGCAGAAGATAGACGATCTGTCCGAATTTCTCGTTGTCGATGCCGAAGGTGCGGCCGCTGTCGTGATTGACGAGAAGCAAGCCGAGACCAACGGCCAGCAAGAGGAGAACGATAGTCAGCCTGTTCATGCGGTGTGCGTCTCCCTGGAGGTGTCCTTGCCTGCTCTTGCCAGTCTTTCGGGAAGCACCGACATGATCATGCGGCGCTTCTCGTCGCTGTAACCCGCCCAGCCGCCGATTTCATCCAGCGTGCGGCCGCAGCCGGTGCAGAGGCTGTTCGTGGCATCGAGGGAGCAGACATGAATGCAGGGCGTTTCCATGATGATCTATATCAGGCCGTCATGCCGCAAGGGCAAGGGCGAGGAGAATCACGATCTCCGTGATCTGCTGGCAGGCGCCAATAGTGTCACCCGTGTGGCCGCCGATCTTCCTATCGCAGAGCCTGCCGAAAAGCGCCACCGCCAGACATGCTGCCGCCAGAACGGCCACTATCGCGAGAAAGGGCAGGGCGTGCAGCGTGAAGAGCACGAGCAGCAGCAGCCCGGTCGCAAGCGCGATGTTGCGCTCGCCTTTGCCCGGCTGGCCGGCGCCGGCGGCAATGCCGGAGGCTTTGGCTGCGGGCAGCGCCTGCCAGTGCCACACCATGAGGGCGCGGCTCATCACAAGGGCTGCAATGAGGCAGGCGGCGGCTGTCTTGCCCGGCAGGGTCTCTATCAGGGACGCGAGGGCCGTGGCGCGCAGCGCGAAAGACAGGATCATGGCGATCGTGCCATAGCTGCCGATGCGGCTGTCCTTCATGATATCAAGCGTTCTTGCCTTGTCCTTGCCGCTGCCGAAACCGTCGGCCATATCGGCCAGCCCGTCCTCGTGCAGCGCGCCCGTTATCAGTGCCGTCACGGCGATGGCGAGCCAGCCGGTCAGCTGAGGCGAAGTGTCGAAAGCGGTGAAGACCACCACGAGGAAAGCGGCGGGCAGGGCGATGAGCAGGCCTGCGGCGGGAAAGGCGCGGGCAGTCCGTCGCATCGAGGTGCCGTCATCATTCCCGAAGAAGCGCGAGGGAACCGGCAGGCGGCTGAGAAAGGCAAGGGAATGCACGACATCTGTTATAAAATCCCCGGCCTTCATGCTCTCTCCGTTGCTGTGCTTGCATTTACGGTTGTTCCGCGGCGCGTCCGCGATTATGAGAGGCGCAACAAAGACCGATTTGCCGGAAAACACAAGTTTCCGCCAACCCGACGACGAGAAAGACAGATACCATGAGCATGAGCGGATTGCCCTTCGATGATTTCCGCGCGCTGCTGCGCGAGCTTCCCGGCCCGGACACGCATGCGCTGGTCGCGGCCAAGGAGCGTAATGCGCAATTGACGAAACCGGCCGGTTCGCTCGGCCGTCTGGAAGAGATCGCCATGTGGCTCGCCGCTTGGTCCGGCCGTTCGCCCGCCGTCACCCGCCCGCTGGTGGCGATCTTCGCCGGCAATCATGGCGTCACGCGGCACGGCGTCACACCTTATCCGACATCGGTGACGCAGCAGATGGTGGAAAACTTTGCGGCTGGCGGTGCGGCGATCAACCAGATTTGCGTTACCAACGATCTCGGCTTGAAGATTTTCGATCTGGCGCTGGATTACCCGACCGGCGACATCACCTGCGAGCCGGCCCTTTCCGAGCGCGACTGCGCCGCCACCATGGCGTTTGGCATGGAAGCGATCGCCGGCGGCACGGACCTTCTCTGCGTCGGCGAAATGGGCATCGGCAACACCACCATCGCGGCGGCGATCAATCTGGCGCTCTATGGCGGCACGGCGGAAGAGTGGACAGGTCCCGGCACCGGCTCGGAAGGTGAGGTCATGGCCCGCAAGATCGCGGCGGTGAAGGCTGCGGTGGAATTCCACAAGGACCATCTTTCCGACCCGTTCGAAATCATGCGCCGCCTTGGCGGGCGCGAGATTGCGGCGATTGCCGGCGCTATCCTTGCCGCGCGCGTGCAGCGCATTCCCGTCCTGATCGACGGTTATGTGGCCACTGCCGCTGCCGCGCTGTTGAAGGCGATCACTCCTTCGGCGCTCGACCATTGCCTGATCGGCCATGTTTCCGGTGAACCCGGCCATCTGGCCGCCGTCGAGAAACTCGGTAAGACGCCGCTCCTGGCGCTTGGCATGCGGCTTGGCGAGGGCACGGGCGCGGCTTTGGCTGCCGGCATCGTCAAGGCCGCCGCAGCCTGCCATTCCGGCATGGCGACCTTCGAAGCTGCGGGTGTCGATACTGGCGCCAGTTCCCACACTGAGCATTGAGGTCGAAGATGGACGCAACGCCGCAGAAGAAGCAACCGGAACCTGTTTTCCGCAAGGAAAAGGGTTGGCGGCATCTTTTTGCCGCTGCCCGTTATTCCGTGCAGGGGCTTGGCCGGCTGTGGCAGGAAGCGGCGTTCAGGCACGAGGTTCTCGCATTCGGCGTCGGCCTTGCCCTGCTTCTGGTCGCTGGTGCGCCGTTTGCGCATCTTCTCGTCTTCACGGTGCTGATGCTGCTTCTGTTTGCGGTCGAGGCGCTCAATACCGCGATAGAGGAGCTGGTGGACCGCATTTCGCCGGAAATCTCCTCGGTCGGGCGGCACGCCAAGGATCTCGGCTCCTTCGCCGTCTTTTGCCTTTTGACGGCAAACGGATTTTTCGTGCTGTATTCGCTGGTGATGGCGCTGTTCTTCTGAGGATTTTCCTCAGGCAAAGGACCGGCGACGAGGCTGGATGGCGAGGGTTTCCTCCACGGCCGGCAGGCTTTGCAGCACGCGTTTCGCCGGCAGGATGGCGATGCCCTCGGTACCCTCGCGCAATTTCGATTTCAGGATGAACTGGCCGTCGTGTTTGGCGAGGATGGCCTGAACGATGGGCAGGCCGAGCCCCGTTCCCTGTTCGGCGCTTTTGATCGCGATCGATCCCTGACCGAAGGCCGACAGCACCACGGGGATTTCATCCTCGGGAATGCCCGGGCCGTTATCCTTGATCGACACATATTGCCCGCCGCCCGCCGTCCAGCCCGCCTTTACGAGAATTTCGCCGCCCTGCGGGGTGAATTTCACGGCATTGGAGAGAAGGTTGAGGATCACCTGGCGGATCGATTTTTCATCCGCCCAGACCTGCGGCAGGCTGCTTTCGAATTGCTGTGAAATCCTGATGGTCTTGGCGCGGGCGCGAAGCTGGATCATGCCGATGCAATCCTCGGCGATTTCCAGCATCGAGACCGATTCCTCGTTGAGATCGTAGCGGCCGGCCTCGATACGCGAGAGGTCGAGGATTTCGTTGATAAGGTCGAGCAGATGCTGGCCCGAACGGTGAATATCGCCGGAATATTCCCTGTAGAGCGGATTGTTGAGCGGACCGAGCACTTCCGACGCCATGACTTCGGAGAAGCCGAGAATGGCGTTGAGCGGGGTTCTGAGTTCATGCGACATGGAGGCGAGGAAGCGCGATTTCGCCAGGTTGGCCTCTTCCGCACGCCGCCGCGCCTCGTCCGATACCGAGTTGGCGACTTCGAGTTCGGCGATCAGGTCGTCCTTTTCGGTCTGCGACGAAAGCAGCTTGATGCTGGTCTGGTAAAGCCGGCTGGTGATGCGGTGACAGAAAAGGATCGCCATGCCGAACATCAAAGCAAGGCCGACATCGAACGGATCGCGGGAGATGATCGAAGTCACGCAAAGTGCAGCCAGCACCGGCAGGAAGGTCATGAAGGTTGCCCGCCGCAGCATGAAATTGGCCATGGCGGTGAGCGAGAGGGCGATCAGCAGCGTCGCGCCCTTGAAGAAAAGAACGAGCGTCGGGTCGTTGCGCACCGGTTCGGCCAGCGCGAACATGGCCCAGGCGCAGCCGATGAGGATCTGCATGCCGAGGAAGAGATTGCGCCATTTCGGCAGATTATCCGCCGTGATCTCCTGTTTTGCGGCTCTTTTGGCCAGCACCAGAGACATGGCATGGAAACTCAGTGCGATCAGCGACCAGATGATAAGCCCGATATCACGGGTGATATACAAACCGATGATGGAGGCCAATACGATGAAAAGCGGCATGATCATCGCGCCCTGGAGGGTCTCGGCGATGTGCATCGTCAGCATTTCGCGTTCATAGGCTTCGGTGCCGCCGGCCCCTTGTTGCAGGCGTTCACGTGTCGTCTTCACCGTGTCGAAAACAGCCTTGTTACGGTGCTTTCGCGAGCGGTCGACGATAATCTTATCGGTGGACGTGCTGACGCTTTTACTCATTGTTACAACGCAGGTGACATGAATCCTTTGCACGTTACGCACAAAATCTTAAGAAGATGCTGTCGTGAAAGGATTTGTTTGCCATTTCTGACAAGGGTTTGTTGTGACATGAGACGAAACGGAGGCAGACGCGGCTTTTTTTCGATGTTTCGCGACGCGGGGCTTTTTCTCGCCATGGTTTTTCTCGGTATTCTGATCGCCGCCAAGCTCGACCAGATCAATAGCGAGACCTATGCCGGCCGTTTCTTCGTGATCGACGGCGATACGCTTTCAAAGGGCAGCGAGCGGTTCCGGCTGCTCGGCATCGATGCGCCGGAGCTTTCGCAAACATGCCGGCGCGGCGGCGAAACTTGGCCATGCGGCGCGGAGGCGCGCCGTGTTCTGCAACGGATAATCGAGGGTGCGGCTTTCTCCTGTTCCGGCAGTTCCCGAGACCGTTACGGGCGGCTGCTGGTTTATTGTTCGGCGGGAGACAGGGATGTCTCCTCGGAAATGGTGGCGGCGGGTTTCGCCATTGCGTCCGGTTATTTCCAGTTTTCCGGCGAGCAGGCTGGCGCGCGCAGAGAAGCCCGCGGCATCTGGGCCGGAGAATTCGAAAAACCGTCGGAGTGGCGGCGCGAGCATCGCGCAGCGGATCTGGACACGCCCGCGACGGGTTTCCTCACCATCGTCCGTCATCTTCTGGGATGGGATCATGGCTGAGACGGATCGAACCCTGCCGATGCGTGATGACGGGCTGGACGGGTTGCGCGGCGAGATCGCCCGCTGTCGCATCTGTCGCGATACCCCGTTCAACGAACGTCTGCCGCATGAACCCCGGCCGGTGGTCGTGATGTCGACGAAGGCGCGTATCCTGATTGCGGGGCAGGCGCCAGGGCTTCGCGTTCATGAAACGGGTCTGCCCTTCAACGATGCTTCCGGCGACAGGCTTCGCCAATGGCTGAATGTGGATCGGGAGACGTTCTACGACCCGGACCGCTTCGCCATCGTGCCCATGGGGTTCTGTTTTCCCGGTTATGACGACAAGGGCAGCGACCTGCCGCCACGGCGCGAATGCGCGCCGCAATGGCGTGAGCGGGTGATGGCGGCGATGCCGCAGGTGGAGCTGATCCTTGCCATCGGCCAATATGCTCAGGCCTTTCACCTTGGCGAAAGGCGGCGAAAAACCATGACCGAAACCGTGCGCGATTGGCGCAGCTATTTTCACGCGAATTCGGGACCGGCCATTTTAGCCCTGCCGCATCCAAGCTGGCGCAACACCGGCTGGCTGAAGAAGAACCCGTGGTTTACGGAGGAGTTGCTTCCGGTTCTGCGGGAACATGTGGAAATGCGGCTTTAGTGAAACAATTTTCTGTTTTTTTGTGAAAAATAGTGTATTGAAAGGAAATTAATTCAGGAGGGTAGACGCATTGGATCGCCTAGACCGTAAGATTTTGCGCATTCTGCAAGAGGATTCCACGCTGGCCGTTGCCGATCTGGCGAAAAAGGTCGGCCTTTCCACGACGCCCTGTTGGCGGCGCATCCAGAAGATGGAAGAGGACGGCGTTATCCGCCGGCGCGTGGCGCTGCTCGATCCGGTCAAGGTCAACACCAAGGTCACCGTTTTCGTCTCCATCCGCACCGCCTCCCATTCCATCGAATGGCTGAAGCGGTTTTCCGAGGTGGTTTCCGAGTTTCCGGAAGTTGTCGAGTTCTATCGCATGAGCGGTGATGTCGATTATCTGCTGCGCGTCGTTGTGCCTGACATCGCGGCCTATGACGCCTTCTACAAGCGGATGATCGCCAAGATCGAAATTCGCGATGTGTCGTCGGCCTTTGCGATGGAGCAGATCAAATATACGACGGAACTGCCGCTCGATTACATGCTGCTGGACAATCCCAAGTCCGGTGAGGATTGATCCTCTCTGATCAAGGCCCTTTGATCGATGCCCTTTCCGGTTGCCGGGAAGGGCATTTTTCGTTCTGCGGTTTGCTTTTCCGTAACCGTTCAGGCCGGTCATCCGGCGGTTGCCCGAGGAATGCGCCCCGGCGGCCTGCCGATGCGGCACGGCAATCTTATTCCGCCTGCAACGGCAAATTCGCACATTCAATTCTCTTCATGCTTCCGCCGCGCAAAGCGAGATTTTGATAAAATCTCTCGAATATCTACGCTTTTGTTATCGAAGGATGGCAACAGCGAAGGATATCCACATGCTCACACGACGCGGAACATTGGGACTGATTGCGGGTGCAACGGGGGCGGCGTTTCTGCCGCATATCCGGCGGGCCGGTGCCGCAACCACCACATTGCGGATCGGCTGGCAGAAGAATGGCGTGATCGCGCTGGCGAAAAGCCAGGGCGCGCTGGAAGCGCTTCTGAAGGATCACGGCATCGAGGTCAAATGGTCGGAGTTTTCCTCAGGGCCGCCGCTTCTCGAAGCTCTTGGGGCGGGCGCGCTGGATATCGGGCCGACGGGCGACGTGCCGCCGCTCTTCGCGCAGGCCGCCGGTGGCAATCTGCGTTATGTGGGCACCTACAAGGGCGCGGCTGGCGGATCGGCAATCCTTGTGCAGAAGGATTCGCCGCTGAAGACGCTGGCGGACCTGAAGGGCAAGAAGGTTGCCTTCAAACGCGGCTCCAGCGCCCATAATGTCACTGTAAAAGCATTGCGAAAGGCCGGTCTGACGCTGAACGACATAACATCCGTCGACCTTGCCCCGCCGGATGCGGCGGCGGCCTTTCGTAGTGGCAGCATCGACGCCTGGTCGATCTGGGACCCCTATTTCGCCGTGGCGGAAAAGGAGCCGACGACGCGCGTTCTCTCGACTGCCGAGGGCATTGTCGATCCCTGGAGCTATTTCCTCGCCAATGGCGACTTCGTGGAAAGCAATCCCGATCTCGTGCCGCTGATCCTTAGGGAACTTGCAAGCGTCGGCACAAAGGCGCAGGCCAATATCGACGAGACTGCGAAATTGCTGGCGGCGATTACCGGCGTTCCGCAGGATGTCACCAAGGTCTCTCTGACGCGTCCGGGTGCGGATCTGGGACGCGTCTCGCTGGTTCCGGATGAGGCCATCAGCTATCAGCAGGCGCTGGCCGACGAGTTCTACGATCTGAAAATTGTGCCGAAGAAACTCAAGGTGGCGGATATCGTCTGGCGTCCAAAGGCCAGTTGAGCCGGGCGGAAAGCCGAGTCTCTTCAATCGTCTGGCGGGTAATGCTGAGAGGTTGATTCAGGCAGGCGCTTCTTTTGGGGAGCGCCTGCCTCAGCCTCAGCCCTTGAGCTTGGCAATCACCAGATGACCCGGTGTCGGGTTGCCGTCCTGCATGCGCACGTTGATGTCGGTGACTTCGACGATGTCAAAACCGGTCGCGGCCAGTCTTTCGCGGACATAGGTTTCCGAATGGGCGAAACGCTGGTGCGGGCCGACGATATAGGGGCGTCCGGCCATGGTTGCTTCAGGTAGAGTTTCCGACGAGAAGATCAGCAGGCCACCGGGAATGAGATTTTCGGCAGCGCCGAAAAATAGCGGTTCCAGTGCGCCGAGATAGGGCAGCACATCGGTTGCGGTGATGATGTCGAAGGGCTCGTCGTCATTGTCTTCGAGAAAATCCTCCGCTTCCGCGACATAAAGCGTCTCGTAGAGGTCTTTCTCATGGGCAAGCTCGACCATGTTTTCGGAAATGTCGATGCCGGTGATGTCGTCGGCCATATCACGCAGCGCTTCACCGGTGAGGCCGGTGCCGCAGCCGAGATCGAGCAAGCGCGTGAAGGGGCCGAGCTTTAGCGTTTGCAGCCGCTGGCGCACCATCATCGGCACGGCGTAACCCAGCTGTTCGACGAGAATATCCTCGAAAGCTTCTGCGTGCTGGTCGAACAGGGTTTCGACATAGGCGTCCGGCGCTTTCGACGGCGGTTCGCCCCGGCCCATGGCGGCGATGCGGACGGCTGCGCCGCCGTGATCTTCCGGGTCGATGGCCAGAACCTCTTCATAGGCCTTCACCGCCGCGTCCACGTCACCCGCTTTTTCAAGCGCAAGTGCGCGGTTATAGGCTTCGGCAAGCGCCTCTTCGTCAATTTTCTGGTTCTTCGTCATCGTGCGGTATCCGTCAGCATCTCGTTGAATGCTTGCTGTAAGCTGCAACGGAGACGGGCGCAATGCTTATGTGGCGATGGACATCAGTGAAGGATGAACTCCCCTTTCAGCGCGCGCCATTCCTGCGCCGAGATCACCTGCCGGTGCACGTAGCGGACGGAGTGCAACGGCCCGTCGAGCTTTTCCTGCCAGAATTTGAGGAAACCGTGCATTTCGGGGAAATCCGGGGCGAGATCGTAGTTCTGCCAGACATAGGTCTGGAGAACCAGCGGATGGTCCGGCATGCGATAAAAAATCTGGGCGGTGGTGAGGCCGTAGCCCCTCAGCATCATTTCCATATCCTTGTTCATGACGACGGTTCCCGTTTCCATGATTGCCGATCACAGCATTGCCGCTGTATCTGATATGGGAACACGGCAGGGTTAACCCAACCTTGCCGAAAGGGCGGATTGTCACAAAATAGTTATATTTTTCAAAATGTTGGCAGCCTCCGTTGATGAGTGCTGCCAACGTGGTCTCTAGCGCTTGAGATGGCGCGTGAGGCGGGCTTCCAGCCATGCCCAGACATGTCGGAGCGTCTCGACGATCGTCAGGTAGAAGATCGCGGCCCAGAGATAGGCCTGATAATCGAATGTGCGGGAGAAGGCGTAACGCGTCTGTCCCATCAGGTCGAAGACGGTGACGATGGAGACCACGGCCGATCCCTTGATCATCAGGATGATCTCGTTGCCGTAGGGGCGCAGCGCCACGATGAGCGCCTGCGGCAGAATGACCTTGCGGAAGGTGACGAATTTCGACAGGCCGAGCGAGGCGGCGCCTTCATGCTGGCCGCGCGGCACGCTGCGGATCGCCCCACGCAGGATTTCGGCCTGATAGGCGGCCGTGTTGAGGGTGAGCGATAACAGGCCGCAATACCATGCCTCACGGAAGAACCACCACAGGCCGACGGTTTCCAGCCCCTGGCGGAAGCTGCCGAGGCCGTAATAGATCAGGAAAAGCTGCGCGAGCAGCGGCGTGCTGCGAAAGACATAGACATAGGCATAGGCCAGCGCTCCGATGAAGCGGTTTTCCGACATGCGCGCAAAGGCGACCGGCACCGAGAGGATCGCGCCGAGAATGATCGAGCTGCCGACCAGCGTCAGCGTGGTGATGAGGCCATCGATATAACGCGGCCCGTAACGCTCGAATTTCGCCCAGTCCCAGCCTTCGATCATGGCGAAGATCAGCCCGGCGGCAAGCAGCATCCAGAGCGTGATGACGGCGATGCCGGCGATGCGCGATATGTTGAGGGGCTTGTCTGTGGCGACCGGGGCAGGGCGCGGGGGAATGAGTTCCTGAACATAGCTCATCGGCTCGCCTCCGACTTGCGCGACCAGCGATCGATGAAGCCGATGCCGATGGAGGAGAGAAGCGCGAGGATGAGATAAAGCAGGCAGGCGATGCTGTAAAAGAAAAAGGCTTCCTTGCTGACGCGGGCGGCGATGCCGGTCTGGCGGATGATATCGGCAAGGCCGATGATCGAGACGTAGGACGTGTCTTTCAGCAGGATGACCCACAGGTTGGTCATGCCGGGCAGGGCGATCCTGACCAATTGCGGAATGATGACGAGCACCATGGTGCGGCCGCGCGAAAGGCCAAGTGCATGGCCCGCCTCATATTGGCCCTTCGGTATGGCCTTGAAGGCAGACAGCAGCACTTCCGAAGAATAGGACGAAAACACCACCGAGAGTGCGATCATGCCCGCCACGAAGGCGTTGATCTCGACCGGGCCGGTTATCCCCACATAGCCGGCGACCGATTGCAGCAGCATCTGGATGCCGTAATAGACGATGAACAGGGTCAGGAGTTCCGGCAGGCCACGAAAGATAGTGGTATAGACGCCGGCCGCCAGCCGCAGCGATTTTTCCTCCGATTGCGCGGCGAGCGCGATGAGGAAGCCGATCAGAAGCCCGACAGGCAGGGTGGCGAGCGCCAGCGAGATCGTGACCTTGACGCCGAAGGCGATTTCGTCGCCCCAGCCGGTATCGCCGCAGGTGACGAGGGTGCCGTTTCCGAAAAGCGTGAAGAGACCGACCGGCCCGCAGAAGGGATCGAGAAGTGTCGAGACATAGGTCCAGAACGCACCTATGGCGGAAAATGCTCCGCTCATGCCAGTTTTCCCCCGCGGTCTTAAGCCGCCGTGATTGTTATGGTTACGTTTTCAAACAAAAATGGCGGAAGGGCAAGCCTTCCGCCACGAGATTTCAACAAGCGTTCTGCCGCTTACTGGCCGTAAACGTCGAAATCGAAGTATTTTTTGTTAATTTCCTGGTACTTGCCGCTGGCGCGGATGCCCGCGATGGCGGCCGTGAACTTGTCGGCGAGCGCCGTGTCACCCTTGCGCACGGCAACACCTGCGCCATTGCCGTTGATCTCGACATCCACCGGAAGCGGCGTCAGGATCTTGCAGCAGGCACCCGCATCCGACTTCAGCCATTCCGACAGGACGACGATATCGTCGATAACGGCGTCGATGCGGCCGTTGGCGATATCGAGCTTATATTCGTCGGCGGTCGGATACATTTTCAGGCTGGCGTCCGGGAAATGCTTTTCGGCATAGTTGGAGTGAGTGGTGGAACCCTGCGCGCCGAGCGACTTGCCCTTCAGATCGTCGACGGACTTGATCGGCGAATCCTTCGGTACGGCGATTGCCGGGGGAGTGTTGTAGTATTTCTTGGAGAAGTCGACCTTCTCGAGACGCTCGGGCGTGATCGACATGGACGCGATGATGGCGTCGAACTTCTTGGCCTGCAGGGCGGGAATGATGCCGTCCCAATCATTGGTGACGAAGGTGCATTCGGCCTTCATTTCGACGCACAGCGCCTTGGCGATGTCGATGTCGAAGCCGGTCAGCGTACCGTCGGCTTCAAGATTGTTGAAGGGCGGGTAGGCGCCTTCGGTGCCGATGACGATTTTGTCCTGTGCCAGCGCAGCGCCGGAGAACAGCGAGATGGCGGCAATCGATACGGCTGCGAGCAGACGGGTGGAAATAGGCATTTCGATCCTCTCTTTTGGTCGTTCATCCGCAGTCTGTTGTTGTTTTCAGTGCGGACGTCGTGGGCGCAGGCACGACAGAACGGTTTGCCGTCCGTGGCCTCAGCGCGGGGCAATTATTCATCCGGTTGGTCAAAAAATGCAACTGCAATATTAGCCAACGCGATTCCGCCGCAGAGCATTCACGAAAACGCCTTGATCTGTTCATTTCCGGTACAGAAGGCTTTGTTCATCATGGGAACCGAAGCCGGTGCAGGGCGTTGACCAGCGCCTGCACGCGCAGCCGGAATTCATGATGCCGCGACATAAGCGGCGTATAAAACAATGGCAGATGAGGAAGCACCGATGCTGAAGAAGAACACATTGCTGACGGGGGTGGTTTTCCCCCTCATGTCGCTGGCGATCGCGGTGGAGCCGGCCGCTGCCGGTTATGCCGGCGCGGCGCGGGCGCAGACACAGATGCCCCAATCCCAGGCGCCGATGACGGCCCCGGTGATATTGGCGCAGGCGCAGCCGGAAGAGCAGAACCCGGAAGAGCTGCTGCGCAAGAAGCGACAGGCGGAAGAGCCGCAGCCGCACGCCGAACCGCAGAAACACGAACAGGCGCCCGAGCCGGCGCGCGAGCGGCCCGAACCCAAGCCCGAACCCAAGTCGGAAGCGGCCCCTGCCGAGCCGCGCCCTGAACCCCGGCGCGAACCGCAGCCGGAACCTCAGCCCGAACCGCAACGGGAACCGCAGCGCGAAGCTCGCCCGGAACCGGCGCCGGCCGAACAGCGCCCCGCACGCCAGCGCCCGCAGGCCGAGCCCGAAGCCGCACCCGCGGCCGAACAGCCAGCACAGGAGCGGCCACGCAAACCGGAACGGGCCGAACAGCCCGCAGGTGAGGGCGAGCAGCGCCCGCCACGTCCGCGCAAGCCGGAACCGGCAAAGGAACCGGCGGCCGAGCAGCCTGCCGCACGCCCTGAAAACACCGAGCAGCCGGCCAAGCCGCGCGAGCCTGCGCTTGAGAAAAAGCCGCCGGTAGAGGAAAAGGCGGCTCCGGCCCCCGAACCGAAAGCGGAACCGGCTGAAAAGGCCGTTCCGGAGAAAAAGCCTGCCGCTCCCGAACCTGCCGTGAAGGAAACGCCGGTTCCGAAGGAAGCGCCGACACCGGCACGACCGCCGGCTCCGGAGGCGCAGCCCAACCCAGCGCCCGGCCAGCAGCCATATGAAAGACCGCCGGTAGAAGGCCAGGGCAAGACCGAGCCAGCAGCGCCGCTGCCAGGCACGCCGACGCCCCCGCCGCCGAGTGGTGCGACGACCGGACAGGCGCCCGCCGGCGAACCCGTTCCCAATCAGGTCGCCATTCCGCAGACGGAAGCGCCGCCGACGACGAAGCAGGAACTGGACAAGGCGAAGGCTATTGCCAAGGACCCGTCCAAGACCGCCGACACGGTCATCCTGCCCGTCGACAAGGGTGCTGCCGTCCTCGACAGCGACAAGGAAGTGGAACGCTCTGGCAACAACCAGGCACGGGAGCAACGCCGCCGCGAGCGTGAACAGGCCGGTGACGTGAAAGTGCCGACCTCCGATGCCGAGGCGCAGCGCGCCGGTGCCGCCGAAGGCAAGGCCCCGCCGCCGCCCGTGAAGATGGAGGCGATCACCTCCCAGCAGGGCGAGCGTATCGACCGCCGGCCGCAATATGAGCGGCCGGAAGGTGCACGCGAATGGCAGCCGCGCGAAGGCGGCAGACGCGATCAGGACCGCGATGCGCCGATCATCCTGCAATTCGGCGATCGTGTGGTGGTGCGCGGCGACGACAACCAGCGCTTCATCCGCGATGGCGGCGAGCCCTATTACGAGCGTTTGGGCGGCGGACGCATCCGCGAGACGGTCGAGCGCCGGGACGGCACGCAGGTGGTGACGATCCGCAACCGCTACGGCGACGTCATCCAGCGTTCGCGCATCGACGACCGTGGCCGGGAATATGTGCTGTTCTATGCGCCGGAGTTGATGGAGGATCCTGACCGTGAATACGTC
Source organism: Rhizobium sp. GR12 (assembly GCF_036596185.1). Taxonomy (NCBI): domain Bacteria; kingdom Pseudomonadati; phylum Pseudomonadota; class Alphaproteobacteria; order Hyphomicrobiales; family Rhizobiaceae; genus Rhizobium; species Rhizobium sp. GR12. Next base: position 360,045 of record NZ_JASXTH010000002.1, on the reverse strand, counting down.
TATCGCGATCCGGGCCTCGACCTGCCGCCGATGCGTCTGCGCATTCCGGTGACGGACTACATCATCGACACGTCGAGCGATCCGGACCGCGATTATTATCGCTTCCTGGAGCAGCCGCCGGTCGAGCCGGTGGAGCGCGTCTATTCGTTGGACGAAGTGCGTTATTCGGCCCGCATCCGCGACAAGGTGCGCCGTATCGACCTCGATACGATCACCTTCGCCACGGGCAGCGCCGATATTCCGATGGCGCAGGCGCGTTCGCTGCGCAAGGTAGCGGATGCGATCAACAAGGCGCTGGCAAAGAACCCGGCGGAGACCTTCCTGATCGAAGGCCACACCGATGCCGTCGGTTCGGATGAAAGCAACCTCGTCCTTTCCGACGAGCGCGCCGCGTCCGTCGCAAACGTGCTGACCGATGTTTACGGCATTCCGCCGGAAAACCTCGCGACCCAAGGGTATGGCGAGCGTTATCTGAAGGTTCAGACACTCGGTCCGGAACAGCAGAACCGCCGCGTCACCATCCGCCGCGTCACGCCGCTGGTAAGGCCGGTCGCCCAGAACTGACCGGGTTCAGGAACTGAAAAACGAAATCCCGGAAAGCGTAAAGCTTTCCGGGCTTTTTTGTTGGTAGCAAAGTTCTTAGGGCAGACACGTTCGTATCCCGTCACCCCGGACTGGATTCGAGGTCCAGCATGATCAAGGACTTGATCACGAAAGACTCTTTCACGGCGCAGACGCGCCGTGGCTGGATGCCGGATCAAGTCCGGCATGACGGAGGAGAGGCTTCGCCCTCTGCCACACCCTCATTTGAGGTTGATCCCGGCCCCTAACGCCTAGTTCAGCGCGACGGCGATCTCTGCGGCGAGCTGGGCATTGTTGCGCACCAGCGCGATATTGGTCGCGAGGCTGCGGCCATCGGTCAACCGGAAGATATCGCCGAGCAGGAAGGGCGTGACGGCCTTGCCGGTGATGTCCTGGCGCTCGGCGTGGGAAATGGCGCGGTTGATGTAGATTTCCATCTCCTCGCGCGGAATTTCGTCTTCTTCCGGCACGGGATTGGCGATCAGCATGCCGCCGTCGATGCCGAGCTGTTCGCGGGTCGTCTGGAAATTGGCGATGGCCGCCGGGCTGTTGAGCGAAAGCGGGCTGGAAAGGCCGGAGGAGCGCGACCAGAAGGCTGGAAACTCTTCCGAACCGAAGGTAACGACCGGCACGCCGTTGGTCTCGAGAACTTCCAGCGTCTTCGGAATATCCAGAATGGCCTTGGCGCCGGCGCAGACGACGATCACGCCGGTTTTGGCAAGCTCGGTCAGATCGGCGGAAATATCGAAGGTCTGTTCCGCGCCCTTGTGCACGCCGCCGATGCCGCCGGTGGCGAAAACGCGGATGCCGGCGCGGGCAGCGGCGATCATGGTGGCTGCCACTGTCGTCGCGCCCGTGCGGCGCTCGGCAATCGCGAAGGCGAGATCGGCGCGCGAGACCTTCATGGCGTCCGTGGTCTGGGCCAGTGCTTCCAGCTGGTCTTTCTCAAGGCCGATATGCAGGGTGCCGTGAATGACGGCGATGGTTGCCGGAACGGCGCCCTGATCGCGGATGATCTGTTCGACACCTTCGGCCATCTCGATATTGCCCGGGTAGGGCATGCCGTGGGTGATGATGGTCGATTCAAGCGCCACGATCGGCGCGCCGCGCTGCTTGGCGGCGGCAACCTCTTGCGAATAGACGATGGGCAGGAGCGGGGAGATGGGGCGGGTCATTCTGTCTGTTCCAGGTTCTTAAAACGGGTTCATGCCAGTATTTCGGCATTGGGGACAAGCCCTAACATGGCCTCGACACTGTCTTTTGACAGGTCCTGGGCGGTAGCAAAGGGCGATTGCACGGTGATGGCGGCGGCCGCTGCGCCCAGTCGGAGCGCTTCGGCGATAGTTTTGCCCTCGGTGATTGCCGCGAGATAACCGCAGGCCATGGCGTCTCCCGCACCCGTCACATCTTTCACCTCGCGGATGAGGGGCGGGTGGAGGCTTGCGGTTTGCGTCGCGTTGAAGGCCACCACTTCGCTTGCGCCACGGGTGACGACGCCGCCGGCAAGACCGGCCTTGCGGAGAATTTCCGGCCAGTCGCGAACATTTGCCGTTGTCTGCCCGGTCAAAGCACGCGCCTCCGCCTCGTTCATGAAGAGAAAGTCGATATCGGCGAGCACGTCCTTCAGCTTCACCGCCTTGGCGGGCGAAATGGCGATTGCTGCGAGCGGTTTTTTGCAGGCGCGGGCAATGAGGCCGAGCGCCTTCAGCGTATCCTCCGGCAGATTGGCGTCGCAAAGCAGAAGGTCGCTTGCGGTGATCGCGTCGCGCACTGCACGCACTTTGAGGCGGCGTGGCGAAAACAGCTTGTAGAGGTCCATATCCGCAAGGGCGATGACGAGATTGCCGTCGCGCTCCAGAATGGCGGTGTAGCTCGGCGTGCGGCGATCGAGGAAAACGAAGGGCGTATCTTCGACGCCCGCCTGCCTTGCGGCCTCCGCCACCGCCTCGCCCGTCACGTCGCCGCCGCGTGGTGCGATGATGCGGACGGCAAAACCGAGCCGGGAGAGATTGCGCGCCGCGTTGAAACCGCCGCCGCCTGCCTCTTCCATCCAGGAGCCGGGATTGCTGGCGCCGGGCGCTGTTTCCGCCTCGATCATGCCGCGCCTGTCGATATGCGCGCCGCCCAGAACGAGTATTTTCTTCACGCTTGCGTTTCCCTCTTTCGCGGATGGAAAGGGTGGACGATTCGTCCGAACCGTTTGGTTTTCCGCCTTCGCACCCGGTCTGCGGCGATAGGCCGGACACGAAAAAACGAAAGCAGAACAAACCACTTATCGCTATTTGTTTTCAATATGCTGGCTGCGCCTTGCGAAATGAGAACAAATAGAGTACATCCTATTTCCATACTGCTTCATTGCCTGTGTGGCTTCAATAACCTAAAGGTGGACCGGATGGCACAAAATTCTTTGCGTCTCGTAGAGGATAAATCGGTGGATAAAAGCAAGGCACTGGAAGCGGCGCTCTCCCAGATCGAACGGTCGTTCGGCAAGGGATCGATCATGAAGCTCGGTTCCAATGAAAATGTGGTTGAAGTCGAGACCGTTTCGACGGGTTCGCTCAGCCTGGATATCGCGCTCGGTATCGGCGGTTTGCCGCGGGGGCGCATCGTTGAGATTTACGGCCCGGAAAGCTCGGGTAAGACGACGCTGGCTCTGCAGACGATTGCGGAATGCCAGAAGAAGGGCGGTATCTGCGCCTTCGTGGATGCCGAGCACGCGCTCGATCCCATCTATGCCCGCAAGCTTGGCGTGGATTTGCAGAACCTCCTGATCTCGCAGCCGGATACGGGCGAACAGGCGCTGGAAATCACCGATACGCTGGTGCGTTCCGGCGCCGTCGATATTCTGGTCGTGGACTCGGTTGCGGCGCTGACGCCGCGTGCGGAAATCGAAGGCGAGATGGGCGACAGCCTGCCGGGCCTTCAGGCCCGCTTGATGAGCCAGGCGCTGCGCAAGCTGACTGCCTCGATCTCCAAGTCGAAATGCATGGTGATCTTCATCAACCAGATCCGCATGAAGATCGGCGTCATGTTCGGTTCGCCGGAAACGACGACGGGCGGCAACGCACTGAAGTTCTACGCCTCGGTGCGTCTCGACATTCGCCGTATCGGCGCTGTCAAGGAACGCGAAGAGATTGTCGGCAACCAGACGCGTGTCAAGGTCGTCAAGAACAAGATGGCGCCGCCCTTCAAACAGGTGGAATTCGACATCATGTATGGCGAGGGCGTATCGAAGACCGGCGAGCTTGTCGATCTCGGCGTGAAGGCCGGTATCGTCGAAAAATCCGGTGCGTGGTTCTCCTATAATAGTCAGCGTCTGGGGCAGGGGCGTGAAAACGCCAAGACCTTCCTGCGCGACAATCCGGAAATGGCAAATGAGATCGAACTGGCGCTGCGCCAGAATGCCGGTCTGATCGCCGATCGCTTCCTGCATAATGGTGGTCCTGACGCCAACGATGGCGACGACGGGGCCGATGAAGGCTGATGCGTTCGCGAAGGTTCGGGCGGTAGCGCCCGGAAGCTTTGCCGGCATGAGCTGGTTTGGATCAAAAGGGTCGTGCGATTTTCCTTCGCGCGGCCCTTTTTCTTTGCCTATACGCCTTGCTTCGCCTCCATGGCTGGACAGGGCAGGGTGCGGACGATAAAAGCCAGTGATTTTGCAATATAGCCATCGTTCAGGATGGCGATGATGGACTCCAGCTGTGAGCGGTGTGTGGGCATGAGCGGTGTGAATGAAATTCGGTCGACCTTCCTCGACTACTTCAAGAAGAACGGACACGAGATCGTGCCCTCCAGCCCGCTGGTGCCGCGCAACGATCCGACGCTGATGTTCACCAATGCCGGTATGGTGCAGTTCAAGAACGTCTTCACCGGTCTTGAAAGCCGCCCTTATTCCACGGCTGCCTCGGCACAGAAATGCGTGCGCGCCGGCGGTAAGCATAACGATCTGGACAATGTCGGTTATACGGCCCGTCACCATACGTTCTTCGAAATGCTCGGCAATTTCTCCTTCGGCGATTATTTCAAGGAAGAGGCGATCACCCATGCCTGGAACCTGATTACCAAGGAATTCGGCATTGACCGCAACCGTCTTCTCGTCACGGTCTACCACACAGACGACGAGGCTTTTAATCTCTGGAAGAAGATCGCCGGTTTCTCCGACGACCGCATCATCCGCATTCCGACCAGCGACAATTTCTGGGCCATGGGCGATACCGGTCCGTGCGGCCCCTGCTCGGAAATCTTCTACGACCATGGCGACCATATCTGGGGCGGCCCGCCCGGCTCACCGGACGAAGACGGCGACCGTTTCATCGAGATATGGAACCTCGTCTTCATGCAATATGAGCAGCTGACGAAGGAAGAGCGCATCGATCTGCCGCGCCCGTCGATCGATACCGGCATGGGTCTCGAGCGCGTTTCGGCACTGTTGCAGGGCAAACACGACAATTACGATACCGATCTGTTCCGGGCGCTGATTTCGGCCTCCGTCGAGGCGACCGGCGTTCCGGCGGAAGGCGAAAAACGCGCCAGCCACCGGGTCATCGCCGATCATCTGCGCTCATCCGCCTTCCTGATCGCCGATGGCGTTCTGCCGTCCAACGAAGGCAGAGGTTATGTTCTGCGCCGTATCATGCGCCGCGCCATGCGTCATGCCGAGCTTCTCGGTTCGCGTGAGCCGCTGATCTACAGGCTGCTGCCGGCGCTGATACAGCAGATGGGCCGCGCCTATCCGGAACTGGTCCGCGCCGAAGCGCTGATTTCCGAGACCCTGAAGCTTGAGGAAACCCGTTTCCGCAAGACGCTGGATCGTGGCCTGTCGCTGCTATCCGACGCGACCTCTACCCTGCACAAGGGCGACATGCTGGACGGCGAGACAGCCTTCAAGCTTTACGACACCTATGGGTTCCCGCTCGATCTGACGCAGGATGCGTTGCGTGCCCGCGAAATCAGCGTCGACATTTCCGGCTTCACGGATGCCATGCAACGCCAGAAGGCGGAAGCGCGCTCGCACTGGGCCGGCTCCGGCGACAAGGCGACCGAAACGGTGTGGTTCGAACTGAAGGAGAAGTTCGGCGCGACCGAATTCCTCGGTTACGATACCGAAACCGCAGAAGGCGTCATTCAGGCGATCGTCAAGGACGGCAAGTCGGTGGAAAGTGCTGCCGATGGCGAGACGGTGCAGATCGTCGTCAACCAGACGCCGTTTTATGGCGAGTCCGGCGGCCAGATGGGCGATACGGGCGTTATCTCCGGCGACAATGGCGCCTTTACCGTCTCCGAAACCCAGAAAAAGGGCGAAGGTCTGTTCGTGCATTCCGGCACGGTGTCCAAGGGTGGGTTGAAGCTTGGTGAAGCCGTGCAGCTGACGGTCGATCATGACCGCCGTTCGCGTCTGCGTGCCAATCACTCCGCCACCCACCTGTTGCACGAGGCGCTACGCGAGGTGCTTGGCACGCACGTTGCACAGAAGGGTTCGCTGGTCGCGCCTGAGCGCCTGCGCTTCGACGTTTCGCATCCGAAGCCGATGTCGGCAGAGGAACTGAAGGTGGTCGAGGACATGGCAAACGAGATCGTGCTGCAGAATTCGCCGGTCGTGACCCGCCTGATGAGCGTTGACGACGCCATTGCCGAGGGCGCCATGGCGCTGTTCGGTGAAAAATATGGTGATGAAGTGCGCGTGGTGTCCATGGGCACCGGCCTTCACGGTGCGAAAGCCAACCGTCCTTATTCCGTAGAGCTTTGCGGCGGCACCCATGTTGCCGCAACCGGCCAGATCGGTCTTATCCGCATTCTCGGCGAAAGCGCCGTCGGTGCCGGCGTGCGTCGTCTTGAAGCCGTAACGGGGCAGGGCGCGCTCGCCTATCTCTCCGAGCAGGATGAGCGGGTAAAGGCGCTGGCTTCGTCGCTGAAGGTGCAGCCGGGCGAAGTGCTGTCGCGTGTCGAGGGACTTCTCGACGAGCGCAAGAAGATGGAGCGCGAGCTTGCCGATGCCCGCAGGAAACTCGCAATGGGCGGCGGTTCCTCGGATGCCGGCGCAAACGACGTCCAGCAGGTCGCCGGCGTCAATTTCCTGGCGAAGTCTCTCTCGGGTATCGACGCCAAGGATCTCAAGGGTCTTGCCGATGAAGCCAAGGTCAATCTCGGCTCCGGCGTCGTGCTGCTGATCGCCGTTTCCGAAGACGGCAAGGCGAGCGCTGTCGCTGCCGTGACCGAGGATCTGACGGCCCGTTTCAGCGCTGTCGATATCGTCCGCACGGCCTCAGCCGCCCTTGGCGGCAAGGGCGGTGGCGGACGCCCGGATATGGCGCAGGCCGGTGGCCCCGATGGCGCCAAGGCGCAGGAGGCCATCGACGCGGTGGCGGCGGCGCTGGCGGCATAATCAGGATGGACTGAGAAGGCGGGTTCTACCCCGCCTTTTTGATTCTGGATGTTGAACCACGAAAGGAATGCGATGCGTTTTGTAAATCCCATCCCTTTCGTGCGCGATATCAGCCGTTCCAGGGAATTTTATCGTGACACGCTTGGCCTGAAAGTACTGGAGGATTTCGGAAACTTCGTCCTCTTTGAAAGCGGCTTTGCGATACATGAGGGTCGTTCGCTGCAGGAGACGGTCTGGCGGACGTCGCCCGACACGGAAGAACCTTACGGCAGACGGAATCTGCTGCTTTATTTCGAACATGAGGATATCGACGCGGCTTTTCTAAGTATTGTCCCGCATGTGGAGTTGATCCATCCCGTCGAGCGGCAGACATGGGGACAGCGAGTTTTCCGTTTTTATGATCCGGACGGGCATGCAATCGAGGTCGGAGAACCACTCGGCCAAGCCAACGGGTAAGTCTGTCTCAAATCGATAGTTCGAAATGTAATCTTTGCGAGGGCAGATGTTCCGCTTCCGGGCAAAATGGCCTTCCCGTATTTTCAGCCCGCCGCCTGTAAGTCCTTCGCCGCTTCTTCATCGAGCTGGTTGGCTCGCTTGTAGGCGGCGCGGTCGGTCAGGTGTGCGAGATAGTCGGTAAAGGCCGGTCGTTTTTCGATGGTGCCGAACTGCAAGCCCCAGCCGACATGGGCGCCGACATAGACATCCGCCGCGGTGAAGAGGTCGCCGGCGACGAAGCGGTTTTCGCTGACGGCCCGTTCAAGCGTGTTTATTACATCCTCATAGCTGCCGCAGCCCGCCATGCGCAGCTTTTCCTTCGGCACTTCAAACCCCATGGCCTTCATGCTGACCGCCATTTCCAGCGGGCCGGCGGCGAAGAACATCCACCGGTAATAAAGCCCACGCGCTTTCGGCGTCGGTGCAAGGTTCGCGCCGGGAAAGGCATCGGCGAGATAGGCGCAGATCGCTGCCGCCTCGGTGACGATGGTATCGCCGTGCTTGATGGCCGGCACCTTGGCCATCGGGTTTATCAGCCGGTAGGCGGGCGATTTCATCGCGGTTTCGAAGCCCAGTATCTCCGTTTTATACGGAACGCCCACTTCCTCGAGCATCCAGCGGGCAATGCGTCCGCGTGACATGGGATTGGTGTAGAAGATCAGTTCACTCATGGTTTTGCCTCCCCAAGCAAAATCGCCGAAGCGTCACGGGAAAACCGGTGTGGATTTCGCGCCGACACGGTGCTTTTTTATAGTTCCCAGCATCATTTCCACATTTCTCAAGTTTGCGCCGATGCGTCCTTGAAATTTTGACTGTGCCGGGCAAGTTATGTGTAAGTAGACGCTGTTTCAGCTTTGTTTATTGTTGTAATGGCCTCGGCACGGTGCGGAATCGAAGTCTGCGCCTAGTGCAACGCCTAATCAAGATACTGTGAGCAAAAAAAGAAAACCCGGCGTTGCGGCCGGGTTTTCACGTTCGAATATTCAGACAGGTATGGCCTTGTTACTTCAGGCCGACATTGCCGTCTTGAGGTTTTCATCGATCTTGTCGAGGAAGGCCGTGGTGGAGAGCCAGGGCTGGTCCGGACCGATGAGGAGGGCCAGATCCTTGGTCATGAAGCCGCTTTCGACGGTGTCGACGCAGACGGTTTCAAGCGTCGTTGCGAACTTTGCGAGTTCCGCATTGTCGTCCAGCTTGGCGCGGTGGGCGAGGCCACGCGTCCAGGCGAAGATCGAGGCGATCGAGTTGGTCGAGGTTTCCTGACCCTTCTGGTGCTGACGGTAGTGGCGCGTCACGGTGCCGTGCGCGGCCTCTGCTTCGACCGTGCGGCCGTCCGGCGACATAAGAACGGAGGTCATCAGGCCGAGCGAGCCGAACCCTTGCGCAACCGTATCGGACTGCACGTCGCCATCGTAGTTCTTGCAGGCCCAGACGTAGCCGCCGGACCATTTCAGAGCGGAAGCAACCATGTCGTCGATCAGGCGGTGTTCATAGATGATTCCGATTTCGTCGAACTTCGCCTTGAACTCGGCCTGGTAGACTTCTTCGAAGATGTCCTTGAAGCGGCCGTCATAGGCCTTCAGGATGGTGTTCTTGGTAGACAGGTAAACCGGCCACTTGCGCATCAGGCCGTACATCATGGACGCGCGGGCGAATTCGCGGATGGATTCGTCGAGGTTGTACATGGCCATGGCGACGCCGGCGCCGGGAGCGTCGAAGACGTCCTTTTCGATGACCTGACCGTCTTCACCGACGAACTTGATCGTCAGCTTGCCCTTGCCGGGGAACTTGAAATCGGTTGCCTTGTACTGGTCGCCGAAGGCGTGACGGCCAACGACGATCGGCTTGGTCCAGCCGGGAACGAGGCGCGGAACGTTCTTGCAGATGATCGGCTCGCGGAAGATGACGCCGCCCAGAATGTTGCGGATTGTGCCGTTTGGGCTCTTCCACATCTGCTTGAGGCCGAATTCCTCGACGCGCTGCTCGTCGGGGGTGATCGTCGCGCATTTGATGCCGACGCCGTGCTTCTTGATGGCGTGTGCCGCATCGACTGTGACCTGGTCGTTGGTGGCATCGCGGTTTTCGACCGAGAGGTCGTAATATTCGATGTCGAGATCGAGGTATGGCAGGATCAGCTTGTCCTTGATGAGCTGCCAGATGATACGGGTCATTTCGTCGCCGTCGAGATCGACGACTGGATTGGCTACCTTGATCTTTGCCATGAATTCCTCACCTTCGAAGCTGTGGCGCCTGATGACGCCGGTATTCGGAAAAATATCCGGTGCGGCTATAGCATTGCGAGCGTCTGAGGCAAAGCCATGGGGGGCGCTTTTTTGGCGCGGTGCAATAACGCTTTGCGCATTGCCAAACCATATTGCCTGAATACAGTCAGGCGAATCGCTTCGCCCGCCTTCGGGCCTACCCCGGGATTACATCATGCGGAATATTCTGCTTCTGACTGCCGCCGTCCTCGTTTCCCACAGCGCTCTTGCGGCCGGGCCTGCCGATCCCGTCCAGAAGGTGATGGATATCACCGTCAAGAACTGGTCCGGCGATGCGGAAAACTGGAAATACATCTTCGACGAGGACATGCTGACCAGCCTGTTCAGCAAGGACTTCGTCGCGCAATATCGCGAGGCCTCCAAGAAGCCGGCTTACGAGGCGGAAAGCGGCGCGACCGGCGATCCCTTCGGTTACGATGTGGTGACGAATTCGCAGGATGGCTGCCCGCTGGCGGATGTTTCCGTAACTCCCGGTGCGGTGAAAGACGGCGTGACGGATGTGACGGCGAAGTTCAAGCTCTGGGCCTGCATGGACGAGGCCGAGATGAAGGCGACGGTGGACGAGGTGCATTTCGACGTGATCGAGGAAAACGGCCAGCCAGTCATCAGCGACATTCACCGGGTTGGCGATGAGGGCAGGGATTCGCTGCGCGAAGAGATGGCGACGATCATCAAGGGCGAATAAGAGGGCGTCCTGTGAGCGGGAATTTGGCGACAAAATCCCAACCAAACTCGACGTCATCCTCGGGCTTGACCCGAGGACCCATTGATTTCAATGGGTTGTGGATCCTCGGATCAAGTCCGAGGATGATGCCGTTGGGTTTTTGGCCCTTTCGTCAGTAGCCTGAAGCCAGACTTCCGCCCGCTCCGGCTTTGATTTTGGCGCCGATCTATGCCAGTGAAGCGCGCTTTACGATATCGGTCTAAAAATCGATGCAATGCTTCAAACTGGAAAACGACGATGGCAGGCACAAACAGCGAGCTTGAACTTCTGGCGGAAGGCCCGGCGATCATTCTGGTCGAACCGCAGCTCGGCGAAAATATCGGCATGGTGGCGCGGGCGATGGCCAATTTCGGCCTTGCCGAATTGCGTCTGGTCAATCCGCGAGACGGCTGGCCGAGCGAGAAGGCGCGTGCCGCCGCTTCCAAGGCCGATCATGTCATCGACGCAACGAAGGTGTTCGAGACGCTGGAAGAGGCGGTCAAGGACCTGAACTTCGTCTACGCGACCACCGCGCGTGCGCGTTACGGTTTCAAGCCGGTGCGTGCGCCAGGCGCTGCCGCCGAGACGCTGCGTGCGAAATTCAAGACGGGCGACAGAACCGGCATACTGTTCGGGCGTGAGCGCTGGGGGCTTACCAATGAGGAAGTGGCGCTGGCCGACGAGATCGTGACATTTCCGGTCAATCCCGCCTTTGCTTCGCTCAACATCGCGCAGGCCGTGCTTTTAATGTCCTATGAGTGGATGAAATCCGGCATGGACGATCTGGAGGAGACGCTTTTCCAGCCGGTCGAGCAGCGGCCCTCCACCAAGGAGCAGGTTTTCGGCCTGTTCGAACATATCGAGGAAGCGCTGGATGCGCGTGGTTATTTCCATCCGCTCCCAAAAAAGCCGAGAATGATCGACAATCTACGTGCGGTGCTGTCGAGACGCGGATTTTCCGAGCAGGAAATCAGCGTCTTCCGGGGCGTGATCAATACGCTCGACCGTTTTCCCCGCCGCTGGCCGAAGCAGGTCGGCAAGGTGGAAACGGCAGAGGGGATATCGGCGGAAGGTACGGGGGAGAATGCTGAAAACGAGTGAGGCGGCGGCCAACGAGCTGAAACCGGTGCTGGTGTTCGATTCCGGCATTGGCGGGCTGACGGTTCTGCGCGAGGCGCGCGTCCTGATGCCCGAGCGCGGTTTCATCTATGTGGCCGACGATGCGGGTTTCCCCTATGGCGGCTGGGAAGAGGAGGCGCTGAAGGCGCGCATTCTTGCGCTCTTCGAAAAGCTGCTTGAGGATTACAGCCCCGAAGTCTGTGTCATCGCCTGCAATACCGCCTTCACGCTGGCCGGGGCCGATCTTCGGGCTAAATTTCCGGACATGACCTTCGTCGGCACCGTTCCCGCTATCAAGCCGGCGGCCGAGCGCACTCGTTCCGGTCTCGTCTCAGTGCTCGCGACGCCGGGCACCGTCAAGCGCGCCTATACGCGCGATCTCATCCAGTCCTTCGCCTCGCAATGTCATGTCCGCCTCGTGGGGTCGGAAAATCTGGCGCGCATGGCGGAGAACTGGATAAGAGGTGAGCCGATATCCGACGAAGCGGTGCTTGCCGAAATCGAGCCCTGCTTCATCGAGAGCGACGGTCGGCGCACGGATATCGTCGTTCTCGCCTGCACCCATTATCCCTTCATGGCCAATGTGTTTCGCCGGCTCGCCCCCTGGCCGGTGGACTGGCTCGACCCGGCCGAAGCGATCGCACGGCGCGCCCGCCATCTGGTGCCGCTGCCGCAGGATGCGGAGCATCCCGATGGTTTCGACTTTGCCGTGTTCACGTCAGGCAAACCGGATTTCGCCACGCGGCGGCTGATGCAGGGTTTTGGCCTCAGCGTCTCGTTGACCTGAGTGTTTGTTGCTTTTTTGCATCTATCCCATTTGAGTTTTTCAATTCGAGATTGCGGCCTCTTGTCGCAGCCGGCATCTCGTGTAAGATGTCTCTCGTCTGTAACCGCTATAAAAGGAGGCGTGGAATGACTGACTATATGAATATGCGCCTTAACGGCATGTCTGGCATTTCCGGCATGGTCTTCTGTGGTTACATGTCCCGAGGCATCGACCTCCGATAAGGCTTATGGCCTGATTTCCCTGCCGTTTGGCATTTTCACTTCGTCCGACATCTGAATTGTGTGTCAGCGCTTCCGCGTGTTGCGCCCACCGTTCCGGCATGTCGTTTATCCATCGATAAAGGACCTGGTCGCTTCGTCGCGCCGGGATGGATTTCTCATGCAGAAAAATCAACCATTGGTAGCATATGCGCTGCCGGATGCGGTCGACCGTTTGTTCGTCACATTCGGCGTCTGGAAAACCCTGAAGGCTGTTCTCGTCGCGGCGATGGTGCCGCGTCTACCGCCGACCGATCTTGCCGATCTGCCTGAACGCCTGCTGGACGATATCGGCCTGGAACCATCGGCCCGCAAAAGGCGGCGGGAATGGGCCGCTCCTCACTGGGCGCCGAGGTTTTGATGGCGGCGGCCTCTCCGGCGAGAATAAGCCGGGGAGGTTTTGTCTGTGTCGCTCAATGTTGTTGTGGCACTGATACGATTCAAAGCGAATGGATTGTCCGTGTTGCGTGCGGAGTGATCATCTTCTCTCCGTCATGCTCGGGCCTGTCCCGAGCATCTGCTCACGTTTCGAATTTCCGATACGTTGGCAGATCCTCGGCACAAGGCCGAGGATGACGTCGCATATTCATTGAAGGGAGTGGTTCTAATGATGAAATTTCCGGTTCACCCTGGTGAGTTGCTACGGGAGGAGGTCATTGTCGCACTTCAGCTTTCCGTAACAGACGCTGCGCAAAGGCTCGGTATGCCCCGTATGGCGCTTTCGCGTGTGTTGAACGGGCGGGCAGGCGTCAGCCCTGATCTTGCCCTGCGGCTGGAGCGGGCAGGGGTCAGCACGGCGCGTGCATGGTTTGCCATGCAGTCGAATTACGAACTTGCATAAGCGATGAAACGGGAACAGCCGCCCATTCGCCCGCTCGAAGACAAAGCGGCGTGATCCTCAAAAAATATGGCTTGATACCGGGCGCTTTTGATGGCTTGCTCGGCAAATCAGGTAAGGGGAGATTTCATCATGCCACTCGAGAACTGGCTGGCCTTCGTGGCCGCATCCGCCATCATGCTCGCTATTCCGGGACCGACGATCCTGCTGGTGATTTCCTATGCGCTGGGGCATGGGCGCAAGGCGAGCACGGCGACGGTGACGGGCGTGGCGCTTGGAGATTTTACCGCGATGACGGCCTCGATGCTGGGGCTTGGGGCGCTGCTTGCCACATCGGCGGCCCTTTTCACCGGCCTGAAATGGGTTGGTGCGGCTTACCTCATCTATCTCGGCATCAAGCTGTGGCGTTCGCCGGTTGGCGGCGAAGGTGCGGAAGGCACCGGCGTAACGGGCCGTGAAAGGCCGCTTAAAATCTTCCTGCACGCTTATATCGTCACGGCGCTGAACCCGAAAAGCATCGTGTTTTTCGTTGCCTTCCTGCCGCAGTTTCTCGTGCCGACGCTGCCCTTCTGGCCGCAGGTGCTGATTTTCGAAGCGACATTCCTGGTGCTTGCCACCTGCAATGCTGCCCTTTATGGACTTCTGGCAAGTGCTGCCCGCAATACGATCCGCAAGCCTAGGGTTCAGCGCATCGTCAACCGCACGGGCGGTGGTCTCCTGATCGGCGCGGGTCTTATTACGTTTGGCTGGAAGAGGGCGGTTTCGGCGTAAAGCGCGCCTGTCGACCGCCTGAAATTCGGACATAACAAAATGGCAATGCCGCATATTCTTCTTGCCCTGATCACCGTGTTTTTGTGGGGCTTCAACTTCGTCGTCATCAAGATCGGCGTTGCCGACATGCCGCCCTTGTTCCTGACGGGGGTGCGCTATCTCTTTGCGGCCGTGCCGTTGGTGTTCTTCCTGCCGAAACCCAATGTGCCGTGGCGGCATATGATCGTTTACGGCATGGCGATGGGTTTCGTGCAATTCGGCCTGCTTTACCCGGCCATCAAGCTCGGCCTGCCGGCGGGGCTTGCTTCGCTCGTCATGCAGTCGCAGGCCTTCTTCACGCTGGCGCTGGCCGTGGTGTTTCTCGGCGAGCGGCCGTTGCCTTCACAGATCGTCGGCGCGATCGTTGCCTTTGGTGGGCTGGCGGTCATCGGCGTGGAGCGTATGACGGCAGCAGCGCTGATACCGCTGCTGATGGGGGTCGGCTCGGCCATTGCCTGGGCCTGTGGCAATATCGTCAATCGCCGCATCGGCCAGGTGAACGCTGTCTCCTTTGTCGCATGGACGAGCCTTGTACCCGTTCTGCCGTTGGTCCTGCTTTCGCTGGTGGTGGAAGGACCTGATGCGATTGTGGAAGGGTTGCTCAACGCGACGCCGACGATGGCTCTCGTGGTGATCTACATGGCCTATGGTGCGACCATCGTCGGCGCGGGCATCTGGAGTTACCTGCTTCTGCGTTATCCGGCCGGAACGGTGGCGCCGTTTTCGCTGCTGGTGCCGATTGTCGGTTTCGTCAGTGCCTATCTCGCTTTTGCGGAGCATATTACTGTCTTCGAAGTGGTTGGTGCCGCGTTGGTCATCATCGGACTGATGCTGAATGTGTTCGGCAGGCGGCTTTCATTTTCGCGGGTTTCGTCCGGGGCCGCGTAGGTGCGGCGCAATTGCCTGTGCATTGTGTGGATGTAACAGACGCAATCCCGGATTTTTTGGTAAAGAGCATGTTCGGCCGCCCGCACGGGAATCGGCGCGATTTGATCGAGCACGAGGAATTGAACATTGCAGGTCGGCATCGACATGGGGACCCTATCGGGCGGGCAGGCGGCCAAGCTCGATATTGAGGAATTGCTTGCGACACGCCTGTTGGTGCAGGGCAATTCCGGGTCCGGCAAGTCGCACCTCCTGCGCCGGCTTCTGGAGCAATCGGCGCAATGGGTGCAGCAGGTCATCATCGATCCCGAGGGCGATTTCGTCACGCTGTCCGACAAGTTCGGCCATGTGGTGGTGGATGGAGAGCGCACGGAAGCCGAGCTTGCGGGCATTGCTAACCGCATTCGCCAGCACCGCGTCTCCTGCGTGCTGACGCTCGAAGGTCTTGATGTCGAACAGCAGATGCGTGCCGCAGCCGCATTCCTCAACGGCATGTTCGATGCGGATCGTGAATTCTGGTATCCCGTGCTTGTCGTGGTGGATGAGGCGCAGATGTTTGCGCCCTCCGTCGCCGGTGAGGTGACCGAGGATGCGCGCAAGGCCTCGCTCGGCGCCATGACCAATCTGATGTGCCGTGGGCGAAAGCGCGGGCTTGCGGGCGTCATCGCCACGCAGCGTCTGGCCAAGCTTGCCAAGAACGTGGCGGCAGAAGCCTCGAACTTCCTGATGGGCCGCACCTTTCTCGATATCGACATGGCGCGCGCGGCTGATCTGCTCGGCATGGACCGGCGGCAGGCGGAAATGTTCCGCGATCTGCAGCGCGGCAATTTCGTGGCGCTTGGGCCTGCGCTGTCGCGCCGCCCGTTGCCCATCGTCATAGGCACGGTGGAAACCTCGGCGCGCTCGTCCTCGCCGAAGCTGATGCCGCTGCCGGATGCACCACAGGATGTGGAAGACCTGATCTTCACGCCGGATCCGGAGGAATTCACCCGGCCCGCCACGCGCCGCACGCCGCCGGCACCGCGTCCGACCACCGATATTCTGGCGGAACTGTCCCGCTCCACCCCCGCCGCCGCTGGACCCTCCACGGATCAGCCACGCGCCGGCCAGGTTGAAATGACGCCGGAGGAACGCGAGGAGAAGATTGCGGCCGTGCTTGCCGAAATTCTCGACGATCCCCAATCGGCCTATCGCACCGACGCTGTGCTGTATCAGGACTTTCTGGTGCGCGCCCGCATGCGCCGCATTCCCGGCACGCCGATGCCGCTTGCGGAATTCCGCCGGCAGGTGGCAATTGCCCGCTCCGGCGTGGATGCGGCGATGGCGGCAAGCGAAGGTTGGCAAAAGGCGCTGGAACTGTCGATGTCTGTTTCCGACGACTTGCAGGGTGTTTTCCTGCTGCTGGTCAAGGCGGCGCTCAATGAGGAGGCATGCCCGTCCGACGCCCGTATCGCCCGCGCCTACGGCACCCATTCCGCCCGCCGTGCGCGGCGGCTTCTCGGCTATTTCGAGGAGAAGGAGCTTGTGGTGGTGCATGCCGATTTCTCCGGCAAACGCATCGTGGCTTTCCCCGATCTCGACGCAAAGACCGCACCCGGCGATGCGGATGCGGCAGAGGATGTCGCGAAGCTTGCGGCGGAGTAGTTGGGGCAGGTTTTCCTGCCACCAACGTTTTTCAAGCCTTACTCGATGGCCTTGGCTTCCTTGCGCGTCGCGATCAGCGACCCGATGATGCCGGTTGCGAGGATGGCGACGGTGACGCCTAGCGATACGGCGGGCGGGATCTTGGCGATGCCGAGCATGTCAGCGACGAAAATCTTCGAGCCGACAAAGACCAGAACCGCAGCCAACGCATATTTCAGATAGGCGAAGCGGTGGATCAGGGCGGCAAGCGCGAAATAGAGTGCACGCAGGCCGAGGATTGCGAAGATGTTCGACGTATAGACGATGAACGGATCGGTGGTGATCGCGAAGATCGCCGGGATCGAATCGACTGCGAAGATCAGGTCGGCGATTTCGACCATGATGAGCGCCAGAAACAGCGGCGTTACGAAGGTTTTCAGCTTGCCGGTGGTCCCATCCGTCTCCTTGACGAAGAATTTCTCGCCATGAAGCCTATCTGTCACCGGCAGGCGGCTGCGCAGGAATTTCAGGATGCGGTTGTTGCCGATGTCCGATTCGTCGTGGTCGGACGAAAACAGCATCTTGAGGCCCGTGAAGACGAGGAAGGCCGCGAAGAGATAAAGCACCCAGTGGAAATTTTCGACGATGGCAGCGCCGCCGGCGATCATGACACCGCGCAGCACGATGACGCCGAGGATGCCCCACAACAGCACGCGGTGCTGATACTGGCGGGGAACGGCGAAGTAGGAGAAGATCATGGCGATGATGAAGATATTGTCCATCGCCAGGCTTTTTTCGACCACGAAGCCGGTGACATATTCCATCGCCGACTGCTCGCCGGACTGGTACCAGATCCAGCCGCCGAAGGCCAAGCCGATGGCGATGTAAAAGCCTGACATCATCAGGCTTTCACGAATGCCGATTTCGCGGGAATTCTTGTGCAGCACGCCGAGATCGAGCGCGAGCAGGCCAAGAACGAGAGAAATGAAAACGCCCCACATCCATGTGGGCGTGCCGAGAAAATCCGTAAGGAGGAAGTCCATCAGTCAACCTTTAGCCGGACGAGGTTGGCTTTGCGGATGGGGAACGCGTATCAACAATCGACGTGGGCCCCAACCTTCAAGAGACTCGACATCACGTGTTGTCCGGTAACACGCCAGAGGGGCCCGAGTCCTGATTACGGCTTAGAAGTGGGTGGGCCTTCCGGCTTTTCAAGGGGTGTTTCGAGAAAAAAGCGGCGGGCTTTGTTTGACAAATTTGTAAAACGTGTTTAGAAGCCGCCCCAACGCCGGGCAGTCATGTCCGGTGTGTTTCGTTGACTGCCCTGCAGTTTATAAGCTGACGTTCGGCGGTCAACATCACCGACATGTCCCGTGGTCTCTCCATTCGCATGTGAGAAACCTGTCAGAGGTCCTGAAACGGGCTTCAGAGGAGGGCGTGTTTCCTCAAACCGGTTTGGCAACAAACCGGCATAACCTATTGAGAAGGAAATACGATGAGCAAGCGCGAATCGGCTAAGTATAAAATTGACCGCCGTATGGGCGAAAACATCTGGGGCCGTCCGAAGTCCCCGGTAAACCGCCGCGAATACGGCCCGGGCCAGCACGGCCAGCGCCGCAAGGGCAAGATGAGCGACTTCGGCACGCAGCTGCGCGCCAAGCAGAAGCTCAAGGGCTACTACGGCGAACTG
Organism: Rhizobium sp. GR12; assembly: GCF_036596185.1. Classification (NCBI taxonomy): domain Bacteria; kingdom Pseudomonadati; phylum Pseudomonadota; class Alphaproteobacteria; order Hyphomicrobiales; family Rhizobiaceae; genus Rhizobium; species Rhizobium sp. GR12. The sequence goes on along the minus strand of NZ_JASXTH010000002.1, from coordinate 341,592 downwards.
CGCGAAAAGCAGTTCCGCGCCACCTACGACGAAGCAAACCGTCGCAAGGGCGATACCTCCGAGAACCTGATCGGCCTGCTCGAGTCGCGTCTGGACGCCATCGTCTACCGCGCCAAGTTCGTTCCGACCGTTTTCGCATCGCGTCAGTTCATCAACCATGGCCACGTCACGGTTAACGGCGTTCGCGTCAACATCGGTTCTTACCGTTGCAAGCCGGGCGACGTTATCGAAGTTCGCCAGAAGTCCAAGCAGCTGGTGACCGTTCTCGAAGCTGTTCAGCTCGCAGAACGCGACGTTCCTGATTACATCGAAGTCGATCACAACAAGATGGTTGCGACCTATGCTCGCATCCCGGCTCTGTCTGACGTTCCGTACCCGGTCGTCATGGAACCGCATCTGGTCGTCGAATTCTACTCGCGTTAATCGGCGCGTTTCAGTATTGAGAAAGCCGCCCCTCGGGGCGGCTTTTTTGTTTGCTGGGGAAGGCTTTGCATGCAGGACATTCAGGCGATCGTCGATTCCATTTACGACAGCATGGTGCCGCGCTTGGGCGAGGGCAAGGTTGCGGATTACATTCCGGAACTCGCCAAGGTCGATCCGAACCAGTTCGGTATCGCCATCACCACTGTCGACGGAACCACTTATACGGCCGGCAATGCGCTCACGCCGTTTTCGATCCAGAGCATCTCCAAGGTCTTCATGCTGACGCTGGCGCTCGGCAAAGCGGGCGAGACGGTGTGGAACCGGGTGGGGCGTGAGCCGTCGGGGTCGTCCTTCAACTCCATCGTCCAGCTGGAGCATGAGCACGGCATTCCGCGCAATCCCTTCGTCAATGCCGGCGCCATCGTGGTGACGGATATCGTTCTTTCCGGCCACCAGCCGCGCGAGGCGATTGGCGAGCTTCTGCGTTTCGTCCGTTATCTCGCTGACGATGACACGATCAGCATTGATGACACCGTGGCGAAATCCGAGCAGGCGACGGGTTTCCGCAATTTCGCGCTTGCCAATTTCATGCGGTCCTTCGGCAATCTGCATCACCCCGTTGAATATACGCTGGGCGTCTATTTTCATCAGTGCGCGCTGTCCATGACCTGTGCGCAGCTTTCACGGGCCGGTCTTTTCCTTGCCAATCGCGGCCGCAATCCGCTGAGTGGTCATACGGTTGTGTCAGACCGACGCGCGCGGCGCATCAATGCGCTGATGCTGACCTGCGGCCATTATGACGGATCGGGCGATTTCGCCTATCATGTCGGCCTGCCGGGCAAGAGCGGCGTGGGCGGCGGCATCATGGCAGTCGCGCCGGGCAAGGCGTCGATTGCCGTCTGGTCGCCGGGTCTCAACAAGGTCGGCAATTCGGCGCTCGGGTCACATGCGCTCGAAATGCTGGCGACGAAAACCGGCTGGTCGGTATTCGGGGCTTGATATTGCGGGCGGATGCGGGCATTTCCAGCATTGAAAATGGCTAAACGCCAGAGCGGGCTAATCATGAACATCGTCACCAGCATCGCAGATGAGGTCGAGGCCGATCAGGACCTGTCCGGAGAAAGCGGCGGTTCGCATCCGCTGTTCGACGCGGCGCCCCGTTCGGTTTCCTTCAACAAGTTGCGCAAGCGGCTGTTGCGCAATATCCGTCAGGCCTTCGGGGATTTCGGCATGCTGAACGGCCAGAAGCGCTGGCTGGTCGGCCTTTCCGGCGGTAAGGACAGCTACGGTCTTCTGGCGCTGCTGCTCGATCTGAAGTGGCGCGATCTTCTGCCTGTCGAACTCATTGCCTGCAATCTGGACCAGGGTCAGCCGAATTTCCCCAAGCATGTGCTGCCGGAATATCTGGCAAAGATCGGCGTTACCCATCGCATCGAATATCGCGACACCTATTCCGTCGTGAAGGAAAAAGTGCCTGCTGGCGGCACCTATTGTTCGCTCTGTTCGCGTCTGCGGCGCGGCAATCTCTACCGTATCGCACGGGAAGAGGGCTGCGACGCGCTGGTGCTCGGCCATCACCGCGAGGATATTCTCGAGACCTTCTTCATGAATTTCTTCCATGGCGGCCGGCTGGCGGGCATGCCGGCGAAGCTGATGAACGACGAGGGCGACCTGATGGTGCTGCGTCCGCTTGCCTATTGCGCCGAAGACGATCTGGCGAAATTCGCGGCGGCCATGGAGTTCCCGATCATTCCCTGCGACCTCTGCGGCTCGCAGGACGGGCTTCAGCGCAATGCCATGAAGGAGATGCTGGCCGACATCGAAAGGCGCATGCCGGGCCGCAAGGACGTGATGCTGAGGGCGCTTGCCCATGTCAATCCGTCGCATCTGCTCGACCCGAAGCTTTTTGATTTTTCGGCGCTCGCTGTCACCGGGGCGTCACCTGAAGAGCGTACGGAGGCCCGCCCTCCCTTATGAAGAAGTGCCCCGAGCAATGACCCTTTCCGACAAAGATATCGACTTTCTCGTTTCCACCGTCGCCGCCGCCGGCAGGCAGGAAATCATGCCCCGCTTCCGCAATTTGAGCGCAGGCGCGATCTCTGAAAAGACCTCCGCCGTCGATCTCGTCACTGAGGCCGACATTCTGGCGGAAAAGGCGATCACCGCCGCTCTGCTTCAGCGATTTCCGAAGGCCCATATCGTCGGCGAAGAGGCATATGATGCCGATCACTCTGTCATTCCCGCACTTGCCGACGCGCCGCTTGCCTTCGTGATCGATCCCATCGACGGCACCTTCAATTACGCTTCCGGCTTTCCCGCTTTCGGTACGCTGCTCGCTGTCACCGTCAAGGGTGAGACGGTGGCGGGCATCATCCACGATCCTGTCATGGGCGATACCATCGTCGCGCTGAAAGGCGAGGGCGCGTTTCTCAACCGCAAGGATGGCTCGCAAGCAAAGCTCAAGGTCGCCGAACCCACGCCATTGTCGGAAATGGTCGGCATCTTTTCCTGGGGCCACAGCCATGAGGATCGCCGCCCCGTGATCGCGGCCAATATGGCCAAGATAAAGATGGCGCTTTCGCTCAATTGCTCGGCGCATGAATATTGGCTTGCCTCGGCCGGCAAGCTGCATTTCATCGGTCATGAAAAGCTGATGCCCTGGGATCATCTCGCCGGTGTTCTCATTCATCAGGAAGCGGGCGGCTACACGGCCCGTTTCGACAACACGCCCTACCGGCCAGGGCAGACGACGGGCGGCATCCTGTCAGCTCCCGATAAGGAAAGCTGGAAGATGCTGCGCCGGGAAATCGTGGCCTTATAATATTTATGCTCAAATAGAAGGATATCGCCCATGGCTATAGAACTCGACATCGCCTCTCTCGCCAATGCGCTTCAGGAGGCGGCGGCAGTGGAAATCCTGCCGAGGTTCCGTAATCTGGGCGAGGGCGACATCAGGGTAAAGAGCGAGGCGATCGACCTCGTGACCGAGGCCGACGAGGCTGCTGAGCGGCTGATCCGCGCCCGTGTGCAGGAAATCATGCCCGAGGCGCTGTTCATCGGCGAAGAGGCCGTTGCGGCGGATGCCTCGCTGCTCGGCAAGCTTGCGGATGCCGATCTTGCCGTGGTGGTCGATCCGATCGACGGCACCTATAATTTCGCCTCCGGCCTGCCGCTCTTCGGTGTGATGATGAGCGTCATCTCGAAGGGTGAAACCGTTGCCGGCCTGATCTTCGACCCGATGGGCAACGACTGGGCCATTGCCGAAAAAGGCTCCGGCGCCTGGCTTTGCGCCGCCGACGGTTCGCAGACGCAGATGTCCGTTGTGCTGGCGCCTGAACTGTCGCAGATGGTGGGCATCGCCAATACCGGCTATTTCGATGTGGAGACACGCCGCAAGATTCTCATGAACCTCGCGGATGTGCGGCTCTTCACCAGCTATCGCTGCGCCGCGCATGAATACCGCCTGTTCTGCGGCGGCCATATGCATTTCCTGATGTATAACAAGCTGATGCCCTGGGACCATCTGGCCGGCACGCTGCTTTCGCAGGAAGCGGGCGCCTATGCCGCCCGTCTCGACGGATCGCCCTATCTGCCGCGCCATGTGGATGGTGGGCTGCTGCTTGCGCCAAACCAGGAGACCTGGGAATTGCTGCGCGAGAAGATCTTTACGGTTTGAGCGAAGCACGGTTTCAATCAAAAAAAGGGCGCGGAACAGAATTCCGCGCCCTTTTTTAATTTGTCTATCCGTCCTTAGTGCGTAGGCTTGTTGTGGGCCTGGAACAACACGCCTTTTTCGCCGATCAGCACGAAGACGAGGCCGATGAGGGAGACGGCGAAGAAGCCGGCGACCATCGGCAAAGCCGTGCCGTCGAAGGCCTGGCCGATGACGGCGCCGATCAGCGAGCCGCCGACGGTTCCCATGAAACCGATGACGGAGGAGGCCGTACCGGCGACATGGCCGAGCGGCTCCATCGCGAGCGAATTGAAGTTCGAGCCGATCCAGCCGAACTGGAACATGGCAAGCGCGAAGAACACGATGAAGATCGCAAAGGGCATCGGTTCCGGTCCAACCATCTGCACCACCAGCCAGAGGAAGGTGATGGCGATGAAGCCCAGCAGCGATCCGTGCGACAGCTTGCGCATGCCGAACCTGCCGACAAGCTTTGCGTTGATGAAGGACGAGAAGGCCATGAACAGCGCCACGCCCGCAAAGGCCGCCGCAAACCATGCGCCCAGCCCGTAAATGCCCTTGTAGACCTGCTCAGCCGAGTTGATGAAGCCGAACAGCGCACCGAAGATGAAGGTGCTGGAGAGCGTGTAACAGAGCGCGATGCGGTTGGTGAGCACGATCTTGAAGCCGCCAATCACCGAACGGGCGGTGAAGGGGCGGACATCGTCCGGATGCAGGGTTTCCGGCAGGCGGAAATACATCCAGGCTGTCACGACGGCGGCAATTCCCGCCATGAAGGCGAAGATCAGATGCCAGTCACCGAAGAACAGCACGATCTGGCCGGTGCCGGGCGCGATGACCGGCACGACCATGAATACCATCATGATCAGCGACATGACTTCCGCCATCTGGCGGCCGCCATAGATATCACGCACGATCGAGATGGTGATGACGCGTGTCGCCGCCGAGCCGATACCCTGAATGAAGCGCAGAATCAGCAGGCCGGAAAACGACGGCACGAAGACCACCGCGATGGCCGAAACGATGTAGATCGCAAGCCCGACCAGCATCGGTTTTCTACGTCCGAAGCGATCCGAGATCGGCCCGTACAGAAGCTGGGCGATGCCGAAACCGAGGAGATAGGTGGAAATGACGTATTGGCGGTGATTTTCATTCACGACACCAAGCGATGCGCCGATTTCCTGCAGGCCGGGCAGCATGATGTCGATGGCGAGCGCATTCAGTGCCATCAGCATCGCGGCGAGCGCGATAAATTCCGTGCGCCCCATCGAACCGGCGCGCGAAGTGGATTGTGAAAGTTCTGTCACAGGATTGCCCCAAAAAGAACGGCAAAGGCGTTGCATGAAGCAACGCCTGGCATAGTTTTCTGACAATCAGGGTGGGCCGGATGAACCGGCCGAAATCAGGCCGCGCCGCGGACGCTGATACCCTGTTCTTGGAAGTGGCTTTGCAGTTCGCCGGACTGGAACATCTCTTTTACGATGTCACAGCCGCCGAGGAATTCGCCCTTGACATAGAGCTGCGGGATGGTCGGCCAATTGGAATAGTCCTTGATACCCTGACGAATATCGGCATCTGCAAGCACGTTCACGCCCTTGTAGTCGACGCCGAGATAGTCGAGAATCTGTACGACCTGACCGGAAAAACCGCATTGCGGGAATTGCGGGGTGCCCTTCATGAAAAGAACGATGTCGTTGCTCTTCACTTCGCTGTCGATCATATCGTTAATGCCGCTCATGGCCTATTCCTTTCACATGCGGTTCAAGGCCGCTGCTTTGACTTTGTTCCTAAATAACATGTCGCGCCGCGATTTCCACCCGTGAGGCGTAAAAAATGCGCTTATGTTGTAAAGCGCCCCCTGAGCGGAAACCGGTCGACAGCCTCAGCGGCTTTTTTGCTTGCTGCGCGCAGCGGCCGTGCGCTTTTTGCTGACCTGCTTTTGGGCGGGGGTGCGTTTGGTGGCGGCAGATATCGCGCCATCGATCGCGGTTTTCAGCACGGAGTCGACGATGCCGCCTGCGAGGGAAGTATTTGCTCTTGTCCGGCGGCGGGTACGACGGGTGGTGCGCAGGCCGGTCTTGGTGAGGATTTCAGACAGTGCGCTCTTGACGATGCCGTTGAGCAACTGATCGACGATGCCAGACAATTTTCCCTCACCAGTAAATAAATCATATTTCCGTCGTGATTTTTACTATACGTGCATCGCCCACTGTATCAAGCGATCCTTTCGGGTGTCTCCAGCCCCGAAGGTTTATGCATGTCGACCGTCAAGTCACGACTTGTTCTTTATTTCCCCGGCTTCGATCCGCTCGATGCGGCTGCCCATCACCTGCGCTATCAGCGGGCGGCAGCCCTTGCCGGCAAGACGTGGGATGTCGATTATGCGGTCGGCGCGCTGGAGACGACGCCGGCTGGCGAAACATTCACGGTGGAGGCTTCGGCGGGCGACTGGCGGACGCGCTCCACGATCGTTGTCTATGACCATAATGCGGTGATATCGCGCCTGCGGGATGCGCCACTCTGGCGGCAGATCGCGCTGGGCTTTGGGGCCGCAGCCGGCATCGTTGCGGAGGGTGGTGCCGGGCGTTATCTACGCCATGCTTGGCGTTTCGGCCTGTTTTTCATCTTTCCGTTCCTGCTGATGCTGGTGGGCGGCGCGCTTGCTGCGAGTATCGCGCTGTCGCCCTGGCTGTTCGGTTTCCCCCTCTGGCTCTTCGCGATCAGTCTTCCCGCCGCCGCCCTGTTCTTCGTGAAGGGCTTCCTGCCTTTCGCGGAGCGGTTTCATACGCTGCATCTTTACGCCGACTGGCGCTTCGCGCTGGCTGTCGGCCGTGATGAGCCTATTGCCCGCGAATGGATCGAAGAAAAGGCCGCACTCATTCTCAAGGCGCTTGAACAGTCCTCGGAGGAGGTTCTGGTCGTGTCGCACAGCATGGGGGCCAGCCTGGCGCTCGCCGTGATCGGCCGCGTGCTGGAACTGCGGCCAGATGCTCTCAATGGCAGGAATTTGTCCTTTGCGACACTGGGTGGCGCGGCGTTGCAATGTGCGTTGCTTTCGAGCGCAGACAGGCTGCGAAAGAGCATCGGTACGATTGCGCGTCACCCTGAAGTGACATGGTTCGATATTCAGTGCCTGACCGATCCGATCCACCTTTACCGGTGCAACACCGTGGCGCTTACCGGTCATAAGGATGCGCCGCAGCCGAAAATCGTGCCGATCCGCTTCAAGCATTCGCTTTCGCCGGAGCGCTATAAAAAGAACAAGCGCAATTTCCTGCGCATGCACCGGCAATATGTTCTGGGGCCGGATCGCAAGTCCGGTTACGACTTTACCCTGCTGACATCAGGGCCTTTGCCGGCCGCATCCTTTGCCGATCTGGATTCACAGAGCCCGCCGGTTTTGTAAGTGGCGCGGCCATTCCACCGGACATAAAAAGGCCCGCGTGAGGTTGTCACGCGGGCGTTTTCATTCGTGGCTTTCATGCGTTGTCGCAGCCAGGACAGTGAAACCGTCCCGCCGGAGCCGCATTGACCGGTGCGGTCATTCGGGAGCCGAGGTCTGCAGGGCGAGGGCGTGCAGAACACCGCCCATATTGCCCTGTAGCGCGTCATAGACCATCTGGTGCTGCTGCACACGGGTCTTGCCCTTGAACGCATCCGCGACGACTTCCGCCGCGTAATGATCGCCATCACCGGCCAGATCGCGGATCGTGACCTTTGCCCCGGGAATTCCCGCCTTAATCATGTCTTCAATGTCGCCGGGTTTCATGGGCATGATGTTTCTCCTTAGTTCATTCTGCGGCGATCAAAGTTTCGCCGTCCATGAATTGAGGGAACCACGATTCATAGGCCAAGTGCAATTCTTTAATCTCCACGGCCCGCGCCGTGCCCAGCTTTACACTGACGCCACCGGTGACGCCGATTGCGGGGCAGGAAACGCCCGCCACCTTTGCCGCCGCCTGCACCTTTTCGAGATCACTTTTCTTGACGGTCAGGACGTAACGGCCCTGATCTTCGCCATAGAAGGTGAGGACCGGATTGTGGCCTTCAACCGCATCGATCGTTGCGCCGATACCGGAGGAAATCGCCATTTCGGCAACCGCAAGTGCCAGACCGCCCGAGGAGCAATCGTGAACGGCTGTCGCAAGACCATCGATGATGAGCGAACGGACGAAATCGCCGTTTTTCTTTTCAGCAGCCAGATCGACATGCGGTGCCGGGCCATCGATGCGGTTATGGATATCGCGCATGTAAACGGACTGGGCGATGTGGGTGCCTAGACCAGCAGGCGCACCGGCCAGCAGCACCACCTCGTCGGCGGCGGCAAAGCGGATGCGGGCCATGCGGCTCCAATCCTTCAGCAGGCCAACGCCGCCGATGGTGGGTGTGGGCAGGATCGCCTGACCGTTGGTCTCGTTGTAGAGCGACACGTTGCCGGAAACGATCGGGAATTCCAGCACGCGGCAGGCTTCGCCGATGCCCTTGATGGCATGGACGAGCTGGCTCATGATCTCAGGCTTTTCCGGATTGCCGAAGTTCAGGTTGTCGGTGGCCGCCAGCGGCAGGGCGCCGGTTGCGGTGATGTTGCGCCAGCATTCGGCCACGGCCTGCTTGCCGCCTTCGAAGGCATCCGCCTCGACATAACGCGGCGTCACGTCGGAGGAGAAGGCGAGCGCCTTCTTGTCATGGCCTTCGACACGGACCACGCCGGCATCGCCACCCGGAAGCTGCAGGGAGTTGCCCTGGATCAGCGTGTCATATTGCTCATAGACCCAGCGACGCGAGGAGTTGTTGGCCGAACCGAGAAGCGAAACCAGCGCATCGGCAATATCGGCCGAAGGAATGTCGTTTTCCGAAAGCGGCGCCTGAACCTTGGCAGGCGTCCACGGGCGGTCGTATTCCGGAGCCTGATCACCGAGATCCTTGATCGGAAGGTTGGCGACTTCCTCGCCATTGTGCAGCACGCGGAAACGCAGGTCGTCGGTGGTCTTGCCGACGATGGCGAAATCGAGACCCCATTTGACGAAGATCGCCTTGGCGACCTCTTCCTTGGAGGGTTCCAGCACCATGAGCATACGCTCCTGGCTTTCCGACAGCATCATTTCGTAAGCCGTCATGCGCTCCTCGCGCACCGGCACGGCGTTGAGATCGAGTTCGATGCCGAGGTCGCCCTTGGCGCCCATTTCGACCGCCGAGCAGGTGAGACCGGCCGCACCCATGTCCTGAATGGCGATGACGGCGCCGGTCTTCATCAGTTCGAGGCAGGCTTCCAGCAGGCACTTTTCGGTGAAGGGGTCGCCGACCTGAACGGTCGGGCGCTTTTCTTCGATGGATTCGTCGAATTCGGCCGAGGCCATGGTCGCACCGCCGACGCCGTCGCGCCCGGTCTTTGCACCGAGATAGACCACCGGCAGGCCAACACCTTTTGCTTCCGAGAGGAAGATCGCATCGGACTTGGCAAGGCCGGCGGCAAAGGCGTTGACGAGGATGTTGCCGTTATAGCGCGGATCGAACTCCACTTCGCCGCCGACTGTCGGTACGCCGAAGGAGTTGCCGTAACCGCCGACCCCGGCGACGACGCCAGCCACCAGGTGGCGGGTCTTCGGATGGTCCGGCGCGCCGAAACGCAGCGCATTCATGGCTGCGATCGGGCGTGCGCCCATGGTGAAGACGTCACGCAGGATACCGCCGACGCCGGTCGCCGCACCCTGATAGGGCTCGATATAGGACGGATGGTTGTGGCTCTCCATCTTGAAGACGACGCAGTCGCCATCGTCGATATCCACCACACCGGCATTTTCGCCGGGGCCCTGAATGACGCGCGGTCCAGTGGTGGGCAGGGTCTTCAGCCACTTCTTGGAAGACTTGTAGGAGCAGTGCTCGTTCCACATGGCCGAGAAGATGCCAAGCTCGGTAAAGCTCGGCTCCCGTCCGATCAGGTCGAGGATACGCTGGTATTCGTCGGGCTTCAGCCCGTGGGATGCAACGAGTTCCGGGGTGATCTTGATGGAATTTGAGATAGACATAGGTCTCACGCGGTTCGAGCCGAGGAAAGTTTCCGGTTCTTTAGCGCAAGAGGCGCATCCGTGCGACAGGAAAATGCGCCGCTTTGCCGGCAAAACGCTGCTTTCTTGGCTTATTCAGAACTTGTAGCCAACCATAAGTCCCACACGCGTCAACCCGTCATTGGGGCCGTCGCAAAGATTGGCGTGGGACGCATGTTCGATCTGGGTCGAAATATTCCAGTTGTTGTCGAAGCGATATCCGATGGCGGCATATTCATGAAAAAGCGCACGGCAGCCAAATTCGGCACCGGTTTCGCCCAGGCCGTTTCTCAGCCTGCCGTCATGCCACAGGCCGCCAAAACCCAGATCGACGAAAATCTTCGGATTGAGATCGAAGGTCCAGTTCACGCCGCCGTAAATGGTGGTTGCGGCTCCCTCGGTGCCGATTTCCGCACCCAGATGCAGGCGGGGCCGGGCGAGTTTTTCGCCGAAGGTGACGGCCGATGCGCTCGCGAAAGGGTCGAAATAGGCGGTGAAGGCGGGAAATACGCCATTTTCGCCGCCGTCGTCGCGACCGGTCAAAGAGGTGGTGACGCCGAAACGCAATTCATCGAATACCGTGCCATCCGCAGCGGCGGCCGGTGTCATGTCAGTCAACGCGAATGCTGCAACAAGCATTGCCAGAACGAAAGACGCCCTGGCGGATATGGAAACGAATGCTGCCATCGAATCATTCTCCACTCCGAAACAGTATGGAAAGGATGGCAGATTTGTCGGCTCGGTAAATAATTAGTTACTGAATTAGACGCCATGTTGCAGGAAAGACTCGTTCCCGGCGTTGGTCACGCTTCGCTTTCATAGCCGGCCGAACCGTTATCCAGCAAATTGCGCAGGATGCCGAAGGCATGCGTCAGTTCCTCGCGTTTGGGAGGCCCGGAAAAGCTGATGCGGACACGGTGGAAAACCTTCTCCGTGCGCCCGGCCTTGAACTCGTCCTCGTCGTCGATCAGCACGCCTTCCTTCACGGCGGCATTGCGGAAGGTGCCGGATAGCCAGGGTTCGGGCAGCCGCAGCCACATGAAGGCGATATCCGGCAGAGAATTGAATTCCAGCCCGGCAAAGACGCGTCTGGCGATCGCCTCGCGCTGGTTGATTTCGGCAATGCAATCCTTGCGAATGTCATCGGCGTCGCCGCTGTTGACGAGCCGCGCATTCAGTTCGGCCAGCATGAAGGGCAAGCCGCCGGTTATCATCGAATGCGAAATGCGTATCCTCGAGGAGAACTGTGCCGGGCAGGCGACCCAGCCGCCCCGGACGCCGGCGGAAACGGATTTGGACAGGCCGCCGACGACGAAGGTGATATCGGGCGCGAATTCCGCAATGAGCGGGATGGCCTCGCGGGTCATGGCGCCATAGAGATTGTCCTCTACGATCCATACGCCATATCTGCGGGCGATATCGGCGATTGCGCGCCGCCGCTCCTCGGGCAGGGTGGCGCAGGTCGGGTTCTGGCCCGCCGACATCAGGAAGATCATCTTGGGGTGCTGCTGGGCGCAGACGCGCTCGAAATCATCAGGGACAATACCCTTCTCATCCGCCTCAACCAGCGTTACCCGCCGTCCGGCGAGCGCGGCGCTGCGGCTGATATGGGAATAGGTGAGGGGCTCGAAAACGATGCGATCCCCCGGCGCCGTCATCGCCGTTACCACACTCATCACAGCCGCATGGGCGCCGAGCGTCGAAACGATGTTTTCCGGTTTGGGTGACCAGCCATTCTGGGAAAGCCAACGAACGCCCGCCATGCACCAGCTGTCTGGAAGCGTGCGGGTGTAGTTGGTGACTTCGAAAGGATGGTCTCGGGTGACGGCTTCGATGTGTCGCGTAATCAGCGTGCTCTGGCCGACATCGGGTGCAGCGGTGGTGTTCAGGCGAAACTCGGCGCTGGTGTCGACCGAATGCCGTGTACCGCCGAACGCCGCCGCTGCCGGTTCCACGCGCGACGACGGGGCAGGGGTCTTGCGCTCATTGACATAGGTGCCACGCCCGACTTCGCCGCTGACGAGGCCTCGTTCGTGAATAAGGGCATAGGCCCGGCTGATTGTCCCGATCGTCACGCCGAGATCATAGGCGAGATTGCGCTGAGGCGGCAATTTTGAGCCGGCCTGCAGAACGCCATCCGAAATCGCACCTTCGATACTGTCCGCGAGACGAAGGTAAATGGGTCCAATGCCCTCGGTAATGTCAGGAAGCCAATTTGTCATGGTGACAATTTATGCATTGTATCTGTATCCGCGTCAATTGTATTTATTGGCTGCATTAAATGAGACTAAACTAACGGAGACAATAGGTGCAATATGCGCAAGCTAGATCAATACCTTTCGACAGCGGATACACTCTATCCTGACGGCTACGAACGGGAACGCGTGTTCCGCGATGCCGGCGACATGGTCGCACCGGCGCCGTATCCGGCTGAAATCGCTCACACGCTTATTGGTCGCCTGATTGCGGGCTTGTCCTATTGGCACGCGAAACGTCAGGGGCGGTTTGCCCTGCGGGAACTCTCCGATGATCTTCTGGAGGATATCGGCATCACGCGGGACGAGGCCTTGAAGGAGGCCGCGCGGTCGCAGCTTTTCTCCTGGCCGACGCGGCCGCTTTGATTTTCTGCCGGAGAGCGGCGCCTTCTTTCCCCGGTGCCTGAATAGCCATTCGGCAGGCCCGCCACGCCAGTCCCAACCGGCGTCGGCGGGTCTTTTTGTATCTGGGGCTTCAGGGTGTTGGCGAATGGCTCGCTCCAACCGTCGTCATCTTGGGACAAGCCCTCGGATGACGTCGCGTGTGGGAAGAGCCTTGTCGTAATTTTTGCGTGAGCGTGTGAAGGCCGCTAGATCAGCAGCCCTTGCCGCCATTCGCCCAGCGTTTGACGTCGGTTGCGATGCGGCCGGAAAGGGCCTCGTTCATTACGGGTCCGAAAGCGTCGAGCTTTGCCGGGTTGCCTTCGGCCTGAACGACCAGCATCGGGCGCGATTCCGGGCTGTTGCGCGGCACGAGCAGAATGCGCGGCCGGCCGGAGAAGGAGTTGAGTTCGGGCGCCAGGCGATAGGCCTTGAAGGCCGGATCGCCGGATTTGAACCAACAGGCATTGGCACCGAGCGCTACCCGCTCCATAGTCGGCAATGCCGCACGGGATGCGGAGGACGATACCGGTTGCGGCTTTGGCTGGCACGCGGCAAGCGCGGCTGCGGCAAGAAGCAATCCAGCGGCCTTCGGGGCGTGGGAACGGAGCAGGCGGTTCATCGCGTCATCCAAAATAAAGGCCAAAAACTGGAGCCGGGGAAAGTGGCATCGGGAAGAGGGCAGGCGGGTGGCCCGCCCGCTTGTCAGGCTGCGATGACGCCGAGCGCCGAGGCGAAGAGGCCGCGGCCGTCATTGCCGCCATGGGCGGCTTCGATCAGGTTTTCAGGATGCGGCATCATGCCGAGAACATTGCCCTTCGCGTTGATGACGCCGGCAATGTCGTTCATCGAGCCGTTGGGGTTGGTGCCATCGGCATAACGGAACACGACCTGGCCGTTGTCTTCGACGGACTTAAGCTCATCCGTATCGAGGAAATAATTGCCGTCGTGGTGGGCGACGGGGCAACGCAGCACCTGGCCCTTGTCATAGGCGCGGGTGAATTCGGTGTCGTTGTTGACGACTTCGAGCTTCACTTCACGGCAGACGAATTTCAGCGAGGCGTTGCGCATCAGCGCGCCCGGCAGCATGCCCGCTTCGACCAATATCTGGAAGCCGTTGCAGACGCCCAGAACCTTGACGCCCTGTTCAGCCTTTTCGCGGATGGCCTGCATGACCGGCATGCGTGCGGCAATCGCGCCGCAACGCAGGTAGTCACCGTAGGAAAAGCCGCCGGGAATGACGATCAGGTCGACGTCCGGAATGTCTGTTTCCGTCTGCCAGATGGTGACGGGCGCCTTGCCGGAGATTTTCGTGAGCGCCGCGATCATGTCTCGATCGCGGTTGAGGCCGGGAAGTTGGACGACGGCGGATTTCATGGTCGGCGGCTCCTGCGGCTTTTAGAGAATGGCGATAGAGTAGTTTTCGATGACCGTATTGGCCAAGAGTTTTTCACACATCGCCTTCAGGTCGGTCTCGGCCTTGGCCTTGTCGGCGCCTTCCAGTTCCAGATCGAAGACCTTGCCCTGACGGACATGGCCGACGCCACCGAAACCGAGGCTGCCGAGCGCGCCTTCAATTGCCTTGCCCTGCGGATCGAGAACGCCGTTCTTCAGCGTAACAGTCACCCGTGCCTTGATCACCTGATCTTCTCCTGATTTTACCTTGCTAGGCCGATATTATTTCACGAGGCCGATATTACTTTACCAGGACAGGGCCGGTGCCGCGGATCGGTTCGTTTTCATTGATGATGCCGAGGCGGCGCGCCACTTCGGAATAGGCTTCCACAAGCCCGCCCATATCGCGGCGGAACAGGTCCTTGTCCATTTTTTTCTGGGTCTCGATGTCCCAGAGGCGGCAGCTGTCGGGCGAAATCTCGTCGGCGAGGATGATGCGCATCATGTCGCCTTCGAACAGGCGGCCGCATTCGATCTTGAAATCGACGAGCTGGATGCCGACGCCCAGGAACAGGCCGGACAGGAAGTCGTTGACGCGGATGGCGAGCGCCATGATGTCGTCAAGCTCGGCAGGGTTTGCCCAGCCGAAGGCCGTGATGTGCTCTTCGGAGACCATCGGGTCTTCGAGTTCGTCGGACTTGTAATAGAACTCGATGATGGAGCGCGGCAGAACCACGCCTTCATCAATGCCGAGGCGCTTGGACAGCGAGCCGGCGGCGACATTGCGCACGACGATCTCGAGCGGGATCATCTCCACTTCCTTGATCAACTGCTCGCGCATGTTGAGGCGGCGGATGAAGTGCGTCGGAATGCCGATCTTGTTCAGATGCGTGAAGACATATTCGCAAATACGGTTGTTCAGCACACCTTTGCCGTCGATGACTTCATGTTTCTTCTTGTTGAAGGCAGTCGCATCGTCCTTGAAGAACTGGATAAGCGTGCCTGGCTCCGGACCTTCATAGAGGATCTTGGCCTTGCCTTCGTAAATACGGCGGCGACGGTTCATGATGGCAGGTCTCTTGGTTGACGCCGATTCTGGTGGCGTTGCGTTTGTATCTTTGAGCGGTCCCATAAAGGAAAAGAGTGCATTCTACAATGCGGCTCGCATATCTTCCCTTCAATTCTTGTGTCGGGCCGGAGAATGTTGCTCGGCCGGAAAACCGCCGACGTGACCGGCCGGGTGCGATACGGACCTTGCGCGGCCGCAATCGTCAGGGTTCGTTCGCCTTCAGGCGGCTCAGGAACTGGGCGAACACCATGCTGCCTTCGGGCCATGGGCCATGGCCGGACTCGGCGTTGATATGGCCGGACATGCCGGCATCGACCAGCTGCGAACCCCAGGCGGCGGCGATATCGTCGGCATGCTCGTAGGTGCCGAAGGGATCGTTGCGGCTGGCGATGGTGATCGTCGGAAACGGCAGGGGATCGCGCGGATAAGGTCCGAAGGTCATCAGATGTTTCGGGCGGATATCGGGATTGGCGACATCCGGCGGTGCGACCAGCAGCGCGCCTGCAACCTTCTTGCCGATCTCCGGAAGGGCGTGGATCAGGGTCGGCACGCCCAGCGAATGCGCGACGATGACCACGGGCTTGGTCGAGGCGTTGACCTCTTCCACCAGCCGCGCCACCCAATCGTGCTTCACCGGTTTTGTCCATTCCGCCTGCTCGACCCGGCGCGCGGTGGAAAGCTTGCGCTCCCAGCGGGTCTGCCAGTGGTCTGGGCCGGAGTTGGTGTAACCCGGTACGATGAGAATATCTGCTTCTGAAACTTTCATGGGCCCATATCTGTGGTTTCATGCCGTCGCGATCAAGGTCGCGGCGGCATTAACTTAACCAGCCTTGCCTCAGGCCTTGCCGAAGACGCGGGCGAAAATCGTGTCGACATGCTTGGTGTGGTAACCGAGGTCGAATTTTTCGCGGATGACGTCTTCGGGAAGGGCAGCGCGCACTTCCTCGTCGCCCAGCAGTTCCTCAAGGAAATCCGCACCCTGTTCCCAGACCCGCATGGCATTGCGCTGCACCAGACGGTAGGCGTCCTCGCGGGAAACGCCGGCCTGCGTCAGCGCCAGCAGAACGCGCTGCGAATGCACGAGGCCGCGGAACTTGTTCATGTTCTTCAGCATGTTGTCGGGATAGATTACCAGCTTCTCGATAACGCCGGCCAGGCGGTTCAGCGCGAAATCGAGCGTGACTGTCGTGTCGGGACCAATGGCGCGCTCCACGGAGGAGTGGCTGATGTCGCGCTCGTGCCAGAGCGCCACGTTTTCAAGCGCGGGCACCACCGACATGCGCACCAGACGGGCAAGGCCCGTGAGATTTTCGGTCAGAACCGGATTGCGCTTGTGCGGCATGGCCGAAGAACCCTTCTGGCCGGGAGAGAAGAACTCTTCCGCTTCCAGAACCTCGGTGCGCTGCATGTGACGGATTTCGATGGCGACGTTTTCGATCGACGATGCGATGACGCCGAGAACGGCGAAGAACATGGCGTGACGGTCACGCGGGATGACCTGCGTGGAGACCGGCTCCGGTGTCAGGCCGAGCTTTGCGCAGACATGTTCCTCGACGCGGGGATCGATATTGGCAAAGGTTCCGACAGCGCCGGAGATCGCGCCGGTGGCGATTTCGGCGCGCGCATTGACGAGACGCTCGCGGTTACGGTGCATCTCGGCATAAAAGCGCGCGAAGGTGAGGCCCATCGTCGTCGGCTCGGCATGGATGCCGTGGCTGCGACCGATGCGTACCGTGTCCTTGTGTTCGAAGGCGCGCGTCTTGAGAGCCGCAAGCACGCGGTCCATATCGGCAAGCAGCAGGTCGGCGGCGCGGACGAGCTGGATGTTGAGGGTGGTGTCCAGCACGTCGGACGAGGTCATGCCCTGATGGATGAAGCGGCTGTCGGGACCGACGAATTCAGCAAGGTGGGTGAGGAAGGCGATGACATCATGCTTGGTCACGGCCTCGATCTCATCGATGCGGGCGACGTCGAAAGTCGCGCTGCCGCCCTTTTCCCAGATTGTCTGGGCGGCCGATTTCGGGATGACGCCGAGTTCGGCCAGCGCGTCACAGGCATGCGCCTCGATCTCGAACCAGATGCGGAATTTTGTTTCCGGCGACCAGATGGCGACCATTTCCGGCCGGGAGTAACGAGGGATCATGGCAATGACTTTCTTAGTGGAGCTTGGCTTGGTGGAGGAGCTTTGCTGCCCGTTTAGCAAAGTGTTCCGGTAATCTCAATCGACTATGAAGCCCGCGTATCGGCCCGATGCGCATATTCAAAGCGTTGGAGCGGCTTTTATGCATCCGAACGGACGCACGGCGCTCCATGCGCCCGTCTGCATAGGATTACGCCCGCAAGCGCCAGCGGAACGGCGGCTAACGGAAAATAGAGACCGAGGCCGAGAATGCAGAACTGGTAGACCGCGCCGAGCGAGGTGAAGAACTGCTGGAAAAACCAGATGCGGGAAAACGCCGGCGCGTGCCACTGCGCATAAAACATGCGGTACTGGAACGCGAAGAACGCTGCCGTGACTGCAACGGTAAAAAAAGCGATGGCGAGACAGCTTGCCACAAAACGCAGCGGCAGGCCGGCGGAAACCGGAAGGAAGCGCAGCGCGGCCATGGCGAGTGGCCAGCCGAGGAGCCCGCCGCAGAAGAACAGCACCGCGATGCCGGCGGCATGGTCGGTTTCCAGCCGGTTGCGGAGATAGAGGCCGAGGATGGCGGTGGCCGCCGAGATGACGGCCCAGACGAGCGGGGCGAGGAACGAAAACAGCCCTGCCGAGATTGCTTGGCGGAAATTCTGCCTGTCACCGTTCATCTAAGCCCCCACCCAAACGCCCCGTAGTCTTGCTCGCGGCGTATCCGCTTTCGGCTACGGGTCAGGACCTGGCGGCTTCCGACACCGAGCGCAAGAGTGAGACCGTCTTGCGATAGTCCGCAACGCCGTCACCCTTGAAGACGGCCGAGCCGGCCACCAGCGCGTTGGCACCGGCCGCGACGATGGCGCCGGCGGTTTCCGCCGTTACGCCGCCGTCTACTTCAAGCTCGATCGGCCGGTCGCCGATCATCGCTTTTGCCGCCCTGATCTTGTCGAGCATGGCCGGAATGAATTTCTGGCCGCCGAAGCCGGGATTGACGCTCATGATCAGGACGAGATCGACATCATCAAGCACGTTTTCGATGACGGAAAGCGGTGTGGCGGGATTGAGCGTCACACCGGCCTTCCTGCCAAGCGTGCGGATCGTCTGGAGCGAACGATGCAGGTGGGGCCCGGCCTCCGCATGTACAGTGATCCCGTCGCAGCCCGCCTTGGCGAAGGCTTCAAGATAGGGATCGGCGGGGGCAATCATCAGATGGCAGTCGAAAAAGGCATTGCTGTGCGGACGGAGCGCCTTGATGACGTCAGGACCGAAGGAGATGTTGGGCACAAAATGACCGTCCATCACATCGAGATGGATCCAGTCCGCGCCCGCTTCCGTGACATCGGCGACTTCCTGTCCCAGCTTGGCGAAATTGGACGCCAGAATGGACGGTGCTATCCGGATGGGCAGGGACATGGGGCAAACTCCTCTCGACGCGTTGCGTAAGCTGCCTTTAGCACCAAGTATCGGGGTTTGAAACGGCTTGCGGCGCGGTTGCCGGCGGTTTTCGGCCGGGTTTCATTGAATTTTGAGGCGTCCCGGCTTCACCCTATTGTCTTTCGGCCTTGTCCGCCGGTTCGAAGCGCTGGCCGTTCCAGCGCTGCAGCCGATAGGGATTGTCGACAAGTTCATGCGCAGGGCTGAAAGCGAGATCGCCGATCACGGTTTTGAAGGCGGTGCCGCTTGCCAGTATCTCCGGCGCGGGTTTCCCCTGGGATTGTGCCGCTTCGGCGAGCGCCGCGGTCAATTCCGTAGCCGCATAGGCGGGCAGGGTATAGCCTTCCGGTTCGATATTGGCGGCGCGCAATTCTCCAGAGACGGCTTGCGCCGATGGCAGCGTGTCATAGGCCGGACGCGTGATCGCGAGCACGTTCGCCGCAAGTGGCACGGGGTTGTTCGCCGCATTCATGGCGTCGTCGCCCATGATGGTGAGGGGAATGTTTTCGGAGCCGGCGTCTCTCGCCACGATGGCGACGTCGTTGCGTTCCGCGCCGATGAAGACGTGGGTGATACCGGTACGAGCCAGCCGGCGCACAAGCGCCACCTGTTGTTCCTGGCCGGGGCGTATCGTGTCGGCAAAGGTGGGTTTCAGCCCGTTTTCCTCCAACGTCGAGCGAATGCGGTCGACCAGCTCGCGGCTGTAGATCGTGCCGTCATCCACCAGCCCGATGGCATGCCCTTTCCAGTCGCGCAGGATAATTTCCGCAGCCCTGTCCGATTCGGCCTTATCCGAAGCGGCGAGGCGGAAAAGCGGCCAACCGTATTTCAGGGCGTCTTCCATCAGGATCGGCGCGCGGCTGGAAAGCGTGATTGCCGGAATGGCGGCTGCCTTCAGGGGCGGTAGAACGCCCTGAAGCGTTTCAGTGCACAAAAAACCGATTGCCGCACTGACCTTGGCGGCGACGAGGCCATCGGCGATCGCGCCGCCGCTGCCGTCTTCGCAGCTTTCATGGATTTCGACGACGTCCAGCCCGAGCTTGGCGGCGGCGGCCTTCGCACCCTGCCGCACCTGCTGTCCCAGAAGCTCGTAAGGACCGTTCTGAGGAGCAACGATGCCGATCGACGCCGCGCTTGCTGAGCCCGCAAAGGCAAAACCGGCGATAATCGTTAGCAGGCGAAGTGAAAGCATGACGTGATCGAAATCCTGTTGTCCAGGCTTGATGTTTATCGGCAACAACCGGTTTTCCAAAGGAAAAATCACCGGTACCCATCATAATCGCATATCCCGGTTCGCAAGGCGGCGGTTTTGATCGCAAAATGTCCGATTTGAAGCGAAAGGCTACCGAAACACGTTATGGTTGTTGTCATCAGCATAATTGGGCGAGACTATTTTAAGCCGAGACTTATTTTTCAAGGGTCGACAATTTGCGCGTGGCGCCGCGCGAGCGATGAAGTATTTCTCGCGGTGGTCTAGACGACCTTTACTTTATAAAGCTGTAACATGTGGTGCGTATAAGCACAGTTTATGAAGGGCGATTTTTCAAGTTTGCTTTTTATAGTGCACCCCAATAAAATGCACATTTTATTTTCACTCACATAATTTATTGATATTAAAAGGGAATATACATGTTTCCCTGACCATCCTCTGTTTCTTGCCATGTTTTTTTCGCATTTGCGAGAAGATTTGCTTGACGGAAAGTAAATGATTAGCTTAGATATACGTGTTTCAGGGGACGACTGAAATTGGCTCTAAAAGGCCTCGGAAGGTGTTCCGATCATAAGCACTGCCAGACTATATTACACTCTATATTCTATTTTTTTTATTACGTACAAACCGCTTCGGGCAACCGGGGCGGTTTTTTACATGATGCTAATTTGAGCAATTTAAAATTGAATTTGAAAATCCCCGCGCAAAGACATTCCTTCATTATTGCATTTTTTGAAAAGAAATGGTGCGCAAGGAATGCGTCTACCGCAGGCCTGCCTCGTCTTTGACTTGTCTCAAGGCTCTCTGGAAGGTCGCCGGGAAGCCTGAAGCCTTTCGGCAAAGGCAGGCGTCCAGCCGTTATTCGGCTTTACTTCACCAGCGCGGCAAGCGCGTCTTTTGCAAAGGCGGAAAGCGGTTCGGGAAGGGCATCGGGGTCGAACCAGCCGATGTCGGAAAGCGTGTCCGGCTCGGTCAGAGCCGGCTCACCCTGCGTGTTGCGGGTGACGAATATCAGGGAGACCCAATGGTGACGGTCTTCCGGATCGATATATTCGCTGTGACAGAGAAATTCGACCTTGCCGATTGTCAGCCCGGTCTCTTCTTCGGCCTCGCGCCGTGCGGCGGCGAGGGAGGGTTCGAGGTGATCGACCTTGCCGCCCGGAATACTCCAGTACCCGGCTTCCGGCGCTTTCATGCGCCGGCACAAAAGCAGGCGGCCCTCACGTAGTATCGCAAGGCCAACGCCGACGCCCGGAAAATCCAGTCCTGGCTTGATGGTCGGCGTCATGCTTTCCGTTCCTGCGATAGCCTTATTGGGCTCAGGCCTTGGCGTTTGCCACGATCAGCATGAATGCGGGAATGTCGTCGCCGAAACCGACGGGGGTCGGGCCATCGTCATGGTCGCGATAATGGCGGCGGCGGTCGCGGTTGTCGTCATTGGCGTGCTGCGAATTCAGGCTCCGGCTGTTGCGCTCGGAATTGCGCGGGGTCTTTTCCGGTCTGCGTTCTGCCTTCACCTTGTCTTCTCCGTGAGCCGCGATGTCCGTATCCACAGTGGATTGTGCATCCTGATTGATGATTTCTACCGGCGATGCGGGTGCATCGCGACGGTTCCTGTCGCGGCCTCTGCCACTGCGTTCCTTGGTGCCCCGGCGGGGGGAATTGCTCTCAAAGCTTTCCATGGGCGCCGGGAGAGAGGACAGGTCACCGTTCTGCCACTCGATCTTCTCGGTGATCAGCTTTTCGATCGCGTCGAGATATTTCGCATCGCTCTTGGTGACGAGGGTGAAGGCCTTGCCCGAACGGCCCGCACGACCGGTACGGCCGATGCGGTGGACATAGTCTTCGGCATGAATGGGAACATCGAAGTTGAAGACGTGGCTGACATCGGGAATGTCCAGGCCGCGGGCTGCAACGTCGGAGGCGACCAGCAGCGTCAGATTTCCATCGCGGAAGTTCTGCAGCATCGTGGTGCGCGAACGCTGGTCCATGTCTCCATGCAATGCGCCGACGGAGAAGCCGTGACGATCCAGCGAGCGGAACAGCTCGGCGACATCCTTCTTGCGATTGCAGAAGATGATCGCGTTCTTGAGTTCAGCCTCTTCGGCGCGGACCAGATCGCGCAGGACGGCGCGCTTCTCATAGTCCTTGTTGTGCGCAGCGACGATGCGCTGCGTAACCGTCTTTGCCGTGGAGGAGGGCTTGGCAACCTCGATACGCTCGGGGTTCTGAAGGAACCGGTCGGCGAGCTTCTGAATTTCCGGCGGCATGGTGGCCGAGAAGAACAGCGTTTGCCGGGTAAAGGGAATCATTTTCACGATACGCTCGATATCGGGAATGAAGCCCATGTCCAGCATGCGGTCTGCTTCATCAATGACGAGGATTTCCACGCCGCTCATCAGGAGCTTGCCGCGCTCGCAATGGTCGAGAAGACGGCCGGGCGTGCAGATGAGGACATCGGCGCCACGCTCGAGCTTGCGGTCCTGGTCTTCAAACGAAACGCCGCCGATAAGAAGGGCGACGTTCAGCTTGTGATTCTTGCCGTATTTCTCGAAGTTTTCCGCCACCTGTGCCGCAAGTTCGCGGGTCGGCTCGAGGATCAGCGTGCGCGGCATTCTGGCGCGCGCGCGGCCCTTTTCCAGCAAAGTGAGCATCGGCAGAACGAAGGACGCGGTTTTTCCCGTGCCTGTCTGTGCGATACCGCAGATATCACGCTTTTCGAGTGCGGGCGGAATAGCGCCGGCCTGAATGGGTGTCGGCGTCGTGTAGCCGGCATCTGCAATAGCGGAAAGAACTTTTTGGCTCAGGCCAAGATCAGAGAATGTTGTCAAAGGAAGAACTTTTTCCGTTCTGGTTCGGTAAGAACACCTGCGTGCCGCAACGACACTTGCAAAGACTTGGCGCGGGGATATGCCCAAATTGCCGGAAAGTCAAGGAAACAACGGGAAATGCGCGCGATACGCCGGGGGGCGAGCGAGGCTTTTTAGCCTTCGACGCGGTTTCGGGCGATTTATCGTAAAAAGGGCGAAAAAAGCGTTAAAATCGGACCGTCATTTGAGATAGGTTTTAAGCTCCGCCCCGGCGATCAGGAACCTCATCGGATCAACCGGCGTATCGTTGCGGCGCACCTCGTAATGCACGTGCGGACCGGTGGAGCGCCCGGTGCTGCCGGCGCGGCCGATGACGTCACCGGTCTCGACCTTGTCGCCGGCTTTGACCAGAATGGTCGAGAGATGGCCGAAACGTGTCGATACGCCCTGACCGTGATCGATCTCGACCATATTGCCGTAGCCGCCGGAATTTTCCGCAACCGTCACCTTGCCGGCACCTGTCGCCTTGACGTCGGCGCCGGTTTCGGCGCGAAAATCGATGCCGGTATGCAAGGCGGGCCTTCCGAGGAACGGGTCGAGCCGGTTGCCGAATCGGCTGGTGATCGCCCGGCCAGGGGCGGGATTGCCGAAGGGCAGGGCGGTCGCGGTTTCCTTGACGACATCCAGCCGGTTGAGCGCGTTGTCGAGATTGGTCAAAGACATATTGAACGGATCGGTGTCGTTCCGCTGCGGATCCGCATAGGGACCACCGGTACCATCAGTGCCGCTTTCGTCGATTTTCAGGCCCGCCTGCCGGATGATGTCCTGCATCGCGCTTGCCTTGTCCTCGGCGTCGCTGGTCAATCTGGATATCCGGGATATTTGCTGGCGTTCGATATCCTTCAGTGAAAGCGTCACCTTGGAAAACACCCGGTCGGCCCGGTCGGAAGGCGTTTCGCCGCTTTCGGGCACATAGGCTGCCCGCTTGTCCGTTCCGGCCGCTTTTTCCGGCTGCGGTGTCCGGGGAGCCATCAGATTTTCTATGGCGGAGAGGCCGCCCGTCAGATCGGCGCGTTTTTCCGGCGCCATCGCATTAGAGAGAGAAGAGGGGGCCGTCGGGATCGGGGCCGTGGAGGCGGCGACGCCGGAGTTCTCCGCGCGCTCCAGCAACTCGCTCATGCGCCCGTGCCTGGAGGTGAGCGCTGCCTGCTGTTGCAGCAGTTTTTCCACTTTCTTTTCAACCACCTGCTGGTCGAGTAATTGCCGCGAGGTAACGCGGTCCACCTGTGCCCTCAGCGCTGCGATACGGTCTTCGTAGTCATGCTGCATGCGCGTCTGGCGCGCCATGGTCGCGCCGATCAGGTCGTCGCGCAAGATGAGATAGCCGGTGGCGCCGAGATAACCGAGTGAAAAAAGGCCGATCGTGCAGCCGGCAAGAGCCGTCATCCACGGCCGGATCGTCATATGCCGGACCTTGTCGCCGCTCGCCAGAACGAGAACGTGCTGCTGCCGCTTTTTGCCGAATACCCGGTTTTCCGCTGTATCAGTCAAAATCTCTCTCCGGCTGGCCGATTTTTTGCAAAGCACGATGCGTAGATTCAACACCTCAGAGCGTTCTTTGTCCGAATGGACGCACGACGCTCTAAAGGAAATCATAATTCGTTAAGGTTAACGAAGTTTTGCCGGAGGCGGCGTGTTTGGCCGGAAAGCGGTGTCAGCTGTTGCTGACGGCGGAACGAGTTCGGGTTTTTCCGGCCTGCCCGGCGTTCGGGCAGGGGAGGGTCGAGCGGGGAGACGATCTTGAAGGAAGGCGTCACGACGGGCCGTCTTTCAGAGTTTCCTTGCGGCGTCGAGAACGGTTTGCGCGTGGCCCGCGACCTTCACCTTGTTCCAGATCTCCGTGATTTTCCCATCCGGGGCGACGAGGACGGTGGTGCGTTCCACACCCATGTATTTCCGGCCATACATGCTTTTTTCCGTCCAGACGCCGTAGGCTTCCAGAACCTTCTTCTCCTCGTCGGCCGCCAGCATGACGGAGAGCTTGTGTTTTGCTGCAAACTTGTCGTGGCTTTTGACGCTGTCTGGAGAAATGCCGATGACGACCGTGTTGGCGGCCTCGAATTCTCCGCCAAGGGCGCTGAAGTCGATCGCTTCCGCGGTGCAGCCGGATGTATCGTCCTTGGGGTAGAAATAGAGAACGACGGTCTTGCCTTGCAGTTTGGACAATGTCACCGTTCCTTCACCGTTACGGGGCAAAGTAAAGTCAGGAGCCGGGCCGCCAATCGTCAGGTCTGTCATAATCCATCTTTCTTTCGCCGGGATGTTGAGTGAAAGTTGCCACATTCGATATATAGCGAAACCGGCGTCGTCCAGTGTTGCGGCGAAACAACAGCTATTCAGGGGCAAACACGGGCGTATGGCTGAAGTCAGGGGTGAAAAGGTGAAGTTCAGCAAGCGCGATATCATTGCGCTGCATGGTCTTCCTTCGGCGCAGGCTGAAAATCCCATCATCGTGCATTGCCCGGCGCCGCGCTCCATGGTGCGGGCCCTGTGCAAGATTTTCGCTGCTCTTTTCGTGCTGGCCTTCCTGTCGATCGGCGGCATCATCGTCTCCGTCGAGACCGGATCGATCGACAAGGCCCTTTCCAGCCAGGCGCAGCAGGCGCTCGAAAGGGCGCTCGGACCGCATTACAGCGCGCGGATAGGTTCTTCGGCCATAAGGTTCTCGACCGGGCTGCGGCTGGCGCTGGTGGCGGAGGATGTGGATATCATCGAGAAGGAGTCCGGCCAGCATCTGAGCCGGGCGCGGGCGATCGGCATGGCGCTTGACCCGATCGCGCTTCTGACCGGTCGCGTCTCGGTGCAAAGCCTTGAAGCCGACGGGATGGAACTCGATACGGCGTTGCTGCCCAAGGGCAACGGTTTCGATCTATCCAGTATCAAGCTCGACGCCGTGCCGCAGCAATTGCAGGGCGCCTTCGAGCAGCTCGACAAGCTCGCCCAGGCGTTCCTGAGCAGCGGAACCGAGGAAATCGATATTTCCAGCGTTTCCGTTCATCTGCCGCCCGGCGAGCTTGGAAAACCGCGCACCATCGAGGTGCGCGAACTTTCGCTGACCCCCGACCAGCAAGGCGGATATTCGCTCGATGGCGAGACGCTGTTTAACGGCGAAATCGCCAGCGTGTCGCTCAAGACATCGGGGGCTGGCGGGATGATCGACGGCTTTCAGGCCCGGATAGACGGCTTCGATATCGGCCCGTTTCTGGAGAAATACGATCCCCAGGGCAATCTGCATGAAGGGTTGAACGTCAAGTCCGGCATCAGCATCCTCGCCCGCCGCGCCGTTGAAGGGGACGAGCCACGGCTGGAAGTTTCGGTCGGCATGGGCAACGGAACGCTTCTCATCGGCGGCGAGGCTCAGTCCTTTACCGCCGGCACCGTCAATGCGCGCTTCGATTTTCAGAAAAGCACGCTTGTGATCGAGAATTCGCGGATCGACCTCGAGCGGACGGTTATTCCTGTCGCCGGCGAAATCAGGGATACGGACGAGGGTTTCGGTCTTTCGCTGCGGATCGACAATGCGCTCGCGTCGGCGGAAGCTTCCGGCGAGGAACCGGTTCCTTTCAGCCTGAAGGCGGACGGGCAATTCACGGCGGCCACGAGGCAGCTCGAAGTTCCCTCGCTTTATGTTACCGGCCCGCTTGGAGACATGGCGGGGTCGCTGAAAATCCGATTCGGGGAGGGCTCGCCTGAAATCAGCTTTGCCGGGCAGATTCCGAAGATGGAGGCCACGGCGGTCAAGCAGCTCTGGCCGTTCTGGATGGCGCACAAGCCGCGTGACTGGGTCGTGTCCAATCTTTATGGCGGCACCGTTACGAACGGCTCGATTGCGATCTTCATTCCCCAGGGACGGATGTGCGGTCCCGGTTGCCCGCTGGTGCTCGGCGAGAGCGAAATGCAGATCCGCTTCGATATCGACGGTACGCGGCTCAATACCACCGGCGACATTCCGCCGCTGCGCGATGTCGACGCGCATTTCAATCTCGTCGGCGCTCGCATGAACGTCGATCTCAAGAGCGCGACATCCTATTTCCCTTCCAACCGGTCGCTTGCGCTGGAGGGCAGCCAGTTCGTTATCTCCTCCGTCTATGACAAGCCCCTGCTTGGAAATCTCGATTTGAACGTTTCGGGCTCGGCCGATGCCGTGGCGGAGCTTGCGACGCTGAAGCCCATCAATGCGCTCAAGGATACGCAGTTCAAACCGGAGGACTTCACCGGTGACGTGAAGGCGAATGCGAAGCTTACCGTCGGCATGCTCTCCAGCCAAAATCCGCCACCGCCGGTATGGACGGCTGATCTCGATCTGACGAACCTGTCGCTGACAAAGCCATTCTCCGGCCGTAAGGTGACCGCGCTCGACGGTTTTATGGCAATCAACGACCGGCAACTCCGGCTTGAGGGCAAGGGCCGGGTGGATGACGTGCCGATGGACATCCAGATGACGGAGCCTGTGCGCAAGAACAGCGATGTTGCTCCGACGCTGTCGCTGAAGGCGACCCTTACCGAGACGCAGGTCGCCAAGCTCGCGCCGGAACTGTCCACCGTTCTGGGCGGTACGACGGTTGTGGAAATCAATGGCGCGGATATGAAACATCAGGCTATCCGGCTCGATCTGGCGAAGGCGTCGATCGTTCTGCCGGGACTTGGCTGGAGCAAGGGCATCGGTATTCCGGCAAAAGCCGCCTTTACACTGGAAACCGGCGATGGCAGCCGCACGACGATCAGCGATTTTTCCCTCACCGGCGATGGCTTCGGCGCTGCCGGCGATATTACCTTCAGCAAGAATGGGCTGATTTCGGCCGATCTCAGCCGCATGCAATTGTCGCCATCCGACAATTACGCCGTCGCGGTCGCCGCCACGAAAAATGGATATACCATCAACGCTTCCGGGAAATCGGCCGACCTTCGGCCTCTCCTGTCGAAGCTTCGCAGCCCTGCGGGGGGAGGCGACGGGACATCGCGTTCGCAGCCTTCCCTTGCCATCAAGGCGCAACTCGACAAGGTCTACGGTTTCAACGACGAAGTCCTTTCCAATGTCAGCGCCGATGTCAGCGTGCGCGAAGGCAAGGTCCGCTCGGTTGATTTTCGCGGCGTCACCGGCAATGGGCAGGCGGTGGTTGCGCAGACGACCAATCGCGGCGCGACGGGAACCGTTACCCTGACAAGCAGCGACGCCGGTTCTCTCGCCCGTTTCGCCAATATCTACACCCGCATTCGTGGCGGCCTTCTCAATCTTGCCTTGACGACCGCCAATGGCAGCGACTGGAGCGGCTCGCTCGACCTGCGCAATTTCGCCGTCGTCAACGAGGCGAAACTTCAGGATATCGTCACCACGCCGACGGGTGATGACGGCAGGAGCCTCAACAATGCTGTTCGCCGCAATATCGATGTCAGTTCGGAGAAATTCCAGCGCGGTTTTGCCCGTCTCGTTTACGTCAACGGCTCGGTTGCGGTGGAAAACGGGGTGGTGCGCGGCGAACAGATCGGCGCGACGTTCCAGGGCCTCCTGAAAGACCAGAGCGGCCGCATGGACATGACCGGCACCTTCATGCCCGCCTACGGGCTGAACCGGTTGTTCGGCGAGTTGCCCTTCATCGGCATCTTCCTCGGCAACGGCCGCGATCGCGGATTGCTCGGCATCACCTTCAAGCTTTCCGGCCAGACGGACCAGCCGAAGCTGACGATAAACCCGCTGTCGCTGATCGCGCCTGGTGTCTTCCGGCAGATTTTCGAGTTTCAGTGAATGGAGCGCCGTAAAGCTTGGCGCAAGCGGATGTTTGGCGAGAACGGGTGCATTCGCACTCCGTCACCCCGGACCTGATCCGGGGCCCAGTGCGATCAAGTCCTTGATCGCACTAGAGTCTTCTCACGGGGCAGATGCGCCGTGGCTGGATGCCGGATCTAGTCCGGCATGACGGAAGTGAGGGCTTTATCGACGCGTCGAGGACCGCTTTCGCAGTCCTCGACAAGATGTTTTTCGTACGCTCTTACGCCGGGCGGATCAGAACGTGTTTCTTCTTGCCGACCGACAGCTTGATGACGCCGTCGCCGGTGATTTCGGTGGAACCGATCATCTGGCGGTCGTCGGATACGCTCTTGTCGTTGATCTTCACCGCACCGCCCTGAACGTGGCGGCGGGCCTCGCCGTTCGAACCGGCAAGGCCGGCGCGGACGATGAGCGACAGCACGCCGACGCCGGCGTCAAGCTCGGATGCCGGAACCTCGATGGAGGGCAGGTTTTCAGCCAGCGCGCCTTCCTCGAAGGTCTTGCGTGCTGTTTCGGCAGCTTCTTCGGCGGCGGCGCGGCCATGCAGGATAGCCGTCACTTCCGTTGCGAGGATTTTCTTCGCCTCGTTGATCTCCGATCCGCCAAGGGCGGCGATACGGGCGATCTCATCCATCGGCAGCGTGGTGAAGAGCTTCGCGAAGCGAACCACGTCCGCATCTTCCGTGTTGCGCCAGTATTGCCAGAAATCATAGACCGGCAGCAGATCCTTGTTCAGCCAGACTGCGCCCGATGCGGACTTGCCCATCTTTGCACCCGAGGAGGTGGTGAGGAGCGGCGATGTCAACGCGTAAAGCTGCGGCGTCCCCATGCGGTGACCCAGATCGATGCCGTTGATGATGTTGCCCCACTGGTCGGAGCCGCCCATCTGCAGGCGGCAGCCGGTGCGCTGGTTCAGCTCCACGAAATCGTAGGCCTGCAGGATCATGTAGTTGAATTCGAGGAAAGACAGCGACTGCTCGCGGTCGAGGCGCGTCTTCACGCTGTCGAAGGACAGCATGCGGTTGACCGAGAAGTGGCGGCCGACATCGCGCAGGAATTCGAGGTAGTTCAACCCGCGCAGCCAGTCGGCATTGTTGATCATCAAGGCCGGGTTCTCGGCGCGATCATAATCAAGGTAGTTGGCGAAGACGTGCTTGAGCGAGGTGATGTTGTCCTCGATCATGTCGACCGTCATCAGCTTGCGGGCCTCTTCCTTGAAGGAAGGATCGCCGACCATGCCGGTGCCGCCGCCCATCAGTGAAATCGGCTGGTGGCCGGTCTTCTGCATCCAGTGCAGCATCATAATCTGGGTGAGGTGGCCGACATGCAAACTCGAAGCCGTCGGGTCATAGCCGATATAGGCGGTCACGGTTTCCTTGGCGAACAGTTCGTCGAGACCCGACTCGTCGGAGATCTGGTGAATGAAGCCGCGCTCGTCGAGCGTGCGGAGGAAATCGGACTTGAACCTGGACATGACCTTTTTCTTTCTGGTTGGATATTTGCCGTCATTGGCAGCCAATGAACGCCGGGGGCTTTACCATTGTTTTTTGAAAAGTGCACCCGTTTCGGCCATGAATAACGGCGATTCATCTCGACATGATTCGATATTGCAAAGGAGCGGCGCGTGGGCGAGGTCAAAACGGCGATCGGGCTGATGAGCGGAACATCGATGGACGGCATCGATATCGCCCTTTTGCGCACGGATGGCGAAAGCATCGTCCGGCACGGGCCGAGCGGTTATTTTCCCTATGATCCGGGCCTGCGCGCCATCTGGCAGAAGGCGCTCACGACGGCCAAATCCATTCGCGAACGGCGCGAACGTCCTGATGACCTGGGGGAGGCGGAACGCAAGCTGACGCTTGCCCATGCGGCGGCGGTTAAATCCTTCCTCAACCGTCACCGGCTTCAGCCCGGCGATATCGATGTGATCGGTTTTCACGGCCAGACGGTGTTGCACCGGCCGGATGAGGCGTTGACCGTCCAGATCGGCGACGGTGCGCTTCTGGCTGAAGAAACCGCCATCGATGTGGTCTACGACATGCGCGCCAACGACATGGTGCATGGCGGGCAGGGCGCGCCGCTCATTCCCGCCTATCACATGGCGCTCTCCGCCAATTTGCCTGATGGGTTCGAAACGCCCGCCGTCTTCGTCAATATCGGCGGCATCTCCAATCTGACCTTTATCGGCGAGGGCGGGCGGCTTGCGGCTTTCGACAGCGGCCCCGGCAATATGCTGATCGACCAGTGGATCGAGGCGCATACGGGCAAAGCCTTCGACAAAGGCGGCAGGACGGCGGCGGGCGGCAGCGTCGTTGCCTCGCTGGTGACGCGCTACATGGAAAGCCCGTTCTTCTCGGCCAATATCCGCCGCTCGCTTGACCGCAGCGATTTCGTGCCGCCGCAAAAGGGTGAGGTCTCGCTTGCCGACGGCGCGCGCACGCTGTCGCATCTGACGGGGACCGCGATCCTCAAATCGGCCAGCTACCTGCCGGAAGAAGCAAAAACCTATGTGGTCTGCGGTGGCGGGCGGCTCAATCCGGTGATCATGGAAGAGTTTGCGAGCCTTGCCGCAAAGTCTGGTGCAAGGGTGATTGCGGCGGAAGAGGCTGGGTTCGATGGCGGGGCGATGGAGGCGGAGGCCTGGGCCTATCTCGCCGTGCGTTCGCTGAAGGGCTTGCCGCTGACCTATCCCGGCACGACGGGTGTGAATGAGCCGGTGACGGGTGGGGTTTTGGTGAGGGCGTAATAACGATCATAATATACGACGGCGGGCGTGGCTTACCCCCCTCTGCCCTGCCGGGCATCTCCCCCACAAGGAGGGAGATCAGCCAGAGGCCTGCTCTTTACCTGAGCTGCTAAGTTCAAGGTGGCCGGAAGGTCGCCACGATTCGATCTCCCCACCTGTGGGGGAGATGCCCGGCAGGGCAGAGGGGGGTGAACCAAGCCCGCCGTCGATCATTATAGGTAGATCAGACCTGCCTTGAAAAACGGCGGCCTATCACCGAATGCGCTTGGCCGTCGGTTCCGGCACCAGTTCGCCGTTCAGGCGGCGGTCGAGGTAGTCCTCGCATTCGCCCATCAGCTCATCCACCTTGCCGTTGAAGAAGTGGTTGGCGCCGGGAAGGATGCGGTGGGTGATGAGGATGCCCTTCTGGGTCTTCAACTTTTCGACCAGACCGTTGACGTCCTTCTCAGGCGCGACCTTGTCGGCATCGCCATTGATGATGAGGCCGGAAGACGGGCAGGGCGCGAGGAAGGAGAAGTCGTAGGTATTGGGCTGCGGCGCAATCGACATGAAGCCTTCGATTTCCGGGCGGCGCATCAGAAGCTGCATGCCGATCCAGGCGCCGAAGGAATAACCGGCGACCCAACAGCTTTTCGAATCGGGATGCAGGCTCTGCACCCAGTCGAGGGCGGAGGCAGCGTCGGAAAGCTCGCCGGCGCCGTGGTCGAACTCGCCCTGGCTGCGGCCGATGGAGCGGAAATTGAACCGGAGCGTCGTGAAACCGCGCTTCTGGAAAAGATAGAAGAGCTGATAGACGATCTGGTTGTTCATCGTGCCGCCGAACTGCGGGTGCGGATGAAGGATGATCGCTATCGGTGCGCTCTTTTCCTTGGAGGGTTGATAACGGCCTTCGAGGCGACCCGCAGGGCCGTTAAAAATGACTTCGGGCATTGGTACTCCGGTCGTGTTTTTTCATTCTCCAACCGCATTCTTCCGATGAGAAGACTTGACGAACTGTGTCATCTTTTCTAGAACGCAGTTTAGAATAATTCGAAACTTTGCGTGTGCTTAAGCACTCGGTCGTGTCATAAGGCAAGCGCAACTGTAATTTCAAGAAAAATGCGTTTTGGCGCATATAAGATTGAGCGAAGCTTTTCCGCGATGACGGGTTTGATGCGCACATATATGGACTGGAACGCCACGGCGCCGCTTTTGCCCGCCGTGCGGGACGTTCTTGTCTCCGCGCTGGAGATTGCCGGCAATCCGTCCTCCGTCCACCGGGAAGGGCGCGCGGCCCGCGCTGCCGTCGAGGCTGCCCGCCGTGAGGTTGCGGGACTTGCCGGGGCACAGGCATCCCACGTCACCTTCACCAGCGGTGCGACGGAAGCGGCCAATCTGGTGCTTTCGCCTGAATTCAAGATGGGGCGCGCTCCCGTGCGCTATGGCCGTCTTTATGTCTCTGCTATCGAGCACCCTGCTTTTCGCGAAGGCGGGCGGTTCGCCAAGACTGACGTTACGGAAATTCCCGTTACGTCAGCGGGTGTCATCGATCTTGCCGCGCTTGAGTTGCTGTTGTCTTCGCACGACAAATCCACCGGCTTGCCGATGGTTGCCTGCATGCTGGTCAATAACGAGACGGGCATCCTCCAGCCGGTGGCGGAGGCAGCGCGGCTTGCGCATGCTGCGGGTGGACTGATGGTGGTCGACGCCGTACAGGCCGCTGGCCGCGTTCCGCTCGATATCAATGCACTGGATGCGGATTTTCTTGTCCTCTCGTCCCACAAGCTCGGCGGCCCGAAGGGTGCGGGCGCCCTGGTCTCGCGCGGCGAAGTGATGATGCCGAAGCCGCTGATCCATGGCGGCGGGCAGGAAAAGGGACATCGTTCCGGCACGGAAAATACCCTGTCGATTATCGGTTTCGGTGCGGCTGCCGCAGTCGCTGCGCAAATGCTCGAAGTGGAAACGGTGCGTCTTTCGGCGTTGCGCGCAAAGCTGGAAGACGGCATGCGGGCAGTTGCGCCTGACGTGATCATTCACGGCGAGGATGTCGGACGTGTCGGCAATACCACGTTTTTCACTTTGCCCGGTTTGAAGGCGGAGACCGGCCAGATCGCCTTCGATATCGAGGGCATCGCGCTCTCGGCCGGTTCGGCCTGCTCTTCCGGCAAGGTGGGGGAAAGCCATGTGCTGACGGCGATGGGGCACGATCCCAAGCTCGGCGCGCTCAGGATTTCTCTTGGCCACGCGACAAATGAGGCGGATATCGAGCATACGCTCGCTGCCTTTGCAAAAATTGCCGGGCGGCGCAGGCTGACCGGTCAGGCCGCTTAAAATGCGGCAAAGAATTGCGGAATAGCAATTTTCCGCTTGCCGGGATGTGTGAAAAGCGCCATCCCGCACTTACATGGGTATAAGATCCACCCCGTTTATGCGGGCTCGGATAATTTGCCCGAAGATGGATAAGGCGGCTTTCCGCCTGACACGTTGACAAGCCACCGGACCTTGGCTCCGGCGAGATTGGAGAACGACATGGCAGCGGTTCAGGAAACGATCGATCAGGTTCGCCAGATCGATGTGGACCAGTATAAATACGGCTTCGAAACCGAAATCGAAGTCGACAAGGCCCCGAAGGGCCTTTCGGAAGAGGTGATCCGCTTCATCTCGGCCAAGAAGCAGGAGCCGGAATGGATGCTGGAATGGCGTCTTGAGGCTTACAAGCGCTGGCTGACGATGGAAGAGCCGACATGGGCGCGCGTCAGCTATCCCAAGATCGACTTCAACGATCTCTATTATTATGCCGCACCGAAAAGCACGCCCGGCCCGAAGTCCCTTGAGGACGTGGATCCCGAGTTGCTGAAGGTCTATGAGAAGCTCGGCATTCCGCTCAAGGAACAGGAAATCCTGGCCGGCGTGGAAAACCGCCGCGTGGCTGTGGATGCCGTCTTCGACAGCGTCTCGGTCGTTACCACCTTCAAGGCGGAACTGGCCAAGGCCGGCGTGATCTTCATGTCGATTTCCGAAGCCGTTCGCGAATATCCTGATCTGGTGAAGAAATATCTCGGCTCGGTCGTTCCGCAGACGGACAATTTCTATGCGACGCTGAACTCGGCTGTCTTCACCGACGGTTCCTTCGTGTTCGTGCCGAAGGGCGTTCGTTGCCCGATGGAGCTTTCCACCTATTTCCGCATCAACGAAAAGAACACCGGCCAATTCGAGCGCACGCTGATCATCGCCGAAGAAGGTGCCTATGTCTCCTATCTGGAAGGCTGCACGGCACCGCAGCGCGACGAGAACCAGCTTCACGCCGCCGTTGTCGAACTGGTGGCGCTCGACGATGCCGAAATCAAATATTCGACTGTCCAGAACTGGTATCCGGGTGACAAGGATGGCAAGGGCGGCATCTACAACTTCGTGACCAAGCGCGGCGATTGCCGTGGCGACCGTTCGAAGATTTCGTGGACGCAGGTGGAAACCGGCTCGGCCATCACCTGGAAATATCCGTCCTGCATCCTGCGCGGCGACGATAGCCGTGGCGAATTCTATTCGATCGCCGTCTCCAACGGCCATCAGCAGATCGATAGCGGCACCAAGATGATCCATCTCGGCAAGAACACGTCGAGCCGCATCATCGCCAAGGGCATCGCCGCCGGTTTCTCGGAAAACGTCTATCGCGGCCAGGTTTCGGCTCACCGCAAGGCGACCAACACACGCAACTTCACGCAGTGTGACTCGCTTCTGATCGGCGACAAATGCGGCGCGCATACCGTGCCCTATATCGAGGCGAAGAACTCGTCCGCTCATTTCGAGCACGAGGCGACGACATCGAAGATTTCCGAAGACCAGCTGTTCTACTGCCTGCAACGCGGCATTCCCGAGGAGTCGGCCATCGCACTGATCGTCAACGGCTTCGTGAAGGACGTCATCCAGCAGCTGCCGATGGAATTTGCGGTTGAAGCGCAGAAGCTGATTGGAATTTCGCTGGAAGGGTCTGTGGGTTAACTCTTGCTCTACGTCATCCTCGGGCTTGTCCTGGGGATACACAGCCTTTGGCTTGAGCAGAGACAACCGCCGACTGGATCCTCGGGTCAAGCCCGAGGATGACGGATGTGTGAATTGAGAGCGACCCGCACAGACGGGTCTACGAGGCGGTCCTTGAAACCGCACCATGAACAGGAACCAAACCATGCTTGAAATCATCGACCTGCACGCAAAGATCGCCGATACCGAAACCGAGATCATCAAGGGCCTCAACCTGAAGGTTGCCGCTGGTGAAGTTGCCGCCATCATGGGGCCGAACGGTTCGGGCAAGTCGACGCTGTCCTACATCCTGTCGGGCCGCGAAGACTATGAAGTCACCGCCGGTGACATTCTCTATAACGGCGAAAGCATTCTGGAACTGGACGCGGCCGAACGCGCTGCCAAGGGTATTTTCCTTGCCTTCCAGTATCCGGTCGAAATTCCCGGCGTCGCCACCATGCAGTTCCTCAAGGTTGCGATGAACGAGCAGCGCAAGGCGCGCGGCGAAGCCGAGCTGACGACACCGGACTTCATCCGCCGCGTCAAGGAAGCCGCTGGCGACCTGAAGATCGACATGGACATGCTGAAGCGTCCGCTCAACGTCGGTTTCTCCGGTGGCGAAAAGAAGCGCGCCGAAATCCTGCAGATGGCGCTTCTGGAGCCGAAGCTCTGCGTTCTCGATGAAACCGATAGCGGCCTCGACATCGATGCGCTGAAGATCGTGGCTGATGGCGTCAACGCGCTGAAGTCGCCGGATCGCGCCACCGTCGTCATCACCCACTATCAGCGCCTGCTCGATTACATCGTGCCGGATAGCGTTCACGTTCTCTACAAGGGCAAGATCATCCGTTCGGGTGACAAGGCTCTCGCGCTGGAACTGGAAAACAATGGTTACGCCGACATCATCGGTGAAGCGGCGTAAGTCGGGCCAGGAGGTGATGTCCATGAACATTCAAACGACCAATCGGCTGACGCCAGCGGAAACCGCGCTGTTCGACGCCTATACCGCAAAGTTCAGCGAATTGCCCGGCGACGGTGCCGTGGTTGCGGCCCGTGACGTGCTGTTCGACGATCTGAAGACCGGCGGTCTTCCGACCCGCCGCATCGAGGCATGGCACTATACCGATCTAAAGAGCCTGCTGCGCGCTGTTCCCGAGGATCAGCCCGCGCCGGTAATCGACAAGGTTGCGCCTGTCGTCGCCGGTTCGCCGGTCGCTTATGTGCTGCACGGTACGGCCAATATCGGCAAGATCGAAGACATCAGCGTCTCCAGCTTCGCCGAGAGCCTTCTGAACGGTTCTGCGGCTGCGGGTCTTGCGGAAGCCAGCAAGGACGACGCGATCGGCCGTATCAACGGCAGCTTCGTGCGGGATGGTCTGACGCTCGACATTCCTGATGATGCCGAGATTGAAAAGCCGATCGAATTGCAGGCGATCCATGGCGCAGGTCAGGTTCACAGCCGCTTTCCGGTACGTTTCGGCAAGGGTTCCAAGGCGACTGTCATCGAACGTCACCTTTCGGTGACTTCCGATGCGGCCCTTGTTTCCTCCGTCACCGACATCGTCGTTGAAGACGGCGCGGAAGTGACCTGGATCATCCTGCAGCAACAGGGTGCGGCCGACATCCATCTTGGCCAGCTGCGCATGAAAATCGGTGCGGACGCCAAGATTCGCCTGTTCGTCATCAACGCCGGCGGCAAGCTGGTGCGGCAGGAACTGCGCATTGACGTGGACGGCGAGGGTACTGACCTCATCGTTCGCGGCGTCAACCTCTTGGGTGGCGAAACCCATACCGATGTGACGATGGTTCTGGGCCATAACGTGCCGAATACGACCTCGACGGAAGTTTTCCGCAACGTGGTGTTCGACCGCGCCAAGGGCATTTTCCAGGGCATGATCCGGGTGGCGCCCGATGCCCAGAAGACCGATGCGAAGATGGCGTGCAATACGCTGCTGATGTCCGACGACGGCGAGTTTTCGGCAAAGCCGGAACTCGAAATCTTCGCTGACGACGTGCAGTGTGGTCACGGTGCGACGGTTGCCGATATCGACGACAACCATCTCTATTACCTGATGGCGCGTGGCGTGCCGCGGGCCAAGGCGCGGGCGATGCTCGTCAACGCCTTCGTCGCTGAGATCGCCGAGGAACTGGAAGAAGAAAATCTGGTAGAGGCGCTGGAGGCCATCATCTCCAGCTGGCTGGAACATCATGCCTGAGAGCGAACGCGCCGCGATTGCGGCCCCTTATGACGTCGAGGCCGTACGGCAGGATTTTCCGATCCTGTCGCGCGAGGTCTATGGTAAGCCGCTGGTCTATCTCGACAACGGCGCGTCCGCTCAAAAACCGCAGGTGGTGATCGACGCCGTTTCGCACGCCTATTCCAACGAATATGCGAATGTGCATCGTGGCCTGCATTTTCTCTCCAATGCCGCAACCGACGCCTATGAGGCGGCGCGCGAAAAGGTGCGTCGTTTCCTGAACGCCGGTTCGGTGGACGAGATCGTCTTCACCAAGTCCTCCACCGAGGCGATCAATACGGTCGCTTACGGTTACGGCATGCCAAAGATCGGCGAGGGCGACGAGATCGTCATCTCGATCATGGAGCACCACTCCAATATCGTGCCATGGCATTTCATTCGCGAGCGGCAGGGCGCCAAGCTGGTCTGGGTGCCTGTCGATGATGACGGCGCATTCCATATCGAGGCTTTCGAAAAGAGCCTGACGGAGCGCACCAAGCTCGTCGCCATCACCCATATGTCGAATGCGCTCGGCACCATCGTTCCGGTCAAGGAAATCTGCCGCATCGCCCATGAGCGCGGCATTCCGGTGCTGGTCGACGGTAGCCAGGGTGCCGTCCACATGCCGGTGGATGTTCGCGATATCGATTGCGACTGGTATGTCATGACCGGTCACAAGCTTTACGGTCCCTCGGGCATCGGCGTGCTGTACGGCAAGGCTGACCGCTTGAGCGAGATGCGGCCGTTCCAGGGCGGCGGGGAGATGATCCTCGACGTTTCCGAAGACAATGTCACCTATAACGAGCCGCCGCATCGTTTCGAAGCGGGCACGCCGCCCATCGTGCAGGCCATCGGGCTTGGTTATGCGCTGGATTATATGGACAATCTCGGCCGTGCCGCGATTGCAGCACACGAGGCCGATCTTGCAGCTTACGCCACCGAGCGGCTGCGCGAGGTCAATTCGCTGCGCATCATCGGCAATGCGCCTGATAAGGGCGGCATCTTCTCCTTCGAACTCGAGGGCATTCATGCCCATGACGTGTCGATGGTGATAGACCGGCGCGGCGTTGCCGTGCGTGCCGGCACCCATTGTGCCATGCCGCTCTTGAAACGGTTCGGCGTCACCTCCACATGCCGGGCATCGTTCGGCCTTTACAATACCCGCGCCGAAGTAGACTCTCTTGTCGAGGCGCTGGATTATGCGCGCAAATTTTTCGCCTGATATCAGGATAAAAGAGATCAGGATTGAGGATAAGACCATGACTGCCGAAGCTACTGCAAAGACAGATGATGCGATCGAAGAAGCGGCAAAGCCGTCTTCCATTGCCCCCGACGAACTGGCGCGCCTCAGCGACGACGTGATCTCGGCGCTGAAGACGGTTTACGACCCGGAAATTCCGGCCGACATTTTCGAACTCGGTCTGATCTACAAGATCGATATCGAAGACGATCGGATGGTCAAGATCGTCATGACGCTGACAGCGCCGGGCTGCCCGGTGGCGGGCGAAATGCCGGGCTGGGTGGAAAATGCAGTCGGCGCGGTCGAGGGTGTTTCCGGCGTTGACGTGTCGATGACCTTCGACCCGCCGTGGACGCCGGACCGCATGTCGGAAGAGGCGCAGGTCGCCGTCGGCTGGTATTGAGATTGATTTGATTTTGACTGGTGTCATCTCTTGATGACACTCTCGAGCGCCATTAAATTGAAATCCATAAACATCGAGCCTTGAACTCGATTGTCGAAGGAGACTAAGCCCATGGGCTTTGCGATCATGACCATAACCGGGGCTGCGGCCTCGCGTGTTAAAGCAATCGTCGAAAATTCCGGACCGGATGCCAAGGGCGTACGCATCGGCATCAAGAAGGGCGGTTGCGCGGGCATGGAATATACCATCGACCTCGTGACCGAAGCGGATGCGAAGGACGACCTGGTCGAATTCGACGGAGCAAGGGTTTGGGTTCAGCCCTCCGCCGTGCTTTATCTGCTCGGCACCCAGATGGATTTCGAAGTGACCAAGATGCGTTCCGGCTTCACCTTCAACAATCCGAACCAGACCTCGGCCTGCGGTTGCGGTGAATCGGTTGAGCTGAAGCCTGCCGATCTGGCAGCGCTTGCGAAGCAGCGCGAGGCTGAGGCGAGCGTTTGATTTGTTGCAACGTCAGGTGATTTGACGCAGCCTCATCACACCCTCGACGTCTTCCTCGGGCTTGACCCGAGGACCCATCCCTCATGAAATTTCGTGAGGCCTGCGTGGATCCTCGGGTCGAGCCCGAGGATGACGGCGGAGAGGTGTTGGTTTCCTCTCGAACGGATTGTCCGCTGCTCTAAATCCCATCCATCACTCGTGCCGCAGCGCCTCTATCGGGCTCAGACTCGCCGCCCGGCGCGCCGGGAAATAACCGAAAATCACCCCGATGGCCGCCGAGAAGGCGAAGGCGAGGAAGATGATCGACGGGCTGGTGACGAACGGCACGTTGAGAAAGCTGACGACGCCATAGGCAAGACCGAGGCCGGTCAGGATGCCGACGGTGCCGCCGAAGGCGGAGAGCATGACCGCTTCCACCAGAAACTGCATCAGCACCTGTTTTTCCAGTGCGCCGATGGCGAGCCGGATGCCGATTTCGCGGGTGCGTTCCGTCACCGAGACCAGCATGATGTTCATGATGCCGATGCCGCCAACCAAAAGGCTGACCGCTGCGACTGCACCCAGAAGCCCGGTCAGCAGCGTCGTCGTGCCGGTCATGGCCGAGGCGATCTGCGTCATGTCGTTGACGGTGAAATCGTCCTCGCGACCGATGCCGATGCGGCGACGCTCGCGCAACAGGTTCTGCAGGTCGCTCTGCACCTTGGCGGTGGAAACGCCGTCCTGCGCCGAGACCATGATCGAGGAAATGGTGGTGGTGCCGCCGATGCGCCGCTGGTGGATTTTGAGCGGCATGATGATGGTGTCGTCCTGATCGTCGCCGAGGCCGGATTGGCCTTTTCTGGCGAGAACCCCGATGACAGGGCAGGAGATGTTGCTGACGCGGATCGTTTGCCCCACCGGGTTTTCCGCACCGAATAATTCCTGCCGCACCGTTTCGCCGATGATGCAGCCGATCTGGCCGCCGCGATCTTCAGCGGGCTGGAACTCGCGTCCGAGTGCGATGGTCCAGTCCTGCGCGATCAGATAGTCGTTGGTGGTGCCGATGACGCTCGTCTGGTGGTTCTTTCCGCCGAAAATGACTGTCGCGGCCGAGCTGCGGTTTTGCGGGGCGACGGCGCGAATGCCGCTGATCTGGTTGCGGATGGCCTCGACATCGCGGTCATCGAAGCGCTTGGCCTCGGTGCTGGCGCGGCCGGGGCCGAACTGGCCGGGACGCACGAACAACATGTTGGTGCCGAGCCGCGATAATTCCGATTTCACCTGTTCCGTCGTGCCATTGCCGATGGTGACCATGGCGATGACGGCTGCGACACCGATAACGACGCCCAGCACCGTGAGGAATGAGCGGAGCAGGTTGCGGCTGATGGCGCGCAGCGCAAGACGCGACGTTTCAAAGAACATCGGAAGTCTCCTTCTTTTCCGCCGCGCTGTCGGAGGCGAGATGCCCGTCGACGAAACGCAGCAGGCGCCCCGCATGGGCCGCGATATCCTCCTCATGCGTGACCATGACGACCGTAATGCCCTTGTCGCGATTAAGCGCGGTGATCAGCTCCATGATCTCGGCACTGGTTTTGGTGTCGAGATTGCCGGTCGGCTCGTCGGCGAGAAGCAAAGCGGGGCGGGTGACGATGGCCCTTGCAATGGCCACACGCTGCTGCTGGCCGCCGGAAAGCTCCTGCGTCGTGTGATCCTCGCGGCCCTTCAATCCCACCTGTGCAAGCGCCTCCATGGCGCGTGCGCGCCGTTCCGACGCCTTCATGCCGCGATAGATCAGCGGCAGCTCGACATTTTCCACCGCCGAGGTGCGCGACAGAAGATTGAAGCCCTGAAACACGAAGCCCAGCATATGGCGGCGCAGCAGCGTCAGATGTTCGTTGTCGAAGCCGCTGGTCGGCACGCCCTGGAACAGATATTCGCCTGTTGTCGGCACATCCAGACAGCCGATGATGTTCATCGAGGTGGATTTGCCCGAACCTGATGGACCCATGATGGCGACGAATTCCTTTTCGCGGATCGACAGGCTGACGCCGTCGAGTGCGCGGATCGTCGCTTCGCCGCGGCCATATTGCTTGACGACATTGCGGAACTCGATGAGCGGCGGCTGTTGCATGCGGTTTTCCTCCGTCAGCCGGCGTTGCGGGCCGTTGCGTCGGTAATCACCAGATCGTCGGCTTTCAACTCGCCCGATTTTACCACGGTATGCTGGCCGTCGGTGGAGCCGGTTTCGATGGAGACCGAGACGGGGTTGTTGTTGCGCAGCACCCAGACCGTTCTTTTGCCCGTAGCGGCCTGTCCGGCGTCGCGGTTCTGCGAGCGGCCCATGCGGGGAGGGCGGAACAGGCTCATCAACCCGCCGCCACGGGAGGCGGATTCGCGCGGCGGCGTATATCGCAGCGCCGAATTCGGCACCAGCAGCGTATCCTTGATCTCCTCGACGACGATATTGGCGGTTGCCGTCATGCCGGGGCGCAGCAGCAACTCC
The DNA here is from genome assembly GCF_036596185.1 of Rhizobium sp. GR12. Taxonomy (NCBI): domain Bacteria; kingdom Pseudomonadati; phylum Pseudomonadota; class Alphaproteobacteria; order Hyphomicrobiales; family Rhizobiaceae; genus Rhizobium; species Rhizobium sp. GR12. The sequence goes on along the minus strand of NZ_JASXTH010000002.1, from coordinate 299,317 downwards.
TCATTGTCCACCGTCAATATGCCCTTGTAGGTCACCACGTTGGACACGGTCTCGGACGCGAAACGCACGGTTTCGATTTCCGCCGGGAAGCTGCGGTCGGGATAGGCATCGACGTTGAAAGTGGCTTTCTGCCCGGTTTCGACCTTGCCGACATCGGCCTCATCCACGGACACCTGCAATTCCATCTGGCGCAGATCGCCGGCGATGGTGAACAGCACCGGGGCGTTGAGCGACGAGGCGACGGTGGCGCCGGGATCGACACTGCGGGTGAGGATGACGCCGTCGATGGGCGAGACGATCTTCGCCTTGCCGAGATTGACCTCGGCGAGCCTCAGATCCGCTTCCGCCGAAAGCACGGTCGCCTCGTTGACCTGCAGCGTGGCGCCGGCCGCATCGTGGGTGAACTGTGCGGCGTCCAGATCCTGCTGGCTGGAGACCCGGTTCTGCACGAGGGACCGCAGGCGCTCCATCGACGTTTTTGCCGAGCCGAGATCGGCGCGCGCCTTCAGCACATTGGCCTTGGCGGAGGCGAGCTTGGCGCGGGCGCTCTGCACGTCGGCCTCCAGCTTGTTGGTATCAAGCTCCGCCAGAATATCGCCGGATTTGACCGGGGTGTTGTAGGTGACGTTGACCTTGCGCACGGTGCCGGACAATTCGCTCGATATATCAACCTGATCCGTCGGCTGGACCGAGCCGGTGGAGGTGACGATGACGGAAAGATCGCCCTGTTTCGCCACTTCCGTGACGTAGCTATAGGCGACGCCTGCGGCACGCGACTGGTAATAATAGGCAAGCCCCCCGCCGATCAGCACGATGGCCGCTGCGGCATAGAGATACCGGCGCGACTTCTTCTTTCTGCCGGTTCTGCTTGTACCCAAGATCTCCCGCAGGTCGGGCTGGCTGTTTTCCACGTCGCGGCCATTGGTGTTGGCGTCATTCATTTTCGTCACCCGCAAAATTCAAAATGCCACAGGGGATTGTTTCCACCCTTGTTTTCCGGTCCGTCTGTCGCTGTTTGTATTCCTCTGATTGTGGGAAGTGACATAGCTTGCCCAAAGGGGGAAGTGAAAACTTGGTAATATTTATGATAGCTCTCGTCTGGTAGAGATAAATCCGGAAACGCCGATGCCATTGATGTGGCGCCGGTTTCAGCAGCGATATGCAGGACGATGATAGAATGAACGACAACGTGGTGAAGTTCCGCAAACCGACGCCGCCGAAAAAACCACGCCAGCCGCTCGGGCCGAAAGCGAAAAAAGCCCTGACGATCGCCGCCGTCATCGCATTCTTCGCGGCGGCATGGGGTTATTTCACGCTTTTCGGGCAGGGGTAGGCCGGGGTCTTTTCGAAGGCGCGCACTTGCTGGGGATTGTTGCTGTTCGCTGAAGTCAGCAAAGCTCTATTCCCTCACCTTCGTCATAGTGAGGGTGGCGTTCAGTATTTCACCGAAAAACCAATAATTTAAGAAGAAGTGGCGACCCCTGCAGGATTCGAACCTGCGACATTCGACTTAGAAGGTCGACGCTCTATCCAGCTGAGCTAAGGGGCCGTTGTGCCAGGCGATCATTGCTCCGGCGGAAAGTCTTCAGTGCGTTTCGTTCAATGCGTCCAGGGTTGGGTGCGGCTGAAACGGAAATTGTCCGGATAGGAAACAACCTTGCGGGTCGCGTCCTTCGGCTGAATGACGCGGTATTCGATGCCCTTGCGCTGCGCATAGGCTTCGGCCTGTTCCTGGGTCTCGAATGTCAGCTTGACCTGCTGTTTCATGTCTGAACTGGAGGTATAGCCCATGATCGGATCGATCTTGCGCGGTACCTCGGCGTCGAATTCCAGAACCCAGACATTGGTCTTCGCCGTGCCGGATTGCATGGCGGTTTTTGCAGGGCGGTAAATCTTCGCAGACATGTCGAAACTGCTCCGGTTGGGCGGCGGGGCATACACCCCGGATTACTCTTCACGTACCTGAATAGAATAACCAAATCGTGTCAGGAACGCTGAATTTGAAATGGACCGACTTCATGTCAGAGTCAAGACGATTATCCCTTGCCGCCTGATGGCGCTCTCTTCACATAGGCACCAATTTCCGCCGATCATGGCAACGGTTCAACAAAGATGAATTTCCCTGTTGCGGACTTCGGGTGAACCGTGTATTCCCCAGCCATCGCCTCGGCGGAGTGTAGCGCAGCCTGGTAGCGCATCTGGTTTGGGACCAGAGGGTCGGGAGTTCGAATCTCTCCACTCCGACCATTTAAAGCGAAATATTCGCTTGTCGGTGTAACTTCCTTAAAAGAAAAGCTTTCGTTCAGTCCGCCGATGGGCCGGCCAATGTGCTTTCGGCTGTGCCGATCGTCATGACATTGCCGCGCCACGCGACCGCGCTGCCGATCCAGCTGCGTGCCCAGACGAAGGGCATGATCACATCCCGCGCGATCATGGCTGGCAGCGTATAGATGGATACGGGCCACCGGTTGAGGGCTGTGAGCGCCAGTTCCGGGCCGTACATGGCGGCGAGCACGGCAATAGTGGTGACGGTGAGGTCTGCATCCGCCGTAATGGCGGCTCCGAGCGCGAAGAGAAGCGGGGGAAGCCCGCCTGTCAGGATTTCCGGGGCGAAATATTGCGGGAAAGTCACGCGCCGCAGCCGCGCCCAGCGGGTCTGTCGCGACCAGATCTCGCCGGCATTGCGCTGGCCGAGCGGCTGTTCGAACGGGGCAGAGACCAGATGCACCTTGCGGCCGGCATTTCTGACCAGTTTCGTAGAGGCGGCGTCTTCGGCGATTTCGGCGGCGAGTGCGCGAATGCCGCCACGCTCCTCCAGAAACGGCTTGTTCCACAACATCGATTTGCCCTGCGCGAAACCGATGCCTATGGCTTCCGCCGCATATTGCCAGCGGCCCTGTGAACCGTTGAGGAAGGCGCATTCCACATGGGCCCAGAAGCCTGCCGGCCGAGAGCCGAGCGGCGGCGAGCAGACCAGCCCGCTATCCGGCCGCCAGGCCGACATCATGGTCGCGATGTAGGATTGCGGCATCAGCACATTCGAATCAGCCAGAATGACCCATTCGTGGCGGGCGGCGCGCCAGCCCTTGACGCAATTGTTCAGTTTCGGATTGGCGCTGATGCGGTCGTCGCCAATGAGCAATTGTGCCGAAACCGCCGGGAAGGCGGCGCTTGCCTTGCGCACTTCCTCGATCACCGGATCGGATTCGTCGGCGACGCAAAATAGCAATTCGTAATCCGGCCAATCGAGCTGAAACGCCCGCGACAGCGTCAGCGGCGTGAAGTTTTCCACACCGCGCAACGGCACCACCAGCGAGACCGGCGGTTTTCGCCGCACAAGCTCGCTTTCCGTGTCGCGTCTCGTCAGGCGCCAGCCGGCGAGAACAATGCCGAGAAGATTGAAGGCGAGGAGGAGAATTGCGCAAAGGGCAAAAACAGTTTCCATGCTGGCCAGTTTCACTCCCTAGCTTTCGGCGGTCTGTCCGCCAACCGATTCCATGGAATTCGTCACTGCGGATTATAACGTTTGCGTGACAGTTACATGTCATCATCGACAGGCGGGCAGGGTGCAAGGCACGGGAAACGGTGTCGAAGCGTCTGTCCGGCGGCAAAAGAAAAGCCCTCCATAGAGAAGGGCCCAGTCATCATCACGGCCAATGAACTAGTGGATGTTCAGAATATGCGCGTGACTGCTTGCGGCGAGAAACGATTCCCGCGCCTTTTCGATGTCGCATCGTCCGGCGATCGCATCGAGGCAATTCCTGCGCGCTTCTTCATATTCCGGTCCGTGTTCTTCCGGCCAGCGGTACATCAGCATATCCAGCGCCACCAGCGGGCTGTAGATCTCCACGGCGGCGGACAGCGGCAGGTGGATCGCCACCGGCTTCATCCACGAGGCGTGGTGACACGGCTCCGTTCTGTTGATCAGCATGTCGTCTTCCTCCCTGTTTCACGCGTCTTGACGGCGATTTCCATTCCCATGCGCGAAATGCTCGCCTCACGAAATGGTTCCCGATCACCTAAAAAGTGATCGGTCAGGGGGTTCCAATTTGCCAAGATGAATGGAAGATGAACGAAATGATGAACCGGAGATGAACAAAACCTCTATTCGGGCGTTGTAATGTCCATAGGAAGGAGAACGCACATGTTCAATTTGTCAGGCATCCAGGAGAGCTTTTTCGGAGACCGCATGGCTGGCGTATGTGAGGCAATCACCTCGGCGCTGGCTTTCGAAACAGGGCTTGAGAAGTCGCGGATTTCCGCAACCGTTGAAAATGACATGATCTATCTGGAAGGAACGGCCGATTCGGTGGAGGCGATCGATATCGCCATCAATCTTGCCGCATCTATCTCCAATTGCCGGATTCTGAGCCATATCGAGCCGGTCTATTAAGCATTCCGCAGCCGGGCGACGCATCGTCCGGCTTGTTCAGACGCAATAACGCGGCAATGTCATTTCCGGTTGCCGATTTGCGCACTGCGGGCCATGTCGCCCGGTTTGATGCCGTAGCGTTTTGCAGTGCCGCCATTCAGTTCCAACACGAATTTGACCGCCCCACGGGAGCTTATGATGGCCTCCGAATGGGGCACCGCGTTTTCGTGGATGTGGGTGATTCGCCCGTCACGGGCGATAAACAGCATGTCGAGCGGAATGAGGGTATTTCTCATCCACATGGCCACGTCCCGTGTCTCACCGAAATCGAACAACATGCCGCTTTCAAGCGGCATGGACTTGCGGAACATCAGGCCCTGTTCGCGCTGGGCATTGTCGAGCGCCAGTTCCGCAACAAAGTCATGGTTTTTCCCGGAGGCGGTTTCTATTATCAGCGGCTCGGAGGTGAAGGTCTGCTGCTGAGCCTGTGCAACGCCTGCGAGCGTGAAAAAAAGAAGCGCCAGAACGGCGCTCTTCATCCTATTGCGAAACAGGTCGGTCATTAGTGCGACATCCCGATCGGGGCCGGGTCGTCGGGGTGGATTTCCGCCGCCATCAAACCCTTGTCGCCATCGCCGAAACGCACCAGCACTACCTGGCCGGGGCGCAGTTCCGTCAGACCGTAACGGCGCAGCGTTTCCATATGCACGAAAATATCTTCGGTTCCTTCGCCACGCGTCAAAAAGCCGAAGCCCTTGGTACGGTTGAACCACTTGACGATGGCGCGCTCAAGCCCGCTCGAGGGCGTCACCTGCACATGGGTGCGCACCGGCGGCAGCTGCGAGGGATGAACGGCGGTCGACTGATCCATCGACAGGATGCGGAAAGCCTGAAAGCCGCGATCACGCCGCTGGATGAGGGCGACGATGCGCGTGCCCTCGAGAATGGTCTGATATCCGTCCCTGCGCAGGCAGGAGACGTGCAGCAGTACATCCTGCATGCCATTGTCGGGCACGATAAAGCCGAAACCCTTGGCAACGTCGAACCATTTCACTGCGCCGGTGATTTCGGTCAGGTCCACGGCATCGCCCGAAAGGTCCTCGACATCGACTATTGTTTTCGATGACATCCTATCAGCCATATCCTGCCAACCCCTCGATTACGCGCCATACACCGGTCAACTGATTCCTGTGCGCCAGATTAACATCTTGGTAACGGTTCCACGCAAGCCCTAGTTTTTGATTTGCGTAGCTGCTTTTATGTCGCCGTCCTTGTCCGGGGCTTGCGACCATGCGTTTATTGCCTCCGGGCCTATGTATTTGAGAGGAAGAAAATGCGGTATCTGCACACAATGGTTCGCGTCAAAGATCTTGGCGAATCAATGAAATTTTATTGCGACCTGCTGGGTCTTGAAGAAATACGCCGAACTGAAAACGAAAAAGGCCGCTTCACACTGGTCTTCCTTGCCGCGCGTGACGATATTTCCCCGGCGCGGGAAAAAAAGGCGCCGTGCCTCGAACTCACCCATAATTGGGATACCGAGGACTATACCGGCGGACGCAATTTCGGGCATCTGGCCTATGAGGTCGACAATATTTACGACTTCTGCGCCCGCCTGCAGCAAAACGGTATCGTCATCAACCGGCCGCCGCGTGACGGAAACATGGCCTTTGTCCGCTCCCCGGACGGCATTTCCTTCGAAATTTTGCAGAAGGGCGAAAGCCTCGCGCCAGCTGAACCATGGATATCTATGCCGAATACCGGTTCCTGGTAGGGGATTCCCCGGCCGGCAGCTGCGGTTTCCGGCACTCTTGCCTTGTCCGGACAGGTTGAGGCATAGTCCGCGAATCGAAACGGCATGTCCTGTTTTGGAGAAAGCAGACGATTCCGTTCCCGTGCTGCTGTTGTAAATGCAAGATACGGAGGCCACCCATGAAAACTGTCGATGGCGCGAAAGGACGTGTTGCCTGTCAGCGTCTTGTCGTCGCGGTTTCGCTGCTCGGGCTTTCCGGATGCGTTTCGGCGGTGACCGACGACGACATGGCCGCCAACAGCAAGAAGCCGGCGATTTCCGCCGAGCAGAAGGCGCAGGCGGCATCGGCGGTTAACGGCCCGGCCGGCAAACAGCCGCCGGGGCATTATGTGGACCCCGCCGTCGCCTCGGCAGCGGGTGGGGCCACGCCGGCCCAGCAGCAGGCGTCCGGCGGCCCGGCGCAGGTTTATGGCGCCGCCGCCGATATCGGCGGGCTGACGACGCAACCCACCGCGATTTCCGCCGGGACATCCAGCATCTATTCCACCAGACCTGCCGTGGCGGCAGGTGCTGTCGCCGCAACGGGCGCATTGTCGCAGGGTATAGCCCCCGCCGTCAGCAGCGTTTACTCGGCACCGGCTCAGGCGGCGCAGCCCCAGCCGGTGGCAGCACCGGTTCCGTTGCCTGCGGAACAGCACAGCGAAAACCGTCAGGCGGTTCCCGTGCCTGCGCCACAACAGGCATCGGAACAGCTCGCCGCCGTCGCCACACCGCCTTCCGGGGGTACCAGGCTGACGGGCGAAGGGCAGGAAGGCGAGGGCAAGGGCGTGACGCTTGCGGCCTTCTTCGCCGGCGCGGCCAAGAAACGTCTGCCGAAAATGATCGAAAACGGTGCGGCCGAGAACACGCAGGTTGCGGCACTGTCGGGGACGACAGACAGGACGATGGGCATTGCGCTTTCGGGCCGCTCGGTAATGTCTGACGAATTCGACGACGCACATCTCGAAGACGAGGATGACCAGCCGACCGGCCTGATGAAGCTTGCCTCTCTCTCCGGCCTGACCCGTATTTCCCCGAACGGACTTTTCCTACAGACGGATCATGTCGAAGTCGGTTGTTTCAAGCCGGAACTGGTGCGGATGATCAAGGATGTCGAGCGCCACTATAATAGCCCGGCCATCGTCACCTCGGGTTATCGCCCGCCGAAGGGCATAAGGCAGGGTTCCAAGCACTACACCTGCGATGCCGCCGACATCCAGATCAAGGGCGTCTCCAAATGGGAGCTTGCAACCTATCTGCGATCGATGCCGGAGCGTGGTGGTGTCGGCACCTATTGCCACACCGAATCGGTGCACATGGACACAGGTGAGCCAAGAGACTGGAACTGGCGCTGCCGCCGCACCGCCGCGCGCAAATAATCTCCCGCCGGGGTTTTATAGCAGTCAATTTCGATGCGTTGTGCGCCTGAAATCCGTCCAGTCCGAAATTTCGATAGGCAGATCCGTCAGAGAAGGGGCTCTCTCGTGCGAATGGACGTACGGCACGCCATGCTGTAGGAGACGTTTCCCTGTCTCTATGCGCATGGTGTCTAGCGAATGCTGCCGATCTCCACTTTCCCCGTCTACATCATCTCCATCGCCAGAGCGCACGCACGGCTCGAAAAGATGCTGAACGGCGCCTCCGGCCTCGGGCTGGATCTGCGTCCCGTCAAGGGTGTCGACGGCAAGACCATTCCCCCTGCCGAGTGGACGGACTTTAACAGGCGTGGCTTTGAGCTTCGCAACGGCCGTCATGCCTTGCCCGGAGAATATGGCTGTTACGCCAGCCATATCAAAGCACTGGAGATTTTCCTCGCGACCGATGCGCCGGTGGCGGTGGTCGTTGAGGACGATGTCGCCTTTACGACGGACTTTTCCGACCGGATCAAAGCAATGGTTGCGATCATACCGGAAAATTCGATCGTGAAATTGACCAACCACCGCCGCAGCGGCTTCAAGGGCCGGAAGACCAGCGCTCTCGGAGACACGATCGGGCGCTGCATCTATGGTCCGCAGGGGTCGTCGGCCTGTTATGTCATTTCACGCGGCGGGGCGGAACGGTTCCTGAAAGCGGCGAGGGTGATGACGCTGCCGTTCGACCGGGCGCTGGAATGCGGCTGGGGTTACGGCACGCATGTCTATGTGACCGACAAGGATTTCCTGCCTTTCGGCGATCCGGACACGCTGGTCGGCACCCGCGCCGAATATCGCGGCAGCAAGTTCGCCCGTTTCATGCGGATTCCGGCCTATCTCTCCAGTTTCTACGACAATATTGCGCGCTATGTGTACGCGTATCTCTAGAGCACGTCCTGTTTGAACGGAATCGTTCGACGTGCTCTACCTCTTTGTTTTTACGCATTTTCCGGACGTAAAACCGCTACGCACTTTTACTGGAAATGCTCCAGGATACACGGTCGGCCTATCAGGTCCGCTTAAGCGGCGGTAGCCGCTGCCTTCGACCTTCCCAGGCGTGCTGACGCTGGAGGAGCGGGCAGCTCCACCAGTCTGTTTATTTCCCGATCATGGTTGGAATGGTGTCAGGCTTTTGCCTGTGCACCGTCATGGAAATGGATAGGCGCGTGGTGCAGGTAGTGGGCGACCTTGCGCTTGGCGGCGATGTCGGTCCAGACGAACCGGACGTTGTCTTCCGTCAGCCCCGCTGCCGCCGCGATCTCGGCTGCGGGCACGTTGTTTTCCAGACCGTACAGGCAGATATCCATCTTGTCGTAGGGCAGGGCGAAATAGAACTCCTCCTGCGTCTGCGGCATGGAATAGGTGTCGGTGGTTGGGGGGCGGGCGCGGATTTCTGCGGGAATACCAAGGTGAGCCGCCAGCTGGTAGACCTGTGATTTGTAGAGATGGGCGATCGGCTTGATATCGGCTGCGCCATCGCCGTTCTTGACGAAGAAGCCCTGATCGTATTCCAGCCGGTTGGGAGTGCCAAGGACCGCAAAATTCAGGCGGTCGGCATGGTAATACTCAAATTGCTTGCGGGTGCGCTGCTTCATGTTCGTTGCCGCGACGATGCCGAGGTATGCTTTCGCGGGCAGTCTCACCTTGCGTATTTCGCCTGCCGGAGAACGCACGACCAGCGAGGAAATATTGTAAGCGCCGGTTGTCATGGCATTGTCGAAGACGATTTTGGACGTCCAGCCGCGCCCATATTCAGGAATGACCTCGCGGATGAAGCCGTCTCGTCTTTCATAACATCCCATGGCTGCAAGCGAGGGACCGATATCTTCCAGCACGCAGTCCATGCCCAGCATCGTTGCGACTGCCTGCCCCAGTCGCAGGCTTTCCGGGTCGGAATCGTTTTCCGGCATGAACAGGCCGAAGACATTTTGTGGCCCCAGCGCGTGGACGGCGAGAGCAGCGCAGACGCTGGAGTCAATGCCGCCGGAGATGCCGAGCACCAGTCCGCGCTTGCGCAGGTCGAAACGAAGTGCGCGCCGAATTTTTTCGGCGATGCGCTCGACCTCTGCTGCCGCATCAAGCTCCAGAGGTGCAAAGGACGTGATGTTTGCAGTGCTTTTCGTCATGGATTGTTCTCCGTATCTTGAGCGGCCAGACGACGGCTTACCTTCCCGGTATCCGTCGTCGGCAGGAAATCGCGAAATTCGATAATTGTCGGGACCATGTGTGCTTCAAGATGCTGGGCGCAGTGGCGCATCACATCCTTTTCCGTCATCGCGCCGCCGGGTGCGACGACGATCGCCTTGACCGCCTGGCCGAACACGTCATGCGCGACGCCGAAAACCAGAGCATCCGTCACGCCCGGCATGGCTTGCAGAACGGCTTCGACAGCCTGCGGCGCGACCTTTTCGCCGCGCGATTTGATGATGTCGTCCTTGCGGGCGACGAATGTCAGGTAGCCCTCCGCATCGCAGGTGAAGAGATCGCCGGTGTGCAGGCGCATCCCGCCCGCCGCATCGGCTCGCAACGCGCGGGCGGTGGCTGCGTCATTGTTCCAGTAGCCGCGCATGACATGCGGCCCGGCGACGACGAGTTCGCCGACAACGCCTGGCGGCACGACATTACCGGTCTCGTCCACAACCAGAGCTGTGGTGCCCGGGATAGCGATGCCGACGGTGCCGCGTTTTCTGTCCAGATCTTCAGGCGGCAGGAAACTGATGCGGGTGCATTCGGTCTGGCCGTACATGCAATAGAGCCGAAGGTTGGGCAGAAAGGCGCGAAGCCAATCGCCGTGCGCGACCGGCAGGGCGGCGGCGGCGGTGGTGACATAACGCAGGCTTTCAAAGGTCTGCGGTGAGAGATCCCGTGTCTGCATCATGATGGAGAGCATGGTCGGCACCAGCGCCAGCCCCGTGACCTGTTCATCGCGGATGCGCTCGAAAATCAGATGCGGATAGGCGAACGATTTTTCGATGACCAGCGTGCCGCCAACGTAGATGCTGGAAAGCAGCTGGTTAAGCCCGTATCCGAACGAAAGCGGCAATACGCCGAGCAATATATCGTTCGAGGTGTTGCCGAGGTAGGACGTGATCGATCTCACGGCGGCGTCAAGATTGTCGTGACCCAGCATTGCGCCTTTCGGCTCGCCGGTGGAACCGGATGTGTAGATGATCGCGGCCAGATCGGTGTCCGGCAGGCCCTTCGGCACAGTGCCGGCTGGTTCGCTCAGCAATGCATCGAAATCGAGATCATCGCCGGTGAGGTTCGCAGCGCCTGCGACAATTCTTAGTTTCGGTTGCGGACCGGCTGCATCTGAAACCAGCTTTTGCAGTCGGGTCTCGAGAATGACGGCAAATGGGCGGCAACTGTCCAATATCTGCGAAAACCGGGCGGCTTTGGCGGATGGGTTGACCGGGCAGATGACCACGCCCGCCATCCAGCAGCCGAAGATCGCAACAGCCATGCGCCAGCCATTGTCCATCAAAAGGACGACACGATCCCGCGGTCTTGCACCCCGCACGATGAGGGCGGTGGCGAAAGCTTTGCTCATGCTTTCAAGATCGCCGTAACTCAGGCGCGTCTCTCCCGCCACCAGCGCCGTTTTTGCGGCGTGGCGCTCAGCGCTTGCGTGCAGGTAATTGTCGATACGCACACGCCGTCTCCCGTCAGGCAGCCTGCTTGAGGCCAACGAAAGCGGCGATATTATCAATGGTGTCGAGATTGGCCGGAACGATATCGGCATCGGCAAGTTTGATGCCGTAACGTTCCTCGATGAAGCTGACCAACTCGAGAATGCCGGTGGAATCGATGAGGTCGTTGTCGATCAGCGAAAGATCGTCGCCAAGCGGCTGGCTTTCATCGCCGAAGAGAAAGTTTTCGACGATGAATGCGCGAATTTCCGCTTTCGTGCCTGCGGCGATATCTGTGGTCATTTCGGGCTTCCTTCTGATTTGTGCGACGGCGTTGAGGAATTCTGAGATGGGGCGGCGTGCAGAAGCTGGGTGGACAATACGCCAACGAAGGCCGCGTTGTCGCGAAAGCCCGTCGCCTGTTTCTGCCGTACCTTGGCTGTGAGTTTCTCGACCGCCTGGGCGTTGAAAAGACCAACGTTCCTGATCTGCTGCGCGGAAAGCGTGGTGTCGAGATATGCGGCAGTCGAAAACGCCTCGGCATCCGGGGCGCGATAGGGCTGTTTCGGGCGATTGATGATCGCATTCGGCACCAGCCCGGCCGCTGCCTGCTTGAGAATGTATTTTTCCTTCAGGCCGCGTAGCTTCGCTTCGGGCGGGAGCGCAGTTGCGAAATCAATCACACGCGGATCGAGGAAGGGAAACCTTCCCTCAATCCCATGGGCCATCATCACCCGGTCTCCCTGGCTGGATAGAATGTAGCCCGGCAGGAGGAATGACGTTTCAAGATATTGCGCCTGATGCAGCGGATGCCAGCGGCGGAAGTCCTCGGGCAGTTGCGCGGCAAGATCGGCCGCTGCATCGTAATCGCCCAGTTCCGCCTTCAACTCTGCGGAAAAGAAGATTTTCGCTGCTGCCGTCGAGCGGAAACGTGGCCGGTGGGAGAATAGCGGCTCTTCCGTTCCTTCCCTCCCGAATGCGAAAAATCGCGCAAGGTAATCCGGCGTCTGCTGCTTCAACCCCGGCAGATAAGGATAAAGCCGCTGGAACAGTTTCGGGCGACGTGAGGATTGCGGCTGGCGGCTACAAAACCGCCGCACCCGCGCTTCGCGGAAGATGTCGTAGCCGGCAAATATTTCGTCGGCGCCTTCACCCGTCAGCACCACTTTCATGCCCCGTTCGCGCACGTGCTTTGCCAGCAGGTACAGCGGCACAGGTGCGGTGCGAAGAACAGGTGTCTGCACATGCTTCATGACTTCAGGCATGTAGCGTGCAATGTCCTCAGTCGAGCATTCAACCGTTTCCGATGCGACGCCAAGACTATCGACCATCGCCTTCTGCCAGTTGCGTTCGTCGTGTTCTTCGCTTTCGAAGGCCAGGGAAAAGGTGCGCAGGCCCTGTGTGACGTTTTGGGCGGCGAGCGCCGAAACAAGCGAAGAATCCAGTCCGCCAGACAGATAGGAACCAACCGGCACATCGGCGCGAAGGCGTATCCGCGTCGCTTCGGCAAGCAGCGCTTTCAGCTCCTCCACCTGGGCGCCGAGGTTTGCCGCCGGCGGTGCGTCGTTCAAGTCGGGGTAAGACAGCTGCCACCACCGCCGCACCGTTGCCGCGCCATCACGCAGGATCATCAGGTGGCCCGGCGGCAGTTCGTAGATACCGCGAAAGGCGGTGCGCGGCGGCAGTGGGAACCAGAGCGTGAAAATCTGGTCCAGCGCCACTGGATCGATCGTCGCATCTATTCCCGGCAGGGCCAGAAGAGCGCCAATCTCGGATGCGAAGTGGAACGTGCCTTCGTGCCACGTATAATAAAGGGGGCGGACACCCATCCTGTCCCGGGCAATTACCAGCCTGTCGTTGGGCCTGTCGTGCAGCGCAAAGGCAAAATCGCCGTTCAGGTCATCAAGACAATCCAGGCCTTTTTCCCGGTAGAGATGGAGGAGGACTTCTGTATCGGATTGCGTGCGGAAGCGGTGACCGCGTTCGGTCAGCGTTTCGCGCAGTTCGATGTGATTGAATATCTCGCCATTGAAGGAGATGGCGAGATCGTCTTCCGGCGTGCACATGGGTTGCGCACCGTCTGCAATATCGACAATTGCCAGCCGCGCATGCGCCAGTCCGACGTCGCCGCGTAACAAGGTTCCATGCGCATCCGGCCCGCGATGTCCAAGGCGAGACGCCATCATCGCAAGACGCTCTTCAGCGCGTCCTGTAGGCATGGAGTGTTGGTAAAACCCGGCAATTCCACACATTATGTGCCTGCCTCATCAAAACTGTCGCCGATGAGTCGGGTCCAGCTTTCACCGCACAGGCCGTTGAAAAACGCCGTTCCGTCTGTCGCGGCCTTGACGAGGTCAGGGTCACGTGAGTGAACGATTGTCGAAGAGGCATGCAAGAACATGCATTTTCGTCCAATCATCGCCTGTAAAAGCGCTGGCTGGGTGCGGCCTCTGATCGCAACTAGACCACGATCGAAGGCATTGCGGATCAACCGGTCGATGACGATCTGCTCCTGTCCCGGCACGGCCATGATCTGCACCGTGCGGCCAATGCTGCCCGGATCTCCATGATAGAGGAAAAGCCCGACAGGCCTGTCGCCCTTGTTTTTCACGATCCGCTGAACCGCTTCGCCATGCAGGCGCTTGCGCTTGGCGTGATGAAGCATCGTCAGTAGATTTTCCTCGCTCCATGCGGGATGCAGCGGAAAATTCCTGACGAGATCACACGCCAGACGAGCGAATTCGGCATCTCCAGCCGCCTCGTCAGTAAAGCTGTCGGCCCTGTCAGGAAGCGGCACATAATAGGATAACGCCCGTCTGCTCGCTCGCGATAGAATAGATTTGTCGATGAACTTGCCGAATGGCGACAGTACACGCAATCCGCCTGAAAAACGCGAGATGGCAATCTCGAGTCCGAATGAAGCGGGACGCAAAACCCTTAGCCAATCAAGGCTGTATGGCGCCAGCATCTGGCCGCGCATCGTCTTCCACATTTCGGTGGAAACGTCATTGATTGTCTCGCCGAAAGTGAGTTCCTGCGGACCTGCCAGAACTTCGCGCAACAGGCGCGCGCCGGCAAAGGGGTCAGTCTCGCGGTCCTCAGCGACAAAGGAAGAGCAGACGGCAGCCTCGATCTGGCGGTCGCGAAGCTCCATCGCCACGGGTAACACGCCAAGAAATCCGGAAACACGCCCGTCCCCGCGTATATAGACCTTGGAGCGAATATCCTGATGGATACTCGTATTTTCGAGGAAGAGGGTGCGCAAATACGCCCGCAGGTCATCCGTTGCGGCATCGTTCTTCTTCCGAAGATTGCGGTGAAACATCTCGGCCACGGACCCGAGATCGTCCGCAACAAATGAACGTACTTCAGACATACTCGCCGTTTCTTGCCGGATTGTTGTTTTAGTCGATAATTATATTGCGTTTATTTTGCCACGGTCGCGTTAACCAGAGGTTATATACCTGATAATTTTTTCAACTGAAACGGGCTTGTCATCGATACCATCGCGACGATGAATGCGGACGCACTCCTTGCTGGCGCAAGCGCAATGGAGATTTTGGATCTCGTTATTTCGAGGTTGATGCGGTGGGCGCGTGGAAAGCCCTCGAGAAGGCAAAAAACCGCGTGCGACTTGTGCGACATTTATCGGTCGTACAAAGTCGTAAAACTCAGGTAGTTAATTGATTTTTATTGGGATTTTTGGTGAGAGCGCAGGGATTCGAACCCTGGACCTACTGATTAAAAGTCAGTTGCTCTACCGGCTGAGCTACGCTCTCCCATGTCGGGGCTTGGTTGCCCTTCGGAAGTGCGCGGAACATAGGTAGAGCGACCCGTTCGGTCAACCCAAAAAAAGCGCTTTCTACAATCAATCCGGTTTTTTTTGTCGCACCCCCGAAAAGGTGATTGGAGAGAGGGGGTGGCTGGGGATAAAAGCTGCTTCAGACATGTCGGGCAAACGGGTGAAATCGTTTTGCGGCAATGACATGCGCGAAAATGAAAGCGTGAGGCGCCGGCGAATCTCTCAAGAATCGCGGTGGGCTTTGCGGGATCCGGAGTTCTTTCTTGTCGATTGCCGATATTTCCCTGTTCAGCGCGCTTCTGGCCGGCGCTCTTTCGTTTCTGTCGCCCTGCGTCCTGCCGCTGGTGCCGCCCTATCTCTGCTACATGGCAGGTGTTTCGGTCGAGCAGTTCAGGACGGAGGAGACCGCGCCGCGACCGGAGATCCGCAAGGCCGTGCTGTTTTCGGCTTTCTTCTTCACGCTCGGTTTCGCGACGGTCTTTGTGGCGCTGGGCGCGGGCGCTTCGACAATCGGCACGCTTTTGCGCCAGAACCTCGATATTCTCGCCAAGATCGGCGGGTTCATCATCATTCTGATGGGGCTCAATTTTCTCGGTGTTTTCCGCATCGGCCTGTTTTCGCGCGAGGCGCGGTTTCAGAGCGGGGGTAAACCGGCCACGCTTTCCGGCGCCTACGTCATGGGCCTTGCGTTCGCCTTTGGCTGGACGCCCTGTATCGGCCCGGTTCTCGGCGCAATCCTCGGTGTCGCCGCTTCGCGCGAGACGGTTGGCGATGGGGCGATGCTGCTTGCGGTCTATTCGCTCGGTCTTGCGGTGCCGTTCTGGATCGCTGCGGCGTTTTCCGGTTCGTTCATGCGTTTCCTCGCCCGCTTCCGCCGCCATCTCGGCCTTGTGGAAAAGCTTATGGGTGTGCTGCTGGTGCTCACCGGTCTCGCCTTCATGTCGGGTTTTATCACCAATGTGGCGATCTGGTTCCAGGAGACCTTTCCGATCCTGATGAAAATCGGCTAAGCCTCCCGCAGACGTAGGGGGGAAAGATCGTGGCCGATATTGTTGGAATGCTTCTGCCGTTTTTCGGCCTTATCTTCATCGGCTACGGCGCGGCGCGCATAACGAAACAGCCGGTCGAGGCGATGGGCTGGCTGAATACCTTCATCATCTATGCGGCGCTTCCGGCGCTGTTTTTCAAGTTGGTGTCGAAAACGCCGGTGGAAGAACTGGCGCGCATGGATTTCGTCGCCGCCAGTCTTGCCTGCACCTACGGCATTTTCCTGCTGGTGTTTTTGATCGGCCGGTTCGTGTGCAAAAACAACCTTGCCGAAACCACGATCCAGAGTTTCGCGGCAAGCTACGGCAATATTGGTTATATGGGGCCGGGGCTTGCACTGCTGGCGCTCGGAGAAAAAGCGGCGGTGCCCGTAGCACTTATCGTGTGTCTCGAAAACGCCGCCCATTTCATCGTCGCACCGGCGATGATGGCGGTTGCGGGCGGCGACAAGCGTTCCCCGCCAAGGCTTGCGCTGGACGTGGCGCGTAAGGTTATCACCCATCCGTTTATCGTGTCGGTAATTGCCGGTTTTCTGGCCGCTTCGCTGTCATGGCAGCCGCCGGAGGCGGTACAGCGGCTGGTGGATTATCTGGCGCAATCGGCGGCACCCTGCGCGCTGTTTGCCATGGGTGTCACGCTGGCGCTGCGGCCAATGAAGCGGGTGCCGGTGGAAATTAGCTATATTATCCCGGCAAAGCTGATCCTGCATCCGCTTGCCGCCTATCTGGTCCTGTCGTCGCTGGGGCGGTTCGAGCCGGTGTGGATCTATTCCGCTATGCTGCTTGCCGCCTTGCCGACCGCGACGAATGTTTTCGTCATCGGCCAGCAATATCACGTCTGGCAGGAGAGGGCGTCGGCGACGATCCTGATCTCGACGGTGCTTTCGGTCTTCACGCTGACGGGCGTGGTTTATTTCATCCAGCCTTTTTGAAGCTGGCGAACAAAAGCGAGGGCAGGGCCTTCAACCCGCGTCCCGGCTCGATGCCTTCGCGCATGACCATGCTTCTAAGCGTGCCGATGCCGGAGAGGACATGCAGGCCCGCCGCGCGCGCCATCTGTACCGGCAGCAGGTCCGAAAGCAGCGACCGGTTCAGGAGATCGACGCTGAGGGTGCGGGTATAGACATCCGCCCGCCGCTTGCGGTCGAAGCTGCTTCCGGCGTCCGCTGCAATCGGGCGGTCGGAGACGGCGCCCAGCAGTTCCGTTAGCGCAATAATGTCGCGCAGGCTGAGGTTCAGTCCCTGCGCGCCGATGGGCGGGAAACCATGCGCCGCCTCGCCGATCAGGGCCACGCGACCCTTGCCGAAGCGGTGCGCCGTCATGGAAGAAAGTGGCCATGCCTGCACGCTGTTCTCCACGGTAACGGCACCGAGCATGGATTGCATGCGCTCCTCTATCCTGAGGCCCAGAGCCTCAAGCGGCAGCGCCGTCAGCTCTTCCGCTTGCACCTGTGTCACGACCCAGACGAGGCTGGAGCGGTCGCCGGGCAGGGGAACCTGCGTGAAGGGACCCGTAGGCGTATGGAATTCGGTCGAGACATTGCCGTGCGGCCGGCTATGGCTGAAGTTCAAGACGATGGCCGTCTGCGGATAGGACCAGGATTTGACGTCGATGCCGGCAGCATCCCGCACCATCGATTTCCTGCCATCCGCGCCGATCAGGAAATCGGCCGACAGGGTTTCTCCGTCGCCAAGCGTTACCGATACACGGTCATTGCCGATGTCGATTGTCTCGGCTGTGGTGTCGAGGCGGGTAATATTGTGTTCCTGTTCGACCGCTTCGCCAAGCACACCTAGCAGCGCCTCATTGGGAATGTTCCAGCCGAAGGCGTCGAGCCCGATTTCGGAGGAACGGAACTGTACGGTCGGCGCACGCAGCAGGCGGTCGGTACCGTCGATGATCTGCATGGTGGAAAGACGGGCTGCGGCAGGTGCTATGCGCGACCACAGACCAAGGCGGTCCATGAAGCGGATGGACTGGTCCATCAACGCCGTGGTGCGCCGGTCCTTCTTTTCGCTGGAGGGCGCGACAAGCGCCACGTGACGGCCCGCCCGCGCAAGCGCGATGGCCGCGATCTGGCCCGCAAGTCCCGCACCGGTGATGGCGATATCGAAGTGTCTCATGGTCCTGATCCGTTGTTATTTCGAATGCATCATAGTGGGTTTGCGCGGGTAAATCCACTTGGGCACTGGAACATCCCGGCGTAAACATTGCTTGGTTGTGCCGTTATATTAGTCTTAGGATAAGCCAGATCAGCCGGTTGCAAAGCGTGGTGAATGGCCGCATACCGGAGTGAACAGGGCGGATGAAAAAGCGGGGCGCAGACGCTGACCATGAAAATTTTCAACTACAAGCGTGTTCCCTACGCGGAAATCCGCGCCTTTTCCGTTCATATTTTGACTGCGTCCGGGTCGTTTCTGGCTTTTCTCGGCGTTGTCGCCGCTTCCGAACACCGGTTTGTCGACATGTTCTGGTGGCTGGGGCTTGCCCTTCTGGTCGATGGTATCGATGGACCCATTGCCCGCAAGGTTCGGGTGAAGGAAGTTCTGCCCAACTGGTCCGGCGACACGCTCGACAACATCATCGACTACGTGACCTATGTGCTGTTGCCCGCCTTCGCCCTTTACCAGAGCGGCATGATCGGCGAGCCGCTATCCTTTGTTGCGGCCGGTATGATCGTGGTGTCGAGCGCTATCTATTACGCCGATATGGGCATGAAGACGGATGAATATTTCTTCTCCGGCTTTCCGGTGGTCTGGAACATGGTGGTTTTCACCCTGTTCGTCATGGATGCCAGCGCCACCACGGCCATGACCGTCGTGACGTTTTCGGTGTTCCTGACGTTTCTGCCGATCAATTTCCTGCATCCGGTGCGGGTGAAACGATTGCGGCCGCTCAATCTGGCTGTTGTGTTCGTGTGGTGTGCGCTTGGCGGTTATGCGCTGCTGATGCATTTCGCGACCCCGACCTGGGCCGTGATCGCATTCGTGGCGAGTGGCATCTATCTTTACTGCATTGGCGGAATATTGCAGTTTTTCCCTTCGCTCGGCGCGAAATAAGAAAAAGGTAAAGCCGTTTATTGTTTGTGCAAATTGCATTTAAGCGGCTTCTTTTTCAGTTGTGCGCAGCAGCAAAACAGTTATCAATAAATCATGATCATACGGCATTGCATACGCGTTGCCCGGTGATTGGGAACAATGACTACGGTCACTGAAGTGCTTCGCAGAAAGCATGGGTGGCCGGTGAGAGAGGGAATTCGTGACTGGAACTTTGGCGCCGGAGGCCGTGCCTCTCCTGTCCGTTCGCAAGCTGACCAAGCTGTTCGGCAATTTCGCCGCATGCAACGG
Source organism: Rhizobium sp. GR12 (assembly GCF_036596185.1). NCBI lineage: Bacteria > Pseudomonadati > Pseudomonadota > Alphaproteobacteria > Hyphomicrobiales > Rhizobiaceae > Rhizobium > Rhizobium sp. GR12. The sequence continues at coordinate 279,916 of NZ_JASXTH010000002.1, read as the reverse complement.
CATCGACCTCGATATAGCGCCGGGCGAAATCCACGCGCTTCTGGGTGAAAACGGCGCGGGTAAATCCACGCTCGTCAAGATGCTGTTCGGTGTCCTCTCGCCGTCCGAGGGCGATATCGTCTGGCAGGGCCAACCGGTTTTCATCGGTTCGCCAAGTGAGGCCCGCAAGCTCGGCATCGGCATGGTTTTCCAGCATTTCTCCCTGTTCGAGGCGCTGACGGTTGCTGAAAACATTGCCCTGTCCCTCGATCCGAAAATTTCACTGAAGGAAATAGCCAAGGAAGCGGAACAGCTTTCGCGCGCCTATGGCCTGCCGCTCGATCCTCAAGCGCATGTGGCCGATCTTTCGGTCGGCGAGCGTCAGCGGATCGAGATCGTGCGCGCCCTGTTGCAAAACCCGCGCCTCATCATTCTCGACGAACCGACATCGGTGCTGACGCCGCAGGAGGCGGACAAGCTGTTCGAGACGCTGGCAAAGCTGAAAGCCGAAGGCCGTTCGGTGCTTTATATCAGCCACCGACTGGAAGAGGTGCAGCGCATCTGTGATCGCGCCACCGTTCTGCGCCATGGCAAGGTGACAGGCGCCTGCGATCCGCGCAAGGAAACCCCTGCGTCTCTGGCGCGCATGATGGTGGGCAGCGATGTCGCAAGCGTTTCGCGACCGACGGGTGAAGCGCTTGGCCAACCGCAGATCGAAGTCATGGGGCTTTCCGTTGTGCCACGCACGCCCTTTGCCGTGGCGTTGAAGTCGATTTCCATGAATGTGCGCGCCGGCGAGGTGCTGGCAATTGCCGGTGTGGCCGGAAACGGCCAAGGCGAGCTGTTCGACGCGCTCTCCGGCGAATATCCGATCTATAACAACGATGCCATCCATCTGCGTGGCAAGCCGGTCGGTCGCCTTGGCATCAATGGCCGCAGGTTGATGGGTGCCGGTTTCGTGCCGGAGGAGCGCCACGGCCACGCCGCCGTTCCCGGCATGAGCCTTTCCGATAACCTGCTGCTGGCGCGGGCGCGCTCTGACGCCAAGGCGTTTCTGACTGGCGGTTTTCTGCGCATCATCAGGGGCTCTGCCATCAAGGCGGCGGCGCGGCGCGTATCGGAAACCATGGATGTGCGCAAAAGCGGTGCGGATCCTCTGGCCGGATCGCTGTCTGGCGGCAACCTGCAAAAATTCATCGTCGGGCGCGAACTTGATCGCCAGCCGGCAGTGCTTGTTGTCAACCAGCCGACCTGGGGCGTGGATGCGGGGGCTGCTAGCCGCATCCGCCAGGCGCTGGTCGATCTTGCAAAGGCAGGCTCGGCCGTCATCGTCATCAGTCAGGACCTCGATGAAATCTTTGAGGTCGCCACCAATATCGCGGTCATTTCCGACGGAAAGCTTTCGCAGGCCCATCCGGTGGAAGAGATGACACTTGAAAAGATCGGCCTGCTGATGGGCGGCATCCACACACAGTCAGGAGCCGCCCAGCATGCGCATTGAGCTTGAAAAACGGGCAGGGGTTTCGAGGCTATTCACCCTTCTTTCGCCGCTTCTGGCGCTGGTGCTGACGCTGCTCGTCGGCGCCGTCATGTTCGCCATGCTCGGCAAAAACCCGATCGATGCGCTTTATGCCTTTTTCATCGAGCCGCTTCTGGAGGTCTGGTCGCTGCATGAACTGGCGATCAAGGCCGCACCGCTGATCCTGATCGGCGTTGGCCTGTCTATCTGTTATCGCTCCAACAACTGGAACATCGGCGCGGAGGGGCAGTTCACCATCGGTGCGATCACGGGTTCCATCCTGCCGGTGCTTTATCCGGATTGGCATTCGCCGCTGATCCTGCCGCTGATGATGGTGATGGGCGCCATTGGCGGCGCGCTTTACGCGGGTATTCCCGCACTTTTGAAGACGAGATTCAACACCAACGAAATCCTCGTCAGCCTGATGCTGGTCTATGTCGCGCAGCTTTTTCTCGACTGGCTGACGCGCGGCATCTGGCGCGATCCGGGCGGCTACAATTTTCCGCAGACGAAAGCCTTCAACGACAGCGCCGTCCTGCCGGAAATGCTGGCATCGGGCCGGGCGCATTGGGGTTTCGTTTTCGCCATCGTCGCCGCCATCGCGCTGTGGTTCATGATGCGCTACATGCTGAAAGGCTTCGAGGTTACGGTTCTCGGGCAATCGGCGCGGGCCGGGCGCTTCGCCGGTTTCTCATCGAGCCGCATGGTCTGGTTTTCGCTGCTGCTCTCCGGCGCGCTGGCGGGGCTTGCGGGCATATCGGAGGCCTCCGGCTCCATCGGCCATCTCCAGCCCAGCATTTCGCCGGGCTACGGCTTCACGGCCATCATCGTCGCCTTTCTTGGCCGTCTCAATCCGCTCGGCATCATCCTTTCGGGGCTGGTGCTGGCGCTGACCTATCTCGGCGGTGAGGCGGCGCAGCTTTCCATCGGCGTGTCGGACAAGGTGACACGCGTGTTTCAGGGGCTGATGCTGTTCTTCGTGCTGTCCTGCGACACGCTGATCTTCTATCGCATCAGGGTCGTCTTCGCCGGTAAGGCGCATCATAAAGAAGGAGCGGCATGATGGATATGCTTCAGGCCATTCTCCTCACCGTCATAACCGCTGCGACGCCGCTCGTTCTTGCCGCCTCCGGCGAGCTTGTGGCGGAGCGCTCAGGCGTCCTCAATCTCGGCGTCGAGGGCATGATGATCATGGGCGCGGTCTGCGCCTTTGCGGCGGCGCATATGACCGGTTCGCCCTATCTCGGCATTCTGGCAGGCATTGCTTCCGGTGCGGTTTTCTCGCTGCTGTTCGGTTTCCTGACACTGACACTCGTGACCAACCAGGTGGCGACGGGTCTTGCGCTCACCATTCTTGGTCTCGGTGTTTCCGGTATGCTGGGCGAGAGTTTCGTCGGCCTGCCGGGCGTCAAGCTGCAGCCCATCGTCTTTCCGCTGCTGTCGGATATTCCCTTCATCGGCCCGTTGCTGTTTAGGCAGGATCTGATCTTCTATATGTCCGTCGCGCTGGTCTTCGGCACAGGCTGGTTTTTGTTCAAGAGCCGTGCCGGCCTCAAGATCCGCGCCATCGGCGACAGTCACGCTTCCGCCCATGCTCTTGGCATCAACGTCATCCGCACGCGTTATCTGGCTGTCATGTTCGGCGGCGCCTGCGCCGGTCTTGCTGGTGCGCAGCTGTCGCTTGTCTACACCCCGCAATGGGTGGAAAACATGTCGGCCGGGCGGGGTTGGATTGCGCTCGCGCTCGTCGTCTTCGCCTCCTGGCGTCCATGGCGGGTTCTGGCGGGCGGTTATCTGTTTGGCGCCGTGTCCATCGGGCAATTGCATGCGCAGGCATTCGGTATCGGGGTGCCGTCGCAACTGCTTTCGGCGCTGCCCTATCTCGCTACTATTGTCGTGCTGGTCATCATCTCGCATAATCGCCGCACGACCTTGATCAACACGCCGGCATCATTGGGTAAATCCTTCGTACCGGATCGATGAAAAAACTCTCAAATTTCCAAACCAAACAGGGGTAAAAATGAAAAAACTGGTCATCGCACTTGCCGCTTCCATCGCGGCTCTCGGAGGCGTCGTTTCCTCAGTCGAGGCTGCCGACGCCAAAAAGGTCTGCTTCATCTATGTCGGTTCCCGCACCGATGGCGGCTGGACGCAGGCGCATGAAATCGGCCGTCAGGAACTTCAGGCGCATTTCGGCGACAAGATCGAAACGCCGTTCCTCGAAAGCGTTCCGGAAGGTCCGGATGCGGAGCGCGCCATCGAGCGCATGGCCCGCTCGGGCTGCGAGCTGGTCTACACCACCTCCTTCGGCTTCATGGACGCCACCGTGAAGGTTGCCCAGAAGTTCCCCAAGGTGAAGTTCGAGCACGCCACCGGCTTCAAGAATGCCGAAAACGTTGCGACCTACAATTCGCGTTTCTATGAAGGCCGTTACATTCAGGGCCAGATCGCCGCGAAAATGTCGAAGAAGGGTGTTGCCGGTTACATCGCTTCCTTCCCGATCCCGGAAGTGGTGATGGGCATCGACGCCTTCGTTCTTGGCGCGCAGTCCGTCAATCCGGAGTTCAAAGTCAAGGTCGTCTGGGCCAACACCTGGTTCGACCCCGGCAAGGAAGCCGATGCCGCCAAGGCTTTGATCGACCAGGGCGTCGATATCCTGACGCAGCACACCGACACCACCGCACCGATGCAGGTTGCGGCGGAACGCGGCATCAAGGCGTTCGGCCAGGCTTCCGACATGATCGCGGCCGGTCCGCAGACGCAGCTCACCGCCATCAAGGACACCTGGGGCGCTTATTACATCAAGCGCACGCAGGCTTTGCTTGACGGTACCTGGAAGTCCGAATCCGTCTGGGACGGCCTGAAGGACGGCATCCTGACCATGGCGCCCTACACCAACATGCCTGATGACGTGAAGAAGATGGCTGAGGACACCGAAGCCAAGATCAAGTCGGGCGAGCTGCATCCCTTCACCGGTCCGGTGAAGAAGCAGGACGGTTCGGAATGGTTGAAGGCCGGTGAAAAGGCCGAAGACAAGGTTCTGCTCGGTCTCAACTTCTACGTTGCCGGCGTGGACGACAAGCTGCCGCAGTAATCGGACTTGACGGTGCTTTTTGGTTTGCAATCGACGTCGCGTCTGCACTCCGTCACCCCGGACTTGATCCGGGGTCCAGTGCGATCAAGTCACTGATCGCGATAGACTCGTTTCTCACGGCGCAGACGCGTCGTGGCTGGATGCCGGATCAAGTCCGGCATGACGGAAGCGGTGTTCGATATCTGTTGTCACCACTGAGGCCGCGCATGACATTCATGCGCGGTCTTTGTTTTTTTGATGTGTTTTATTATTCGAACGAAGTTTGGCTTTGCTTTTCACGCTCGTTGATGTTTTTCACTGTATTCTGCGTTGAAAATCGGGCTGCTTTCTTGGATTACACAAGTCAGGCGCGATTTTTACATCGTCAACCGAACGGAAGGACATGGAATTTGCAGCGCGGAATGCTCGATGCGGCGATCGGTTTTCGAAAGTTGCGGACAAATCATGCACAGGTCGTTCACAAGCTCGGTCTCGATATCGTGTCCGGCTTTTTCAAGACGGGTGACATCCTGCCGGGCGACGCCGAGCTGATGGAGCGGCTGAAAGTTTCCCGAACGGTGCTTCGCGAGGCGATGAAGACGCTCACCGCCAAGGGCATGATTTCCCCCAAGGCGCGCATCGGCACCCGCGTGACGGAGCGCGAAAGCTGGAACATGTTCGATAGCGAGGTGCTGCTCTGGCACTTCGAGGCTGGTGTCAGCGAGGAATTCCTGCTGCATCTTTACGATATCCGCCAGGCTTTCGAACCCTATGGCGCGGGCCTTGCCGCCATCAGGGCAAAAGACGCCGATATTTCAAAACTTGCCGCTTACGCCAACGAGATGGGCAATACGGCCTATTCCAAGGAAAAGCGGGCGCTTGCGGACATGAATTTCCATGTCCTCATTACCGAAATGTCCGGCAACCCGTTCATGCGCACGGTCGGTTCGCTGATAAAGGCGGCTCTGGCGGGTATTTTCCGGATGAGCAACCCGGAGGCCGATCCCAACGAAATTTCCGACGTCTCCGCCTCTCACTTGCGGCTCGTCGAGGCGCTTCGCCTGCGCGACGAGGCTGCGGCCCGTCGCGAAATGGAAAGGCTGATTGAAAACGGTCGCCAGCAGATACTCGAATTCACGGCCCGTAGCTCCCGCCGATAGATCATGCCTGCCCGCCGCTGATCACGTTTCATGAAAATCGGCGCGGAAATTTGGTGCAGATTTGCATGGTTTCTTAAGTGAGGCGCCGTTATAGCAATGCCGGAATGCAATCACCGACGCGCCGTCCGCTCAAGCCTGCCGGCGTAAAGTCAAATATATGCCGCTGTCCCGCCCGTCTTGCGGCCGGTGACAGGTGTTGGAGGTCTTATGGAGCGCAGCTCTCTAGCCGTTATTCTCGCAGCGGGCGACAGCACGCGCATGAAGTCTTCGAAATCCAAGGTGCTGCATCCGGTCGCCGGGCGTCCGATGATCGCGCATGTAGTGGAGGCGGTGGCTGGAGCGGGCGTCGGCGCGGTGGCGCTGGTGGTCGGGCGCGATGCCGATAATGTCACTGCCGCCGCCAGTCTTCATGGCATGCAGGTGGAAGCTTTTTTGCAGAAGGAACGCAAGGGCACCGGCCATGCGGTTCTTGCCGCACGCCCGGCCATCGAGCGCGGGTTTGATGATGTCATCGTCGCTTATGGCGATGTGCCGCTCATCACCTCCGCAACGCTCGACCGGGCGCGCGAGGCGATTGCCGCCGGTGCCGACGTCGCCGTCATCGGCTTCCATACCGACCGGCCCACGGGTTATGGCCGGCTGCTGGTCGAGAATGGCGAGCTGGTGGCGATCCGCGAGGAAAAGGACGCCACCGACGAGGAACGCAAGGTAACCTGGTGCAACAGCGGATTGATGGCCATCAACGGCCGCAATGCGCTGGATCTGCTCGACCGGATCGGCAACGGCAATGTGAAGGGCGAATATTATCTGACCGATATCGTCGAGATCGCTCGGTCTCTCGGCCGCCGTGCCGTTGCCATCGATGCACCGGAAACGGAGCTGCTCGGCTGCAACAACCGCGCAGAACTGGCCTTTATAGAGAAGCTCTGGCAGGAGCGCCGACGCCACGAATTGATGGTGGACGGTGTTTCGATGATCGCGCCAGAAACCGTGTTTCTTTCCTTCGACACGAAGATCGGTCAGGACGTGCTGATCGAGCCGAATGTCGTCATCGGTCCCGGTGTGACGATCGAGCCGGGTGCTGTCATCCATGCGTTTTCGCATCTGGAAGGGGCTTATGTCGCGCAAGGGGCAGCTGTGGGTCCCTATGCGCGGTTGCGTCCGGGCGCCAATCTTCACGCCAATGCCAAGGTCGGCAATTTCTGCGAAGTCAAGAAGGCGGAAATCGGCGAGGGCGCCAAGGTCAACCATCTGACCTATATCGGCGATGCGTTCATCGGCGCGGGCAGCAATATCGGCGCTGGCACCATCACCTGCAATTACGACGGCTACAACAAGGCCGAAACGCGGATCGGAGCCAATAGCTTCATCGGCTCGAATTCGTCGCTGGTCGCTCCCGTCACCATCGGAGACGGGGCCTATATCGCCTCGGGCAGCGTGATTACCGATGACGTGCCGGCCGACGCGCTGGCTTTCGGGCGCGCTCGGCAGGAAGTGAAACCGGGCAGGGCAACCCTCGTGCGCGAGCGGGCGAAGGCGCTGAAGGAATCGAAGAAAAGATCGTCTTGAAAGACGTTACCGAGCGATACTGAAAGTGACCGGCGGCATAATTGCCGATTTCAGAGAAACGGTTAAAGCATTTCCAGTAAAAGTGCGTAGCGGTTTTACGTCCGGAAATGCGTCAGAACAAAAAGGTGGAGTATTTTCGCATTTCAGGGAAAGGCGGAAATACTCTGGAAGTTTCGGCGAAGAGATCGCCGTCTGGAGAAATATATGTGCGGAATTGTCGGAATTGTCGGAACCCAGCCCGTTGCTGAACGGCTTGTCGATGCGCTGAAGCGTCTCGAATATCGCGGTTACGATTCGGCTGGTGTCGCCACCATCGACAATGGTGCGATGGACCGCCGCCGCGCGGAAGGAAAGCTGTTCAACCTGGAGAAGCTGCTTTCGCAAGAGCCGCTGCCGGGCGTCGTCGGCATCGCGCATACCCGCTGGGCGACCCATGGCGTACCGAACGAAACCAATGCTCACCCGCATTTCGTTGAAGGCGTTGCCGTTGTGCATAACGGCATCATCGAAAACTTCTCCGAATTGCGCGATGAGCTGAGCGCCGAGGGTGCCACCTTCACCACCCAGACCGACACCGAAGTGGTGGCGCAGCTTCTGGCAAAATACACCCGTGAAGGTCTTGGCCATCGCGAGGCGATGCTGAAGATGCTGAACCGCGTGACGGGCGCCTATGCGCTGGTGGTGATGTTTCAGGATGAGCCTGGCACGCTGCTTTCGGCGCGTTCCGGCCCGCCGCTTGCCGTCGGTTACGGCAAGGGCGAAATGTTCCTGGGCTCCGATGCGATTGCGCTGTCGCCCTTCACCAACGAGATCACCTATCTGGTGGATGGCGATTGCGCCATCGTGACCCGTCAAGGCGCGGAAATCATCGATTTCTCCGGCAAGCCGGTGAAGCGCGAGCGCCAGATTTCGCAGGCGACGGCTTTCGTGGTCGACAAGGGCAACCACCGCCACTTCATGGAAAAGGAAATCTACGAGCAGCCGGAAGTCATTTCCCATGCGCTCAGCCACTATGTGGATTTCGCCTCCAAAACCGTGAAGGATGCTGACAAGGCGATCGATTTCGCCAAGCTTTCCGGCCTTGCCATTTCCGCCTGCGGCACGGCCTATCTGTCCGGCCTGATCGGCAAATACTGGTTCGAGCGTTATGCGCGTTTGCCGGTGGAAATCGATGTGGCGTCGGAATTCCGTTACCGCGATATCCCGCTCGTCCCCACGCAGGCCGCGCTGTTCATTTCGCAATCGGGCGAAACCGCCGATACGCTGGCGGCCCTGCGTTATTGCCAGCAAGAGGGACTGAAGATCGGCGCGGTGGTCAATACGCGTGAATCGACCATGGCGCGCGAATCGGACGCCATCTTTCCGATCCTTGCCGGCCCGGAAATCGGCGTCGCCTCCACCAAGGCCTTCACCTGCCAGCTTGCCGTGCTGGCTTCGCTGGCAGTCGCCGCCGGCAAGGCGCGTGGCACGATCACACCGCAGCAGGAAACCGAACTGGTTCGCCATCTCATCGAGATGCCGCGCATCATGAGCAAGGTTCTCAACAGCATCCAGCCGCAGATCGAGGCGCTTTCCCGCGATCTGTCGCGTTTCAAGGATGTGCTTTATCTCGGCCGTGGCACCAGCTTCCCGCTGGCGCTGGAAGGCGCGCTGAAGCTCAAGGAAATCTCCTATATCCATGCCGAAGGTTACGCCGCCGGCGAGTTGAAGCATGGGCCGATTGCGCTGATCGACGAGAACATGCCTGTTATCGTCATTGCGCCGCATGACCGCTTCTTCGAAAAAACCATTTCGAACATGCAGGAAGTCGCCGCGCGTGGCGGCAAGATCATCTTCATCACCGACGAGAAGGGTGCTGCTGCCTCCAAGCTGGAAACGATGGCGACGATCACGCTGCCCAATGTCGACGAGCTGATCGCGCCGATGGTCTTTTCGCTGCCGATCCAGTTGCTCGCTTACCACACTGCCGTCTTCATGGGCACGGATGTGGATCAGCCGCGCAATCTGGCGAAATCGGTGACGGTGGAATGATAATCCGGCCGGAACAGCCGGGCGACGAAGAGGCGATCGCTCGCGTTACGGAAGATGCCTTCCGTAACGTCGATTACAGCAGTCAGACCGAACATCTGATCGTCGAGCGGCTGAGCAAAGCCGGCGCGCTCACGATTTCACTGGTTGCCGAGGACAGCGAAGGCATCATCGGCCATGTCGGGTTCTCGCCGGTGACGCTGACCAGCGGCGAGACCGGCTGGTTCTGCCTTGCTCCACTCTCCGTCACGCCGGATCGGCAAAGGCAGGGTGTCGGCTCCGGGCTGGTGCGGGAAGGGCTTGCAGCGCTGGAGCGTCTGAGCGCTGCCGGCGCAGTTGTTGCGGGCGACCCCGAATATTACGGTCGCTTCGGTTTTCGCCACGTTGAGGGCCTGAGCGGCGAAGGGATTCCTGACGAATATTTCACAGTTCTCCGCTTGCATGGCGGAACTCCATCCGGCATTGTCGGTTTTCATCCGGGTTTCGATAGCGACAACGCTTAATTCCGTACGGTAAATGACCGATATTCCAGTCAAAATTTCATTCGCAGCCCGTCTGCGCAACAGCTTCCTCACGGGCGTCCTCATCCTCGCGCCCGTCACCATTACCATGTGGCTGGTGTGGAGTTTCCTGCAATGGGCGGATAGCTGGGTTAAGCCCTATATTCCCGCCCGTTACGATCCCGAGCAATATTTCGATGTGGCCATCCCCGGCTTCGGCCTCCTGATCGCCGTCGTCGGCATTACGCTCATCGGTTTTCTCGGCAATAACCTCATCGGCAAATGGATCGTCGGCGTCGGCGAATCCGTTCTCAATCGCATGCCGCTGGTGCGGCCGATCTACAAGAGCATCAAGCAGATGTTCGAATCCGTTCTGAAAGAGCATTCGAACTCTTTCAAGAAGGTCGGCCTGATCGAGTTTCCTTCACCCGGAATGTGGGCGATGGTGTTCGTATCCTCCGATGTGAAGGGCGAGATTGCCCATCGCTTCAACGAAATGGGCCAGCAGATGGTCGCCGTCTTCCTGCCGCCGACGCCAGTGCCGACAGCGGGTTTCTTGCTGTTCGTGCCGAAAGACAAGATCGTGATGCTGGATATGACGCCGGAGGACGCGGCAAAACTGCTGATTTCCGGCGGTCTGGTGGCCCCGGATTTCACCCCGCCGAAGATGATCGCGCCGGTTTGAGAGTTAGAGAACGCTGACGATATCGGTTCGGGAAAAGTCGTTGCCGACATAAAGCAAGGGGCAGCCTTCTGTTTTCGCCAGATCGTAGGCAAAACAGTCCCCGAAATTCAGCCCGGCCGGATGAATGCCCTTTCCCCAGATGCGATAGGCTTCGGAAACGCCGTGCGCCGATTTGGGGGTGACGTGTCTGACGTCAACGCTCAGCCCTTCGATCAGCATTTCTAGTTCGCGGCTGCGGTCGCGCCGTTGTGCTACAATCAAGGCTTCCGCAAGCGTGCCGGCTGAAATCAGCAGAGGCTCATCCGTTTCGAGAGCCGAGGCACAGGCATCTGCTTCGGGTTCATCGAGCAGGATCGCCATCAGAGCCGACGTATCGATTGCGATCATTTGGGAAGGCCGTGCTCGTCATAGAGGAAATCCTGACTATGCGCGGCATCCGGGCCATCATCGGCTTTGTTTGCGACTGCCGCGCGCACTTTTGCAAGCACGGCCCTACGGGAGGTTTTATCCACCACGGCAGTGACCGGAACCAGCCGCACGGCTGCATGGCCGTGCCGTGTGAGAATGATTTCATCACCAGCCTCGGCGCGGCGTACCAGTTCTGTAAGCTGGCCTTTAGCGTCAGTCACGGATATCTGCATGGGGATTTCCCGGATTTTTCTCCACGTAAAAATAGTCCATTTCATGGACCATATCAATGCCGGAGTGAGCCTTGACGAACCAATGTGGTTCACCAATAATCGCAATGAACCAGGAAAGGTCGGGATCATGACTGCATTCACGGTGCGCTTGCCGGACGAGGTCACTGACAAACTTGATCAGCTGGCGGAAAAGCTTGACCGCTCGCGGTCCTATATGGCTGCGCGGGCGATTGAGGACTACGTTGCCCGGGAAGAGTGGCAGCTTGCCGAGATCGAGGCCGGTGTGGCGGAAGCGGATCGCGGGGAGTTTGGGACGCCTGAAGATCTCGCAAACATTATCGGTAAATACGTCAAGCCCGCCCGCCCGTCATGAGCGACCGGAGAATTCTCTGGACCTTGCGGGCGCTGCGGCGGCTCGATGAAATTGGCGCGCACATCGAAACGGACAATTCAGTCGCTGCGGCGCGCGTGATTTTCCGCATTGTTTCAGCGGTCGATATGTTGGTGGAGCAGCCAGCTATGGGGCGGGTTGGGCGCATCAGGGGAACGCGGGAAGCCGTACTTTCCGACATTTCCTATATCGTCGCCTATCGTGTTGGCGGGGATATCGAAATTCTGACGGTCATCCACACCTCGCAGCGATGGCCTTCGACACTCTAGTCAACGGTCGCTCAGACTTCCCGATCAATCCTCGTCATCCAGATCATCCACCTCTGTCCCTGTGCTCGTAGCGTGGAACACGGGAACGAAAAGCCGCATATAGACCAGCCGCACGCTCCAGCCTTCCTCCAGCGCCTCTTCCCATGCCTTTTTGCGGCCCGGCTTTTTGAAGGCCTTGCCGATAGCTTTCTTCTGGCTTTTGGCGAATGTATCCGGTTGCAGGATATTTTGCGGCGAGCAGAGCGCGTAGCCCTTTCTGAAGGCAGGCGGCGGGCGGCGTGGGTCGATCATGTTCATGGCGGTCACAACTTTCAGCCGGCGTGCAGGAAGCGGATCGCTTCGTCGCGGCGGTGCAGGTAGAGCAGGGTGCGCAGGCTGTCGCCGCGTGGGCCTGTTAGTTCCGGATCACGCTCGATGACGTAAGCCGCGTCCTTGCGGGCGATTTCCAAGAGGTCGGCATGGGCTTCGAGGCTGGCGATGCGGAAGCCCGGTGTGCCGGACTGGCGGGTGCCGAGCAACTCGCCTTCGCCGCGCAGCTTCAGGTCTTCCTCGGCGATCAGGAAACCGTCCTCGCTGTCGCGCAGGATGGAAAGCCGGGCACGGCCGTTTTCGCTGAGCGGACCCTTATAGAGCAGGATGCAGGTGGAGGCCTCTTCGCCGCGCCCGACGCGGCCGCGCAGCTGGTGAAGCTGGGCAAGGCCGAAACGTTCGGCGTGCTCGATGACCATGATTGAGGCGTCCGGTACGTCGACGCCCACTTCCACCACCGTCGTTGCCACCAGCAGCCGGGTTTCGCCGCTCTTGAAGGCCAGCATGGCGGCGTCCTTCTCCGGGCCGCTCATACGCCCGTGGATGAGGCCGATATTGGCTCCGAGCATCTGCGAGAGCACCGCATGCCGCTCCTCCGCCGACATCAGGTCGGACTCTTCTGTTTCTTCCACCAGCGGGCAGATCCAGTAGGCCTTCTTGCCTTCCTTAAGTGCTGCGCGCAGCCGCTCGACAATGTCGCCGATACGTTCGGTGGGGATCGTTACGGTCTGGATGGGTTTGCGGCCAGCGGGTTTTTCGGTGAGTTTCGACACGTCCATGTCGCCGAAGGCGGCCAGAACCAGAGTGCGCGGAATGGGGGTGGCGGTCATGACCAGCATATGCGGCGTGATGCCCTTGGCGGTGAGGCGCAGGCGCTGATGCACGCCGAAACGGTGCTGTTCGTCCACCACGGCAAGCACGAGGTTCTTGTAACTGACACTGTCCTGAAACAGTGCATGGGTGCCGATGACGATTTGTGCTTCACCGGAGGCCACGCGCTCCTCGATCTCACGGCGTTCCTTGCCCTTGGTGCGGCCGGTCAGCACCTCGACGGTGATGCCTGCGGCATTGGCGAGTTTGGAGATGGTGGCGAAATGTTGCCGGGCAAGGATTTCGGTCGGCGCCATCAGCACCGCCTGTCCACCGGCCTCGACGGCTGTTGCCATCGCCATCAGCGCCACCAGCGTCTTGCCTGCGCCGACATCGCCCTGCAGCAGGCGAAGCATACGGTCTTCGCCTGCCATATCGGTCAGGATGTCCTTTACCGCAGCGCTCTGGCTTGATGTCAGCGAGAAGGGCAATAGCGACAGGATTTTCGCGGCGACGTCGCCCTTGGCGCGGATCGGCTGGCCCGCCACCTTGCGCAGCCGCTGCCGCACCAGCGCGAGTGAAAGCTGCCCGGCGAGAAATTCGTCATAGGCGAGCCGTCTGCGCGCCGGGGCTTGTGGCTCGATATCGGCGCTGTCGCGCGGGTCGTGCAGCTCGCGGAAGCTCGATGCCACATCGCCGAAGCTCTGCCGGGCCATCAGGGTCTCGTCGATCCATTCGGGGAAGGCGGGCAGTTTGGAAAGCCCGCCTTCGATCGCCCGTCTCAACACCTTGGGAGACAGCCCGGCGGTCATGGGATAGACGGCTTCCACCAACGGCAGGTTTTCGGCCTCGGAAAGCTTCACCATGAAATCCGGATGCACCATGGAGGCGCGGCCGTTGAACCAGTCCACCTTGCCGCTGACGAGAACCTCTTCATCGACGGGCAGCGCCTTGGAAAGCCAATCGCCCTTGGCGCGGAAGAAGGTCAGCGCCAACTCGCCGGTCTCGTCATGCAGGAAAACCCGGTAGGGTGCGGAGCGGTTGCCTGATGGCGGCGGCTGATGGCGGTCGATCCGTCCCTGAATGGTGACAATGGCGCCGGGGGCCGCAAGCGCGATGCCGGGGCGGTTGCGCCGGTCGATGACGTTGGACGGCGCGTGGAACAGAAGGTCGATCACGCGGGTGTCTTCGGCGTTTTCCCGGCTCAGCAGTTTTGCCAGAAGATCGGCAAGCTTCGGCCCCACACCGGCAAGGGTGGAAACGGAAGCAAATAGCGGATCGAGAATGGCGGGGCGCATGGTCAGCAAAATCGGGGAAGGGGACGCGTTATGCAAGACTTGCGTGCCGACAAAGGCGGTTTATCACCGGCAGTTTTTAGCTGCCGTGGCATTATTTCGATAAAAACCGGTTCCAAGCGTTCGCCTCCTGTTCTATAGGAGGTCGCAATCAACATCTTGTTGAATAGCCAACCGAAAGGTGAATGCGATGACTGGACTGGTGCGCACGAGCGCCGACCTCGATCCTAGACGCAGGCGGATACTTTACCGCTGCTGGCACCGGGGCATTCGCGAGATGGATCTCGTGCTCGGGCAATTCGCGGAAGACCATATCGCCACGCTCTCCGACGAACAGCTCGATGAGCTGGAAATCATCATGGCGGAAGAGGATCAGGACCTGGTTCAAATGGTGACGGGCGCTCTGGCCGTACCGGAAAAATTCCAGACCCCGCTGTTTGAAAAGATCACCTCCTACCGCCCGGATTTCGATCTCGTCACATCCGAAACCTTGAAGGCCTGAAACATGATAGCCGGATTCGATGCAAAGCTGGTGACGTCGGCCGATACGCCGCTGACCATCGGAAATGTACCCTCCGGCATGGAAGCCCTGCTTTTGGCCGACATGGCGCGGGCAGGGACATCGGTTGCCTATGTGATGTCGGATGGCCAGCGGGTCGCCGATCTGGAACAGATCCTCGGTTTCGTCGCGCCGGATATTCCGGTCATGTCGCTGCCGGCCTGGGATTGCCTGCCCTACGACCGCGTGTCACCGAGCGCCGACACCTCGGCGCGGCGGCTTGCGGCGCTTGCCGGGCTCAACAACCACGCGAAGAAACCGCATCCGGCCATCGTGCTCGTTACCGTCAACGCCATGCTGCAGAAGATGGCGCCGCGCGACATCATTGAAAATCTTGGTTTTTCTGCTCGCCCCGGCAATCAGATCCGCATGGAAGAGATTGCCGCGCGGCTGGAGCGCAACGGTTTCGACCGGGTGGCGACGGTGCGCGAAGTCGGCGAATTCGCCGTGCGCGGCGGTATTCTCGATGTTTTTGTGCCAGGCACGGAAGAGCCGGTGCGGCTCGATTTCTTCGGCGATACGCTGGAAAGTATCCGCACCTTTGATCCGGCCAGCCAGCGCACCATCTCCCAGGCGCGCTCGCTTGATCTCAACCCGATGAGCGAAGTGACGCTGACGCCGGATACGATCGGCCGTTTCCGGAAGAATTACCTGTCGCTGTTCGGCGCTGCGACGCGCGACGATTCTCTTTATCAGGCCGTCTCCGAAGGCCGCCGTTATGCCGGCATGGAGCATTGGCTGCCGCTGTTTTACGAGAAGCTGGAAACCGCCTTCGACTACCTTCAGGGCTTCCGCATCGTCACCGACCATACGGCGCGCGAGGCGGCGAAGGAACGCTCCAAGCTGGTCCATGACTATTACGAGGCGCGGCGGGCTTCCGGTGAGACCAAAGGCTCGACGCAGGGCGCGCCCTATAAGCCGGTATCGCCGGGGCAACTCTATCTCGACGGCAAGAGTTTCGACACGGCGCTTGCGAGCGTCAATGCCGTGCGGCTGACGCCCTTCAACGAGCACGATAGCGAGGGCCATCCGGTCGCGACGCTGGACGCCCATGTCGGCCCGCGCTGGGCCCGCCCGCTGACCGAAAGCAATAGCGAAGAGCGGATCAACGTTTTCGATCTGGCGGTAAAGCACATTGCCGAACGCCGCGCCAAGGGCTGGAAGGTGCTGATCACTGGCTGGTCGGAAGGCTCGCTCGACCGGCTGTTGCAGGTCTTGAACGAACACGGGCTTGAAAAGATCAAGTCGGTGGCATCTCTGAAAGAGGTGGAGACGCTCGGCAAGGGCGAGGCTGCGGCGGCAGTTTTGAGCCTCGAGGCCGGGTTTGAGACCGGAACGCTGGCGATCATCGGCGAGCAGGATATTCTCGGCGACCGCATGGTGCGCCGCTCCAAGCGCCGCAAGCGCGGCGCGGACTTCATCTCGGAAGTCGCGGGGCTGGACGTGGGATCGCTCGTCGTTCACGCCGAGCACGGTATCGGCCGGTTCGTCGGTCTCCAGACCATCGAAGCGGCGGGTGCACCGCGCGCCTGTCTGGAGCTGCACTACGCTGACGATGCAAAGCTGTTCCTGCCGGTTGAGAACATCGATCTCCTCTCGCGTTATGGCTCCGACGCGGCGGAAGCCACGCTCGACAGGTTGGGTGGCGGCGCATGGCAGATGCGCAAGGCCAAGCTCAAGAAGCGCCTGCTCGACATGGCCGACGAGCTTATCCGCATCGCGGCCGCGCGTCTGGTGCGCCATGCGCCGGTTCTGGCCGCACCCGATGGGCTTTACGATGAGTTTTCCGCCCGTTTTCCTTATGATGAGACCGAAGACCAGCAGAACGCCATCGACGCGGTTCGTGACGATCTCGGTGCCGGGCGGCCGATGGATCGCCTCATCTGCGGCGATGTCGGTTTCGGCAAGACGGAAGTGGCGTTGCGCGCCGCTTTCCTTGCGGCCATGAATGGCGTTCAGGTGGCGGTCGTGGTGCCGACCACACTGCTTTCCCGGCAGCATTTCCGAACTTTTTCCGAACGGTTTCGCGGGCTGCCGATCCGGGTGCAACAGGCCTCGCGCCTTGTCGGTTCCAAGGAGCTTGCGCTTACCAAAAAGGAAGTGGCTGACGGAAAGACGGATATCGTCGTCGGCACCCACGCGCTGCTTGGCGCGGGCATCAACTTCGCCAATCTCGGCCTGCTGATCATCGACGAAGAGCAGCATTTCGGCGTGAAGCACAAGGAGCGCCTGAAGGAGCTGAAAAGCGACGTGCATGTGCTGACGCTTTCGGCGACGCCCATTCCGCGCACATTGCAACTGGCCATGACCGGCGTGCGCGAGCTTTCGCTGATCACCACGCCGCCGGTGGACCGCATGGCGGTGCGCACCTTCATCTCGCCGTTCGATCCGCTGGTGATCCGCGAAACGCTGATGCGCGAGCATTATCGTGGCGGCCAGAGTTTCTACGTCTGCCCGCGCCTTGCCGATCTCGCCGATATTCACGCATTCCTGCAATCGGATGTGCCTGAGCTGAAGGTGGCGGTGGCGCACGGCCAGATGGCGGCGGGCGAACTCGAAGACATCATGAACGCCTTTTATGACGGCAAATACGATGTGTTGCTTTCGACCACCATCGTCGAATCCGGTCTCGATGTGCCGACCGCCAATACGCTGATCGTGCACCGCGCCGATATGTTCGGTCTTGCCCAGCTTTACCAGCTGCGCGGCCGCGTCGGCCGCTCCAAGGTACGCGCCTTTGCGCTGTTTACCCTGCCGGTCAACAAGGTGTTGACGACGATGGCCGAGCGGCGGCTGAAGGTGTTGCAATCGCTCGATACGCTTGGGGCCGGGTTCCAGCTTGCCAGCCACGACCTCGATATTCGCGGCGCGGGCAATCTGCTCGGCGAGGAGCAATCCGGTCACATCAAGGAAGTCGGTTTCGAGCTTTACCAGCAGATGCTGGAGGAGGCGGTGGCCGAGGTGAAGGGCGACGAGGAGGTGAGGGACACCGGCTGGTCGCCGCAAATCTCGGTCGGCACCTCGGTGATGATCCCGGAAGATTACGTGCCGGACCTGCATCTGCGCATGGGTCTCTACCGCCGTCTCGGCGAGCTTGCCGATATAAGCGAGATCGATGGTTTCGGCGCGGAAATGATCGACCGTTTCGGGCCGCTGCCGAAGGAAGTCCAGCACCTTCTCAAGATCGTTTACATCAAGTCGCTCTGCCGTACCGCCAATGTCGAGAAGGTGGATGCCGGACCGAAGGGTGTGGTCCTGCAATTCCGCCACAAGGAATTCCCGAACCCGGCGGCTCTCGTCGCCTATATCGGCAAGCAGGGCTCGATGGCCAAAATCCGCCCCGACCACAGCCTGTTCCTGACCCGCGACCTGCCCACGCCGGAAAAACGGCTGACGGGTGCGGCGATGATCATGACGCAGCTTGCGGAACTGGCCCGCTCCTGAGTGGCTGCTTCACAAGCGGGCCGACATTACGGGGATTTAAGGAAACGGACATATGCCGGTAAAAATTGCCGGCGTAGTCTCTGCTTCATGCCTGGTGCGGTCATGATGTAGGCCGCAGTCGGGCGACCAAGGAGCAAGACTATGTGGACCAACATCAACAGGTTCGTTACCGCTGGTCTGGTTGCTTTGACAATTGCGGGTACCACAATTGCCACGACAAGCCAGGCGGAAGCACGCAATAATTTCGGACGCGGCCTTGCGGCCGGCATTGCCGGCACCATCGTTGGCGGCGCTCTCATCGCCGGAGCAAGAAATTCGGGTTACGCTTACGGTCCGCCCGCCTACGCCTATGGCCCGCCGCCCGCATATGCTTACGGTCCACCCGTCTACGCCCAGCCGGTATACGGTCCGCGCGTTGTTTATGAACCCGTATATCCGCGCTGCCACACGGCCTGGCGTCAGGATGGCTGGGGTGACATGTACCGCACACGCGTGTGCTATTGATCTCTCAACCGATGCGCCACCACATTTCCAGCAAAACCGCGTAGCGGCATTACCTCCGGAAAATGTGTACCAGGGATATAGAGCGCGTCTAGCTATCGGACGCGCTCCCGGGAATTGATGCGGCCCCTCATGGGTTTTTCGGCGCATCTTCCGGCGTGATCGCCACTGCCACATTCTGGTCCGTCGCAGCGATCGAGGCCGGCAGCGGTACCTTTCTCTGCTTTTCACGGATCAGTGTCAGAAGGCCGGAGCCGACG
This sequence comes from Rhizobium sp. GR12, assembly GCF_036596185.1. Lineage (NCBI taxonomy): Bacteria > Pseudomonadati > Pseudomonadota > Alphaproteobacteria > Hyphomicrobiales > Rhizobiaceae > Rhizobium > Rhizobium sp. GR12. The sequence goes on along the minus strand of NZ_JASXTH010000002.1, from coordinate 260,924 downwards.
ATGAGGGCGATGCCGACCAGCATCCATCTGTCGATATGGTCACCGAAGATCAGGTAACCGAACAGGATGGCCCAGAGCATCTGGCTATATTGCGTCGGGCCGATCACTGCGGCGGGCGCGTATTTCGCGGCATACATGACCAGCACGTTGGCGATCGCCCCGAGCAGGCCGTAACCCGCCAGAAGCAGCCATTGTTCGCCGTTCGGCAGGGCGAAGGTGGGTATCATGGCAAGGCCGCTGATCGTCAGACAGCCGAGCACGCCCGCTCCATAAAGCGAGACGTTCTTTTCGGAAGGCCCCATGGCGCGAAAGATCACGATCGACAGCGCGCCGCTCGAACCGCCGACAATTGCGCCTAGATGGCCGATGCCCAATTCGCGGAAGCCCGGCCGCAGAATGACGAGGACGCCGAGAAAGCCGACAATGACCGCCGACCAACGCTTGATGCCGACCTGTTCCTTCAAAAACACCACTGACATGATGGTGACGAAGGAGGGTAGCAGGAAGATCAGTGCGAAAGCTTCGGCCATGGAGAGGTGGGTGAAAGCGGTGACGCTGCCGATGGCCCCGGTACCAGCCGCGAAGAAACGCAGCAACCACAGGGGGCGGTTCGTCGTCTTGACGATGTCCACCCAGCGGTCGTTGCGCTTGCGGATGAAGGGCAGGGCGACGAGGCCAAACATGGCGCCGAAGAAGGCCGATTCGATCGGCGAAATCTGGCCTTCTATGAGTTTAACGCTCGCGTCGCTCCATGCGTAGGCAGCGAAGGCGGCAAAGGCAAGCAGAATGCCTTTCAGGGTCTGGTCGGACACGGGAAAACACCAACAGTCTATCGGTTAGGGTAAGCTGCCGGTGGTTCGACCGTCAGTTCATCGACTTATGCTCGTCCGCCTTCATTTTTGCAATATCCCGCAATGCAGCAATCAACACGTCAGGCGTTTGCGCACCGCTGATGGCGTATTTCTGGTCGACGATGAAAAACGGCACGCCGGAAACGCCCATCTGCTGCGCCGCGTCGATCTCGGCGATAACAGTGTCCTTGTCCGCATCCGATGCCAGAAGCCGAGCGACCACCTTGGCGTCCATGCCGGACTTTTCGGCAATGTCGGTCAGCACGGCGTGATCGCCGATGTTGCGGCCTTCCTCGAAATTCGCCTTGAACAGAGCGGTGACGATCTTCTCCTGAACGTCTCTTCCTTCGGAGTGCGCCCAGAGCGACAGGCGGTGCGCATCGAGCGTGTTCGGGCCGATCTTGATCGCGTCGAAATCATAGTGGATGCCGACCTGGGCGCCGAGTTCAACCAGCGAGGCATGGGCCTGTTCGAGACGCTCCTTGCCGAGCTTTTCCTCGAGAGCGGCTTTCTGGTCGACGCCTTCCGGCGGGTAATCCGGGTTGAGGCGGTAAGGCCGCCAGTTCACGTCTACGCTGATTTCGTCCTGCACCTCGGCAATGGCAAGATCGAGCCTTGCCTTGCCCAGATAACACCAGGGGCAGACCATATCCGATACGACGTCGATAACGATGCGTTCCATGGCTTTGTCTTCCGTTGTCTTGGACCGGGCAGGAGCGGGTTATTGCGCCCGTGCATCCCACCAGGTCTGTTTCTGATTGCCTGATATCGGGGTCATATCCGGGCGGTCGATGTATTTCCAGCGCGCTACCCATTGCGCGCCGATGTAGTAAAGCGGAATGACATAGTGGCCGGCAACCAGCAGGCGATCATAACCGCGCACTGCCGCCTGAAAATCCTCCGTGGAGCGGGCCTGCAACAGGGCCTCGATCATGCGGTCTATGTCGGGGCTGGCCGCGCCCGCATAGTTGAAGCTGCCCTGCGCATCCCGCGACAGTGAACTCCAGCGATTGAGCTGCTCGGCGCCCGGCGAAAGCGAGGAGGGCAGGGAGCGGATGATCATGTCGTAATCGAAGCCGTTGGAGCGTGCCTGATATTGGCCGTCATCGACCGAGCGGATGCCCATGGCGACGCCGATCAGGTTCAGCGAACGCTGGTAGGCAAGCGCTATGCGCTCCTGGGCCGGGTTCTGCGTCATGATCTCGAATGCGAGCTGGCGGCCGTTGGCGTCGGACATCCTGCCATTCTTGATGGTGTATCCGGCCTCTTTCAGCTTATCGACGGCAAGCTTCAGAACCTTGCGGTCCGCGCCGGTCCCGTCGGTCGTCGGCAGGGCATAGGTTCCCGCCAATAGCTCCGGCGGCATGTTCTTCGCTGCATCGCCAAGCAGCGCCAGCTCGCGCTCGTCTGCGGCATTGCCATAGGCGCCAAGCACGGAGTTCTGCCAGTAGCTCTGCGTGCGCTTGAAGGCGCCGCCGAGAATGTTCTTGTTCATCCACTCGAAATCGAGCGCGTAGGACAGGCCCTCGCGCACCTTCTCGTCGGCGAAGACCGCGCGGCGGGTGTTGAACACCAGCCCGAACATGCCCGATGGCAGGCGCGGCTGGAACACGTCCTTGACGATATCGCCGCGATGAACGGCCGGGAAATTGTAGGCCTGTCCCCAATGGGACGTGTCGGACGTGCCGTTGATGGCGTCGCCTTCGGGGTAGATGTCGATATCGCCCTTCTTGAAGGCCTCGAACATGGTGGTGACCTGAAGGAAATAGGTGACGCTGATCTCGTCGTAGTTCTCGAAGCCGACCTTGCTCGGGATATCCTTGCCCCAATAGTCCGGGTTCCGCTCCCAGATGATTCGCTCGCCCGGCCGCAATGTCTTGATACGGTATGGACCCGAGCCGACGACCGCGCCGAGACCCGCCTGCTCGAATTTTTCCGGATCGATTGCGTGTTTCGGCAAAATCGGGGTGGAGGAGGCGAGAATGAGCGGCGTTTCGCGGTTCGCCCTGTCGTTGAAGGTGAAACGGACGCCGTGTTCGCCGACTTTTTCCAGCTTCGCCACGCCGTCGAGACGGCTGTTGAAGGGAGGGCGGCCTTTTTCCTTCAGGAGATTGAAGGTGAAGATCACATCGTCAGGCGTCACCGGTTCGCCATCCGACCATCTGGCCCTGGGATTGATGTTGAACTGGGTGAAGGTGCGTTCCTCATCCCACTCCACAGTTTCGGCGAGCAGGCCGTAAAGGCTGAAAGGCTCGTCGCTGGAGCGTTGCATCAGCGGTTCGTAGAGAAGATTGCCGAATTCCGGGTCCCAGACGCCGCGCGCTGTGGTGCGCATCCCCTTGAGAACAAAGGGGTTGAGGCTGTCGAAGGTGCCGACGACGCCGTAGGAAATGCGGCCGCCCTTCTTCACGTCCGGATTGACATAGGGGAAATGCCGGAAGTCGGCGGGAAGCGCCGGCGTGCCGTGCATGGAAATGGCGTGAAGCGGCTGCGCCACGGCGGCTTCCGGCGAAAACAGGGCCGATCCCCAAAGAAACAATGCGGGGATGAGGGCCGCAAGGTTACGCATGTCACTATCCTGTCTCAACTGTCCGTCCGATTTATCGTCATGAACGGTATTTCCGTCGTGATTCTGGCAAATATGTAGCACAAGCCCATGGCCGGACCCATGCGAGGGCGGGAAATCTTGGCCCTCCTCAAGAAAAAGTTAAAGAAGTGCTGGATATCGCCGCGATCGGCATGTAACAGGGTGGCCGGAAGAGACGGGTCACGCATTTGCCTCATTTAAACGACAGTTGAACGGGCAGAAGGATACCGCCATCGGCGAGCAGGACCCTCAGTTCTGTTCTGGCAGACATTCAGGAGACGGAACTCTTATGATGCAAAAGGCAAACACATTCACCCGGACGGCTCTGTCCGCTCTCGTTCTTTCCCTGGGCGCGGTTTCCGCTCCGGCCATCTCGCAGGCGCAGGATGCTGCTCCCGCCGCAGGAGGCGCTGGCGCTCCGCCGCTCGGCTGGTTCAAGACCTGCTCCAAGCAGGAAGACAACGATGTCTGCGTCGTACAGAATGTGGTTCTCGCCCAGAATGGCCAGATGATCACCGCTGTCGGCCTCATCAGCGTTGAAGGCAAGGTCAACCGCAAGCTGTTGCAGGTTTCCGTTCCGACCGCGCGTCTCGTTCCTCCGGGTGTGATGATGCAGATCGACGGCGGCAAGGGCCAGAAGCTCGATTACGCCGTTTGCCTGCCCGACAAGTGCACGGCCGAAGTTCCGCTGACGGACGCCATGATCGCTTCGCTGAAGAAGGGTAGCGAGGTGGTCTTCACCTCCATCAACTTCCGCCGTGCGCCGAACCCCATCAAGATCGCGCTCTCCGGTTTCACGGGTGCTTATGACGGCGCGGCGATCAGCCAGTCGCAGCTCGCCGAAAGCCAGCGCACCCTGCAGGAAGGCATGCAGAAGAAGGCTGAAGAGGCTCGCAAGAAGCTGGAAGCCGCTCAGGACGCCGCCAAGAGCGCGCCGAAGCCCTGATCGCTGCACCAGCATCGAAAACGAAAAAACCGGTCTGGCAACAGACCGGTTTTTTTATGTCTTGGGATTGGTAAGGCTCGTTGTCGGGACCGCGTTAATGGGCCGTCGACATCTTCGGGCGCCATTCACCGTTCGGTGCCTTGTCGAAGATGCGGCTGATATTCGGGTTCCGGAGCGGCGTCTCACTCTCATCGTGAACCAGGTTCTGCTCGGAAACATAGGCGACGTATTCCGTCTCCTCGTTTTCAGCCAGAAGATGATAGAAGGGCTGATCGCGATCCGGCCTGATTTCAGCGGGAATGGCGTTCCACCACTCCTCGGTATTGGCGTATTCCGGGTCCACGTCGATGACCACACCGCGGAACGGAAACACCTTGTGGCGGACGATCTCGCCAAGCGTGAATTTTGCGTCTCTTTGTTTCATGGCATGACTTCCTTTCCCACTAATAGTTGGGTGCAGAACGGAAAATATCAAGGGCTAGGGGGTATCTGGCCCTTTCTGCCCTCTGGCGCTCTAGGTCTTGCGGCCGATGGGCGCGGTGGCGATGATGACGCCACCCGTAACCAGCACGATACCGATGGCATGATAGGTCTCGAAAGTCTCGCCGAGGAAGAGCGTGGCCATGAGGATCGAGACTGGCGGCATCATGTAAAGCGTGATGCCCGCCGTCGCAGGGCCGAAAACGCGGACCGTATGGGTGAAGCAATAAAAGGCGAGCAGCGAGGCGAAGAGGATGATGCCGCCGATCTTCGCCCAGGCCATGGGGGTGGCGGGCAGCAATCCGCCATGCGCCAGTTCCAGTGCCGCAGGCGGCAGAAGGACAAGCGCACCGGAGAAGGCGATCAGGCCGAAGAGACTGAAGGATGCCATCTGCCGTGCGGCCGGATCGCGCAGCAGCAGCGAATAGATCGCAAAGGCGATCGCGGCCACCAGAATGGCGAAATCGCCGACGTTGAATTTCATCTGCCAGAGAGCGGACATGTCGCCTTTCAGGACGATCGCCGCCACGCCCGCAAAAGCCATGACCATGCCCGCCATTTCGAGCTTTTTAATCGGGCGGCCCTCAAAGACGCGCTGGAACAGGATGATGAACAGCGACGAGGTCGTGTAGATCAGCGTGCCATTGGCGGCCGTCGTTATGGTGAGGCCCCAATAGACCACGCCGCCGCAGATGCCCATGCCGAGAATGCCGAGAACGAGCCAGAGCAGCGTTTTCTGGCGGACGAAAGCCAGGCAGTTTCGCCAGTCGGCAATCATGAAGGGGGCGATGACGAGGCTCGAGCCGATCCAGCGGATGAAGGCGGCGATAAAGGGGGAGACCTCGCCGATGACGCCGCGGCCGAAAATGACGTTGCTGGAGAAAAAGAACGGCACCGCCAGAAAGATGAGCCAGTCCGTGAGGCGTGTTTGCTGAGAGGCTGGCTTGATCGACATCATCCGCGACTGTGGCTGGGCTCAAAAGAAAACGGCGGCTTTCCAGGGGAAAACCGCCGGAATGGACAGGGAGCGCCTGATAGAGAGTTTCCGCTTTTCTCCGAATCGCGAAAACGCTCTATCTTTTTGCCTTGCGCATTTCCGGACGTAAAACCGCTACGCACTTTTACTGGAAATGCTCTGTAGCGCTCCGAGTGCCGGTCAGGCCGAGTAGTACATGTCGAATTCGACCGGATGCGGGGTCATTTCGAAACGCATGACTTCGTGCATCTTCAGCTCGATGAACGAGTCGATCTGGTCGTCGTCGAACACGCCGCCGGCGGTCAGGAACTTGCGATCCTTGTCGAGGCTTTCCAGCGCTTCGCGCAGCGAGCCGCAGACGGTCGGGATCTTCTTCAGCTCCTTGGGCGGAAGGTCGTAAAGGTCCTTGTCCATCGGCTTGCCGGGGTGGATCTTGTTCTTGATGCCGTCGAGGCCGGCCATCAGCATCGCCGCAAAACCGAGATAGGGGTTCTGGGTCGGGTCCGGGAAGCGGACTTCGACGCGCTTCGCCTTCGGGTTGGAGCCGAAGGGGATGCGGCACGATGCGGAGCGGTTGCGCGCGGAGTAGGCGAGCAGAACCGGCGCCTCATAACCCGGCACCAGACGCTTGTAGGAGTTGGTGGTGGGGTTGGTGAAGGCGTTGATGGCCTTGGCGTGCTTGATGATGCCGCCGATGTAATAGAGGCAGGTCTCGGAAAGGCCCGCATATTCGTCGCCAGCGAAGGTCGGCTTGCCGCCCTTCCAGATCGACTGGTGGACGTGCATGCCCGAGCCGTTGTCGCCGAAGATCGGCTTCGGCATGAAGGTTGCCGTCTTGCCATAGGCATTGGCGACCTGATGCACGACGTACTTGTAGATCTGCATCTTGTCGGCGCTGGAAACCAGCGTGTCGAACTTCACGCCCAGCTCGTGCTGTGCGGCGGCAACTTCGTGGTGGTGCTTTTCAACGACGACGCCCATTTCCGACAGAACCGTCAGCATTTCGGAGCGCATGTCCTGCAGGCTGTCGATCGGCGGAACCGGGAAATAGCCGCCCTTGACGCGCGGACGGTGGCCGAGGTTGCCGGTTTCATAATCCGTGTCGTCGTTGGACGGCAGTTCGGAACTATCCAGCTTGAAGCCCGTATTGTAGGGGTCGGCCTTGTACTTCACGTCGTCGAAGACGAAGAATTCCGGCTCTGGGCCGACGAAAACAGTGTCGCCGATGCCGGAGGCCTTAAGGTAGGCTTCGGCCTTCTTGGCGGTGCCGCGCGGGTCGCGGTTATAGGCTTCACCGGAAACCGGGTCGAGAATGTCGCAAAGGACGACGAGGGTGGACTGGGCGAAGAACGGATCGGTATGGGCGGTTGCCGGATCGGGCATCAGCACCATGTCGGACTCGTTGATGGCCTTCCAGCCGGCGATCGAGGAGCCGTCGAACATCACGCCGTCGGCGAACATGTCTTCGTCAACGCAGACAACATCCATGGTGACGTGCTGCAGCTTGCCCTTGGGGTCGGTAAAGCGCAGGTCCACGAACTTGATGTCGTTGTCCTTGATCTGCTTCAAGATATCGTTTGCGGTCGTCATTTAAACGTTTTCCTTGAGTGTGGTGGTGACGAGGTGAAAAACCTGAGCCTCCCTGGCTCAGGACCTGGTTCTGATTATATGGCGTCCACGCCTGTTTCACCGGTACGGATGCGGATGACTTCCTCGATATTGGAAACGAAAATCTTTCCGTCGCCGATACGTCCAGTCTGCGCCGCATTGCGGATCGCCTCGATGACGGCTTCCGCATTCTCGTCCGCCAATACGACTTCGACTTTCACTTTCGGCAAAAAGTCCACGACGTACTCCGCTCCGCGGTAGAGTTCCGTGTGGCCTTTCTGACGACCAAAGCCCTTTGCTTCCGTGACCGTGATTCCCTGAAGTCCGACTTCCTGAAGGGCTTCCTTCACTTCATCGAGCTTGAAAGGCTTAATGATCGCTTCGATCTTTTTCATGAGAAAATATCTCTCCGCTTCTCCCGTTAAAGCAGGTAATTCCCGCTCTGCCACAAGAATGCACGTATTGTGCCAGATCGGAAGCGGGCTTGAAGAAAAAACTTCGCTTGCCCCGCCTTCCGGCACAAAATGCATTCGCTTTTCGCGGTTTCTCGGCCAATTTCTCGCTGAAACTCAAAAAATCCGTCATCGATTCTAGGGATTTGTATTATTTTAGGAGTCTTTAATATTTGAAGATGTGCAAACGGCGCCTGAGTGGATTGATTGTATTTTGTGCATTTGACTATTATTTCGCCTTGTCGATCTGCTTATTTTTTGGATCGATTGCCTTTCCGATGTTTTGAAGGGATGATCGGGCCATGAAGTCCCTGTCGCATCTCTTCCTTATCGATCCGGTGGCGATGGCCCGCATCGACGCGGCCGCCGGTCAATCCGGCATTTCCCTTTACGATCTGATGGAGCGGGCGGGGCAGGCTGTCGCCGCCTCGGCCCTTCGCCATTACCCGCAGGCGCTGCGTTTCGTGGTGCTCTGCGGCGGCGGCAACAATGGCGGCGATGGTTACGTGGCGGCGCGCGCTCTTTTGCAAAGCGGTGCGGCGGTTGCGGTTCATCATCTCGGCGATGTCGCCGCGCTCAAGGGCGATGCGCGGACAGCTTTCGAGCGAAGCGGGGTGATGCCTTTGCCGCTGGGCGACTATACGCCGCTGGCGGGCGACCTGGTGATAGACGCGGTTTTCGGGGCTGGATTGTCCCGCGATATTCCACCGGAGTTTCATCGGGTGATCGATGCGGTGACTGACGCGAGGGTTCCGGTTCTCGCTGTCGATCTGCCATCGGGTCTCTGCGGCAGGAGGGGCGTGCCGCTCGGTGCATCATTCAAGGCGGAGCGAACCGTGACGTTCGTGGGGCGCAAACCCGGCCATCTGTTGATGCCGGGGCGCGAATTGTGTGGGCTGCTTGAGGTTTTCGATATCGGCATTCCCGCCCGCATCCTTGCCGCTCATGCGGGATCGGTGGCGGAAAACGATCCGCTTGTCTGGCGCGACGCCCTGCCGCGTTCCGGGATGGAAACGCACAAGTTCCGGCGTGGACACCTCACCGTTTTTTCCGGCCCGCCGCATGCGACCGGGGCAAGCCGCATGACGGCGCTATCGGCGCTGAAGGCGGGAGCGGGCATAGTCACAATCGCTGCCCCGAAGCAAGCGCTTGACGTGCTTTCGGTGACGCTGACGGCGGTGATGAGTGCTGGCCTGGATGATGCCGACGATCTGCGGCGCTGGCTGGACGACAAGCGCCACGGCGCTTTCGTTCTCGGCCCCGGTTTTGGCGATCTCGAAAAGGCGCGGCAATTCGTGTCCCTGCTTGGTGATAGAACGGTCGTGCTGGATGCCGATGCGATTACCGCTTTCAAGGATTGTGCGGAAACCCTGTTCGAGCGGATGACATCCGGCTCGGGAAAATTCGTGCTGACGCCACATGAGGGAGAGTTCGCGCGGCTGTTCCCCGATCTCGCTGCCGATACGGCATTGAGCAAGATCGAGAAGGCGCAGCTTGCCTCAGTGCGCAGCGGCGCGGTGCTGGTCTACAAGGGCGCGGACACGGTGATCGCCGCGCCGGATGGGCGCGCGCTGGTCAACAGCAATGCACCGGTGAGCCTTGCGACGGCGGGGTCGGGCGATGTGCTGGCGGGCATCATTGGCGCATTGCTGGCGCAGGGAACGCCCGCCTTCGAGGCGGCTGCCGCCGGTGTCTGGCTGCATGGCGAGGCGGGCAACAGGGCAGGCCCCGGTATGACAGCGGAGGATCTCGCCCATGCGGTGCGGCCGTTTGCGTGAATTTTAGGGTGGTGTGTTTATCCACACTCCGTCACCCCGGACCTGATCCGGGGTCCAGTGCGATCAAGTCTTTGATCGCAGGAGAGTCCTTTCACGGCGCAGACGCGCCGTGGCTGGATGCCGGATCAAGTCCGGCATGACGGAGGAGAGGTTTTCATCCCTGAGGCACGCGCCAGCGGGTCTGAAGCATTAAACCGCGTCTTCAGTGCGCGGCTTTGCCCTGGCTCGCCATTGCCATTCTGGAGGCACTGATCAGCAGTTTGCGCTCCGCGCGTTCCTGTTGCGGGGTGCGATTGTAGATTTCCCGATAACACTTGGAAAAATGCGAAGCGGAGACGAAACCGCAGGCGACGGCGACCTCGACCACCGGCATGGCTGATTGCACGAGCAGGTGGCGGGCGCGGTCGAGGCGGATTTCAAGGTAGTAGCGCGCGGGCGAACGGCCCATTTCCTGCCGGAACAGGCGCTCCACCTGCCGGCGCGACAGGTCGGCGGCGTCGGCGATGTCGAGCAGCGACAGCGGTTCGGAGAGGTTGCCTTCCATCAATTCGATGATCGACAGGACCTTGCTGTTCTGGACGCCGAGGCGGGCGCGCAGCGGCAGGCGCTGGCGGTCGTTGGGGCTGCGGACCCGGTCCGTCAATTGCTGCTCGCAGACGCGGTTGACGAGGTTTTCGCCGAAATCCTGCCCAATCAGGCTCAACATCATGTCAAGCGAGGCCGTTCCGCCGGCGCAGGTGTAGATGTTGCTATCGACCTCGAAGAGATCGGCATAGACTTCGACCTGCGGGAAGGCTTCGGAAAAACCCGGCAGGTTCTCCCAGTGGATCGCGCAGCGCTTGCCGTTCAGCAGGCCGGCCTGCGCAAGGATATGCGCGGCGGTACAGAGGCTGCCGATGGCGATGCCGCGATTATAGGCCTCGCGCAGCCAGGCATTGACGGATTTGTTGATATGCTGGTCGACATCGATGCCCGAACAGATGATAGCCATTTCGGCGCGGTTTTCACCGCTGACATATCGTCGCTCGTCGGCGAGACAGGTGTCGACCTCAAGACAGATGCCGCTCGATGACATGACCTTCTGGCCGTCGAGCGAGGAGATGCGCCATTCGTAAGCCTGATAGCCCAGCATGCGATTGGCGATGCGGAGAGTTTCAACGGCTGCGGCGAATGGCAGCAGGGTAAATTGCGGAATGAGATAAAAGACGATTGAGCGTTTCTTCTGGGAGTTCCTGCTCATTTGCCCGTGCTCCGTTGCGAATACGCAATTCCTCCCTTGGAATCGGTCTTCTGGATGTCCTGTTTCCGACATCTTTAACGAAAAATACGCCTTGGAATCCGGGCTGTCAAAAAATAGCTTTTGAAATATGCAAAATTTGCGACAAGCCCTTTAAAAAGGCGTTGTGTCGCATGTAAAACAGGCAGGTCATTTTACGCCTGTGCCGGGGCGTTGCGGGATAAGCGGGGATGGCTCGCAAGTCTTGAAACGGTTGCGAGCCACCGGTCAGGCATCATTTGCGGATGACGCGTATGCGGCTGCTGTCTGTCGTCGGCCATCCAATATCCTTCAATGTTTCGGGCGGCAATGCCTCCAGTGCGCGGAGCATCCTTGCGCGTTGTCGTGCCGCGTAAAGAGCCGACACCTGGGCGGACAGGCGATGGAGCCAGCCGCCGAACGAGGGACGGTGCGAAGAACGGCTCGCTGCCGGGAGATAATGTATCATGGTCATGGCTTTATCCTTTCCTGACCTGCGATCCTGTTTGCGACTTCGGTATGCGCCTGCACGTTCCATCAAACATGAGAATGAATTTCATGTCATTCATCAGCTTTACGAATGAATTTCCGACGCTTCCCGCCGGATTTTTCCGCCCGCCCGTTGAGGGATAAGCGCTTCATTCCGACAGGGCCGTGCTCGCCCTGTCCTTTGATGTCCCCGATGGTGCGCTCGTGTTGACAATCAATCAAACGAAATGATATCCATCTATAAATCAAAATATTTGAAGGTACGTGCCATGACCGTGACTTTCCGCCAACCCTTGCCGTTGCTGGACAACGACATATTGAGAACCTTCGTTGCGATTGCGGAAACGGGAAATTTCTCCACCGCAGCAGAGGTGGTGTTCAGGACGCCATCGGCCGTTTCCATGCAGATCAAAAAGCTGGAGGAACAGTTAAAGACGATATTGTTCCTGCGCGATGCGCGCTCTGTGACGTTGACGGCGCATGGGGAAACACTTCTGACCTATGCGCGCCGGATGATCGCGCTTTCAAACGAAGCCGTATCACGTTTCGTCATGCCCGAACTTTCCGGTGTGGTCCGGCTCGGCGCGCCGGAGGATATTGGTGAGCGCGGCTTGCTGCCCGGCATCCTCAAGCGTTTTGCCGAGGTTTTTCCCGGCATCATGATCGATGTCACGATCGATTCCAGTTCCAATCTCTACAAGCGCATGGATGAACGGCGGCTGGATCTGGCGCTGGTCAACTGTGCGTCACATCCGCTGAGGGATACTGGCGAAGTGCTGATGCGTGAGCGTCTCGTCTGGGCGGGTGCGAAATGCGGTACGGCCTATCTGCGCGACCCCTTGCCGATATCGATCTGGGAAGAGGGCTGCATCTGGCGCTCCGAAGCGATCAATTCGCTTGAAAAGCGCGGGCGCAATTTCCGCGTGGCCTATCTCAGCGGCCATACAATGGCGCAACGCGCGGCGATTGCCGCCGATCTCGCCATCGCGCCCTTGCCGCGTTCCTATGTGCAGAACGACATGGTCATTCTCAGCGACAAGGAAGGCCTGCCGGAACTCGGTTATTTCGATATTCGATTGATAACCGGTGAAAGGCCCTCGCGCCCCATCCTTGCGGTCGCGGAAAGCATCCGCAACGCCTTCGTTGAAGTCGCCAAGGCGGCGTGACATAACCGGAATGCGCGACGGCCAGCGTCGTCGCGCCACGGGCAAAGGTGAGCCTTAGACCGCTACCGTGCCCAGCGTTGCTGAACAGTCCGTATCGCCAAATTGCCAGCTTCCGCGACCGATCAGCCAGTCGGCCGAGTTCTGCAATCCGCCAAACGGGAAAACGTGGATTTGCCGGATCGGCCCTGCCGGATTTGCGTGCCAGTGTCGTTCGATCGGCCCGACCACGCTTTCCGGTGAATGGCCTTTCGCCAGCGTTGTCAGCGAGAGCGCGTTCTTCTTCAAATAAGCGATGGAATTGCCGACGCCGCAGAGTGCTGCATATTTCACCAGCGTTGTGATCTTCGCCGGGCCGGAAACGCCGATATGCACCGGCAAATCGATGCCGGAGGCTGCAAGCCCTTCCGCCCAGGCGATGAAGCGCGCGGGGTCGAAGCCGAACTGGGTGACGATGCGCATCGCCGCATCGCTTCTTTCGGCAAAATCGCGTTTCAGCCTCAAGGCCGCCATCGCCGTCTCCTCGCTGAAATCGGGGCTGCCTTCGGGGTGCCCGGCGATTGCGATGTGATTTATCCCGCAGCGATCGAAGATACCGGTCGACAGCATGTCCATGCTGGAGGCGAAGGGACCGGCGGGCCTGTCGACACCGCCACCAACCACCAGCACATCCGATACCCCGGCTTCGCCCGCCAGCCGCTTCACCTGTTCCTCAAAATCCGCGCGAGAGGATATGCGCCGCGCCGCAAGATGCGGAACCGGCGTGTAGCCGAGATCGCGAAGATGTTTTGCGGCGTCGATAAGCCTCTCCTGCGAGGCCTGTCCCGTGTCGGTCAGATAAACACGCACACCCTGCGGAAAGAGACCGGCAAGACTTGCCGGGCCGAGCACCTGTGCGGGTGAAGCTTCGATGGAGGCGGCAATGGCGGGAGAGGTAGAGATATCGGGCAATTTGTATTTGGTCCTTTTTCACATCATGCACCGGTTTTTTGCCCAAGTCTTTGCCTGTTGCGGCAAGACAGCCCTGCATCTGCGACGAAGCTTGGCTTATTGTGTGCGCCTGATGGAATTGCTGATTTCCCTCACCAGATCCGTTTGGTGAGGCCGTTCCACAGCCAGGTCCAGACTGCGGGTGGAAACCGCAGAACCGATTTTCCGGGTGAGGGCGGCTTTGGCGCAAGGCTGCCGGACAGGGCGTCCTCGATGGCGCTGACCGCAATATCGACAGAGGCGGCGGTCAGAAGCAGCGGGTAGGTGGCGATGGTATCGGAAGGCGAGGGTTTCAACCGCTTTTCATAAAGGGTGGCGCCGGTATCCACGCCCTTGTCGACCAGATGCACGGTTGCGCCGAAATTGCCCCGGTCCTTTTCCACCAGCGCCCAATAACCGCCCATCTGGCCACGATAGGCCGGATTGATGCCGGCGTGGAAATTGATGACCGGGCATTGCAGGACTTGAAGCGTCGCTGGCGTCAGCAGGCGGCAGGAGATGGTGAAGATCGCCGCCGGTTTCAGCCGGTTGACGGCATCGTGGCATTCCTCGTCGTTCAGAGAGGCAACATGCGTGACGGGAACGGCGTGACCAAGATCGGAAGACAGCCCATGCTCGGCGATGATCTCGTTGGTTCTGCGAACCGTGAGGCGTTTGCCGAGCCGGGAGGCGATCATCGTCGCCATCTGGCCCGCAGCCGCGACCCAGCCGAGCCGCCGCGCCCGTCTCTTCAAAATCGTGGATTTGCTTTCCGGCTGCTCTACAAGAACATGGATATCCGGAAAACGGGCGGCCAGCGCGTTGATCATGACATTGGGGTTCAGGCCGCCTGCCGTCATGACCAGTAGCCGATTGTTTATCTCAGTCATGTCGCCCACACGATTTTCCCGAATGATGATCCAAGCGCCGAGTGTCCTCTGCTAACTTCAAAACCGTGTTAATTTTCACCGACTGGATTTTTTGAAATGCCGCTGGAACCGATTTTTGGGATTCACGTTATTGTGACGCATATTACATCGGCGCTTGCCGTGGACGGCAAGTCATAGGGGAGTAGTTTCACATGATCACACGCATTCTTTCGACCGTTTTTGTGGCTTTGCTGACCGTCGTAACCTTGAGTTCCTGCGGCAACACCATTCGTGGCATGGGCCGCGATACGGCGAACGCCGTCGATGCGACACAGGACGCCGGACATCGCGTCGATCGTGCAGCGCGTCGCTAACGGGCATCTCCCCATAAAATCCGGCGCCATCCGAACTTCGGCTGGCGCCTTTTCTTTGACCGCATTTCACCGTCAAAGTTCATGTTGTAAGAATCGCACCATCTATACGGGCGAGAAGACATGAGCGGACGATCTATGAAAAGACTGATGAGGTTGCTGCTGCCATTGCTGTTGCCGTTTTCGGCTGAGGCGGGCGGTCAGGCTGATTTCTGCACGACCATGGAACATGCGGGTGGGCGTTATACCGTCTGCAGTTTCGATCCGGCGAAAAGCACGATCCGGATCTACGACCGCGATCATGTCTCCGGTCAGGGATATCGTTCCTTCTCCGATCTTTCCTCTGCCCTTTGGCGGCAGCACATGTTCAGCGTCTTCGCCATGAATGGCGGCATGTATCATTCCGACTATTCGCCCGTCGGTCTCTTCATTGAAAACGGCGTCGAACGTTCGCCAATCAGCACAGGCGGCGGCTGGGGCAATTTTCATCTTCTGCCGAACGGCATCTTTTATCTGAAGGACGCCACGGCCGGCGTGCTGGAAACGCAGGCCTATCTGGCGGCCGGCCTGAAACCGGATTTCGCCACCCAGTCCGGGCCGATGCTGGTGATCGACGGAAAGCTGCATCCGCGATTTCTGCCCGATAGCGACAGCCTGAAGCGTCGCAACGGTGTTGGCGTCTCGCGCGACGGCATGGTGCATTTCGCGATTTCGGAAAACACCGTGCGCTTTTACGATTTCGCCACGCTGTTCAGGGATGTGCTGGATGCGCCCAATGCGCTTTATCTAGACGGCACGATTTCCAGCGTCGATATTCCCGCGATGAAAAGGCGGGATTCGCTGTTTCCCATGGGGCCGATCATCGCCGTCGTCGACAGGGTGCCCGACTAAATCAGATCGGCGCCCTGGGATAGGCTTTTTCGAGACCCGCCGATGCCGTCAGCCCCTTGCGGAAGGCCAGATAGGCGGGGTGCTGGCTGGCTTTTGCCGCTTCCATCAGACGGATCTGCAAACGTACGGGTGCGTTACCGCCGAGCCATTCGCCCGCCGCCTCCAGTTTCAGGCTGTTGAGGAAGGGGGCGTCGGCCTGCCTGTCGAGATAGAGGTTGAGACCGGCGAGCAGGTTTTCATCCTGAAGCACGTTTTCCATCAAAAGCAGCACCCACGCCTTGTCCTCGCTTGCAAGCGAGGCAAGTCTGGATGCGACCGTGTCGCGATCGGGAAAGGAAGATGTCTGCTGCATGAAATGACGAACCCCGTTGCCTCCGTTGAGTCGATAAGCCAGGGGCGGCCAGCTTTCAAGCTAGAACAATCCCGCCGGGGAAATTCCCCCTTAACGTGTCTGGCAGTGCGGTTTTCAACAGGCGTTTGTGCGAAGCCTTCATAAATCGGTTATACTTTGGTTCAAATTGAGGCGGATGGCAAAAACGGCAATCCGGAAGCCCGGTTCTAACGCCTTGTTTTTTCACATACCTATGCAATTGGCGAATGGCAGCCCGTCAAAAACGCCTTCATTTAGCCGCTTTTTGCATTTGCGTTCTGCGCCGGATTTTAATAAATGCTTCCCCCAACGGGCTAGGTCTTGAAGATCGCCCGGAGAGTGAATAGCTGGAGTAATCATGGAAGAAACCGCTCAGAAATCCTGTTGGGCCGTCACCTTGCGCGCGCTTGCAGGCTTTGCCGCATTTCTCGCATTGACGTACATTTTTGGCAGCCCATAAGCACTTCTCCTGAATGACGGGTTTTGAAACGGCGCGGTTTTCCTTTGGAAACCGTGCTGTTTTCGTTTGTACGGCCGATATGTCGCAGCTGTACAAACCGCTGACGCTCTTTTGTGGCGATCCGTCCCGGCTTTGGATATGATGGCGGCGAAATCCATTATCACTCAGGGTAAACCTCATGTTTCTTTCGGTCTTCGACGTCTTCAAGATCGGTATCGGTCCTTCCAGTTCCCATACGATGGGACCGATGACGGCGGCGAACCGCTTTCTCGCGCTGATCCTTGGCGATGAATGGCCGCGTCCGGCGGGTGCGGCTGTTTCGCGCCTGAAAGTCAGCCTGCACGGCTCTCTGGCCTTCACCGGCATCGGCCATGGCACCGGGCGCGCGGTCATTCTCGGCCTGACGGGCGAGCGGCCGGACCTCGTCGATCCCGACGCCATGGACGCCATCATCGAGAAGGTGGAAAAGGCCGGCACCGTGTCGCCGCCCGGCCATCCTTCCTATGAGTTCCGGCCGGCCGAAGATCTGGTCTTCGACAAGAAGAACCCGCTGCCGGGCCATGCCAACGGCATGATCTTTTCCGCCTTCGACAATCAGGGCAGGCTGCTCCTCAAGCGTATCTATTATTCCGTCGGCGGCGGTTTCGTCGTCACCGATACGGAACTGGAGGCGATCAAGCAGCGTGGCAAAACCATCGATAACGGTTCACGCGTGCCTTATCCTTTCGCCACGGCGCGGGAAATGCTGGACATGGCGGGCCGTTCCGGCCGCACCATCGCCCAGATGAAACGCGCCAACGAGGAAACGGTGGTTTCCCGCGACGAGCTGAACGATCGGCTCGACCAGATCTGGGAGGCGATGAACGGCTGTATCGAGCGGGGGCTGAAGGTCGACGGCATCATGCCGGGCGGCCTGAAGGTGCGTCGCCGCGCCCGCTCCATCTATGAGAAGCTGAACGAGGAATGGCGCAGCAACCGGCTCAATCCTGTCATGGCGAATGACTGGCTCAGCGTCTATGCCATGGCCGTGAACGAGGAAAACGCCGCCGGCGGGCGCGTGGTCACCGCGCCGACCAATGGTGCTGCGGGCGTCGTTCCCGCCACCGTCCGGTATTTCCGGCATTTCCACGAGGATGCGAGTGTCGATGACGTCCGCGATTTTCTGCTGACGGCGGCCGCCATCGGCGGCATCATCAAGCACAATGCCTCCATCTCGGGTGCTGAAGTCGGCTGTCAGGGCGAGGTTGGGTCCGCTGCCGCGATGGCGGCGGCAGGCCTTGCCGCCGTCATGGGCGGTTCTCCCGAGCAGATTGAAAATGCCGCCGAAATCGCGCTCGAGCATCACCTTGGCATGACCTGCGATCCGATCGCCGGGCTGGTGCAGATACCCTGCATCGAGCGCAATGCGCTAGGTGCTGTGAAAGCGGTGACGGCGGCCTCGCTGGCGCTGAAGGGCGACGGCCAGCATTTCGTGCCGCTCGACGCCTGTATCGAAACCATGCGCCAGACCGGCAACGACATGAACGAGAAATACAAGGAAACCTCCACAGGCGGTCTTGCCGTCAACGTTGTGGAATGCTGAGCGGGCAGGGCGTCGGGCATGGTCCACATGCTTGACGCCCGCTGCAAAAAGGCATTGATAAGCATATGCCTCTACATCTTATAAAACTTTGCGTCGGTGCGGATTCACTCCAGGATTTGAGGGACTGGGTCGCGCATCGTTCGCTGACCGCGATTGCCGCAGGCCTTGAGCCGCACAGCGTTCACACCACCCGGATGCTTCCAAAACGTGTTGAAGAATTGCTGGACGGTGGTTCGCTTTATTGGGTCATCAAGGGGCAGGTGCAGGCGCGGCAGAAACTTCTCGATATCCGCTCCTTCAAGGGAGAAGACGGTATTTCTCGCTGCGATCTCATTCTCGGCCCCGAGGTGATC
This sequence comes from Rhizobium sp. GR12, assembly GCF_036596185.1. NCBI lineage: Bacteria > Pseudomonadati > Pseudomonadota > Alphaproteobacteria > Hyphomicrobiales > Rhizobiaceae > Rhizobium > Rhizobium sp. GR12. The sequence continues at coordinate 242,474 of NZ_JASXTH010000002.1, read as the reverse complement.
GAGACCTCGCCCGCACCGAAGCGGCCGTTTCAGGGCTGGCGTTACCTCAAGGACAACGAGGCCCCACGCGATCTCGGCGGCGGCGATTTCGGTGGCGAGGAGATGCCCTCCGACCTCAAGCGGGAACTGGCCGAGCTTGGTCTGCTCTGACGGTCAGAGCATGTGATGAAAATGAAAAAGCCGGCTTCCTTGCGGAGCCGGCTTTTTCATTTGGGGGAGACGGGTATTTTCGTTTGGTTGACTGGCTTCAGTTGATGCCGCCGACCGCATTGGTGGCGCGGCCATCCTGAATTTTCACCCAACGACCGGGATTGGCAGTGTCCTGGCGCTTCAGGTAGGTATATTCGGTCTCTGACCAGTTCATGACCTTGTTGCGCATGTTGTCGAGGACGAAGTCACCGCGATCGGTGCGAACGGTGAGCACCGCGTGGCCTTCGCCATTCGGCTGCAGAACCACCGTGATCAGCAGGTTGGCGGCGGAGAAGCCCTTGTTCATCAGCATCTTGCGCTTCAAAAGCACGAAGTCTTCACAATCGCCGACCGTGGTGGGATAGGCCCAGCGTTCTTCAACGCCGTAGATTTCCATGTCGGTCATCGGCGTGATCGTGGTGTTGACGGTATAATTGACGTCGAGCATCGTCTTCCAGCGCTCTTCGGTCAGCTTCATGGGGCCGTTATCCAGCGACGTCGGCTGGCATTCGCTCTGATAGGTCTGGCAGAACTCGTAGTGGCCGATCGGCGGGTTGGCCTTACCGATCACGCGCATGGCGGCAGACGGCGATGCGCTGGCCTGATGTGCGAAAGCGCTGACGATGAATGCGATCAGAAAGAAACCGAAACGGTTGTTTTTGTTCATTGCTTGTCTCCCCGTGTTGAGGAGACATTCGCAGGTATATTTTGACCCGGCGGAAATTTAGGTGAGGAAATTTGAGCTTATATTTCAGCAAATTAGCCGCTATTTTGAACAGTATTTGAGTGAGTTTTTACGCGTGTTTGAAGCAAGTTTTATTACAATTTTACGCATCTCGACCTTAGGTTTTTGGTAGCCATTTAGGCCGCTGTATTAAAAGCGGTTTTCGGCACAGAGATATTTTTGTGATCCTGGGTGGTTAGGCCGAGGAGCGTATCGAAGACGCGGATTTCTCGTTTTGGGATTGGTGTTTCAAGTCGGGGCAGGGCGAAAAGGCAGCGAAAAAAACTTCAAAAAAACTGTTTTTTCTTGGGAAAAGTGCCTCGAGCCGGTTTTTCCCGTGCGGTTTTGCGCGAGAACTAACGCGAAATGGAGCGCGTCAGGCGCCTTGACCGGACAGCACGGCATTCGGTTTCAACGGAACCGAGAATGCGGGAAAGTAGTATTTTAAACTGTCGGCGCAAATGCACGGGCTGCGTTTTTTGGACTGGAGCACTCTCTCCCGTCCTTCCGGCTCAAGGTCGGAATGACGGAAAGCGATAGCCGTGACGTTATCTGGCGAACGTAGCATTTGCCGCACAGATACATTGCTCCGCAGTGTTACTGGAAATGATCTAGAGAAATTCGATCAGGGCGTCGGGCGACTGGACACGGTCGAATTCGACCGCGACGCCTTCCATGAAGTGGCGAACGATCTTGCCGCTCATGTTCTTGCCGAGCTGGACCCTGGTTCCGAGCGGAGGCCGGTTTTCGATCTCGATGGCCGCACCTGACAGAGACAGGTCGATCAGGCGGCAGGCGAGAAGCACGCCGTCTTCCAGCACGAGATGTGCTCTCGTGTTGCGCGGCGTCAGGCGGTCGTGGCGGCGGTCTTCCGGCAGGCCGAGCAACTGGCGCTTGGCGATCCATGCGAGCTGGGCGGCGAGCTTTTCCCGTTTGCGCTCCGGCGCATTGATGGCGATGACGAAGCCCGATGCGGTGAGCGATGTCACCGCGCCTTCGATGCGACCGATATGCTGGAGATAGGCGATGACGCGATCGCCGTTGCGGGCGATACCAGAGCAGCTGAACTGCACTCTTTCGGCGGTCATCTCGGTCGCCGTGCAATCATATTCCTCATGGTCGGGCAACATCAGGCGGCCGGTGAAGGACACACGGACGGGATCGTCGAAGTGGGCTTCTTCAACTGGACGCAAGATTTGGGCAGTGTTGACCGAACGGGATGAGAACATGGACAGCGCAATTGTAACGAATGATGATGGGAAATCTCTACTCCGCCCGGGTTAACAGACTGTATTGTTTAACCCTTACAATTTTTCGGATCAGTAAAATCGTTACAGCTTTGACGTATTTCGTGCGAAATTGCGAGGTGGCTGCACGCCACGCACCTTCGCCATGCGGGGCGGGATGGGCCTGTCAAATGGGGTTACAGCGCGCGGCTTTGCAGCAGTTCCGAATTTGCAGGGCGTTCTTTCGGCGCAAGGTCCATGCGCAGCAGGCGGCTGCTTTTCATCAAAAGGCAGTTGATGGGCGCGGCGAATTCGTGGCGCGGCCTTTCCGGCAACAGCGCACCAAGCAGCCGTGGCGCGGCGTCATTATCGGAGCGCAGCGGCAGCAGCAGCATTTCGAATGCGAGCGGTGTGGCGCCATAGTCGTCCTCCGCTTCGATATCGAACACCACGGGTAACTGGTGTTGCAGGATGCCGCGTGCGACACGGCAGGGGAATGTGGCGTTTGCCGCCGGCCACAGTTCCGAAAACGGGCGATCCCGCAATTCCCGGCCGAACAGGTCGCAGAGACGCGTGCCGGCAAGGCGGAAGAACGGCACCTTCTCTCCCTTGTCCGCGAGGATGAAGAGGTCGCCGAGATGATGTTTCAGTTTCGCGGGATCGATGTCCTCGCGGCGAGGCGCGGATTTCTTGCCGCGCAACTCGTCCCAATAGGCATATATGTCCAGTCCGCCCATGCTCTTCATGGCATCGTTCTCCATGTTCGTTTTTGGGACATCATGTCCACCCGAACGTCTGTTCCTTGTGGTGTAGCGAATTTCATGCCAAGCGATTTTGTTAAGGTTAACAAATGGTTGAGATTGCGTGGCGACACCGGGCATGGCATCGCTGCGGCCATATCGGGGACAGGCTCCGGTCAGCACAATTGATGCCTCCCACCGTGGCTTTACGGCTGGAGCGCAAGCCGGACTGCCTCGGGTACAGGTGCTGGAACCGCTTGCGGTTTCGCATCGGACGCTCCCAAGTGTAGGACGGCTTTTTTTTCGCCCATGCTTCCTATATTGCTCGGAGGACGCAAATTTCCACGAAGACAGGGATGGAATCATGTCCAATGGCGACGGCGAACAGCCGCCGGTTTCGGAAACTTCGGAACCGAGAGAGGACGCACACAATCCCGTCTTCAACCTGCCGCCGCTTCTGGTCGGCATATTGGCGGCGCTGCTCGCCGCCTTCGTGGTTCCCGCCTATCTTCTGTCGGAGGATGGCAACGGCTGGTTCATCTTCACCTTCGGCTTCATTCCGCTGCGTTACGCAGTGCCTTTTTCCCAGCAGGGGCTGGAATGGCTCTGGACGCCGGTGACATATTCTTTCCTGCATGGCGGCATCGAGCATATTCTTTTTAACGGATTATGGCTGATGGCCTTTGGCGCGCCGGTTCTGCGCCGGATCGGAACGCTTCGCTTCGTGCTGTTATGGTGCATATCCGCCGCCGTTTCGGCCTTTGGCCACGCGGCGCTGAACTGGGGCGATGCCACGGTTCTGATCGGGGCGTCCGGCGTGGTTTCGGCGCTGATGGGCGCCGCATGCCGCTTCGCTTTCCCTTCACGGGGCGGCTACAGCGCTTCCTTCGGCCATCTGATGCCGAGGCAGAGCATCCTGGCGGCGCTTTCGAACAGGACCGTCCTGATCTTCACGCTGATGTGGCTTTTCGGCAATGTCCTGATCGCGGTCGGCGTGCCGCTTGTCGGCGATGTCGGTGGTGAAATCGCCTGGGATGCGCATGTCTTCGGCTTCTTGCTCGGCTTCCTCTTTTTCGGCCTGTTCGATCGTCCGATCCGGGAAAGTATTTCCGGTGAAAGTGCCGAATACCGGCTCTAGGGCGATCACGTTCCTTGTCGGCCGTGGCGCAAATTTGCTTGCGCAGGTCCCATCCGGGATTGCAATCAAACAGGCCTCAGCGCACCATGTTGCATGATTTGCAACCGCGAGGAGACTTCCTCGCGCTGCGGATTGCTGACAGGAGGAGGAAAGCATGGCAACATTCGTAAAAGATCTTCTCGACCGCAAAGGCCGGGATGTCGTGACCGTGGGTCCGGGCGTAAGCATCGGCGAGGCGGCGGGAACGCTGCACGCACACAAGATCGGTTCCGTCGTCGTGACGGATGCCGATGGCGTCGTTCTCGGCATTTTCACGGAACGCGATCTGGTGAAGGCCGTGGCGGGCCAGGGTGCCGCTGCTCTCCAGCTATCCGTCTCTGTGGCCATGACCAAGAATGTCATCCGCTGTCATCACAATTCCACCACCGACGAGTTGATGGAGATCATGACCGGCGGACGGTTCCGCCATATTCCGGTCGAAGAGAATGGCCGCCTTGCCGGCATCGTCTCCATCGGCGACGTGGTGAAGGCGCGGATCGGCGAGATCGAGGCCGAGGCCGAACATATCAAGGCCTATATCGCTGGATGAGGCCCGCGGCACTCGCAGCGATCTCGGTGGCCCTTGATCTCCGGTGTCTTGTAATCGGCAAAGATTTCTGATGCCGAAACTTCTCACATCCCTCATTCCTGTGACAAGCACATGGATGAGGGCTTGGGGTGTCTTCAGCGGCGGAAAGCCTGTTGCATACGCTCCAGTTCGGGAATGCGCGAGCGTGTTTCCTCGTATCCCCTGTCGATGGCTTCGCTGGCGCGATGGAATTCCGACAGGCCGATATCGTTGATGCGGGGATGCAGCATGAGGTCGGGCGGGTCGCCCGCCAGACGCGAGCGTGAAATCCGGTCCTGAATGATATTGAAGGCCTGCACCATGACGCCGGGCAGGCCGGGGCGTGGTGGGCTGTCCAGTGACGGCGCGGCTCCATTGGGCGGCGAGGAGGCGTGCTTGACCACGGCGGAACGGCCGAAGAGGTCGTAATTGAGATTGACGGCGACGACGAGCGCCTGCTCATAGGCCCGGCAGACCGAAACCGGCACGGGATTGACGAGCGCGCCGTCGATCAGGGTGCGGCCGTTGCATTGCACCGGTTCGAAAATGCCCGGCAGGGCATAGGATGAGCGAAGCGCGGTGACGAGGTCGCCCTGATGGATCCAGACCTCGTGGCCGGTGCGCAATTCCGTGGCGACGGCGATGAAAGGATGCTCGAGGTTTTCGACGCGCAGGCCTTCCAGATGTTCCTGCATGCGCTTGGTCAGCCGCATGCCGCCGAAGAGACCGCCGCCGCCGATCGTCAGATCGAGCAGGCCGGCGATGCGGCGCATCGTCAGCGAGCGGGCGAATTCCTCCAACTCATCGAGCTTGCCGGCCAGATAACAACCGCCGACCAGAGCCCCGATCGAGGTGCCGGCAATCATGCCGATCTTTACCCCGGCCTCGTCGAGCGCTCTCAAGACGCCGATATGGGCCCAGCCGCGCGCAGCCCCGCCGCCGAGTGCAAGCGCGATCCGGCGCGTATCAACGATTTCGTTGACGATGTTCTCGGGATTTCGAGGCGCGAGAGGATTGTGACGATTGCTTCCCCAGCCCAACATGATCGTGCACTCCCAGCCAGCTCCTCGGACCCGGTCTGTTCGTCTCCGAATCCTGAATTATTGGTAGCAAATTGGTGCGGCGGATGAAAGGTCGCCGTTCATGTGCCCGAATAGGTGCTCGCCGGATCGAAATGGCGGGTATCGTCGGTGATTTTGGTCACAGCATCGCCGTCGGCCAATTCAACCGTGCGGTAAAAGCAGGAGCGGCGGCCGGTATGGCAGGTTGCGTCATGACCGGCGACGGAAACCTTCAGCCACACGGCGTCCTGATCGCAATCGGTGCGGAATTCCTTCACCGTCTGCAAGTTGCCGGAGGTTTCGCCCTTCTTCCAGATTTTGTCGCGCGAACGGCTGTAATAGTGCGCGATGCCGGTTTCCAGCGTCAGCGACAGGGCTTCCGCATTCATATGGGCAACCATCAGCAATTCGCCGTCGCGCGCATCCGTGACCACGGCGGTGACGAGGCCGTGGGCATCGAATTTCGGCGAGAACAGGCCCGCATTTTCGAGCACTACCTTATCCGCAGGCGCGGACGGAAACGAAATGGACATTGCTACCCCGGGGAAAAGCGGAACCTTTAGCGGTTCCGCACCATGGTCATGAAGCGCACCTGCTCGGCCGGATCGTTCTTGAACGTGCCGGTGAAGCTGGTGGTGAGGGTCGTGGACCCCTGCTTGTTTACGCCGCGCATGGACATGCACATATGTTCTGCGTCGATCATGACGGCCACGCCACGCGGTTTCAGCGTTTCCTCGATGGATCTTGCGATCTGCGCGGTCATGTTTTCCTGCGTCTGCAGGCGGCGGCCGAAGATTTCGACGACGCGGGCGATCTTCGACAGGCCGAGTACGCGCCCGGCCGGAAGATAGGCGACATGCGCCTTGCCGACGATCGGCACCATGTGGTGTTCGCAATGGGAGAAGAAGGGGATGTCGCGCACCAGCACAACATCGTCATAACCGCCGACTTCCTCAAACGTCGTGCCGAGCACGTCCTGAACGTTCAGCTCATAACCGGCGAACAGCTCGCGATAGGCCTTGGCGACGCGCTTGGGCGTATCCAGAAGTCCTTCGCGGGCGGGGTTTTCTCCTGCCCAGCGCAGAAGAACACGAACTGCTTCTTCCGCTTCCGTCTGACTTGGGCGAGCCTCGGCCACATCGGGTTTTGCGCCAGCGCCGGGGAAATTCTTCACGATCGCATCCATTTCGTCTCTCCCGATACGGGTCAAGGCCGCACCTGAACTTTGTTTTTCGTCGCGGGGACTTTGCCCGCCATTGCTGCTATCTGGTTGTTTTACAGCATTTTGGCAAGTCCGATGCTAATATTTCGGTATCGGAGCCGTTAATAAGACAACAGCTTGATGTCCAGAAAGCTCGTTAGCATATAATGAGAATGAAGGGCAGGAAAGCTTCACTGCGACAAACGCTGTGTTTGAAAAATTCGACCTGTCCCGTTTTTGGGCATTCTTGAACGCGCCGGATACCTGACGATGGACGATATCTACAACAATCGAATTCTGGAATTCGCCGGAAATATTCCGCTGACCGGCGTGCTTGATGATGCCGATGCCAGCGCGGAAAAACACTCGCGGCTGTGCGGCTCCAAACTCAAGGTCTATCTGAAGGTCGAAGGCGGCATCGTCACGGCTTTTTCACACGAGGTTCGTGCCTGTGCGCTCGGCCAGGCCTCGGCCTCGATCATGGCGCATCATGTTATCGGCGCGTCCAGTCGCGAAATCCGGCAGGCGCGCGAAGACATGCTCGCCATGCTGAAACAGGGCGGCGAGGGGCCGAGCGGCCGTTTCGAGGATATGCGGGTGCTTTCACCCGTCCGGGATTTCAAGGCCCGCCACGCCTCAACCATGCTGACCTTCGAAGCCGTGGTCGACGCGCTCGACCAGATCGAAGCGCGGCCGGTTCTGAACGCTGCGGGTTAGGCGATGTGCGGTGAACAGGATTGTGGACATCAGAAGACGGCGGAAAAGGTCGGACGATCCCGTAACTGGGGCGGGGCCTTTGCGAAGACGCCGGGCCGCCTTTTCGGCGTCGGCTTCATTCGCCTCTATCAGCTGACATTGTCGGGTTTTGTCGGAAACTCCTGCCGCCATATCCCGACCTGTTCCGAATATGGTTATGAGGCCATTGCGCGCCACGGGCTATGGCCGGGCGGCTGGATGACGCTGTTCCGCGTCGCGCGTTGCGGCCCCGGCGGCACGAGCGGGCTGGACCCCGTTCCGGAAACGCTGGCCGTCAACAAACACTGGTGGACGCCCTGGCGTTATTGGACGCTGCACCGATGACTTATGTCGCCCTCCTGCACAGCATCGTGCTTGGCGCCGGCAAGCGGCTCATCATGGCCGATCTGCGTGAAATGGCGCAGGATCTGGGTTTTGGCGAGTGCAGGACGCTGGTCGCAACCGGTAATCTGGTCTTTCATGCACCGGCGGCCCCTGCGCGCGAAATCGAGGATGTGCTGGAGCGTGCCTTTGAAGAACGTTTCGGCAAACATGTGGATATTCTCGTTCGTTCGGATGGCGACTGGCTGGCATTGACGGCTGCTAACCCGTTTCCGGAGGGTAATCCGCCCGATGTCTGCATTCGGGTGATGCGCGAGCCGCTGAACGAGGATGTTCTCGGGTTTTTGGAGAAGTATCGCCAAAAGGAGAGGATCGCCGTTGTCGGCGGCGACCTTTGGATCGACTTTTGCGGCAAGCCGAGCGAGAGCCGGCTTCTCTCGGTGTTGACCACGAGGAGGCTTGGCATCGGCACGGCACGCAACGCCAATACCGTCAACGGAATTGCCGAAATGCTTCGTTGAATTGCCGTTCGCCTTTGACTGGAACGGGAAAATTCTTTATCAGCCTGCCTGCCCGTCTTGCGAGGAGGGCGTTCATTTTATTCCAACACCACCCGCATTCGTTGGCGGGACTGGATCAGGAGAAGTAGACCATGTCACAGACCGTTTCCCTTACATTCCCCGATGGTTCCGTACGCAGCTATCCCGCCGGCACGACCGGCCGCGAGGTCGCCGAATCCATCTCCAAATCGCTTGCGAAGAAGGCTGTCGCCATTGGGCTGGACGGCACTCTGCGCGATTTGTCCGAAGCAATCACCGATGGCAGAATCGAAATCGTCACGCGTGAGGACAGCCGCGCGCTGGAACTCATCCGCCACGATGCCGCCCACGTCATGGCCGAGGCCGTGCAGGAACTGTGGCCCGGCACGCAGGTGACGATCGGCCCGGTTATCGAGAACGGTTTCTATTACGACTTTGCCAAGAACGAACCTTTCACGCCGGAAGATCTGCCGAAGATCGAAAAGCGGATGAAGGAAATCATTCAGCGCAACAAGCCGTTTACCCGCGAAATCTGGCCGCGCGAGAAGGTGAAGGAAGTCTTCGCCGCCAAGGGCGAGAACTACAAGGTCGAGCTGGTCGACGCCATTCCCGAAGGTCAGGATCTGAAGATCTATTACCAGGGTGACTGGTTCGATCTTTGCCGCGGCCCGCATATGGCGTCGACGGGGCAGATCGGTACCGCCTTCAAACTTATGAAGGTGGCCGGCGCCTATTGGCGTGGCGACAGCAACAATGCGATGCTGTCGCGCATCTACGGCACCGCCTGGGCGACGCAGGAAGAGCTGGACAATTATCTGCATGTTCTGGCCGAAGCCGAGAAGCGCGACCACCGCCGTCTCGGCCGGGAAATGGACCTGTTCCATTTTCAGGAAGAGGGTCCGGGCGTCGTGTTCTGGCACGGCAAGGGCTGGCGCATGTTCCAGACGCTGACGGCCTATATGCGCCGGCGTCTCGCCAACACCTATCAGGAAGTCAACGCGCCGCAGGTGCTGGACAAGTCGCTGTGGGAAACCTCCGGTCACTGGGGTTGGTATCAGGAAAACATGTTCGCGGTTAAATCCGCCCATGCCTTTACCCATCCCGATGACGAGGATGCCGATCAGCGCGTCTTTGCCTTAAAGCCGATGAACTGCCCAGGTCACGTCCAGATCTTCAAGCATGGTCTGAAGTCTTACCGCGAAATGCCCGTGCGTCTTGCGGAATTCGGCAATGTTCATCGCTATGAGGCGTCGGGTGCGCTGCATGGGCTGATGCGCGTTCGCGGCTTCACGCAGGACGATGCGCATGTTTTCTGCACGGAAGAGCAGATGGCGGCGGAATGCCTGCGTATCAACGACCTGATCCTGTCGGTCTATGAAGATTTCGGTTTCAGCGAGATCGTCGTCAAGCTGTCCACCCGTCCGGACAAGCGCGTCGGTTCCGACGATCTGTGGGACCGCGCCGAAAGCGTGATGCTGGAGGTTCTGAAGACCATCGAGGAGCAGTCCGGCGGTCGCATCAAGACCGGTATTATGCCGGGTGAGGGTGCTTTCTACGGGCCGAAGTTCGAATATACGCTGAAGGACGCCATCGGCCGTGAATGGCAATGCGGCACGACGCAGGTGGACTTCAACCTGCCGGAACGTTTCGGCGCATTCTATATCGACCAGAACTCCGAAAAGACGCAGCCGGTGATGATCCATCGCGCCATCTGCGGCTCGATGGAGCGCTTCCTCGGTATCCTGATCGAGAACTTCGCCGGTCACATGCCGCTGTGGTTCGCGCCGCTTCAGGTCGTTGTGGCCACGATCACGTCGGATGCGGACGATTACGGCCGTGAAGTTGCCGAAGCGCTGCGCGAAGCGGGCATGGCGGTCGAGACCGACTTCCGCAACGAGAAGATCAACTACAAGGTCCGTGAGCACTCGGTGACCAAGGTTCCGGTCATCATCGTCTGCGGACGCAAGGAAGCGGAAGAGCGCACCGTCAACATCCGCCGTCTCGGTTCGCAGAACCAGACGCCGATGTCGCTCGAAGACGCGATTACAAGCCTCGTGGAAGAGGCGACCCCGCCGGATGTGAAACGCAAGCTTGCTGCGAAAAAGCGGATTGCCTGACAAAAACAACGGCCCCTTCGGGGGCCGTTTTCGTTTGGATGTGGTGCGGCACTGGCATAGGCAGCGCATTCACTTCCGTCACCCCGGACTTGATCCGGGGTCCAGTGCGATCAAGTCCTTGATCGCGAAAGAGTCTTCTCACGGCGCAGACGCGCCGTGGCTGGATGCCGGATCAAGTCCGGCATGACGGATAAGCTGTAGTGACGCCTACTCGAAATCGCCGGTCATGTCTTCCGGGGCCTGGTCCTTCATCAGCACTTCCACATCGGAGTCCCGACCGGAAGTGACCTTGAAGTTGCGCTGGTAGACCTTTTCCTTGTTGCGGGCGATGGCGGTATATTCGCCTTCCGCCAGAACCATGGTTGAAAACGCGCTGACGCTTTCGTTCACCACGTCGCCGCCGCCGTTCAGCACCGACCAGGCCGTATCGGCAATGGCCTCGCCGCCCTCTTCGGAGACGAGTTTCAGGGTGATCTGCGCTGCCTGATGCTGGAGGGTCGCCTCGGTCAGCTTGCCGGCTTCCACCTGGATATCGGCGCGCACGACCGCATTGACGTTGCCGTATTCGGAAACCACGTGATAGGTGCCGGCATTGAGGCGGACGATGGTGTTGGGCTTGATGTCGGCCATCACAAGGCCGCGCTCGCCATCCGGCCGGGCGTCCGACGAATAGATGGAAAATTTGAGCTGGTTGCCGGAAATCTGCTTGTCGGCGCCTGCGACCGCATTCAGCACGAAACCGCCGGCATCGAGAATCAGCACCTGTTTCTGGACATTGCCGGAACTTGGAACATTGAGTTTCTTGGTAACGCCCGCGCGTCCGAAGGCGACGTTGACGAAATATTCGCCGGGCACCAGATGAAACTGCGCCGAACCGCCCTCGGAACTTGCCAGCATCGGCAATTTTCCGTCAGCGCCGGGAATGGGGCTGAAGACGCGCCAGGAAAGGCCTTCCTTCACCGCTTCGCCTTCGCTTGTCAGCTTGGCTTCCATGGCGATATCGCGGCTGGTGGTTGCCGGGGCATTGGGGGCGGAAGGGGCGGTGAAAGCATTGAGTTTCGGCATTTTCGGCGTGCCGCCGAGCTGCTTGAAATCCTTGAAAGCGTCTTGCGAAAACGCTGCCTGTGATAAAACGGCGATCGCGGCGAACGCAATGGTCAGACGTGCCGCGAATTTGATTGCCGACATTTTCGATACCAATTGACTTCTTGATTTTCCCGGACCACTTCAAAACCAATGCCGTGGCTATTTCAAGGCCCATAATTTCGCGAAGACAGCAGAATGGAAGATTTTTGATCATGACAAGCGATATCAAGCTTCTCGACTATCTCAAGGTTCGCCGCTCCACACCCGCTTTGCAACTGAGCGAGCCGGGACCGTCGAAAGCAGGAATCGAGGAAATCCTGCGCCTTGCCGTGCGCGTGCCGGATCACGGCAAGCTGGCGCCCTGGCGTTTCGTCGTTTATCGCGGCGAAGATCGCGTGCGTCTCGGCGAGGCGGCGCTCCGGATCGCGCTTGAGAAGAACCCCGAACTGGACCTTCAGCAGCAGGACGCGGAGCGCACCCGGTTTACCCGCGCGCCTGTCGTCATCGCCGTCATCAGCACTGCCAAACCGCATTTCAAGATCCCGGAATGGGAACAGGTCATGTCCGCAGGTGCGGTGTGCCTCAACGTCATCTTCGCCGCCAATGCCAATGGTTATGCGGCAAACTGGCTGACGGAATGGCTTGCTTTCGACCCGGCCTTCCTGTCGGAACTGGGAATTGCCGCAGACGAGAAGGTCGCCGGATATATCCACATCGGTTCAACGACATTCCCGCCGGTGGAGCGGCCGCGGCCGGAGCTTGCCGACGTGGTCACCTGGGTTGGGGACGTCTGATGTTCTACACTACCGACAATAACCAGCACGGCCTGCCGCATGATCCTTTCAAGGCTATCGTCGCGCCCCGGCCGATCGGCTGGATCGGCTCGAAAGGCCGGGACGGCTCTCTCAACCTGTCGCCCTATTCGTTTTTCAACGCGATTTCGGACCGACCGAAGCTGGTGATGTTTTCCTCCAGTGGACGGAAAGACAGCCTGCGCAATGTCGAGGAGACCGGCGTCTTCACCGCCAACCTCGTCAGCCGCCACCTGATCGACCGAATGAACGCGTCTTCCGCACCAGTTGCCTATGATGTCGATGAATTCCGGCTGGCCGGTCTGACGGCAGTGGACGGGCGGGCGGTGGATGCGCCTTTCGTGGGTGAGGCGCTGGCCGTTCTGGAGTGCCGCATGACCGAGGTCATCCAGCTGAAGGACATCGACGGCAAGCCGTCGGATTCCTGGATGGTGCTGGGGCAGGTCATGGCGATCCATATCGACGATGCGATCATTCGCGATGGCCGCATCGATATGGGGCTCGCGCGTCCGGTGGCGCGCATGGGCTATATGGATTACTGCGACGGCGGCAGCGATGTCTTTCAGCTGCAGCGTCCTTCTACTGCGCCGCAAATATAGTTCTTCGCCGGCAACGGTTAAATTTTATGGTGAACCAAACGTAAACCATTTGCGCCTAAAGTTTTATACATGGTGGCGGCAATGATGCCGTCATCCATTGTTGCGAATGTGTTTCGAGGCTCAGGTGATCGTACAGGCATTTCTTCGCTGGTCTGAAAAGGCTGGATCGACCGAGCGGGCGAAGGCTGCCAATGCTCTCGGGCGCGCCTATCTGCATTCCGACATGGCGCGGGAAAACCGCGATGCCGCCTATATGGCGATGACCTATCTTCTTGACGATCCTTCGCCGCGTGTGCGGCTGGCGCTTGCCGAGGCGCTGGCGGATGCCCAGGATGCCCCGCGCGCCATTCTCGTTTCGCTTGCCGAAGACCAGCCGGAAATCGCCTGCACCGTGATCGCCCGTTCGCCGGTTCTCACCGAGGCTGATCTGGTCGATCTTGCCGGGCGCGGCGAAAGCCTCACCCGTGCCCTCATCGCCGCAAGGCCGCGTCTGCCGCGCGGCGTCTGCGCAGCGCTCGCCGAAGTCGGGGATTTGCCGGAAACGATCATCCTTCTTGAAAACGAAGATGCCTTCATCACGCCGTTTTCGTTGCGGCGTATTGCCCAACGCCACGGCTCGGACGCCGATATCCGCGCCCTGCTGCTTTACCGCGAGGCGCTGCCGGCCGATGCCCGCCATCTGCTGATGGGGCGCATAAGCGAGGCCTTGGCGGGTTCGGCGCTGGTCCATGCCCTGATCGCGCGCAACCGCGCCGACGGCATTTTCCGCGAAGCGGAAGATTCCGCCACCATCCTCATCGCCGGCAATGTTTCTTCGCCTGAATTGCCGGTGCTGGTGGAGCATCTGCGGCAGAAGCTGGAACTGACACCGGCGCTGCTCATCCACGCCGTCTGTTCGGGCAGGCTGGAGTTTTTCACGGCGGCCATGGTCAATCTCTCAGGCCTCGACGACCGCAAGGTGCGCGCCATTCTCGCAACCGGACGACCGCATGCGCTGAAAGCGCTGTTTCAGTCCGTCGGTCTTTTCGGCGATGTCGTTGACGTTTTCATGGAAGCGACGCTGATGTGGCGCCGTGCTGCCCGCTCGCATCTGGCGCAGGCCGCAGCTTCCGTCTCTGCCGAACTGCTTGCACATTTCCGCGAAGTTGACGGTTCCGAAACGCTTTTCGAACTGCTGCATGCCGTGCGCAAGCTCGCCATCGCCGAAGAGCGGCAGAAGGCGCGGAACTATGCGGAAGCGCTGACGGTCGAGGCGGCCTGAAGTTTACTTCTCGAAGCGTTTGGCAATCCACGAATAGCTGTTTTCCACCATTCTGACCGGCGTTCCGAGCAGGTGCTTCACGCCTTCGGTGGAGGGCAGTATCCGGCTGACGCGGCTGATCGCCTGTCGTGTCAGGCTCTCCTCTTCCTTCTGCGTCACCTGTTCGTCGGCCAAGGGCGTCCCGGTCGGTGCCGTGGCTGGCGGCGGGGGCGTATTGCCCGCCGTTTCCGGGGTCTGTTCGCCCGGTGTCTGGCACACGGCCACGACCACGGGATAGGACGCGTTGGCGTAGCGTTCCAGCTCCTTTTCCGACACCGCGTCGCAGAGTTCGATGCTCGCCCAGCGCTGCTGCGAGGTGGCGAGGTAATGGCAATCGGTCGCGCTGTCGTCGCAGCCGAGGAAGGTCATGAGAACGAGGGCTGTTTTCATGGTGTGTGTTGCCTCTGTCGGGAATTGTGCTCTAGAAACTCATCTATCCGGATTGCAGTGACATTACGACGAAATACGCATTTTTCCGATAGAAAGCAGGCATCGCATTGGCTACCGACATCAAGCTTGAAACACCCCGGCAGGAAGCGGTTCTGCGCCTCATCGATCTGTCGAATGTCTATATGGCATCGCTTTATCCCGCCGAGAGCAATCATCTCGTCGATATCGGCCAGCTGGAAAAGGACAATGTCTCCTTTTTCGTGGCCCGGCATGAGGGCAGGGTCGTCGGCTGCGGCGCGCTGGTGGAGGCGGGCGACGGCACGGCGGAGATCAAGCGCATGTTCGTCGATCCCGACGCCAGGGGGCTGCGGATCGGCAAGCTGATCATGGATACGCTTGTCGCGCGCGGCATCGAGCTTGGCCTATCAGCCATTCGGCTCGAAACCGGCATCAGCCAGCCGGAAGCGATCGGTCTTTATCGCAAGGCGGGTTTCGTCGAGATCGAGGCGTTTGCGCCCTACGGGCCGGATCCGCTGAGCATGTTCATGGAGAAGGCGCTTTAGCGCGAAAGCGTAGATAGATCGGGCAGTCCGGCGATGCGGATGTTTGAGGTATAAGCCGCAGCATCCACCCTACGTCACCCCGGACTAGGTCCGGGGTCCAGCGCGATCGAGTCTTCGATCGCGAGAGAGTCTTTTCACGGCGCTGACGCGCCGTGGCTGGATGCCGGATCTAGTCCGGCATGACGAAAGAGAGAATCGACCTTGATCGGTAGTCCGGCATTTAGGTAAACGCCCTTCACCGCAAGCTTTTGCGATCAAAACGCCGCTTTGCGAAACGCGGTCGTTTCGTTGCCGTCGTCTTCATGCGCAGCGATATCATCGCGCGGGTCTTTTTCAGCCGGAGGCGGCGGCGGAACTTCGGCGCTGGCGCCAGCGGAGATTTCCACTTCGCGTACCCATTCACGCCAGATCGCCACCAGCAGCGCCATCAGCACCGGGCCGATGAAGAGGCCGAGGAAGCCCATTGTCTTGACGCCACCGACGAGGCCGAAGAACGTCGGCAGGAAGGGCAGCTTGATCGGGCCGCCGACGAGTTTCGGGCGGATGGTCTTGTCGACAATGAAAAGCTCGACCGAACCCCAGATGAACAGCCCCAGCCCAAAGGCGGGGGAACCACTGGCGACCAGATAGATCGACACGAGGGTAAAGGAGAGCGGCGCGCCGCCCGGAATGAGCGCCATGACGCCGGTGAGCACACCGAGCGTGACGGGCGAGGGCACACCGGCGATCCAGTAGGCGATGCCGAGGATGATGCCTTCGCCGATGGCGATCAGCGTCATGCCTGTCACGGTGGAACTGATGGTGGCGGGCACGACGCGGGAGATACGCTCCCAGCGCGTCGGCAGGATACGCTCACCCACGAGATCGACCTGATGGGAGAAGCCGGCACCGTTGCGATAGACGAAGAACAGCGCGATCAACATGAACAGCAGGGTCAGCACGAGGTGGAACGCGCCGTTGCCGGCGGCAAGGATCGCCCGGTAGATATTGCCGATATTCGCGCCGCTGACGAGCTGGATCACTTCGCCGATGGCACCCGGTGTGCCGACATATTTCACCCATTGCTCGCCGAGCCAGGCGCCAACGCCGGGCAGCGCCGCTATCCAGTCCGGCACCGGAGCGCCCACCTTGTTGACATGCACCGCCCAGCCGAACCATTCGCGGATTTCGCTGGCCGTATAGGAGGCGGCGATGAAGATCGGCACCACGAGGAAGGCGAGGATGAGGATGATGGCGATGGTGGCGCCGAGCGTGGTATTGCCGCCCACCTGCCGCAGCAGCCGCGTATAGACCGGCCAGCTGGCAAAACCGATGACGAGGGCAGCGAGAACCGGAACCAGAAAGCCGTGGAAGAAATAGATGCCCGCAAGGGCGACGAGAACGAGCAGCCAGCGCGCAGCCGATATAGGCGGGATCAGGGCGATCCGCGTCGGGCTGGCGGGACCGAGCCATCTCGGTTCGCCATTTGGCTTACGGCTGTCAATGTTACTCACGGCAGGCTCTTTCTCGCATTCTCCCCGAAGGGTGCATTCACTCTGTCACACGGATACATATAGGTGCAATATAATTGGATCACATTACCGTTGTGTGTTTATCGCCTAGTCTATTGAACGATTTTGGTAAAAATAGAACATCGCTCTTGGCGCACGCATTGAAATATGACAATTGAACTCCGTTTTTATTGCGGCGCAAGGTTGCCGCCCCCGATCTCCAGGTCATGCCATGCTGCGACGTTTCTTCGCCTATTACCGCCCCTATCGCGGTCTGTTCATTCTCGATTTTTCCTGCGCGGTGCTGTCAGGCGTGCTCGAACTCGGCTTTCCGATGGCGGTGAAGGTCTTCGTCGACGTGCTGTTGCCGGGCGGTGAATGGGCCATCATTCTCGCCGCATCTGTCGGGCTGCTGGTTATTTATGTGCTGAATACCGGGCTGATGGCGACAGTCACCTACTGGGGACATATGCTCGGCATCAATATCGAGACCGACATGCGGCGTCTGGCTTTCGATCATCTGCAAAAGCTCTCCTTCCGTTATTTCGACAACCAGAAAACCGGCCATCTGGTCGGGCGGCTGACGAAGGATCTGGAAGAGATCGGCGAGGTGGCCCATCACGGCCCCGAGGACCTGTTCATCGCCATCATGACCTTCATCGGCGCATTTCTGCTGATGCTGTCGGTCAATGTGCAGCTGGCGCTCGTCACCGCCGCCGTCGTGCCCGTCACCGCCTGGGTGACGAGCCGTTACGGCGGCCGCATGACGCAGAATTTTCGCGCGCTTTACGGTCGCGTCGGTGATTTCAACGCCCGTATCGAGGAAAATGTCGGCGGCATGCGGGTGGTTCAGGCATTTGCCAATGAGGACCACGAGCGCGCGCTGTTTGAGAGGGACAACCAGAAATACCGCCGCACCAAGCTCGACGCCTACAAGATCATGGCGGCCAGCACCTCGCTCAGCTACATGAGCATGCGGCTGACGCAGATGATCGTGATGATCTGCGGCGCATGGTTCGTGCTGACCGGCAGCCTGACCGAAGGCGGCTTCGTCGGCTTCCTGCTTCTGGTCGGCGTGTTTTTCCGCCCGGTGGAAAAGATCAACTCTGTTATCGAGACCTATCCGAAGGGCATTGCCGGTTTCCGCCGCTTTACCGAGCTTCTGGATACCGCGCCTGACATCGTCGATGCGCCGGATGCGGTGGAAGCGCCGCTTCTTCGCGGCGAGATCGAATATCGCCATGTCGGTTTCGGTTATGCCGAGGACAAGCAGGTTCTTGATAATATCGACCTGAAGATCAGTGCGGGCGATACGGTTGCCTTCGTCGGGCCTTCGGGGGCGGGCAAAACGACGCTCTGCTCGCTGCTGCCGCGCTTTTACGATGTGACCAGCGGTGCAATCACGATTGACGGTATCGATATTCGAAAAATGAAACTCGCCTCGCTGCGCAACCAGATCGGCATTGTACAGCAGGATGTGTTCCTGTTCGGCGGCACGATCCGCGAGAATATCGAATATGGCCGGCTTGGCGCGTCTGACGTCGAAATCATGGATGCGGCGCGGCGCGCCCGGCTCGATGGCGTTATCGAGGCGATGCCGCTTGGGCTCGATACCGTGATCGGCGAGCGTGGCGTGAAATTGTCCGGCGGCCAGAAACAGCGCCTCGCCATTGCCCGCATGTTCCTCAAGAACCCGCCGATCCTCATTCTTGACGAGGCGACCTCGGCGCTCGACACGGAAACCGAGCGGGCCATCCAGCAATCGCTGACGGAGCTTGCCAAGGGCCGCACCACGCTCGTCATCGCCCACCGGCTGGCGACGATCCGCGATGCTTCGCGCATTGTGGTGGTGGACCAGACCGGCATCGCCGAAACCGGCGCGCATGCCGAGCTTCTGGCTGCAAAGGGCCAATATAGCCGCCTGCATGAGGCGCAGTTCAGCGGGCATCTTGCAGGCCTGAGCTGATGGGCGGTGCTTTCTGCGCCGCCGCTTAACCGCCGTTTTCGGCTGCCGTTTCCTCGACGATGCCGGGGTTCGGCTCCGGCTTGCCGGGATGGCTGGTGACGAGATAACCCATGGCGACCGCAGCGGCGACGATGAACAGCAGCACGATGCCGCTGATCGTCATCAGCCAGTCGCGTGGTCTTCGGTGCGCCATGATATATTTCGGCCATCGGCTCGGATGGTTCACCACGCTGAATTTATTGCCGTGTCGCATGAACTTCCCCGGACTATCGTTGCTTCGTGGAAGATAAACGCGGGCATGCGCGCCGCTGTTCCGCAACGGCGAGGGCCGGGGCGATGACAAGCCCGTGAGATTTCCACCTAACCGGCACGAATTGCGTTTGAACGGTCGTGCGCTTGTGACGTCGCATCCTTACACGCCCGCTTTCACGCCGGAGACGGGCGCTATGCCTTTCGCGAGTGCACCGCAACAAAAGTCCGCTTGCCAGTCTCTGCTCTTTATGAGAATGATTTGCAATTGCATCAAATCATTCTCCCAGTTGAAAGTCAGAATATGGACAAGCCTGTCTTTGGATGGCGGCGGAACGGCGACGATCTCTCGCTCTCCGACGTTCACAGCACGATCAGGGTCAACCCGAATGCCGGCACCTTTCGCCGGGCGATGGCGTTTTTCGGCCCCGGATATCTCGTCGCGGTCGGTTATATGGATCCCGGAAACTGGGCGACCTCGCTCGCCGGCGGTTCCAAGTTCGGTTACACGCTGCTGACGGTCGCGCTGATATCGAACATCATGGCCGTCGTTCTACAGGCGCTCTGTGCCCGTCTGGCGATTGCTTCCGGCCGCGATCTGGCTCAGGCCTGCCGCGATGCCTATCCGAAACCCGTGGCGATGGTGCTGTGGCTGATGGCCGAAATCGCCATTATTGCGACCGATATCGCCGAGGTTATCGGCACGGCGATCGGCCTCAACCTGATTTTTGGCATTCCGCTCGAACTTGGTGTCCTCATCACCGCGCTTGATGTGTTCCTGATCCTTTATCTGCAAAAGCTCGGCTTCCGCTGGGTGGAAGCGCTGGTCATCACGCTTCTCGGCGTCATCGCGGTGTGTTTCGCCATTCAGCTGGCGCTGGCCGATCCCGACTGGAACCAGGTGATCCGCGGTTTTGCGCCGACGACGGAGATCGTCACCAACCCTGAGATGCTCTATCTGGCGCTCGGTATTCTGGGCGCGACGGTGATGCCACATAATCTCTATTTGCATTCCGGCATCGTGCAGACGCGCGCCATCGGCGAGACGCTGGCCGAAAAACGGGAGGCGCTCAAATTTGCGACGCTCGATTCAACCATCGCCCTCACATTCGCCCTCGTCATCAACGCCGCGATCCTCATCCTGGCAGCGGCCACCTTCAACAAAACGGGCCAGACGAATGTTGCCGAATTGGGTGAAGCGCATAGTCTGCTCGCGCCGCTTCTCGGCCTTGCCATCGCGCCGACGCTGTTCGGGGTGGCGCTTTTGTGCTGCGGCATCAACTCCACCGTCACGGCAACGCTTGCGGGCCAGATTGTGATGGAGGGTTTCCTCAAGATGCGGCTCGCCCCCTGGCTGCGCCGGCTCATCACCCGCGGCATCGCCATCATCCCGGCCGCCGGTGTGACCATCGCCTTCGGCGACAGCGGTACAGGACAACTCCTGATCTTGACGCAGGTGGTGCTGAGCCTGCAACTCTCCTTCGCCGTCTTCCCGCTGGTCATGTTCACCTCAGACCGCGCCAAGATGGGCGAACTGCGCGCCCCGCGATGGCTCTCGGCGTTTGCATGGTTCATCGCGGTGGTGATCGCGGCGCTTAATGTGAAGTTGCTGTTTGATTTTGTGGGGTGAGGGGTGCGTCAGGCCGCGCCTTTTCGAAGTGTCGCCGCCGTTCCTGCCGGATCGAAGGCGATGACTTTCAGATAGGCGCGGGCTGGTTGATCCGGCTCGCTGCGGCCCTTCTCCCAATCGCGCAGGGTGCCGAGAGGGATATGGTATTGTTTAGAAACGTCTTTTGTGTCAGCTTTAGTGCTGGAAAATGATCTTGATGCTAACGTTCTTTTGCTTGCGGCAAAGCGCCGGTTGACGTTAGCGAAAAGCGCAAGCCGATTTACGAATTTCGACGCCGAAAAAACCATTTTCCGAAAGAAGGTTTCGGATATCTCCTTCGCTCAGAGCTGATTTGGGGCCGATAACCACTTCTTTTATCGCTTCTCGGTGGTCGTTGCGGTCGTCAATAAACTTTCCAAACGGCAAGGAGTGGTATTTTATCTCACTGTTGCCCGAGTTTCGGGTTTTGTATGGCGTCCACGGTTTTTCGCGACCGTTCAAAGATACCGATATCGGAATGTTGTTCGGTGGGGGCTTATTGCCTGAGGAGTAGGTCAACCGAATTTCGCCTTCGTATTCCCAGCTAAAGTGTTTGAGCGAGTTTACGATAGAGATTAGAGCAGTTCCGATTTCCACCTCTTTTTCGGCGTCTCGAAATATACTTTCTCCATAGATCTCTATCGGCTTAACGACTTCCGAAATTAGATTGTATAGGTGCTCTTCGCTGCTTTCATCTACATAACGAACTCTATAAATCCGGCCATGCATATCTGTTATGGCTCTAGAGCGAAATCCTATCGCGTATCCGTCCCCGTTGCCACCATACTCTCTCCACATATTGATGTTGTCACCGTTGGGAGTGAAGCAAGTCGTATAGCAACGCGCGTCTTTGAAGTACTCTATCATCTTCATGGTCATTTGCGCGAGAACGCGTGCGTTGTTGCTGGAATATTCCTTCCGGCCGATTTCATCGGTCACTCTTCGAAGAGTATCCAAACCCATTTGGATATCTCTAGGATCATTCGATGCTTGAAGATCGGAAAGCCAGAGTTCGTGCGATTGTAAAATCCCTTTAAAACCGCTTTCGGCAGTATAGTGGTACATCGTCTTCGTTGGTATGTACTCTAAGTACGCCATATTTTACGTCGTTCCCATTACAAATTCACCCGCCACTAGGACGGGTGAAGATAAATCTGCTTTAGGTGATAGAATGAGTACGATTTAGCTGCAACCGCTCGTCGCACCGCAAGTATCGCACTTCTCGCAAGTGCCATTGCGCACCATCGTGAAGTTCTGGCATTCCGAGCACATGTTGCCGGTGTAGCCTTGAGCGATCGAGCGCATGCGGCGTTCGTTTTCCTTCTTCTTGGCTTCCGCCTTGGCTGATGCTGCGTCTGCTGCGGCCTTGTCGGAGAAGAGGGCGGTGGCGGTCTGTTTGGCTTCCTGGACCACGTCATCGATTACCTCTTCGGCAATCTCTCCCGCCAGTTCCTTGGCGCGCTCTTCATAGTCGCGCTTGAAGGAGACGATTTCCGAGGTGGTGATGGAGACGGTCGGTTCCAGCTTGCGGGCGGCTGAGCCTGCGAAGGAGGTGACGTTGGCCGAGGCGCGGGCGGGGGCTGCCGTTGCCGAACCCTTCGGCTCGGAACCGGCACGTTCGCCTTCGTTGCTGGAAACCAGCGTCGGCTTGTAACCGCGTGTCCAGCCGGTGGACAGGAGATTGGTCTTGCCTTCCTGGATACCCTTGCCGAGTGCGGTATTGGAGAAATCCGACGTATCGACATGGGCGAGATCGTGACGGCCGAGATAGGAGACAGCGAGTTCGCGGAACACGTAGTCGAGGATCGAGGTGGCGTTCTTGATCGCGTCGTTGCCCTGCACCATGCCGGCCGGTTCGAACTTGGTGAAGGTGAAGGCCTCCACATATTCTTCCAGCGGCACGCCATATTGCAGGCCAAGCGAAATCGCGATGGCGAAGTTGTTCATCATCGCACGGAAGGCAGCACCTTCCTTGTGCATGTCGATGAAGATTTCGCCGATGCGGCCATCACCGAATTCGCCGGTGCGCAGATAGACCTTGTGACCGCCGACCGTTGCCTTCTGGGTGTAACCCTGACGGCGGTTCGGCAGCTTTTCACGCTCGCGGGAGACGCGTTCGATGACACGCTCGACGATCTTTTCGGTGATCGTCACGGCCTGTTGTGCGAGCGGCTGCTGGATCAGTTCCTCGATCAGATCTTCCTCGTCCTCGTCTTCGACCAGCGAGGAGTTGAGCGGCTGGGAAAGCTTGGAGCCATCGCGGTAAAGGGCGTTGGCCTTCAGCGCCAGCTTCCAGGACAGCATGTAGGCGCTGCCGCAATCTTCAACCGTCGCGTCGTTCGGCATGTTGATCGTCTTGGAGATCGCGCCCGAGATGAACGGCTGTGCCGCCGCCATCATGCGGATGTGGGATTCGACCGAGAGATAACGCTTGCCGATTTTGCCGCAGGGGTTGGCGCAATCGAAGACCGGCAGGTGTTCGTTCTTGAGGAACGGTGCGCTTTCCAGCGTCATCGCGCCGCAAACATGCACGTTTGCCGCCTCGATGTCCTTCTTGGCAAAACCGAGATGCTCCAGCAGGTTGAAGCTGATGTCGGAGAGCTGCTCGTCGGAAACCTTCAGCGTGCCCTTCAGGAAGTCAGCGCCGAGCGTCCACTGGTTGAAGACGAACTTGATGTCGAAGGCGCTTTTCAGCGCTGAATTGACGGCGTCGATCTTCTCGTCGGTGAAGCCCTTGGCCTTCAGCGTCGAGGGGTTGATGGCGGGCGCCTGGTTCAGGTTGCCGTGGCCGACCGCATAGGCTTCGATCTCGGCGATCTGGCTTTCGGAATAGCCGAGCGAACGCAGCGCATCCGGAACGGCGCGGTTGATGATCTTGAAGTAACCGCCGCCGGCGAGCTTCTTGAATTTCACCAGCGCGAAGTCGGGCTCGATGCCGGTCGTGTCGCAATCCATCACGAGGCCGATCGTGCCTGTCGGCGCGATGACGGTGGTCTGGGCGTTGCGGTAACCGTGCTTTTCGCCAAGCTCCAGCGCCTTGTCCCAGGCGGCGGTGGCGTGGGCGACGAGGTCCTGATCCGTGCAATCGGCATGGATGAGCGCGACCGGGTTGACCGACAGGCCCTCATAGCCATCGGACAGGCCATGCGCGGCGCGGCGGTGGTTGCGGATGACGCGCAGCATGTTTTCGCGGTTCGGCGCAAAGCCCGGGAAGGGGCCAAGCTCGCCGGCCATTTCAGCCGAGGTGGCGTAGGAAACGCCCGTCATGATGGCGGTCAGCGCACCTGCGATGGCGCGGCCTTCGTCGCTGTCATAGGGAATGCCCGACGACATCAGGAGGCCGCCGATATTGGCGTAACCGAGGCCGAGCGTGCGGTATTCGTAGGAGCGTTCGGCAATCTGGCGCGAGGGGAACTGCGCCATCATGACCGAGACTTCGAGAACGACGGTCCACAGGCGCACGGCATGTTCGTAATCGGCGATGTCGATGCGCTTCGTCGACTGATCCTTGAACTGCAGCAGGTTCAGCGAGGCAAGGTTGCAGGCCGTGTCATCAAGGAACATGTATTCCGAGCACGGGTTGGAGGCGCGGATCGGACCGGCGGCCGGCGAGGTGTGCCAGTCGTTCATCGTGGTGTTGAAGTGCAGGCCCGGATCGGCCGATGCCCAGGCGGCGTGGGAAATCTTTTCCCAGAGGTCGCGGGCCTTCAGCGTCTTCATCACCCGGCCGTCGCGGCGGGCGATCAGGTTCCAGTCGCCGTCATTTTCAACGGCGCGCAGGAAGTCGTCCTTCAGCGAGACCGAGTTGTTGGAGTTCTGGCCGGAAACAGTGAGATAGGCTTCCGAATCCCAGTCCGTGTCATAGGTCTTGAAGTCGATGTCCTTGTAGCCCTGTTGGGCGAACTGGATGACGCGCTTGACGTAATTTTCCGGAACCTGATCCCTCTTGGCAGCGCGGATTTCGCGCTTCAGGGCCGGGTTCTTAGCAGGATCGAAGCAATCGCTGTTGTCGGCCTCGCAATTCACGCAGGCCTTCATGATCGCCTTCAGATGGCGCGCAACGATCTTGGAGCCGGTGACGAGGGCGGCAACCTTCTGCTCTTCCTTCACCTTCCAGTCGATATAGGCTTCGATATCCGGATGGTCGGCGTCAACGACGACCATCTTGGCCGCACGGCGCGTGGTGCCGCCGGACTTGATGGCGCCGGCAGCGCGGTCGCCGATCTTGAGGAAGCTCATCAGGCCGGAGGACTTGCCGCCGCCGGAAAGCTTCTCGCCTTCGCCGCGCAGATAGGAGAAGTTGGAGCCGGTGCCGGAGCCGTATTTGAACAGGCGTGCTTCACGCACCCAAAGGTCCATGATGCCGCCTTCATTGACCAGATCGTCTTCGACGGACTGGATGAAGCAGGCATGCGGCTGGGGATGTTCGTAGGCGGATTTGGACTTGGTCAGCTTGCCGGTGAAGGGATCGACATAGAAGTGGCCCTGGCCGGGGCCGTCAATGCCGTAAGCCCAGTGCAGGCCGGTGTTGAACCATTGCGGGCTGTTGGGCGCAACGCGCTGGGTGGCGAGCATATAGGCAAGCTCGTCACGGAAGGCGAGAGCATCTTCCTCGGAGGAGAAATATTTGCCCTTCCAGCCCCAGTAGGTCCAGGTGCCGGCCAGACGGTCGAAAACCTGGCGCGCATCGGTCTCGGAGCCGGAACGCTCCGCCTCGGGCACGTCTTTCAGGGCTTTCTCATCGGCAACCGAACGCCAGAGGAAGGAAGGAACGTCGTTTTCCTCGACCTTTCTCAGAACCTTCGGCACACCGGCCTTGCGGAAATATTTCTGCGCCAGAACGTCGGTGGCAACCTGGCTGAACTGCACGGGAACGTCGATATCCGCCAGACGGAACACGACGGATCCATCAGGGTTCTTGATTTCACTGACGGCCTTGCGGAAGTCGATCTCCGCGTAAGGCGATTGGCCGGGCTTCGTGAAGCGGCGTTCAATGCGCATGGTTTCCTGTCCTCGTCCATTGGGCGCCCGGCAAAGGGCGCAAAAATCCGGTCCAGCCGTGCGAACTCTGCGCGCAGCCGGTTGTTGCCGATCTGTAAGGGATGTTCATCCTTGGATGTGATCCCTGTATCTCGTGGCTTATTCGGCTGCAAGCAGCGTGTGTGATACTAAATATAGTATCAACAGCTTCCTGCCGCCAGTCCCCGCGTCATGTTTTTGGCGCTTCCCGAACGACACGCGAAATCCACCGGCGAACCGCCCCCTGATGGCCGGGACGCCTCTTCTGGACTTGCGAGCTGAAATTGAGAGGGACCGGCCTCGTTACTTTCCGATCCGTTGCCGCCGCAACATAACTGTCACTTTCCTCCCGCAGCATAGATTCGTCAAGACATAGATTGAAACCGTTTTTTAACCACAAGATATTGTGTGAAGTGCCTGTGGAAAACGGGGATAGCGAAAGCGTTCAAAAAAATCAGTGACTTGGCACGGAACTTTGAAGCTTGTGCCGGGCTGGTTTCCGCAACGGAAAGCAAAAACCCCGTATTTCCGGGGTGAGGCATAAAGGCGACACTGCGGTTTTTCCGTGTTTTTTCACTGTCGTCAAAAAAGCATTTCCACACAAAAAAGCCGCCCCGGCGGGACGGCTTTTCAGACTTGATTTCCGGCTGTGGCGGGTGATCAGCCGTGCGATCCCTTGGCGATCGGCTCCTGATAGGTGAAACCCATGTCCCAGGGAAAATAGATCCAGGTGTCCTGGCTGACTTCGGTGACAAAGGTGTCGATGGTCGGCACGCCCTTCGGCTTGGCGTAGACGCAGGCGAAATGCGCCTTCGGCAACATTTCACGCACTTCCAGCGCCGTTTTGCCGGTGTCGGTCAGATCGTCCACGACGAGCACGCCTTCGCCGCTGTCGGCCATCAGTTCCGGCGCGACGCCCTTCAGGAGAACCGTGTCGCCCTGGTTGACGTAATCGTGGCGGGTGGCGATGCAGACCGTATCGATCATGCGGATGTTCAGTTCGCGCGAAATAATCGCCGCCGGCACGAGACCGCCGCGGGTGATGCAGACGATCGCACGGAACTCCCGGTCAAGGCCGGCAAGACGCCAGGCAAGCGCGCGGGCATCGCGGTGGAACTGGTCCCAGGATACGGGAAATGCTTTATCGGGAAGGGACATGTCGTCTACCATCTGGTCAAAATTGTCGATGGCTTTGGCTAATAGCCGCAAGACCTGCAAAAAGGCAAGCTTTCCGCGCAAAGTCCTTGAGGCCAATCACATATGAAATGCGCGAATGCCGCCCGTTTCTTCTCCCCGCCGGAGAGAAGGTGGCCCGAAGGGCCGGATGAGGGGGGCAAACTCTCTGTCTATCTCTGCCGTCGCCCCCTCAGCCCGCATCCGCGACCTTCTCCCCCGAACGGGGAGAAGAAACAAGCCGCATCCGCTCGCCCACATTCAAACCTCACTGCATGCGTTTTACCGGGACAGCAGCGTCATTGCCGTCATGGAATCGAGGAGCGTGCGCGTCACACCGCCGAACAGCAGCTCCCACCAGCGGGAATGGCCGTAAGCGCCCATGACCAGAAGGTCGATGCTGTTGTCGGACAGCTTGTTTTCGATCGCGGCCTGCGGTGAGACGCCGGCAATCTTTTCCTGCGAGGTTACCGTTACATTGACGCCGTGGCGGGCGAGTGTCGCGGCCAGTTCGGCGCCGGCGAGGCCAGAGGATTGCGTTTCGCTCTCGGCCTGATCGACGGAGAAGATTTCGACGCTATCCGCCGCAATCAGGAAGGGCAGGGCATCGAACGTAGCGCGTGTCGCCTCGCGGGAGCCGTTCCAGGCAATCAGCACGCGCTTGATCGGTTTGGCCGCCGTCAGCACATGCGGCACGAGGAGAACGGGGCGACCGCTTTCATAAAGAAAACTATCGATGTCCGAGCGGCTGTCGGACAGCGCCGAGGCGCTGCTCTGGCGGGCGACGATGAGATCGGTGCAACGCGCGCTGTCGATTGCCGATGCGGAGGCGTAACCCACCGAGGTTACGAAGCTGCGCCACTCATGCGAGATGCCGTTGGCGGACAGCGTGCGCTCGAAAAGGGTCCCGACATCAGTGGTTTCCTTGTGCGCCACGTCCTGAAGCACCTGGACGGTGGCGGGGTCGGGGATTTCCATCGGCGCGACGAGCGGAACGGCAGCGAGTGTTTCCATATGCAGGCCGATCACATGCGAGGAAAACTGGTCGGCAAGACTTACTACGAATTCGCCGAGCTTTTGCGTGTTCGCAACATTGTCGACCACTGCCAGTATCGTTTTGTAACCCATTTCTCTCTCCTCGGTGACACGCGTTTCTGTGGGGAGAGTGGCTTCCTTTGCCGGAGGCCACCTTGATATTGGTCAACCCGTTTCCGTCTCAGGCGGTTGCATCGCCACTGCCGGCCGCCAGACTTTTTTCCTGGCCGATGGATTCGATCATCGCGGCCACCGCATCCGCCGCCGCTTTCAGGACGGCGGCGTCGCGGGCGCGCACGACGATCTCAGTCGAAAAACGCTGTCCGTCATATTTCGGGTAGGAACCGATGCTTGTTTCGGGATGCGCCTTCTGCACGGCCGTCAGCGGCGTCCCGATATCACCTTCGCCATAGGGAGAACGCACCGCTTGCGACATGATCTTCGCGCCGGTGCGCAATGTGGGCATGACATTGTCGAGCATGGCCTGAAACACCTGCGGAACGCCGGCCATGACATGGACATTGCCGATGACGAAGCCGGGGGCGACCGAAACGGGATTGGCGATGTGGCTGGCGCCTCTCGGCATGCGGGCCATGCGCTTGCGCGCCTCG
The DNA here is from genome assembly GCF_036596185.1 of Rhizobium sp. GR12. NCBI lineage: Bacteria > Pseudomonadati > Pseudomonadota > Alphaproteobacteria > Hyphomicrobiales > Rhizobiaceae > Rhizobium > Rhizobium sp. GR12. The sequence goes on along the minus strand of NZ_JASXTH010000002.1, from coordinate 213,914 downwards.
GTGAACTCCATTTCGCGGACGCGGTACATATCGCCCAGAATGCGCAGCGCCTCGGCATCGTGCTCGCAGGGCAGGCCGAATGCCGCCGAGACCGCATCCGCCGTGATGTCGTCATGGGTCGGGCCGATGCCGCCGGAGGTGAACACATAGTCATAGCGGGCGCGCAGAGCGTTCAGCGCCTCGACGATCGCATCCTCCTCGTCGGCGACGATGCGTACTTCCTTCAGGTCTATGCCGGACATGGTGAGAACATCCGCGAGATGCCCGATATTCTTGTCCTTGGTGCGCCCCGACAGCAGTTCGTCGCCGATGGCGAGCATGGCGGCGGTTACGACGGATGTGGTGGGGGAAGGGTTGGACATGGTTGTACTCGTCAGCTGTTTTGACCGACGTTAGTCCCCCGTCCGAGGAATGCAAAGCGGTTTCGGAAAAATGTCTTTTTGCAAACAGTTGACGTTCCGGTTTTTCGTTCACTTATCGTGAACAGTGCGTATGCCAATCCCCGGCTGGCGGAATGCAGGCCAGTTCGCTACCTTTTCTCCACATACATCTGACGGGCCAACGCCGATGATCATCGAGTTCTTGAAGAAGCTTCTGGCGGTCAAGCCGGAAACAGTTCCAACAAAGGAAACAAAGAGAATGACGAAAGTTCTGGTACTCTATTATTCTTCTTACGGTCACATCGAGACGATGGCTTACGCCGTTGCGGAAGGTGCGAAATCGACAGGTGCGGAAGTCGTCGTGAAGCGGGTTCCGGAACTGGTGCCGGAAGACGTCGCCAAGTCCTCGCACTTCAAGATGGATCAGGCGGCGCCGATCGCAACCGTTGACGAACTGGCCGAATACGACGCCATCATCGTCGGCGCCGGCACGCGCTTCGGCACGGTCGCCTCGCAGATGCGCAATTTCTGGGACCAGACCGGCGGCCTGTGGTTCGGCGGCAAGCTGGTCGGCAAGGTCGGCTCGGCGTTCACCTCATCAGCCACGCAGCATGGCGGTCAGGAATCGACCATCCTCGGTTTCATTCCCACCTTCCTGCACCACGGCATGGCGGTTGTCGGTCTGCCCTATGCTTTCCAGGGTCAGATGGGCGTCGATGAAATCAAGGGCGGCTCGCCCTATGGCGCCTCCACGATCACTGACGGTGACGGCTCGCGCCAGCCTTCCGCGATCGAACTGGAAGCTGCACGCTATCAGGGCGCGCATGTCGCCAAGCTGGCGGCCAAGCTTTCCGCTTGAGCATCGTTCACTGAAAAAAGAAATGCGGCCCGAAAGGCCGCATTTTCTTTACTCCGGCATTTGAAGACGCCGGTTCCGGGAGGCGAGGGATTTTTTAAGGCGGGTCAGATCGGCAGGTTGACCATGAAAAGGCAGCTTGCAATCACGAAGCCGAGCATCGAAATTTCGAGAAAACCGTTCAATCCGTCACGCATTCCAATCCTCCGTATGTTGGGCGAAAAGAGAACGGACAGAGTCTATCGCGGTTCCATAACAGAAGAGTGAATTTTAGTAATTTTAAATGTCTCGCCTCTCCACCAGCTGACGGAGGGAGACAGGCGCTTCAGCCGGTGACGACGAAGGCGACCACGAGGTGGCCGAGAAGGCCGATGGCGAGGCAGCAGAGCAGGAAAATGAACAGTGCTTTTTTCATGTTTGCGGAAGCTTCCATCTGTTTTTACCCTTTAAGCCGGTTGTCGTGACGTTTTCGCGCCGCAGGCGGCCTTGCTGGTGTCAGACTTTGATATGTCAGGCCTTGATGTCGAGGCCAGCCTCGATTGCGGCGGCGATGAAGGCCTTGCGCGCATCTTCCGGTTTTTTCCTGCCGGCATCGACGGCGGCGCAGACCAGCAGCGCCGCGTCCAGCGCATCGCCATCCTCTATCGGCCAATCCTCGATCATGGCCCAGGATGCTGCCTGCGTCGTCTCGATGCTCGTATAGTCGCCCGGCGTTTCGAACGCGATCAGGACGGGTTTTTGCCAGCGCGTGTTCATCGCTTATCCGTATTGGTTGTCGTGCCCGGCTCTAAACCAAGCGGGCGGGATGCGCAATCCTGTTTACGGCCGCCTGCGGTGCGGTCAGTCGTCGCGCCCGAACAGCCAGTCGCGAATGATGCGGCGGTCGATGAGTTCCAGCGAGCGGTCGGGTGCGATGCGATAGGTTTCCACCGCCCGGGTGCTGCCGTCGATGCGGAATTCATGGCTGAAGGTGCTGCCGATTGGCGATTTCGTCAGCTTGGTGCGCGGCTGGCCCTTATAGGTGATGCTGCCGGGGATCGGCTCGACATAGGCCGCCGGCCCCGTGGTCGTGCATCCCGCAAGTGTAAGCGCGAGCGTGATAGTGGCCGATGATACGAGCGTTTTCATCCTGTCCTCCGAAGTGCGTTTGCGAAAACGATATGGAGGCGCAGCGGTTCCCGGCTTGAGCCAGAACTATTCGCGCGCGACCCAGCGCGGGAAAGCGTAGACGAGGAAGCTGAGGATGAAAAGCGGGAGGGGGCGGAAACTTGTCCGGAGACCAGATGCGCCGGAAGATGAAACAGGCGAGACCTGGCGCACTGCCAGTGATACCAGGTCTCCCAGTCTCCCGCCAGTTTCAGGGAACGGGCGACTTGACTTAGTATGACGAACGACCGGCGACATACATAGACCGAGAAATCACCTCGAATAAATCGCTGTCATGGTCGATCAACGGGCAGGGCGGAGAATCGCCAGCGGCCATGCAATATTGTTACCCGGCAAATAATCTTGTCGTGTAGGGGGCCGGAATACCGTTCTTCGCCGAGCGCGACCCGCTGCCTTGTCCGGATACGAGGTTTAACCCTTTGAATCGGATAAGGGGTGGCTTTTCCTGGCTGTGCAGAAGCGAGTGGAGATGAGGGAACTTTTGCGGGGCTGCGCCATTAAAACAGGCGGGACACACAGTATTACTGGAGGGCCAAACATGCTCGGCACAATCCTTGTCATCCTGCTCATTCTTTTCCTGATCGGCGCGCTGCCAAGCTGGGGTTACCACAATTATGGCTACGGCCCCTCGGGCGGCCTCGGCCTGGTTCTGGTCATCATCCTGATCCTGGTCCTGCTCGGTCGCATCTGACCGATCGGGTGTTTGCCGTCGCGCCGGTAAGTCAGTCCGGCATCAAGTCGGAAATCTGCCCATGCGACACCAGCAGGCGCGGGTTTGCCATGCTGCCGCTTTCCTCATTCACGGTGACGGCATAAGCCGCAACGCCGATGTGACGCGGCGCCATTGCACCCGCCATTTTCTCGGCAGATGCCGCGTTGGTTGCGGGGCGCATTTCGCCCGGCACAATCCCATAACGCCCCTTTTTGAACTGCACTACGATGATTTTCTCGGCGTCCGACATATGTCTTGCTCTCTCATTTGTTCTATAAATGTTCTCATTTTGAATGGGAGTCAACAGGGTTCGTGTCCTTGATCGGGAGAGCGAAGGCGAGGGAACCTGCGCCAGTTCGAAGAACGCGGCGAGAACGGATATTCGAAATAAAAAAAGGATCATATTCAGAATGACCCTCTTGCGCATCGTTTAGGATTATTCTAAACCGCCGCCACCACAGCGAAAATCGCTCACGGATGGCCTCGTGGCGGAGTGGTGACGCAGAGGACTGCAAATCCTTGTACCCCGGTTCAATTCCGGGCGAGGCCTCCAAAAAATCACCAATGAAATCAACTATTTGTTGAGTAATCCCCTTTTGCAGCGGGGGATTTAATGTTGCATCCTGTTGCGCGCGGATTCCCCCTGTTTCCGGGCATTTCCTTTCGACCACGGCGAATCCATGCGACATGGATTGCAACAGGAGAGGGTTACGGCAGTGATAGTGCGATCATCGTAATGCCGGCGAAGAAGCTGACAAGCGCCGCCGACGCTAGGATCCCCGTGCCCAAGTTCGCATTCGTCCCTTGCGTCCAGTCATTTTTATTCGGGTCGATGAGCGCGCTAGAGTAAGCCTGGTTGGTCAGATACGCGCAGGTCATTGCAAGCACCGTCAGGCCGGCGCCTACCGCGAAGCAGATGAGAGACTTGGTGGCAGACTCTACAAGCGGGACGAACTCCGGCTTTAAGTTCTGGCTGGTGGATGCGCTACCGACGAAGGTCAGGAGAGCAACGCATGCGCCGCCGTTCAGCAAGAATAAAGATTTCAGGCCTTGCGCAGCGCCCTCGATGGCGGCCGCTTCGAGCGTTTGAAATCTTTGTTTGGTGAATTCGTCCATGCAGCCCCCCAAGGTGTAATTCATGCCAGTACTCAAGAATGCACGGCACGAGACATTGTGCAACGGTTGGCTAGGTAACACATAATGAGCTACGGAGCCGTCTCAATCATTCAACAATGTCTAGGCTGGTTTCCGTAAATTCGTACCACTTATGCTCAAAAGTTCCCTCCTGCCGGTTGAACCATTCGCAAATCAAGGCACCTTTGTCCGTCACTCGCTTGGGCCAGCCAAAACAAAACGACCAAAGAAGCTAAGCAACCTGCCGCCTGCAGATCAGTTCCAGATTATGTAACTACGCTTCGCGCCGCTCTGCTCGCAGCAAAAAAGCAAGCTCCTCTTATTGTCAGAGAGGAAGACCCAAATGATCAAAGTAAAGCATGACGCGCGGGTGGCTTCTCCTACCACGTCGAAACAGCTCTAACGCTTCAACGTCGTTATGTAAGACCATTTCTAGAGCAGGAGCCGATATTTCTAGTGGTGCGCCAGGAACAGCTTGGCGGACAATGCGATACTCTTTGCAGAGACCGCTTGTCGTCTTCTCGGTGCGACGAGCGCGGTGAGCCGCCTCCTTCAGGCAGATTATCTCGTCTGGCTTCATTAGAATGGGTGCGTAGGGCTGCGTCAAAAAGACCCTGGGTGAAGGCATCGATTGAAGTTGTTGAAGCAGCAGTTTTGAGGTAGCCCTCGTCACGATCGATAGTGTCAAGTAATAGCTTGGAAATATTCAAAATGATGGATTGGGATTGGGTAGACTGGTTCCCTATAGTCGTCTTTCCGCTCAAGATTCTCGTGTTAGGCACGGGCATGTTCTTCGCCATCAAGTGGCATCACGATCAAGCGAAGAAGGAAAAGGAAACTGGCGGACCGTAAGCGCCCGCCGTGATTTTCCGAAAGGCACACGCCGCCGTGCCAAGCGATGTTCTGGTTTGGGGATGAGTCAAGACGATGCTTATTGCGGTCTTTCACGTTCTTGCTGTTCTAAAAATCCCCGCCATTTCGCTTTTTCCAGCACTTCCCGTTCACCACGCTTGAAAGCGCAGGCTTGGGCAATTATGAGATTGTCTAAAGGCTGGGGGAAACCCGCGCCGTTTTGAGCTTTTGGAGCCGAGGCTTCCCGACCGGCATCCGCGAAATTGAGGCGATAACGATATGATGGATTTCGAAACCGCACGCGCCAATATGGTCGACAGCCAGTTGCGCACGACCGACGTGACGTCGCATTCGGTGCTGAAGGCGTTTTTGAGCGTGCCGCGCGAAGCTTTCGTGCCGGCCGGTGTGCGGCAGATTGCCTATGTGGACGAGGATCTGCAGATCTGTCCCGCCCGGGACGGCCGTCCGGCCCGTTATGTCATGAAGGCCTCGCCGCTGGCGAAGCTCTTGCAGCTTGCGGTCGTGACCAAGGAAGACGTGGTGCTGGAAGTCGGCGGTGGCGCCGGTTATACGGCGGCCATCCTTTCCCAGCTCGCCGGTTCGGTGGTTTCTCTCGAATGCGACGAGACGCTGGCGGCTGAGGCGACCGAGACGCTGGCTTCGCTTGGATATGACAATGTCGCCGTCGTTACCGGCGATCTCGAAAAGGGTTATGCGGGTGAAGCGCCCTATGACCTCATTTTCGTCAACGGTTCGGCCGAAGAAGTGCCGGCGGCGCTGACCGATCAGCTGCGGGACGGCGGACGTCTGGTCGTTGTCGTCGGATACGGTAATGCCGCAAAGGCCACCGTCTATCGCCGCGACGGCAACAGCACATCGGCCGCCACCTCTTTCAACGCCTCGATCAAGCCTTTGCCCGGTTTTGCCAAGGCGGCCGAATTCGTTTTCTGATCCCTTAAAAGCGATCATCATGTTTTTGACGCCGGGGTGGATTTTCCGCCCCGGCGTTTGTTTTTGCGGGTGGTCTGCCGGAGACGTGCTTTGCCAGCCGCTTGCCCCAAAGAGGCCTCGCTCACAAAGCTGTGCATCACGGCGAAACTTGTCGAATCAGTGATTTAGTTCCGGACTATGCTGCCATAGACTAAGGGTGATTCGGGGTGTGCGTATTTCTGCCTCGTTTGACCCTGGAACAGGAACGACAAAAACGCCTGGCGGTTTTGATCGGACATGTTTCAAAGCATCGGCCGGGGAAACGGAATCGGTTTTCAACAGGAACGATGCGCAGATTTGAAAATGTTGGAGTGTCCCTTGTGCGTCCGTATGGATGCACGGCGCTCTGAAGAGTGGAAACCGGGGATTGATATGGCTCAGCCAAGCGTAGCGCGTGAACCGTCCATGGAAGAGATTTTGGCGTCCATACGCCGGATTATCGAAAGCAACGAGCCCGGGCCTGCCGGTGCGTTTTCCGGGCAATTGCCGCCGGTCTACGACGATGAAGACGATGCCGCGAGCGAAACGGCCTTCGTGACGGAGGCCATCAGCCCGCCGGCGCGCGTTCCCCCCGCCGCAAACCAGGCTTTCGGCGCACGGCCGGCGCATGATTTTTCGCCGGCTTCCGAAAGGCCGATGTCTGAACAACAGGACGGCTCCGCCGACAGAAGCATGTCGCTGGCCGACGTCGCCGCGCGCGTGCGCGCCGCCGCCGATCGCAATGCCGCCATGGGGCCGCAGGCTTTCGCCGCGCAGGCGCACCGGGGCGTGACCGAGCCGGCGCAGGCCTCGTCCGTTTCCTCCGTATCCCAGGCGTCGCATGCGCCGCAGGCCGAACGGACAGTGCCGCAGGCCGAACGCACCACACCGCAGCGTCCGACGGATGTGCGGCCGCTGCTGGCGGCGGTTGCCGCAAGTGCTGGCGAACAACCGGCGCCTTTCGTCGCCGAGGACCGCGCGGCTGCTGTCGCCGTTGAAAGCGCGTCCTTCGCGGATAGCCGCTTCGATCAGTTTTCGCTGCGTGGCGCCATCGAAACGCCGGTCGCCGAGGAGCGCTTCGAAATGGCGGTGCAGGAGCCGGCCGTCGAGATGCCGACATTCGATCTGGCCGAGCCTGCGGATGAAGGCGGCCTGTCGCTCAATCTTATTTCTGCCGCCGCCGGTGCGCAGATCGCCCGTTCCTTCAGCGAGCTTGCAGAAGTCTTCGACGGTGTCGAGCGGCGCTCTGTCGAGGATATCGCCGCCGAGATGCTGCGGCCGATGTTGCAGGACTGGCTGGAAGACAATCTGCCGACACTGGTGGAGCGTCTCGTGCGCGAGGAAATCGAACGCGTGGCGCGCGGCTCGCGCCGCTGAGGCAACGCCGGCTGCGATGAAACGAAGGCCGCTCCGGCACCGGGGCGGCTTTTTTGTTGAAGATGAAGGCGTTATCGGGTCATAGTCGCTGATGGGACCTCTCAATAGGTCGCTTGGGGGTCGGTTTCTGTTGACTCTCGACCATCCATCCTTATTTAAAAAAATCCACACAAGAACTCTAAAATTCAGGTCAGGAAATGCTCGAGAAGACCTACGATTCCGCATCCGTCGAACCGAAGATCGCCAAAGCCTGGGACGAGGCGAACGCTTTTCGTGCCGGCGCCAACGCCAAGCCGGGCGCGGAAAGCTTCACCATCGTCATCCCGCCGCCGAATGTGACGGGTTCACTGCACATGGGCCACGCGCTCAACAACACGCTGCAGGACATATTGGTCCGCTTCGAGCGCATGCGCGGCAAGGACGTGCTGTGGCAGCCTGGCATGGACCATGCCGGCATCGCCACGCAGATGGTCGTCGAGCGAAAGCTGATGGAAGGCCAGCTTCCGGGCCGCCGCGAGATGGGCCGCGAGGCTTTCGTGGAGAAGGTCTGGGAATGGAAGGCCGAATCCGGCGGTTTGATCTTCAACCAGCTGAAACGGCTCGGCGCGTCCTGCGACTGGTCGCGTGAACGCTTCACCATGGATGAGGGGCTGTCCGAGGCCGTTCTCGAGGTCTTCGTTACCCTCTACAAGCAGAACCTGATCTACAAGGACAAGCGCCTCGTCAACTGGGACCCGAAGCTTCAGACCGCGATTTCCGACATGGAAGTCGAACAGCTGGAAATGAAGGGCAACCTTTGGCACTTCCGCTATCCGCTGGAAAAGGGCGTGACCTATCAGTACCCGGTCGCTTTCGACGAGGAGGGCAAGCCCACCGAGTTCGAAACGCGCGATTACATCGTCGTCGCCACCACGCGGCCCGAAACCATGCTCGGTGATACCGGCGTTGCGGTGAACCCGGAAGACGAGCGCTACAAGGGCATCATCGGCAAGCACGTCATCCTGCCGATCGTTGGCCGCAAGATCCCGATCGTTGCCGATGACTATGCCGATCCGACCGCCGGAACGGGTGCGGTGAAGATCACGCCCGCGCACGACTTCAACGATTTCGAAGTCGGCAAGCGTTGCGGCCTGCGCGCCATCAACGTCATGAATATCGATGGCACGATCTCCATCAAGGAGAACGAGGATTTCCTCGAAGGCCTCAACCATCCGGCGGCGCTGCACGGCGCATGGGATCGTCTGGAAGGACAGGATCGCTTCTTCGCCCGCAAGGTCATCGTCGAAATCTTCGAGGAAGCCGGCCTGCTCGACAAGATCGAGCCGCACAAGCATGTGGTGCCGCATGGCGACCGTGGCGGCGTGCCGATCGAGCCGCGCCTGACCGATCAGTGGTGGGTGGACAATAAGACGCTGGCGCAGCCGGCCATTGCCTCGGTTCGTGAAGGCCGCACCAATTTCGTGCCGAAGAACTGGGAAAACACTTACTTTCAGTGGATGGAGAACATCCAGCCCTGGTGTATCTCGCGGCAATTGTGGTGGGGACACCAGATTCCGGCATGGTACGGCCCGGATGGGCAGGTCTTCGTTGAAAAGACCGAGGAAGAGGCGCTTCAGGCCGCCATCCAGCACTATATTGCCCATGAAGGCCCGTGGAAGGCCTGGGTCGAGGAGAAGCTTGAAAACTTCAAGCCGGGTGAAATCCTGACGCGTGACGAAGACGTTCTCGATACCTGGTTCTCGTCGGCGCTCTGGCCGTTCTCGACGCTGGGCTGGCCGGAAAAGACGCCGGAACTGGCGCGTTATTATCCGACCAACGTCCTTGTCACCGGTTTCGACATTATCCCGTTCTGGGTCGTACGGATGATGCAGATGGGTCTGCATTTCATGAAGGACGACGCCGGCAATCCGGTCGAGCCGTTCAGCACGGTCTACATCCACGCTCTGGTTCGCGACAAGAACGGCCAGAAGATGTCGAAGTCCAAGGGCAACGTCATCGATCCGCTGGAGTTGATCGACGAATACGGCGCGGATGCGCTGCGTTTCACGCTCGCCATCATGGCGGCGCAGGGCCGTGACGTGAAGCTCGATCCGGCACGCATCGCCGGTTATCGCAACTTCGGCACGAAGCTCTGGAACGCGACGCGTTTTGCCGAAATGAACGGTGTGAAGCGCGATCCGCATTTCCTGGCCGAAACCGCTTCGCTGACGATCAACCGCTGGATCCTGACCGAGCTTGCCGATACCGCACGCGACGTGACGGCGGCTCTTGAGAACTTCCGTTTCAACGATGCGTCCGGCATCCTCTACCGTTTTGTCTGGAACCAGTTCTGCGACTGGTATCTGGAGCTGCTCAAGCCCGTCTTCAGCGGCGACGACGAGGCGGCCAAGAAGGAATCGCAGGCTTGCGCGGCCTATGTTCTGGACGAGATCTACAAGCTCCTGCATCCCTTCATGCCGTTCATGACGGAAGAGCTGTGGGCGCACACGGCCGGCGAGGGCGAGGAGCGTGGCGATCTGCTTTGCCATACCGACTGGCCGACGCCGGAATTCCGCGACGATGCCGCGGCTGCGGAAATCAACTGGCTGATCGATCTGGTCTCCGGCATCCGCTCTACGCGCGCGGAGATGAACGTGCCTCCGGGCGCCATCGCCTCGCTGGTGGTCGTCGGCGCCAACACCTCCACCGAAGCGCGGCTCGACCGCCATGCCGCCGCCATTCGGCGCCTGGCGCGGGCCGACGAAATCCGCGCCGCCGATGTTGCGCCGAAGGGTTCTGCGCAGATCATCCTCGGTGAGGCGACCGTCTGCCTGCCGCTTGGCAACCTCATCGATCTGGCTGCCGAAAAGGCCCGTCTCGAAAAGGCGATCGGCAAGGTGGATGCGGAGATGGAGCGCATCGACAAGAAGCTGTCGAACGAAAAGTTCGTGGCCAATGCCGATCCAGAGGTTGTGGCCGCCGAGCGCGAGCGCAAGGTGGAACTTGAGGTTCAGCTGACAAGCCTGAGAACGGCCATGCAGCGGGTCAGCGAAGCGGGATAATATCCCGGTTCCATTCGAGACCGGAACGCCCCGCAAAAAGCGGGGCGTTTTTGCGTTTTGTCAGGTTTCTTTTTCGTTTTATTGCTGCGCTGCAACGGCGAATCGCTCACGCACGACAGTGCGATTATTTCATCCCGGTTTTGGCCGAAATAACCCGGAAAAGCGGGAAAAGACCAATGAAAACGGCCTGATAACCGGGTTTGTTCGAGAAACCTCCAACTGTGGTTATTTGGCGACATTTCTCGACAAAATAGGGAATTTGTTTCGTTTTGCGGCAAGTTTTTCGGTGGGTTTAGAAAAATAGCCTAAAATGATTATATAAGAGCGGACGCATAAAAAACTTACGTAAAAAAATGGCCGTTTGGGGGTGATCGCGCCAAGCTGCGACACATTGTCATTTCCCCTTTAGCGTTTCACTCTATCAACGATCACATTGCCTTGATTGGGGAGATAGATGGCAAAAACTGTATTTTTTCGCGGCGCGGTATGTTTCGCAGTCAGCATCGCGGCAGTCACGCCTTCACTGGCGGGCGGCCTTGAGCGCGGCGGTTACAATATCGACCTGCTGTTCGATCCGTCCGATTATGTTCTCGACAGTTCCGCTACATTCGTTGCGCCACAGCGCAAGGTTGATAATGCGCGTGACAATCCGGTGAAAAGCGGCGGCCCGTTGCCGTCGTCCTGGTCGACCACCGCGGACGACTCGGAAAACTACTGGTCGACACGCGTCGGCGCCAAGGCCGCGATCGGCGATTTCGGCGACTGCATGTTCGATTATTCGCAGCCCTGGGGAGCGGATCTCAATCCCGGCATCTGGCAGGGTTCGAGCTACAATATCGAAACCAAAGTCAAGTCGCACAATTACGCCACCACCTGCCGTGTGAAGTTCGATCTCGGTAAGGGCGATTTCTCGATCATCGGCGGCGGTTTCTATCAGGAACTCAGCGGTTACAAATACCGTCAGGTGGTTTCCCCGACGGCGCTCGGCCCCGCTTATCCCTCTCTCTATTCCGGTGTCGGCAAGCTTGACATGGAAGGTGACGGCTGGGGATGGCGTGCGGGTGTCGCTTATGAGATCCCGGAAATCGCTTTCCGCACGAGCCTCGTCTATAATAGTGCCGTCGATCACGATCTCAACGGTACGGTTGACCTCAGAAGCCTTCCAGCGGCCGGCAGCCCGGCGCTCGTCGCTTACGGCGGCAAGGTAACGCCTGTCTACGGCTCGGTTTCCATGCCTGATAGCCTGGAGCTTAAAGTGCAATCCGGTATCGCACCGAACTGGCTTGCCTTCGGTTCCGTGAAATGGACGGACTGGAGCCAGATTCAGGTTGTGCCTTTCTGCCAGGTCGGTGTCTCGTCCTGTGTTGCGGGCGTAACCTCGCTTACTTCGCTCGATCTTTATTATCGTGACGGCTGGACGGTTACCGGCGGTATCGGCCACAAGTTCAACGATCAGTGGAGCGGTGCCGTCAGCCTGACCTGGGATCGCGGTACATCGACGGTGATCGGCACGCAGACCGATACGTGGATGATTGGCACTCAGGTCGTCTATTCGCCCACTCCGAACCTCGAGTTCAAGATCGCCGGCGCTCTCGGCCTGCTCACCTCGGGTGAATCCGCGATCAGCGGCGGCCGTTGCAGCCCCAGCAGTCCGGCAACCTGCGGCGACGAGGCGGGCTATAGTTTCGGCAGCGATGTCGTGGCTGCGATCTCCACAGGGGTCAAGGTCAAGTTCTGACACCATTCCCTGCATTCATGAAAAGAAAGGCCCGGTTTACCAACCGGGCCTTTCTTTTCATTCCCGACTATGATTCCTGCTCGATAAAATTTTCTGGCCCGGATGTTTTGTGACGATTTGGCAACACTTTTCTGCAAGCGTGAGGCCGCGTTGGAATGTGGGCAGATCTGTCCATTTCCCGCCACAAACAAAGTGCTTGGCTTATGTTTATGGACGCGGGGATGGAAGAACATGCAGGCGTTTGATGTGGACCTGGGGAATTGCAGAAAGTGAAAACGGGTTTGGATTCAGGGTTTAAGCAAGTAATACGGGAATTTGATCCGGGTTTCTTGTTTGACACTGGCTGGCAGACGGTGAAACGCCGTTATATTGCCGGAAATTATGCCTATATCTGTTTCACCGAAAAACTTCGGCAATGACCGTTAAGAGACCACCGGTAGTGCGCTGGAAAGTGCTGTCGGAAAGACGCAGTGTGTTCGAAAAATCGCGACCCGGCGGAGTAGATATTCCGCAAGTATTGGCTGTAGCCGGGAAGAGTGAGAGAAGTTCGCCGAAATGCTGAAATGTGAAGCACATGTTCTAAAGCCGCTCTTCATGAGCCTGTTGCTTGCGTCGCTCGCAATGCCGGTGCTGGCTTTTGACATCAATGCAGGCGTTACCAAGGAATCCGGTCCGTTCGATCTGTTCAAGTTCGGCTTCAAGGCCTACAAGAACGGCAACAAGGACGAAGCCGTCGAGGCCTATCGCTATGCGGCCGAAAAGGGCCACACCGGCTCGCGCTGGGCGCTTGCCAACATGTATGCCTTTGGCGACGGCGTTGCCAAAAACGATTTCGAAGCCTTCAAGATCTACAGCGAAATTGCCAGTCAGGGCGTCGAGCCGGGTTCCGAGGACACCGGCTTTTTCGTCAACGCACTTTTATCCCTTGCCGATTATTACCGTCACGGCATTCCCGGCAGTCCGGTGAAAATGGACCTTTCGCAGGCTCGACAGCTTTATTTTCAGGTGGCTTCTACCTTTGGCGTGGCCGAAGCGCAGTTCCGGCTGGCGGAAATGATCCTGGCGGGCGAGGGCGGCCGGGCGGATGTGCAGCAGGCCAAGAAGTGGCTCAATCAGGCGCGCAAGCACGGCCATGCCGGCGCCATGTCGATTTTCGGCAATCTGCTTTTCCAGGAAGGCCAGACGCAGCAGGGACTGGCTTTCATGACGGCCGCGATGGACAAATGTACGGCGGTGGACTGCACCTGGATCCAGAGCCTTCAGGAACAGGCTTTTTCGCTCACGGGTGAAAACGACCGCCGCGCGGCAATCGCGATGGCGCAGAACATGCGGATCGACGATCCGGATTGAAGATAATATCCGTTGTGACCGAGGCGAATTCTGTCGCCTCGCGAGAGCCGCTCAACCGACCGGCGTGAAATCGAAATAACCGCAGACCGGAACGTGATCTGACGGTTTTTCCCATGCCCGGACATGTTTTTCGATACTGACGGATTGCAGCCTGTCGGCCGCCTCCGCCGACAGCATCAGGTGGTCGATGCGGATTCCATTGTTCTTCGGCCAGGCGCCGGCCTGATAGTCCCAGAAGGAATAAAGTCCTGCCTCATCCGTCGTCGCGCGGGCGGCATCGGTAAAGCCCAGATGTTCAAGCTTGCGGAACGCCGTGCGCGTCTGTGGCAGGAACAAAGCGTCGCCTTCCCACACGCGTGGGTCGTGACAATCGAAGGGTTCGGGAATGACGTTGTAGTCACCCGCCAGAATGAGCGGCTCTTCCAGCGCGAGGCGGTCTTCGGCAAAGCGGCGCAGCCGTTCCATCCATGCGAGCTTGTAGGGATATTTGACCGGATCGTCGGGCGGATTGCCGTTCGGCAGGTAAAGCGAGCAGACCCGGATCACACCGCCATCGACGGAAAATACGCCCTCGATGAAACGCGCCTGTTCATCGGCATCGTCGCCCGGCAGGCCACGATTGATCTCGTCGGGCTTCATCTTCGAGAGAAGGGCGACGCCGTTGAAACCCTTCTGGCCGTGGGTCTCGACGTGATAACCGAGCGCTTCAAGCTCAAGGCGGGGGAAACCTTCGTCAACCGATTTGATTTCCTGAAGGCAGACGATATCGGGCGATGAATCCTTCAGCCACTGGCAGAGGTTCTCGATACGCGCCTTGACGCCGTTGATGTTCCAGGTGGCAATCTTCATCGGAGTTTCCCTTTTGTGGGGGTACTTTTACCCGATGCAAATGCGATTGCCACCGTTTTTGGAAACGGATGGTGAGGATGTGGTGGAAAGAAGCCGGGGCAGGGTAGATCAACAGCTATGGATGCACCGCAGCGTCCCCAAACCCTCATTCCTGTGACGAGCACAGGAATGAGGGCGGAGAGAAAGGCGTGAATGATCTCAAGCTTGGCGCTTGATATCACCATCAAATAGAGAAGCTGGTGCCGCAGCCACAGCTCGCGACCGCATTCGGGTTCTTGATCTGGAAGGACTGGCCGAGCAGATTGTCGACGAAGTCGATTTCGGAGCCGGCCATATAGACGACCGACATGCTGTCGATCAGCACCTTGGCGTCGCCCCGTGCAATCACGATGTCGTCATCGGCTGGGTCTTCCGCCAGATCGAACTTGTAGGAGAAGCCCGAGCAGCCGCCGCCTTCCACTGAAACGCGGAGCGCCTGCTTGCCCGCATCGGCCGCCACGATCTGGGCGATTCGCTTCGCTGCTGATTCCGAAAGTGTAATGTCGTTGTTTTCCATGTCGTTCCTCGTGCCGGGGTCAAGAACCGGAGAGCAATAGATTTGTCGCCACCATTATAAACCAGTCAAATAAACGGTCTATAGCGATGTCGGCAACGGCCTTTGCCGCGATCATGCTTTGCGCCGACCTTTGCGATAGGTATGAAGGGTGGATGAAAAGGTCAATGGTCAAAGACCATGGACTTCGGGCCAAAGGAAGTCCCGGCCAGAGAACAGTACAGGTGGATGCATGATTATAGACCAGCGCGCATTGGGTTTCGGAAGTGGCGAGAGGGCGGTTTTCGCCTCGGATCCATGGACCACGTGCGGGCGTCTTTTTGCCGAGGAGGGGAGCCTGACGCGCTCGGAATTCCAGCGCGACCGTGACCGCATCGTCCACACCACGGCCTTTCGCCGCCTGAAACACAAGACGCAGGTTTTCATCAGCCCGGATGGCGACCATTATCGCACCCGGCTTACCCACACGATCGAGGTGGCGCAGATCGCCCGGGCGCTGGCGCGTGCGCTGAAACTCGACGAGGATCTGGCCGAGGGCGTGGCGCTGGTGCATGATTTCGGCCATACGCCGTTCGGGCATACGGGCGAGGATGCGCTGGATGCGGTGCTGTTGCCCTATGGCGGCTTCGATCACAATGCGCAGTCATTGCGGATCGTCACCAAGCTGGAGCGCCGCTATGCCGAATATGACGGCATCAACCTGACATGGGAGACGCTGGAGGGGCTGGTCAAGCACAATGGCCCGTTGGTGGATGCGAAGGGTGAGGGCGTGAAGGGGCCGGTTCCGCTGCCCATTCTCGAATATTGCGAGTTGCAGGATCTGGAAATCGGCAGCTATGCCAGCCTTGAGGCGCAGATGGCGGCAATCGCCGACGACATCGCCTATAATACCCACGATATAGATGACGGCCTGCGCGCCGGTTACCTGACCTTCGAGATGCTGGAGGAAGTGCCGTTCCTGAGCAAGTTGATGGCAGAGGTGCGGGCGAAATATCCCACGCTCGACAAGGACCGTTTCGCCCACGAGATCATGCGCCGCCAGATCACCCACATGGTTGAGGATGTGATCGGTGTCGCACAGCACAATCTTTCCCGGCTGAAGCCGAAAAGTGCGGCTGATATCCGCGCCGCCGATTTCACCGTCGCGACCTTCTCGCCGGAAATGGCGGAAACCGACCGGCAAATCAAGAAACTCCTGTTCGGCCATATCTACCGGCACCCCGACATCATGCGTATTCGCGCCGGCGCCACGCAGATCGTCACCGATCTTTTCCACCGCTATATGGACGTGCCGGCGGAGATGCAGAGCCACTATTGGGTGGACAGCATTTCCGGCATGAGCGTGGCCGCAAAAGCCCGGCATGTGGGCGATTATCTGGCTGGTATGACCGACAGTTATGCACTGCGCGCCCACCAGCGGCTGTTTGACCGCACTCCCGATTTGCGATAGGGCAGCGGGCGATCGCGGAGCCGACCCGGTTATGACGGCCGGACATGAACAGAAGCCCTTCGCGCAGGTTGGAACGATGAACATTTTTGCCGATTTCGATACCAGGATCAAAAACGCGATCGAGACCCTCGATCTCGTGAAAGAGAACCGAGAAAAGGTCGATTTCAGTCGAATTACCGTCGAATCCCCGCGTGATCTCAGCCATGGCGATGTCGCGACCAATGCTGCGATGGTGCTGGCCAAGCCGCTCGGCACCAATCCCCGGGCGCTGGCCGAACTCATCGTGCCAGCCCTTCAGGCCGATGGCGATGTCGACAGCGTCAATGTCGCCGGTCCCGGCTTCATCAACCTCAAGGTTTCGGTCGGTTACTGGCAGCGTCTTCTTGCCGACATGATCGGGCAGGGCATCGATTTCGGCCGCTCCAAGATCGGCGCGGGCCAGAAGATCAACGTCGAATATGTTTCCGCCAATCCCACCGGCCCGATGCATGTCGGCCATTGCCGTGGCGCTGTCGTGGGTGACACGCTGGCGAATGTGCTCGCTTTTGCCGGTTATGGCGTGACCAAGGAATATTACATCAACGATGCCGGTTCGCAGATCGATGTGCTCGCGCGCTCGGTCTTCCTGCGTTACCGCGAAGCGCTTGGCGAGGATATCGGCGCCATTCCGTCGGGCTTCTACCCCGGCGACTATCTCGTTCCGGTCGGCCAGGCGCTGGCGGATGAATACGGCATCAAGCTGCGCGCCATGCCCGAGGAAAAGTGGCTGCCGATCGTCAAGGACAAGGCGATCGCCGCGATGATGGTAATGATCCGTGAGGATCTGGAGACGCTCAACGTCAAGCACGACGTGTTCTTCTCGGAGCGCACGCTGCATGATGGCAATGGCGGTCCCATCCTCTCGGCCATCAACGATCTGACCTTCAAGGGCCATGTCTACAAGGGCACCCTGCCGCCGCCGAAGGGCGAATTGCCGGAAGACTGGGAAGACCGCGAACAGACGCTGTTCCGTTCCACCGAGGTGGGCGACGATATGGACCGCGCGCTGATGAAGTCGGACGGTTCCTACACCTATTTCGCCGCCGACGTCGCCTATTTCAAGCACAAGTTCGATCGTGGTTTCTCCGAGATGATCTATGTGCTCGGCGCCGACCATGGCGGTTACGTGAAGCGGCTGGAAGCGGTCGCGCGCGCAGTCTCGGAAGGCAAGTCGAAGCTGACGGTGCTTCTGTGCCAGCTCGTGAAGCTTTACCGCGATGGCGAGCCGGTGAAGATGTCGAAACGATCAGGCGATTTCGTTACGCTGCGCGATGTTGTGGACGAAGTCGGTCGCGATCCGGTGCGATTCATGATGCTCTATCGGAAGAATTCCGAGCCGCTGGACTTCGATTTCGCGAAAGTGACCGAACAATCGAAAGATAATCCGGTCTTTTACGTGCAATATGCGCATGCCCGTTGCATGTCGATCTTCCGGCAGGCGCAGGAGGCGTTTCCGGGGCTTGTCCTGTCTGAGGACGACATGTCGTCTTCCGTTGCTTTGATTAGCGATATCAACGAGTTGCAGCTGGTTGCAAAGCTCGCCGAATATCCGCGCCTGATCGAATCCGCAGCCCTTTCGCACGAGCCGCACAGGCTTGCTTTTTACCTCTACGATCTGGCAAGTTCCTTCCATGGACACTGGAATAAGGGTAAAGACCAACCGGAATTACGTTTTATTAACGATAAAAACCGAGAATTGAGCATTGCCAGACTTGGGCTGGTGAATGCTGTCGCGAATGTTTTGAAGTCCGGCCTTACGCTTTTAGGAGCGGACGCGCCTGACGAGATGCGATAACATATCACCATTATTTGCTCACAATACGCTGGCAAGAGCTGCAATGCGTAGATGGTGGAACACGTAATGGTCGAAAAAAATGTCGCGTATAACCGGGATGCCCGGTCTGAAGGCTTCGCTGACAACGATCCTCTGGCAGAGCTGGCGCGTATCGTCGGCTTTGAAGATCGTCCTTCGCATGCGGGTTCCGAAGTTGCGCCACACGCCGCTTCACCGGCGGCCCGCCGCGAACCGGAATTCAATCTCGAAGACGAGCTGCTTCGGGAGTTCGAGGTTTACGATGCGCCGCACGCAGACCCGGTCGTTCTTGATCCGGCAAACGATGTCCGTGCCGGCATCCATCCCAGCGATTTCATGCAGCGCGTCGAATCGGTCTTCGCCCGCCGCGAGCCTGAGCTTTCTCCTGTAGCCGAGCCTGCGGTTGAGACGCAGTACGCACCGGAGCCGACGCCTGCGCTAGAGGTGCGGGAAGAGCTGCTTCCAGAGATCGACCACGCCTATATCCACAATTACGTCGAAACGTCGGGGCAGGACATTCGCGCGGATTTCCGTGACGATGCCGGTGCTGTTGCCGAGGTTTTCGATGTGCATTCGCGCCAGTCGCGTCCTGCCGAGCCGCTGGTTTACCAGCAGGCCGCCTGGGAAGAACCGCAGGCCGTAGAGCCGGCAGCCCCCGAATGGCACGCCATGCCGGAACTTCCGGCCGATGTTTCGAGCAATATCGCACATTCAGATTACGCTCATGCGACTGAGCCGCAGGCTTTCGATCTTGCCGACGAGGTAGAGATCGCCGTTGCCGAGCAAGCGCCCGCACCGGTTTCCGTGCGTCCGCCCTCGCAGGGTGGCCGTTCTTCGCTGGAGTTTTCCAGCCTGCGTCTGCCGCTTGCCAATTTCGGCGCGCGCCGCGATGTTTCTCCTGGCGATCCGAAGCGGATCGAGCCGAGGTCCGAAGCGCTGCCGGAAGCCGGCATCGAGCAGCAGGCCGAGCCGGATCTCGCGCCAGTTACCGTTCAGGCGGAAGAGACCGCGCCGACCTTTGCGCCTGTTGCAGCCGAGACTTTCACCCCTTCCTTCGAAGAAAAACCGGCTGCGGCTGATCTTTCGCCGATGGACGAGCTGATCTACGGCGTTGCGAAATACTCCATTCCCGGACGCGGCGAAGAACCCGTCGTTGAGGCTGCGCCCATCGCGCAGGCCGCAAGAGTGGAGCCGCCCGTGGTTGCCACGACGCCGGTTGCCGCAGCCCCTGTGAAGGCAGCGCCGGTCGTAACGCCGCCGCCCGCCGAGGAGCCGGACTTTACCGATTTCGCGGGCTTCAACGACGATGATTTCGAGCTTGCGCTTGATGATCTCGATCTTGATCTGGACCTTTCCGAGATCGCCGCAGCGGAAGTGACACCTGCGCCCGCCTTTGCGCCGCAGCCCGTTCGCCAGCAGCCCGTCGCTCCGGCGGCCGTTGCTGCTGCGGCACCCCAGCCTGTAAGGGAACAACCCGCGCCTCAGGTGCGCCCGGCCGCCGTTTCCGCCATTCCGGCGGTCGCCGCTGCGGTTCAGCCGCGTCCGGCCGTCGCAGCACCGCAGCCGGAAGTACCGCAAACGCTGGAAAGCCTGCCTTTCGATCCTTCGCAGATCGGCGAGACGGAAGAACATCCGGAAACCATTATCGAGATGGATGTGCCGGAATTGCCGGTCGGGGTTTTCGAACCCAAGCCCGCTGCCCGCCGTCACGAAGAAGATCTCGATATCGACACTGAACTTGCGACGCTGTTCGCCCCGGCGGTCGCCGGCGGTTTCGACCGTCACAAACATGCGGAAAACCGGGGTGCCCCGCAGGCGCGTGCCGCCCAGAGCCCGGAAGAAGCCGATGAGTTCGAGCGGGCGCTGGAGGAGGATTTCCGCCGCTCCATGCAGGAGGCCGCGGCCTCCCGTGGCAACGTACGCGCTGCCGAGAACACCTATGCCGATCATCAGGCGACCTATCGCGACGAGGATGAACGCAGCGGTCGCCGCTGGATCATGCCGGTTGCCGCCGCAATCGGTCTGGTGCTTGTCGGTGGTGGCGTTTACGCGCTGATATCAGGTGGTTCTTCCGGCACGGGTTCCAATGGCGCGCCAGTCATCATTTCCGCCGATAACGATCCGATGAAGGTCGTTCCGGAAAATCCGGGCGGTCGTGTCGTTCCAAATCAGGACAAGGCGGTTTACGACCGCGTGGCCGGTGGCAGCGCCGCCGATCCGAAGCAGCCGGCGCTGATCTCCAGTAGCGAAAAGCCGGTCGATGTGGTTCAGCGCACGCTGATCCCCGAACAATTGCCGCTGGAAGGTGAAAACGACGCCGATATGGAAACCGCCGGCGGTACGCCGGTTGGCGAGACCGAAGATCCGCGCCTGCTTTCGCCGGAAGAAAAGGCCGCGCAGAATGAAGGTGCCGGTGCGACAGGCGTTTCGCCGCGCAAGGTCCGCACCATGATCGTCAAGCCTGACGGCACGCTGGTTGCGCAGGAAGTCGACGCACCGGCCGCCCAGCCGCCGAAGGCCGACAAGGTCGCTGAGCTTGCCGCACCCCAGGCGGCCAAGCCGGGTGAGGGCGCTCCCGCCGTCATCGCCGCATCGCGTGTTCCTACGGCACCCGCGCAGGCCGCACAGCCGCAGACGCCGCCTCCTGCAGCGGCTGCTTCGACACCGGCTTCGCAATCGTCCGCTCCGGTTCCCTCGGCGCGTCCGTCCTCGCAGCCCGCCAATGTGGTCGCCACGGTCACCAATCAGGGCAATGTCCGCCCTGCCGCAACCGCTCCGGCCCAACCGCCTGCCGCGCAGCAGCAGACAGCTGCCGTAACGCCGGCAGCGACGAGCACTCCTTCGGCCGGTGGCTATTACATCCAGATTGCGTCGCTGCCGAGCCAGGCGGAGGCCCAGAAGTCCTACCAGAACATGTCGGCCAAGTTCGGCTCCGTCATCGGTGGACGCGGCGTCGACATCAAGGCCGCCGAAATCGCCGGCAAGGGCACTTTCTACCGTGTCCGCATTCCGGCGGGTGACAAGAACGAAGCCGTGGCGCTTTGCGAAAAGTTCCGCTCTGCGGGCGGTAGCTGCCTGGTGGCGCGCTGATAGCGG
This sequence comes from Rhizobium sp. GR12, assembly GCF_036596185.1. Lineage (NCBI taxonomy): Bacteria > Pseudomonadati > Pseudomonadota > Alphaproteobacteria > Hyphomicrobiales > Rhizobiaceae > Rhizobium > Rhizobium sp. GR12. The sequence goes on along the minus strand of NZ_JASXTH010000002.1, from coordinate 192,538 downwards.
CCGGTCCGGCGTAGAAAGATTGGGGCTGCCGCCCAAGGCAGCCCTTGAAGTATGAGAACCTTCCAGCAAACTCTACGTCATCCTCGGGCTTGACCCGAGGATCCGCAGCCGCCGGAATGGATCCTCGGGTCAAGCCCGAGGATGACGGTGGAAACGTTCAAGCTTCCACCGCTGCTTCGAAACGAGCGGCTTGTTCCTCCTCCTAATTGCCTCTTTTCCCTGCGAGCGTGACATCATGACCGATTGCAAAGCTATGATCCTCGGATGCGGCGGGCTTACGCTTACCGCAGACGAGATTGCCCTTTACCGCGATGAACAGCCGTGGGGCTTCATTCTCTTCGGGCGCAACATCGGTGAGCCGCAGCAGATCACCGATCTCGTCGCTTCCATGCGTGACGCCATCGGGCGACCCGACGCCCCTGTTCTGATCGATCAGGAAGGCGGGCGCGTCCAGCGCATCAAGCCGCCGATCCTGCAGGCCTATCCGAATGCCCGCATTCTCGGCGAAATCTACGAGCGTGACCGCGAGGACGGCCTGCGTGCAGCCTGGCTGATGTCGCGCCTGCATGCCTTCGACCTGATGAGGCTCGGCATCAATGTCGATTGCCTGCCGGTGCTCGACGTGCCGGTGGAAGGCGCCAGCAATGTCATCGGCAACCGTGCCTATGGCTACTCGCCGATTATGGTGGCCGAGATGGGGCAGGCGGCGGCCGATGGCCTCAAGGCGGGCGGTATGCTGCCTGTCATGAAACACATGCCCGGTCACGGTCGCGGCATGGTCGATTCGCACCATGAACTGCCTGTTGTCGATGTGCCGCTCGACGAGTTGGACGCCCATGACTTCGTGCCGTTCCGTGCGCTTAACCGCGAATTGATGGCGATGAGCGCGCATCTGGTCTTCAACGCCGTCGATCGGGAACGGCCGGCGACGACCTCGCCGAAGGTGATCGAGGAGATCATTCGCGGCCGGATCGGCTTTGACGGATTGCTGATGTCCGACGACAGTTCGATGAATGCGCTGAAGGGCACGCTCGGCGAACGCGCCGCGAATATTGTTGCTGGTGGCTGCGATATAGTCTTGCATTGCAACGGCGTGATGGGTGAAATGCGTGAGGTCGTGAAGGAGGTTCCCGTTCTTTCCGGCCGTTCGCTGGAGCGGGTGCGGGCCGTGGAAGCGGGGTTCCCCGCCACTGACGCCTCCGACGAGGCTGAACTGAGAGCCGAATTCAACGCCATGTGGGCCGTTTCCTGACGATCGGGCGGCGGTCTCCCACGCGGGAAGACAGGCCGGACGCCCGGCGGATGGAACAATGGCCGCAGACAAGTCTCGCAATTCAACGCCGATGGACAAGCTCTGGCAGGATGTGACGCCGGAGCGGCTGACGGGCGAGGCCGGGCTGGTCATCGATGTCGCGGGTTTCGAAGGCCCGCTCGATCTTCTGCTGCACCTTGCCCGCACGCAGAAAGTCGATCTGTCCCGCATTTCGGTGCTTGCCCTTGCCGAGCAATATCTGCAATTCGTGGAAAGCGTGCGCCGCGTGCGCATCGAGCTTGCGGCCGATTATCTTGTCATGGCGGCCTGGCTCGCCTTCCTCAAATCCAAACTCCTCATTCCGCAGCAGGCGAAGGATGACGGCCCCTCCGGCGAGGAAATGGCCGCGACGCTGGCCTTCCGGCTGAAACGTCTGGAAGCGATGCGCGAGGCGGCTGAAAAGCTCGTCAACCGCGCCCAGCTTGGCCGCGATGTTTTCGCCCGTGGTGCGCCGGAGCATATTCCGCATATCAACCGCTCGGCTTACGAGGCCAACCTCTACGATCTCCTGAGCGCCTATGCCAATCTGCGGCAAAGGCAGGCCATTACCCAGGTGACGATTGAAAAACGGCAGGTCTGGTCGCTGGTGGAGGCGCGGGAACTGCTGAACAGCATGCTCGGCGATGTCGGCGAATGGACCGTGCTCGATCAATATCTGCTGCAATATGTGCCCGACCCCGCCATGCGGGTGACGGCGATCGCCAGCGCCTTTGCCGCCTCGCTGGAGCTGGTGCGCGAGGGATCGTTGCAAATCCGGCAGGATGGCGCCTTCCAGCCCATCTATATGCGCAGGAGCGAAAGAGACGATCGCGCGGTGAATGCCGAAAGGACCAATGATGACAAATGACGACGAGACCGGCGAGGCGACCATCATGGCGGATGCGGCCGAGGCCGAACCCACGGTATTTTCCGAGCGCCAGCTGAAAGAGGCCGAGCGGATTGCCGAGGCATTGGTCTTCGCCTCGGCTGAACCGGTTTCGGTGGCTTTCATTGCCGAGCGCCTGCCGCGCGGCATGGATGTCACCGCCATTCTGCACGGCCTGAAAGCCGCCTATGTCGAGCGGGGAGTCAATCTCGTGCAGGTGGGCGGGCAATGGGCGTTCCGCACGGCGGGCGATCTCTCCTTCGTTATTCGCTCGGAGGAAAAGGAGCCGAAGAAGCTCTCGCGCGCGGCGCTGGAAGTCCTGGCGATTATCGCCTATCATCAACCGGTGACACGCGCCGAAATCGAGGAAATCCGTGGCGTGCAGACCTCGCGCGGCACGCTCGACGTGCTGATGGAAGCGGGCTGGGTGCGTTTCAGGGGCCGCAGGCGCACGCCGGGCAGGCCGGTGACGATCGGCACCACGGTTGAGTTTCTCGATCATTTCGGCCTTGAGGAATTGCGGGATCTGCCGGGCCTTGAGGAGCTGAAGGGTGCGGGCCTGCTTTCGGGCCGCATTCCGTCCAATTTCGGCGTGCCTTTGCCGATGATGAGCGACGAATTGCGCGAGGACGAAGACCCGATCACGCAGCTCGATCTGGAAGAGTTGGGCCTGCTTGCGCCGGGCGGCGGCGATGGCGACGATTGATATCGCCGTGGGGCGGCGCCAAGGCACGAAAACTTTATGCGCACTCCCTGTCAAACCGACAATTTGTTGTTTGAAAAAGCCTTTCAAACGTCTTACATCGTCTGAAAGCGAAATTCAGGAGTTTGAGTTATGGGTTCTTTTAGTGTGTGGCATTGGCTGATCGTGCTGGTGATCGTTCTCGTTCTCTTTGGACGCGGCAAGATCCCGGAACTGATGGGCGATGTCGCCAAGGGTATCAAGAGCTTCAAGAAGGGCATGTCGGACGAAGATGCGACGCCTCCACCGGCGGCGGATGCCAATGCCAAGACAGTCGACCACAAGGCTGACGAGACCAAGTAAGCGGCGTGTTTGCTGCCTGTTGTGAGACTGGCGCTAGGCTCTCGGGAGCATATTGATGTTAGATATCGGCTGGAGCGAGCTTCTGGTGATTGCGGTCGTATTGATCGTGGTCGTCGGACCAAAGGATTTGCCGCCCATGATCCGCGCCTTCGGCAAGACGATGGCCGGCCTCCGCAAGATGGCGGGGGACTTCCGCACCCAGTTCGATGAGGCCTTGAAAGAGGCCGATATGGACGATGTGCGGCAGACGATCTCGGACGTCCGAAATCTCAACCCCACCAATTCCCTGCGCGATGCGATGAACCCGCTTCGCCAGCTCGGCAACGAGATCAAGTCCGATCTCCAGAAAGCGACGGCGGCGCCGGCGACCAGCGAGCCGGTGGCACCACTTGTCAACGTGCCGGAGCCGGAGATGCAGCTTCCGGACGTGCCGCCTGCCGTGGTTTCCACACCTGCTGCATCCGCGCCGATTGCTGCTGCTGAAGAAAAGCCGAAGCGCGCGCGCGCGAAATCGGTTGCGACGGTTGAAGCCGAAGCGGTTGCCGCCAAGCCGAAACGCACCACCCGCAGCAAGGTTGCCGCAGCGCCTGAAGAAGCCGCTGTTTTGAAGCCTACCGTGAAGGCGGTCGCCAAAAAGGCTACCGTCAAGAAAGCGGCGGCGGAGAAGGTGGTGGCCGATGCCAAACCGGTCAAAACGGCAAGAATAAAGGCCGTGAAGCCCAAAAAGGATGAAGCATGAGCGGGGAAACCGAAGATAAGCCGCAGCCGCTTATCGAGCATCTCATGGAGTTGCGCACGCGGCTGATCTGGGCGCTCGGCGCGTTCTTCGTCGCCTTCATCGGCTGTTTCGCCGTTGCCAAGCATCTCTTCAACCTGCTCGTCATCCCCTATAAATGGGCGGTACTCTGGGCGGGGCTCGATGTTACGAAATCGTCGCTGATCTATACCGCGCCGCAGGAATTCTTCTTCACGCAGATCAAGGTCGCCATGTTCGGCGCGATGGTGCTCTCCTTTCCGGTGATTGCCTCGCAGCTCTATAAATTCGTGGCGCCCGGCCTCTACAAGAATGAACGCGCCGCCTTCCTGCCGTTCCTGATCGCTTCGCCGATCCTCTTCCTCGTCGGTGCGGCGCTTGTCTATTTCTTCTTCACGCCCATGGTCATGTGGTTCTTCCTTGCCATGCAGCAATTGCCGGAAGACGGCGAGGTGGCGATTTCGCTGATGCCGAAGGTGTCGGAATATCTCAGCCTCATCATGACGCTGGTTCTGTCCTTCGGCCTGGTGTTCCAGCTGCCCGTCGTCACCACGCTTCTGGCGCGTGTCGGGCTTCTGACCAGCGACTGGCTGCGGGAAAAGCGCAAGTTCGCCATCGTCATGGCCTTCGTGGTCGCGGCCGTGCTGACGCCGCCGGACCCCATGTCCCAGATCGGTCTTGCGCTGCCCGCGATCATTCTCTACGAGATTTCCATCTACATGGCTCGACTCGTGGAGAGGAAACGTGCTGCGGAATCCAAAAGCACGGAGCTGGAAGAGACCTGACGGTTCGCCACGGTCTTCCCGCTCATCAAATTCCTCGCGCCGGGCCTTTCGCCCGGCGTTTTGCTGATAAAACGCGAGCGACCAACAACGGTCTGGAACGACGATGCACGACATTAAATGGATACGCGAAAACCCCGAAGCCTTTGATGCGGCGCTTGCCCGGCGCGGCGTCGAGCCTGCCGCCAGCGGCCTGATCGCTCTCGATGAAAAGCGCCGTTCCGTCATCCAGTCCCTGCAGGACATGCAGTCGCGCCGTAACGCCGCCTCCAAGGACATCGGCGCAGCCATGGCCCAGAAGAACATGGAGCTTGCGGAAAAACTCAAAGCCGAAGTCGCCGACATCAAGGAAAACATGCCGCGCGCCGAGGAGGAAGACCGCAAGGTCACCGCCGAGCTTAACGACGCCCTGTCGCGCCTGCCGAACATGCCGTTCGACGACGTGCCTGACGGTAAGGACGAACACGACAATGTGGTCGCCCGCGTGGTCGGCCAGAAGCCCGGCTGGAACCATGCGGCCAAGGAGCATTTCGAGATCGGCGAGGCGCTCGGCTACATGGATTTCGAGCGCGCGGCCAAGCTTTCCGGCTCGCGTTTTACCGTGCTGACCAGCCAGCTGGCGCGTCTGGAGCGGGCGCTCGGCCAGTTCATGATCGACCTGCACACCAGCGAACACGGCTATACGGAAGTCTCCTCGCCGCTGATGGTGCGTGATGAGGCGATGTTCGGTACCGGCCAGTTGCCGAAGTTTTCCGAGGATCTGTTCAAGACCACCGATGGCCGCTGGCTGATCCCGACGGCGGAAGTGACGCTGACCAACCTCGTGGCAGGCGAAATTCTCGACCAGGAGAAATTGCCGCTGCGCTTTACTGCGCTCACCCCCTCGTTCCGTTCGGAAGCGGGTTCTGCCGGCCGCGATACGCGCGGCATGCTGCGCCAGCACCAGTTCTGGAAATGCGAGCTTGTCTCCATCACCGATGCGGAAAGCGCCGTTGCCGAGCACGAGCGCATGACGGCCTGCGCCGAGGAAGTGTTGAAGCGTCTTGGCCTGCATTTCCGTACCATGACGCTGTGCACCGGCGATATGGGTTTCGGCGCCCGCAGGACCTACGATCTGGAGGTGTGGCTGCCGGGACAGAACACCTATCGCGAAATCTCGTCCTGCTCGGTCTGCGGCGATTTCCAGGCGCGGCGCATGAACGCGCGCTATCGCGGCAAGGACGACAAGGCGACGAAGTTCGTGCACACGCTGAACGGTTCCGGCACGGCTGTCGGCCGCTGCCTGATCGCGGTTCTCGAAAATTACCTCAACGACGATGGTTCCGTCACAATTCCCGAGGTGTTGCTGCCCTATATGGGCGGGCTGAAGCGGATTGAAAAAGCTGCCTGATCTAACGGCGGCGGCGGGCATGCCCGCATTTGAATGAAAGAATAGCGGGAGAGAAACATGCGGATTTTGCTGACCAATGACGACGGTATTCACGCCGAAGGTCTGGCGGTGCTGGAGCGTATCGCCCGCACGCTGTCCGACGATGTCTGGATCGTCGCGCCGGAGACCGACCAGAGCGGGCTTGCCCATTCTCTGACGCTTTCCGAGCCGCTGCGGCTGCGCAAGGTTTCCGACAAGCATTTCGCGTTGCGCGGCACGCCGACCGACTGCGTCATCATGGGCATTCGCGAGGTTCTGCCGGAAAAGCCCGATCTGGTGCTGTCAGGCGTCAATGCCGGCGCCAATATGGCGGATGACGTGACCTATTCGGGCACGATTGCCGGCGCCATCGAAGGCACGCTGCAAGGGGTTCGCTCCTTTGCGCTCAGCCAGGCGTTCAGCCATGGCGAAGGCCGCGCCGTGCCGTGGGAGGTGGCCGAGACGCATGCGCCGGATCTTTTGCGCAAGCTGATGAATGTGGATCTGCCCGATGGCACTTTCCTCAATCTCAATTTCCCCAATTGCGCACCTGATGATGTGCAGGGCGTATCTGTCACCGGGCAGGGCAAGCTCGATTTCGGCCTGACGGTGGAAGAACGCAAGGATGGCCGCGGTATTCCCTATTACTGGCTGCGCTTCGGCGAACGCCTCGGCACCTTCCGTGAGGGCACGGATATCCACGCTTTGAAGCACGGCAAGATTTCGGTCACGCCGCTAAAGCTTGACCTGACGGACTACACGGTCAAGGATCGGGTTGCGGAAGCGCTTGGATTCGGAGTCGCCGATTGAAATCTGCCATGGTCGAAAAGGAAGGTTTTGCAGCTCTCGTTCTCCGCTTGCGGGGCGAGGGGATTTCCGACCTCGACCTTTTGACGGCGGTCGAGCAGACGCCGCGTTCCAAATTCGTGCCGCCGCAATTTGCCAGCGACGCCTATTCCAGCCGGACGATCCCGATCGACTGCGGCGCCTTCATGGAAGGCGCCGACATGGCGGTGAAAATCCTCTCCCGCCTGCAATTGAAGCCGGGCCAGCGTGTGCTGGAAATCGGTACCGGCAGCGGGTTCATGACGGCGATCATGGCGCGCCGGGTGGAGCGTGTCTTTTCGCTTGAGCGTTACAAGACGCTGGTGCAGCAGGCGCAGAACTGTCTGGACGATCTTTCCATCCGCAATGTCGTCATCCGCCAGGCGGATGGCAGCAACGGTCTGGTGGGTGAGGGCACCTTCGACCGCATTGTCTCCACCGCCGCCTTCACCACCATGCCCCGCTTTTTCGCCGAGCAGATCGTCTCCGGCGGCATGATGATCGCACCGATCATCCTTGAAGGCGACCGCTGTGTGATGACCCGCTTTTCCAAGACCGGCAGCCGCTTCGAGAAGGAAGAGCTGTTCGAAGCGCCTTATCTGCCGCTTGGCAGCCATATTGCCCGGCATTTGTGACAAAATGAAAATTTCCAGGGCGATTAATTTTCGTCTTAGAATATTCTAAATTATCACAACCAACTGATTTTCCATCGTAATATTGTCTCAACATGACGCATCCGGTTTTCGTCATGGTTATCGAAGTGTCAAAAAAGCGCCGAGCGGCTTAACGTTTTAACGGCGTGGTAACACTAACGCGCTTTAATCATAAACATCGACGCATGGTATTCCCGGGATCGGGAAATGGACCTTGCAAGAAGTGAAATTTGTGCCGGATCGACCTCGATGCGGCGGGTTGGCGTCAGTGTAGATCGAGTCATGCGTATGAGACATTCGTCTAAAATCGGAAAATCAGTCGCAAAAATGTTCGCAGCGGCATTGCTGGCAAGCGTCGCAACGGGCTGTAGCTCGGATGCAACGCGGTTCAGCGGCCTCTTTTCCAGTGGACCGGATAAGATGACCACGGCGTCAATTCCAGCCCGTCAGGGCGGCGGTGCTTATGGGCAGGCCCCGGTTCCGCAAGGCGACATGAACGGCGGCTACGCCTCTGCGGCACCGCAGGGCGGTTACGCCAACCAGAACATGGCCGCAAATTCCGGCATGGCCAATTCCTACCCGTCCTCCGGCGGTTACGGCGGCGGTGTGCAGCCTTCCACGGCGCGCTCCGCTTCGGCCTCTCCGGTCCAGCGCTCCGAGCTGTCGGCCCCGACGGCGGTGGCAAGCCGCGATCCGGCGACGCGCAACGACGCCATGGCCCAGCCTTTCCCTTCCGCGCAGCGACAGGCCGCGCCGTCTCTCGCAGCGCCCGCACAGCAGGCCGCCGCTCCCACCGACAATCTCACCACTGCAACCGTCCGTTCCGACAAGAATGGCTGGCATACGGATGGCGCTTCTTCTGTGACGCTGCGTCCGGGTGAAAGCATCGCCACGATTTCCAACCGCTACGGTGTTCCTGAAAAGGAACTGCTGCGGGTCAATGGTCTGAAGACCGCAGCTTCCGCGCAGGCTGGCCAGTCTATCCTCATTCCGAAGTTCGGTCAGGCCCGCAACGCCGCCAAGGCTGCGGCCAGCGACATTGCGCTCAACCGCAACGGCGACAAGCCGACCCCGCTGCGCGGTCCCGAGCAGAATGTGGCCGTATTGCCCACGCAGACGGCGGCCCGCGACAAGGTTTCCGCCGAAAACGGCAAGCTTACGCCTCCCGGCGGCAAGCCTCTGCCGCCGAGCGGCGGCTACAAGGTTCAGCCGGGCGACAGCCTGGCAAAGATCGCCCGTGAAAACGGCGTGTCGGTTGCAGCGCTCAAGGCCGCGAACGGCATTTCCAGCGAAAGCATCCGTGTCGGCCAGACACTCGCCATGCCCGGTGCTTCGACCGACGCCATCAAGACGGCCTCCGTACCCGCCAAGGAAGCGACGAAGGCAGTCGAAACCGCATCCGCCAAGCCGGAACCCTACAAGGCTCCGTCCGCCGCTGCGACCATACCTGCCGCTCCCGCTGCCACGGCAAGCGTCGGCGACATCGAGAAGAAGTCCGATATGGCCTCGATCGCTCCGGAATCCACCGGCATCGGCAAATATCGCTGGCCGGTTCGCGGTGCGGTCATCAACAATTTCGGCGATAATGTCGAAGGCAGCCGCAACGATGGCATCAACATCTCCGTCCCGGAAGGCACGCCGATCAAGGCCGCCGAAAACGGTGTGGTCATCTATGCGGGCAACGGCCTGAAGCAGCTCGGCAACACGGTGCTCGTTCGCCACGACGACGGCAAGGTTACCGTTTACGGCAACGCCGCCAATCTCGACGTGCAGCGCGGCCAGAAAGTTCAGCGCGGCCAGACCATCGCCACATCGGGCATGACCGGCAGCGCCAAACGTCCTCAGGTTCACTTCGAAGTTCGCAAGGATGCGACGCCGGTGAACCCATCCGGTTTCCTTGAATAGGTATTGCGTCTCAAGGAATGATGAAGCCGGGCCGAACGCCCGGCTTTTTCATTTTGGGGGAAAGGAACGCGAGGTTTGGAAATCGATGCCACAGGCGTCGCAGGCATTTCTTCCTCCGTCATGCCGGACTTGATCCGGCATCCAGTTGACGCGTGTCTGCGCGGCGGAGAGAGTCTTTCAGCCCAAGAACTTGGGCTGGCTGGATACCGGCTCAAGGCCGGCATGACGGACGTGGGGATGTAGCCTAAGCGGCAAAGCCGCCCCGATCCGCCATGCCTTCTCTACGCCCGCACCAGCCCGACCGTCTTCTCGATGAAATCGGCAATGGTGGCGGTGTCGTCGAGATCGAAGACGGTAAGGGCGGTGTCCGTCACCGCGTGATCGGCAGCGATTGCGATGATGTGTGGGTCGGTGGGAGCAAGCGGTTCGGTTTTCGCCGCTTCCAGCCGGCGCGCCTCTATCTTCGGCACCGGCTCGTATTTGTAACCCTCGATCAGCACCAGATCGCAGGGGGCGAGGCGGGAGAGGATTTCAGCGAAGGACGGTTCCGGCTCGCCGCGCAATTCATGCATGATGGCGAAACGGGTGCCGGAAACGATGGTGACCTCATGCGCGCCCGCCTGGCGGTGACGCCAGCTATCGGCCCCGACCTTGTCGATATCGAAATCATGATGGGCGTGCTTGATGGTGGAGACGCGGTAGCCGCGCGCGGTGAGTTCGGTGACGATGCGCACAGCAAGGCCGGTCTTGCCCGAGTTTTTCCAGCCGGCGATGCCGAAGACCTTTTGCTCCGTCATGGTTCCATGCTCTCCAGATAGCGTCGTGCCAGCGCCAGTTCATCCGGCGTGTTGATGTTGAAGAACGGATCGAGGCTGCCTTTTGCCGTTTCCAGCGGCGGGAAGGCAATGCCGATCGTGACGTGCCGGGCGAGATAGGCGCGGATACGCCTATTTGCATCGTTCTTCAGCCAATCCTCCAGATCCTCGGCGAGCGCCACCGGCCATAGCGCGAAAACGGGGTGAAGCTGACCGCTGGAGGCGGCGATGACGATCGCATCGTCAGCTATGTGTTCGCAAAGCCGCGCCACGAGATCGTCGGGGAAAAACGGGCTGTCGGCGGGCACCGTCAGGAAATGGCTTCCTCCGGCTTTACGGCCCTGGAAATGGCGCATGCCGGAGAGAACGCCGGCCAGCGGCCCGGCATGGCCGTTCACTGTGTCGGGCAGCAATGGCAGACCGAAGCTTTCGGCCCAGCCATTGGCGGCATTGATGGTGACATCCGACACCTGTGGCGCGATACGGCGGACGACATGGGAAAGCAGCGGCTCGTCGCCCAGCATCACCATCGCCTTGTTGGTGCCCATGCGTCGCGACAGGCCGCCCGCCAGCACCAGACCGGGTATTTTAGAACGGGCCGTCATTGCCGCTTTTCCTGCAGCCTTACGATATAGGTGGTGAGGAGGGCGACAAGGCCGGTCGCCAGCATCACCAGAAGAAGCGGCCATGTTCCGTCTTCTCTTGATAGGACCGAGGAGGCGAGCACGGAAAGTGCAGCACCGCCGCCTATGGTCATCGCGCCGCCAAGGCCGGAGGCGGAGCCTGCCAGATGCGGCTGGACGCTGACCATACCGGCATTGGCGCTTGGCAGGGTAACGCCGTTTCCGACGCCGATGAGGGCAAGCGGTGCGAAAAACGCATAGGCGCTTTCCGCCCCGATGGAGAGCAGCAGGATCGCCGTCAGGATGCCGGTGACGGCGATGACATTGCCCGACAGCATCATGCGGGTGATGCCGATCTGGCTGGCATAACGGCCGGACACGAAGTTGCCGAGCATGTAGCCGCTGGCCATGAAGAAGAATTGCAGACCGAGCATGGCGGGTGCAAGGCCGTAAAGCACGCTGCCGACGAAGGGTGCGCCGCCGAGAAACGAAAAGAACATGCCCGACGAGAAGGTCGAGGTCAGCGCATATCCCCAGAAGAGCGGCGAGCGCAGAAGCTCGGGCCAGGCGTGGAACTGCTGCGAAAAACTTCCCGACCTGTTGTGGTTGGTCTCGCCGAGATCGAACCAGGCGAGCGCCAGAATGCCGACGCCGAGAAGAGTGAGAAGCGCAAAGCTCGATTGCCAGCCGGAAATATCGTTGAGCAACCCGCCGATCGTGGGACCGACCATCGGCACGACTGACATGCCCATGGTCACATAACCTATCATCGAGGCGGCCTGTTCCATCGGCACCATGTCACGCACGATGGCGCGCGCCAGCACGAAACCGGAGACGATGGCCGCCTGCGCCACACGGCCGATCATGAAGACGGTGATATCAGGCGCCAGCATGCAGACGAGCGTGGCGACGATCATCAGCGCGATGCTGGCGAGCATGACGGGCCGGCGTCCGAACAGATCGGACAACGGGCCGATGAGGAGTTGCAGGCAGGCGGTGGCGGCAAGATAGCCGGACACGGCAAATTGCATGACGGCGTAATCGGTCTCGAAATACAGCGCCATGGCGGTGAGCGAGGGCAGGAACAGGTTCATGCAAAGGGCCGAGACGCCCGCGATGACGACCAGTGTAATGATGTGGGGTGGGGTGGTCTTGTCCAGAAAACGGGCGCTTTTCATGTCATTCTCCCGCTTCTTCCGTTGCGGCAGCTTTCGTCACGGAAGCTGGCCGCACCGTGGTTGCGGCGGTCGGCGTCGCGGCGGAGCGCTGGGCCATCTGCGAGCGCTTGCGCAGGCTTTCGCGGTAGAAGGTATAGAGGCCCGAACCGATGACGATCACGGCGCCGACGATCGTGAAGCTGTCGATCCTTTCGTTGAAGAAGAACACGCCGATCATGAAGCCCCAGAGCAGGCTGGTGTAACGGAACGGTGCGACGAAGGAGATTTCGCCGGTTCGCATCGCCAGAATAATCGCCTGATAGCCGATCAGCACCAGAACGGCCGAAGCGGCCAGATGCGACAGGATCGTGAAGTTCATCGGCTGCCAGCCGCCGAAAGGCTGGATCAGCAGGCCGCCCACCGCCATGTTGACGGAGGCGGTGATGACGGTGACGGCAAGCGAGGGGACATCCGCATACATCTTGCGGGTCAGAAGATCGCGCGCCGCCGTGACCGCAAGCGAGGCGACGACCAAAAGCGCGCCTGACGTGAAACCCTCAGGACCGGGCCGGATGATGACGAGCACGCCGATGAAACCGACGATGATCGCCGCCCAGCGCCGCCAGCCGACGGGTTCGCGCAGGAACAGCGCGGCACCCAGTGTCACGATCAGCGGCAGGGACTGCAATATGGCCGATGCATTGGAAAATTCGATGAGGCCGAGCGCCGTCAGATAAAGCACGGCGGCCGTGACTTCGCACAGACAGCGCAGGATGATGATGGGCCGCATGAGGGTTTTCAGCGGCCGCAATGCGCCGAAATGCCGGGCGGCGATATAGACCAGCACCACTGTCATGATGCCGCGCACGAACATGATCTGGCCGGTATTGATATAGGGGGTGACGGATTTCGTCAGGGCGTCGTTGGCCGTGAAGCTTGCCATGGCGAGCGCCATCAGCAGGGCGCCGCGCGTATTGTCCGTCAATGCCATTCCATACGATCCCAGACCATGCGCGGCTTTGCTCCGTCGCCTGCGGGCGATGATTTCGGGGCCAGACTGCGCATTCCTCCATGCCAAGAGACGTGGCACGGCCAAGCCGGCATTTCAACCGTTTATATGTGTGGGGAACGGGAGAAAAAAGCTCAGCCGCCGGTCACGCTCATATGGCGGGCGACGGCGGGGCGCTTGTGGGTGCGGTCGATGATGAAATCATGGCCTTTCGGCTTGCGCAGAAGGGCCTCGTCTATGGCGCTGGAAAGATAGGCGTCGTCATCGGAGGCGCGCAGCGCGGTGCGCAGATCGGCCGCATCGTCCTGACCGAGGCACATGTAGAGCGTGCCGGTGCAGGTGAGGCGGACGCGGTTGCAGCTTTCGCAGAAATTATGGGTCATCGGTGTGATGAAACCGAGCCTGCCTCCGGTTTCCTTCACCGTCACGTAACGGGCGGGACCGCCGGTCTGGTAGTCGCTGTCGATGAGCGTGAAGCTTTGTTCCAGATCGGCGCGCAGTTTCGAAAGCGGCAGGTAGCGGTCGGTGCGGTCTTCCTCGATCTCGCCCATCGGCATGGTCTCAATCACCGTCAGGTCCATGCCGCGACCATGGGCGAAACGCATGATTTCAGGGATTTCGGTCTCGTTGAAGTCCTTCAGCGCAACGGCATTGAGCTTGACCTTGATGCCAGCGGCTTGCGCGGCGTCCAGCCCTTCCATCACACGGTCGATATCGCCCCAGCGGGTGATTTCGCGGAATTTCTGCGGGTCCAGCGTATCGAGCGAGACATTGATGCGTTTGACGCCGCAATCGGCGAGTTCGGCGGCGAATTTCGCAAGCTGCGAACCGTTGGTGGTCAGCGTCAGCTCATCCAGCGCGCCGGTGCCAATATGGCGGCCGAGGTTCCTCACCAGCATCATGATGTTCTTGCGCACCAGCGGCTCGCCGCCGGTCAGCCTCAGCTTGCGCACGCCCCTTTGAATGAAGACGGAACAGAGCCGGTCGAGTTCCTCCAGCGTCAGAAGGTCCTTCTTCGGCAGGAACGTCATGTGTTCGGACATGCAGTAGGTACAGCGGAAATCGCAGCGGTCTGTCACGGAAACGCGCAGATAGGTGATGGACCGGCCGAAGGGGTCCACCATCGGTGCGCTGCTCTCCGTCAGGGACTGCGCTCTTTCGAGCGATCCGGGGAAACTGTTCACGTCTCCGTCCTCACTGCGCGATGCGCCGGGCAAACAAGCCAAGCATGTGCTTTCCAGGTGATGTAGTGGCTTGCCTATCGCGAGGCAAGTCCGTAATTCTGACGCATATGACGAGCTTGCGGAAGTGAAAAATGAGTGATGCCTGGCCGACTGAACTACTTGTGTCGAAAGACCGGCGGGAACTGACCGTTTCCTTCGATGATGGAAGCGTTTATCGGCTCGCAGCCGAGATGCTGCGCGTGCTTTCGCCTTCGGCGGAAGTGCAGGGCCACGGGCCCGGCCAAAAGATCACCGTTCCCGGTAAACGCAACGTCGCTATCCGCGCCATGACGGCGACCGGCAATTATGCTGTGCGTATCGTTTTCGACGACGGTCACGACAGCGGTATTTTTACCTGGAGATACCTGAAGGAACTGGGTGAGACCGGCGACGCACTGTTTGCCGATTATGAACGGCAGCTCGCGGAAAAGGGCTTGAGCAGGGAACCGCTATCCCGCTAGAAACAGGTGAGGGGAACTTCCTCGTCCTATCAATTCAACGGGGTGGCGTGTGGCTGTCGAAGCGAACGGAAATGATCTGGCCCAGGTGGTCGTGCTTTTGGCGGCGGGCGTTGTGGCTGCGCCGATTTTCAAGCGCATCGGCCTCGGTTCGGTGCTGGGTTATCTGGCCGCCGGCCTGGTGATCGGGCCTTACGGCTTCGGTTTCTTCTCCGACTCGCAGGCCATTCTCCATATCGCCGAACTGGGCGTGGTGATGTTCCTGTTCATCATCGGCCTTGAAATGCAGCCGTCGCGGCTGTGGTCCATGCGCAAGGATATTTTCGGGCTCGGCGCGCTGCAGGTGCTGGTCTGCATGGCGGGTCTGACGATGGTGGGGGTCGGTCTCGGCTTTCCCGTCATCATGTCCTTCGTCGCCGGCACCGGCTTCGTGCTGACCTCGACGGCGATCGTCATGCAGATGCTGCAGGAACGCAACAGCATGTCCAGCCTCAAGGGCCAGCGCATCATCGCCATCCTGCTGTTCGAAGATCTGGCCATCGTGCCGCTTCTGGCGCTCGTCGCCTTCCTCGGTGCCGGCGGTGAACATGTGACAGCTTCGGAGCGGTGGGTCTCCATCGGCATCGCGCTTGCCGCCGTCGGCGCGCTCATTCTGGCTGGGCGGTATCTTCTCAACCCCTTCTTCCGCCTGCTGGCGGCCTCCGGCGCACGTGAGGTAATGACGGCCGCCGCCCTGCTCGTGGTGCTCGGCTCGGCGCTGTTGATGCAGGTCAGCGGTCTTTCCATGGCCATGGGCGCGTTTCTCGCCGGTGTGCTTTTGTCCGAATCGTCGTTCCGCCATCAGCTTGAGGCGGATATCGAGCCGTTTCGCGGCATTCTGCTCGGCCTGTTCTTCCTTGGCGTCGGCATGGCGATCGACCTTGCCGTCATCGGCTCGAACTGGCAGCTCGTTGTCGTCAGCGTCGCGGGCTACATGCTGCTCAAGGCTTTCCTGATCTATGGCGTGGCACGGGCGCTCGGCACCACGCGGCGCGAAAGTCTGGAACGGGCGGTGCTGATGGCGCAGGGCGGCGAATTCGCCTTCGTACTCTATTCGGCCGCCGTCAGCGCCGGCATTCTCGATCGCGAAGCCAATGCCATCCTGACCGCGACCATCATCATCTCCATGGTGCTGACGCCGCTGATGGTCATCCTGCACGACCGGCTGGTGCCGGTGGCGGTTCCCAATACCGATGATCTCGATGTGCCGGAAAATGTCGAAGGCAGCATTTTGCTGATCGGCTTCGGGCGTTTCGGCCAGATCGTCAGCCAGCCGCTTCTGGCGCGCGGCTACACGCTGTCGCTGATCGACAAGGATGCCGATTTCGTGCGCGATGCGGCGGAATTCGGCTTCAAGGTCTATTATGGCGATGGCTCGCGCGCGGAAATCCTGCATGCCGCCGGTGCCAGCACCGCGCGTGCGGTGCTGATCTGCGTCGACGACAAGGAAGCGGCCATCCGGATCGCGGAAATCGTAAAGCATGAGTTTCCGCTGGTTCCCGTTCTTGCCCGTGCCTATGACCGTGGCCACGCACTCGATCTTCTGAAGGCTGGCGTGGATTACCAGATCCGCGAGACGCTGGAATCGGCGATGAATTTCAGCGAGGAAGTGCTTGGCGCCATGGGCGAGGAGCGGGAAGACGCCGCCCGTCTGGTGGAGGAATTCCGCGACCGCGACGAGGAACGTTTCGCGATGGAAGTGGTCGGCGGCATCTATGCCGGCCGTTCGCTGATCCGGGGCAATGCACAGCCCGCCGACCTCGTCGCCGCGCGCACCGCGCGCGAACGGGCGGAGCGGGAAAAGGCGGAAACGGCGGAGGAGTAAAACTCCGCGTTTTCGGCGCTACATCGAATTCAAGGAATTGGAGCGGACATGACGATCATTCGCACGGTCGAGGAATTGAAGGCCATTTACGATGGCACCAGCGAAGCATCGATGGCCAAGGTGACAGCCACGCTCACGGCCGAATACAGGCGCATGATCGAGGCGTCGCCGTTTCTGGCGCTGGCGACGGTCGGGCCTGAAGGCATGGACTGTTCGCCGCGCGGCGACAAGGGCGGCGTGGTGCGGGTGGCCGACGACAGGACCCTGCTGCTGCCGGACTGGCGCGGCAACAACCGCGTCGATTCGCTTTTGAACATCGTGCGCGATCCGCGTGTGGCGCTGATGTTCCTCATCCCCGGCTCGAATACGACGATGCGCGTCAACGGCCGGGCAAACGTTTCGGTCGCTCCCGATCTCCTGCAAAGCTTCGAAATGGACGGCAAACATCCGCGCACCGTCATCGTGGTCGAGATAGACGAGGTCTATTTCCAGTGCGCCAGGGCTCTGATGCGCTCGGAACTGTGGAACTCCGACAATTTCGTCGATCCCTCGTCGCTGCCCACGCCCGGCAGCTTGCTCAAAGCCGCAAAGACCGAGTTCGATCAGGAAACCTATGATCGGGAATGGGCCGTGCGGGCGGCGAAGACCATGTGGTGAAGGGGATGTGCTTCGGCTTGCGTCCAGACCGCGATCAGGCTACCGGGAACGCGTCGCAGCACCTGCGTGCTTGGCAGACGCAGCATCCTCACACACCGTCACCCCGGATCTAGTTCGGGGTCCAGTGCGATCAAGTCCTTGATCGCGTAAGGCTCTTCTCACGGCGCAGACGCGCCGTGGCTGGATGCCGGATCAGGTCCGGCATGACGGCAGAGATATTCTCGAGCTTGTCGTCCTTCTCACGTGCGATAAATCAGCCAGTTCTTGCCGACATAGTTCTTCTGCATGCCGTCCTCGTAAAAGACGGAGCGGTTCCTGCCGGTTTCCTTGGCGTGGTAGAGCGCCATATCGGCGTGGCCATAGAGTTCGCCCGGATTGTTGGCCTGCGAGGCGGAGGCAAAACCGATCGAGATCGTCACCGTGCCGTAGTCGGCGCCCGACCTCGAATTGCGGAACGGCGTGCTTTCCAGCGACAGGCGAATGCGCTCGCAAATCACCATGACCTCTTCCGGCGTGTTGCCATCAAGAATGATGGCGAATTCCTCGCCGCCGCTTCTGGCGACGAAACCGTCCTTGCGGACATTGGCGCGGATGACGGAGGCGACGGTGGCCAGTATCTTGTCGCCGACCGGATGGCCGAACGTGTCGTTGATCCGCTTGAAATGATCGATATCGAGCAGGACGAGCGTCGTATATTGCAGGCCGATGGAGCTGTCATAGACGGAAGCCAGCCTGTCGTCGAAAGCGCGCCGGTTGGAGAGGCGCGTCAGCGAGTCGGTATTGGCGATGCGTTTGTATTCATCCAGCTCCAGGCGTACCTGATGCATTTCCTCGGCGTGGCGGTTGACGTCGTTGAACGCCTTTTCGCCATCGATGATCTTCGAACCCGTAGCCTCTGCCAGCAATGAAACCGCATTCCTCAGAATATTGGCGCTCGAAACAGTCTTGTCGTCGATGCGCTGGCGCGTTTCTCCGAGAATTCGGTTGTAGTTCTCGATGGAGGATTGCTCGCGCCTCAGCGTTCCGAGCAGGGCTTCCAGTTCACGCCGCAGCTTCTCGTGCGCGTCGTCGATCGACCCCGTGGGATTGCCTTCGCCGTGACGCGTGGATAGTTCGTCCAGATCCTCCTGCGTGACCCGACTTCCGAGCGCGGCCAGATCCTTCGTCAAAGCCGGGTTCGAGCCGATATAGGCTTCGTAAAACAGGCTGTAATTGCGCGGGATCGGCGAAACACCCATGGTCCGCATGGCGTAGGCAATCTGCCCGGCAATGTCGGGCCCCGTGGTTTTGGGCGTGGATGCCGTATTCATCAAGAAACTCCAGTGAGTCTGCTTATCGACTATGATTATTATTACATGGCCCGTTTTGGAAAGCTTAATTTATGAAAAACTAATTTTTATCACGGGATTTTTCAATTTTGGTGATATTTATCTTATTTAATTGATAATTATAAGTAATTCTCAGTTTCAGGGAGTTCCGTGTTTTTTTGGTCTCTACTGTTCGTCTTGGTGCCAGTATCGCATTTATTCTGTCAATCCCGATAACGAGATTCGGGTGATTTATTTTGATACAACAACGTATGGCGATAGTTGGGAAATTGGCGGGGCGGGGCGTTTTTCATTTGGCAAAAACGCCGTGTATAGGCAACGAATTTCTTCGCGCAAGTCCCGATACAGCAACGTTACAGTTTTATTGGGGCGTCTCAACGCGGCCGGATGCGGCCTGTCTCATTTCTGCGACTACTTGTGGTGGAAACCCGGCAAGCTTTTGAAACAATGCGTTGTTTCGCTCGCCGTCGCAACGCTTGCGCCTCAGGCTCTTAGCCTTATCACCGGGCATTCCGCTCCTGCCTCCACCGCCGGCGCATGCGGCTGTCGCACGATCAACCCGTCGGAATGGGCCAGCAGTTTCATCATCGACGAATCCTGTTTGGTATAGGCCTCCGCCACCAGAACGCCGTTCTCGTCGGTGTGGAAACGGGCGCGCAGATAGTCCTGCCGGTGGTCGTTCGCTTTCAGCGGCGTCGCGGTGCGGGCGGTGGCAGTCCGTTGCACGGGGGCGCGACGGGCGATTCGGCGGAGCAGCGGCTCGAGGAACAGCAGGCCGCAGACGAGGCTCGCGACCGGATTTCCGGGCAGACCCAGAACCTGCATGGTGTCGATGACGCCGACCATCAGCGGTTTTCCCGGACGCATGGCAATGCGCCAGAAATCGAGCTGCATGCCTTCGGCCTTCAACGCCGCCTGCACGAGATCGTGGTCGCCGATCGACGCACCGCCGAGCGTTACCAGCACATCCGCCTTTGCCGCGACGGCCCTGCCGATGGCGGCGCGGATCAAGGCGTCATCGTCGGCGATGATGCCGAGGTCGAGAACGTCGGCACCTGCTGCCCGCGCAAGGGCGGCGATACCGAAGGTGTTCGAGGCGATGATCTGGGCGGGCAGGGGCGTGCTTCCGGGCGGCAACAGTTCGTCGCCGGTGGCAAGGATCGCGACGAGCGGCTTGCGATAGACGGCAAGCGTGGCGTGGTTCATCGCGGCTGCGACGGTGAGATCGGTAAAACCGAGTTCACGGCCGGATTTCAGTACGGTTTCACCCTCGGCGAAATCCTGTCCGCGCGGGCGGATGTGTCGCCTGGCGGTGACTTCGAAGGCGGTGCGGATTTTGCCGTCGCCGAGAAGTTCGGCGTCTTCCTGAATGAGAATGGTGTCCGCACCTGCCGGAACCGGCGCGCCGGTGAAGATGCGCACGGCCTCGCCTTGCCCCACTGTCCCGGAAAAGGCGTGGCCGGCGGCGGCCTGGCCGATGACGGTGAGGACAGAGCCGATTGCGGGCGCATCGGCGCTGCGCAGCGCATAGCCATCCATGGCCGAGGCGTTGAAGGGCGGCTGGGTCAGACGTGCCGCAAGGTCGGCTACAAGCACGCGGCCGTCGCATTCGGCGAGCGGCAGGGTCTCTTCGTCCGCCACCGGAACCGCCGCCTTCAGAAGGCGCGTTATGGCCTCATCCACGGGCAGCAGCGGCTTCATTCAAATCTCCTGTCGCCGGAAATCGCCGGATTTGCCGCCGCTCTTTTCGAGAAGGCGGATATTGACGATCTCCATCGCCTTGTCGGCGGCTTTCGCCATGTCGTAGATCGTCAGGCAGGCGATGGATACGGCGGTCAGCGCCTCCATCTCCACGCCGGTCTTGCCTGATAGTTTCACCATGGCCTCGACCCGCAGGCCGGGCAGG
This sequence comes from Rhizobium sp. GR12, assembly GCF_036596185.1. Taxonomy (NCBI): domain Bacteria; kingdom Pseudomonadati; phylum Pseudomonadota; class Alphaproteobacteria; order Hyphomicrobiales; family Rhizobiaceae; genus Rhizobium; species Rhizobium sp. GR12. The sequence continues at coordinate 171,949 of NZ_JASXTH010000002.1, read as the reverse complement.
GAAGGGTCCTCGGTGATGTCCACCGCCACCTTGGTCAGCATTAGCGGGTGGCAGAGCGGAATGAGGCTGGCCGTCTGCTTGGCGGCCATGATGCCCGCCAGCCGGGCGGTGCCGATGACGTCGCCTTTCTTGGCGTTGCCATCGCGGATGAGGGTCAGCGTTTCCGGTTTCATCCGCACGAAACCTTCGGCGACGGCGATACGCACGGTTTCCGCCTTGTCGCCGACATCGACCATATGGGCTTCGCCTGCGGCGTCTATATGGGTGAGCTTGCCCGCCTCGCTCATCAGGCGATCATTCCGCAGCCAGAACGCCGGTCTCGCCGGTCAGCAGGGCCTTGGTGGCCGCCGTCACGTCGTCCTTGCGCATCAGGCTTTCGCCAACGAGGAAGGTGCTGATGCCGCTCTTTTCGAGGCGCTGGCAATCCTCATAGGTGAAGATGCCGCTTTCGCCGACCAGCAGCTTGTCCGCCGGCACGAGGCCAGCCAGCTTTTCACTGGTTTCGAGACCGACCTCGAAGGTGCGCAGATTGCGGTTGTTGATGCCGAGAAGCGGTGAGGAGAGCTTCAGCGCCCGTTCGGTTTCCTCGGCATCGTGGACCTCGACCAGCACGTCCATGCCGAGCGCGAAAGCCTCGTCTTCCAGCCGCTTCGCCTCATCGTCGGAGAGCGACGCCATGATGAGGAGGATGCAGTCCGCGCCCCAGGCGCGGGCCTCGTGCACCTGGTAGGTGTCGAACATGAAATCCTTGCGCAGCGCCGGCAGCGCGCACGCATTGCGGGCGGCGGTCAGGAATTCCGGCGCGCCCTGAAAGCTCGGCGTGTCCGTCAGCACGGAAAGGCAGGCGGCGCCACCGGCCTCGTAAGCCGCAGCCAGCGCCGGCGGATCGAAATCCGGGCGGATCAGGCCCTTGGAGGGGCTGGCTTTCTTGATTTCGGCGATCAGCCCGAATTTACCCTCAGCCTGCTTTGCCCTGAGCGCGTTGTAAAAACCGCGCGGTGCAGTCTGGCCGGCGGCCATCGCCTTGAGATCGGCAAGCGAAATCTTCGCCTTGGCAGCGGCGATTTCCTCGCGCTTGTAGATTTCGATCTTTTTGAGAATGTCGCTCATGGTCCCGCTCTCATTCCTTTTAATGGTCGGCCTGCTCGAGGTCTGTTTCGTTGGAGACGGCGACCAGACGGTCCAGGGCTGCCGCTGCGGCTCCGCTGTCGAGCGCCTCGCTGACGATCGTCATCGCCTCGCCAAGCGTTTCGGTCTTGCCGGCAATGACGAGCGCTGCGGCTGCGTTGCACAGCGATACGTCGCGATAGGCGTTGCGCTTGCCGGACAGAACTTCGCGCAGCGCTGCCGCATTGGCAATGCCGTCGCCGCCCTTCAGGTCATCCATGGCGGCGGGTTCGACGCCGAAATCCTTCGGCGTCAGATCGAAGGTACGGATCTTGCCATCTTCCAGCGCCGCCACATGGGTGACGCCGGTTGTCGTGACTTCGTCCATGCCGTCGCCGTGCACGACCCAGATGCTTTCCGAGCCGAGATCGCGCAGCACTTCGGCAAGCGGCACCAGCCAGCGCGGTGAGAATACGCCGAGCAATTGGCGCTTTGCGCCCGCCGGGTTGGAGAGGGGGCCGAGCAGGTTGAAGATCGTTCGTGTGCCGAGTTCGACGCGGCTCGGGCCGACATGGCGCATGGCGGAATGGTGCAGCTGCGCGAACATGAAACCAAGGCCCGCCTCGCCGATGCAGCGGGCAATGAGATCAGGACCGATATCGAGTTTCACGCCGAGCGCGGAGAGCGCATCCGCCGTGCCGGATTTGGAACTCAGCGCCCGGTTGCCGTGCTTGGCGACCGGCAGGCCGGTACCGGCGACGATGATCGAGGCGAGCGTCGAGATATTATAGGTGCCGATGCCGTCACCGCCGGTTCCGACGATGTCGATGGCATTGGCGGGGGCCGAAACCGGCAGCATGCGCGCGCGCATGGAGGAGACGGCGCCGACGATCTCGTCCACCGTCTCGCCGCGCACGCGCAGCGCCATCAGGAAACCGCCGATCTGCGACGGGGTAGCCTCGCCCGACATCAGAATGTCGAAGGCGGCCCGCGATTCCTCACGGTTCAGGCTTTCCCCGTTTGCGACCTTGGCGATCAGCGGCTTCAGTTCGGCCATCGTTTCCGCCCCCGGTTAGAAACCGACCATCGCCTGATCGGCGAGGGCCTGATTGATGGTGACACCGTAGTCGTTCTGCAGGCGGTTGACCATCTGGTCGAGCATGTCGTCGCCGGCCGCGCGGGCGATGGCGGCGAATTGCTGGTCGTCATTGGCAAGCGCATCGGCAGGCGCATTGGTGTCGACCGATGTGACCTTGAAGAGGATGCGGCTGGAGCCGTCGGCGTCGGCCGCAGTGCCGGTCATGCCTTCAGCGCCGGAGAAAACCGCCGTGATCGTCTGCCGACCGAAAATCGCATCCTCGCTGGTGCGGCGCAGGCCGGATTTCTGCTCGACGGCGAGGCTGAGTTCGCCAGCGATAGCTGCAAGCGTCTCGCCCTTTTCGACGCGTGCCTTCAGCTCGTCGGCCTTGGCGGCAAGCGCCATGCGCTGCTGCTCCGCAGTCCAGTCGGCCACGACATCGTCGCGTACTTCGGCAAGCGTGCGGTCGCGGGCGGGGATGACCTGATCGACATCGAACCAGATATAACCTTCGCGGCCGAGATTGATCGGCAGGGCTTCGGTGTCGGGTTCGGTCTTGAAGACTTCCTGCGCGAGCTGCGGCGAGGGCAGGCCCTGAATGGCGTCGCCCTTTTCATCAAGGCCGGCGGCATCGATGGCGTCGATGGTGACGGGCTTGAGGTTCAGCTGCTTTGCCGCATCGGCAAGCGAGGAACCGCCGGCGCGCAGGTCTTCGTAACGATCATGCACATTGGTGACTTCTTCGGCGGCAGCCGTGGTGGCGAGGTCCTTGCGGATATCCTCTTTCGCCTCTTCCAGCGTGCGGGTGGTTTCCGGCTTGATGCCGGTGACGCGCAGGATGACCGGGCCGAAAGAGCCCGCGACGACGGCAGATACGCCGCCATCCTTCTGGATTGCGAAAGCCGCATCGGCAATCGACTGATCGGGGATCGTGTCCCTGGTGAATTCGCCAAGCGTCACGTCGGAGGCCGTCTTGCCCTGATCCTTCACCACCTGATCGTAGGTGGTGTTGCCGAGGCGGATCTGCTCGGCGGCGGCTTCGGCCATTTCCTTGTCCGGGAAGGTCAGCTGCTCCACCGTGCGGCGGCCGGCCGTGCGGAAGCTGTCCTTGTGGCTGTTGTAATAATCGGCGATCTGCGCATCCGTCACCGAAGCCTGATCGGCAATGTCTGATGGCTCCAGCTTCACATAGGTGAACTTGCGGAATTCAGGCGCGCGATATTTCGTCTTGTTCGTTTCGAACCAGGGCGCAAGCACGTCTTCGCCCGGCGCCTTGACCGGCGGAATGACGGCGTTGGACAGGATGACGTAATCGACCGAGCGCTGCTCGTTGCGGTATTGTTTCAGCGCGTCCACGAGCACCTGCGGCGCGGTGAAACCGTCGGAAACGGCTTCGACGATCTGGCTTCTGACTGCAACCTTGCTGCGTTCCTTGATGTAGTCGTCCTCGCGGAAGCCGGAATTGCGCAGGCGCTCGCTGAACAGATTACGATCGAACTGGCCGTTGACCGAGCGGAAGGCCGGGTCTTCGGCGATGAGGTTGGCGAGACGGTCTTCCGAAAGGCCGAGATTCATCTTCGAGGCCAGTTCGTCCAGGGAGGCGCCCGCCGCAAGCTGGCTGAACACCTGGCGGTCGATGCCGAAGGCCTTGGCCTGTTCGGTCGTCAGCCTCGTGCCGAACTGGCGGCTGAGATCGGAAACCTGACGCTGATAGGCGAGGCGGAATTCCTCGGGGCTGACCGTCTGGTCGCCCACGGTCATGACCGCATGCGAATTGGCGGTGACAAGCGATGCGGAGACGCCCCAGACGCCAAAAGAAACAACAAGCAGGAGAAGCAGCAGCTTGGCTGCCATGGTTCGAGAAGCATTTCTCAGGGAATCGAGCATCGTTATGCAAACCTCACAGGAACATCATCGCGGTCGCCAGCTCTCCGGCCCGCAACGTATCGGCGTTCCTTAAATCAATCCAAAGGGAAATTGAAGGGAATTTGCCTTGGAAAAACGGGGTTTTGAAAACGGTTATGTGATTGGGCCCAGGTTTTTGCGCCGTCATCTTCGCCGTTCCGGCCTGTAAGGCGGCAAAATAAAACCGCCCGGAGCGGCCAGGCGGTTGCAAAGAATCATATTTCGAACGGTGTGTAAGCCGGTTTCCTGCGGTCAGAGGGGGCGGTCAGAAAGCACGATCGCGCCGGACCACGGCCTTGAACTCCTCGTCTTCCCGCCGCATCTCGGCGACGGCGGTGATCATCGATGTCACGAACATAATGCTGATCAGGGCAAGAAGCAGCGTCAGAAATGTGAACATGAGATCGTCTCCGTGTGTTGCGAGGAACTCCTCGCTTTTATCAATAATAATTCATGTACTGGGAACGGGAAGTCATCTGTTGGTAGTCCGGTCCCTGTGCGTCAGGCTTTTGTTCATAAAGGCTAAACGTCGTTGCTACCATTGCGATGACCAGTACTGTCCAGGCTGTGCTGATGACGCTGATTTTCGCCGAAGTAGACTGTTTTTCTCTTACAAACATCTGTCTGTTCCTTTGGTTTGTCGTTAACGCGCCACGTCCAACCATGTTCCGCGTCAATCTTAAAAATCGATTAGCATCGCGCCTGTGAAACTTCCTTGAATGGCCTGTTCATCTGGCGTTCAGGAAACTGGCGGTGGGCCTCATTCGAGGAAAAGATACTCGGCTGCGAATGATGCGGTGATCGAAAGGACGATCATAAAGGCCAGCATTTTCATTTCTCCGGATGCTTAACGGGTGAGGGGCGTTTCGGTTTCCTTATGGTGTGTATTTATACAAATGAGCCCTGAAACCGCACTGAACGGCGCATTCATCCGGGGTTCAGGCCGCCTCGGGTGGAGGCTTGGGTTGCAAAAGTCTTGCGCCGCGCCCGTCTCCATGACAAAAGGCGGCACATAACGCCCACCACCTGAGAGCGATATGACGATTGCCTTTTATCCAGGATCCTTCGATCCGATGACCAACGGACATCTGGATGTGCTCATCCAGGCGCTGAACGTGGCTTCGAAAGTCATCGTCGCCGTTGGCATCCATCCCGGAAAAGCACCGCTGTTCAGCTTCGAGGAGCGGGCGGCGCTCATAAGCCAGGCCCTTTCCGAGACCCTGCCGGGTGAGGTGGCGCGTATGGAGGTCGTTTCTTTCGACAATCTGGTCGTCGATGCCGCGCGCCAGCACGGCGCGCATCTTCTGTTGCGCGGCCTGCGCGACGGCACCGATCTCGATTATGAAATGCAGATGGCCGGCATGAACCGCCAGATGGCGCCTGATATCCAGACCGTGTTCCTGCCCGCCGGAACGTCGTCGCGACCCATTACAGCCACATTGGTCCGGCAGATCGCCGCCATGGGCGGCAATGTGGACGCCTTCGTTCCCAAAGCCGTGCTTGAAGCCCTCAACGCCAAGCTGAAGCGCTGACTTCAGCCCTACATTCTGGAGCCAATCCGATGAAACTCGTTCGATTTGCCTTTGCCGGCGCCCTGTTTGCGGGCGCGCTTGCCGCCAGCACCTTTGCTTCGGCCGCCGAACTTCTAACCGTTCAGCTGAAGGACGGCCCTGTCGTCATCGAGCTGATGCCTGAGGTCGCGCCCAAGCATGTGGCGCAGATCGAGGCGCTGGCGAAAAAGGGCGCTTATGACAACGTGGCGTTCCACCGCGTCATCGACGGTTTCATGGCGCAGACCGGCGACGTGCAATATGGCAACATGGAGAAGGGTTTCAACGCCCAGCGCGCCGGCACCGGCGGCTCGGACCTGGCCGATATTCCGGCCGAATTCTCCAAGACACCGTTCACGCGCGGCGTGGTCGGCATGGCCCGCTCGCAGGATCCGAATTCCGCCAATTCGCAGTTCTTCATCATGTTTGCCGACGGTCCGTTCCTGAACGGCCAATATACCGTGGTCGGCAAGGTCGTGTCCGGCATGGAAGCCGTGGACAAGATCAAGCGCGGCGCCGGCGGTAACGGCGAAGTTTCCAACCCCGACCGGATGATCAAGGTCACTGTCGGCAAAAAGTAAGGTAGGGCAATAGAGCCCGAACAGAGGAGAATAATCATGGCCGAGATCAAGGATCCGGAAAACACGATCATCATGGAAACGACGACCGGCAAGGTCGTCATCCAGCTGCTTCCGGAAGTTGCCCCTAGCCACGTTGCCCGCATCAAGGAACTCGTGTCGGAAGGCGCTTATGACGGCGTCGTTTTCCACCGCGTCATCGAAGACTTCATGGCCCAGACCGGCGACGTGAAGTTTGGCAAGAAGGGCTCGGAAAGCTTCAACCCGGCCCGCGCCGGCATGGGCGGCTCCGACAAGCCGGACCTCAAGGCTGAATTCTCCGCGATCTCGCATGTGCGCGGCACCTGCTCGATGGCCCGTTCGCAGAGCCCGAACTCTGCCAATTCGCAGTTCTTCATCTGCTTCACCGATTCGCCCTGGCTGAACAAGCAGTACACCGTGTGGGGCCAGGTCATCGAAGGCATGGAAGCCATCGACAAGGTCAAGCGCGGCGAGCCTGTGAAGGACCCCGATTCGATCGTTTCCATCAAGCTTGCTTCGGCAGCCTGAGGGATAATGCATCAGACCGCTCCGCAGGCGACTGCGGAGCGGTCTGAATATTGAGAAGGTGTCGAACCTCTCCGCCGTCATCCTCGGGCTTGTCCCGAGGATCTAACCACATTTGATGTTGTGGATCGTTAGATCCTCGGGACAGGCCCGAGGATGACGTCGAGTGTATGGAAGCCTTGTCATCAGCCTTCACCCGCCCCATGCCATGCAGGGCGGGTTTTGATATTTTCGAGAGCCGTTGCAATGCGTGTAGACCTGTTCGATTTCGATCTGCCCGAGGAGAATATCGCCCTTCGCCCGGCGAACCCGCGCGATAGCGCGCGCCTGCTGGTGGTCGATCCGGATGCCAACCGCATGGAAGACCATCGTGTCTTCGACCTGACCTCCTTTCTGAAGCCCGGCGATGCGCTGGTGTTCAACGACACCCGCGTTATTCCCGCCCAGCTTGAAGGAGTGCGGCTGCGCGAAGGCGCGCCGGAGACGGCGGTTTCCGCGACGCTGCACATGCGCGCCGACCAATCGCGCTGGAAGGCTTTCGCGCGGCCCGGTAAGCGCATTAAAGCGGGCGACCGCATCCGTTTCGGTTACGAGCGCGACAATGCCTGCGGCCTTGCCCATCTCGAAGCCACCGTCGAGGAAAAGGGCGATGAGGGCGAAATCACGCTGCTGTTCGACGTTTCCGGCCCGGTGCTGGACGAAGCGATCGCCTCCGTCGGCCATATTCCCCTGCCGCCCTATATCGCCGCCAAACGGCCGGAAGACGCACAGGACCAGACCGACTACCAGACCATTTACGCCCGCGAAAAAGGCGCAGTCGCCGCACCCACCGCCGGGCTGCATTTCACGCCTGATCTGTTTGAGGCGCTGGACAATGCCGGGATAGAGCGGCATTTCGTAACACTTCACGTCGGGGCAGGCACCTTCCTTCCGGTGAAGTCCGACGATACCGACGACCACAAGATGCATTTCGAGATCGGCCATGTTTCGGAAGAAACTGCGGCAAGTCTCAATGCCGTGAAAGCGCGCGGCGGGCGTATCGTCTCAGTCGGCACCACGTCGCTGCGGCTGATCGAAAGCGCCACCGACGAGAATGGCGTCATTCACCCATGGTCGGGCGCCACGGGCATCTTCATCACGCCCGGATACCACTTCAGGGCGGTCGATATTCTGATGACCAATTTCCACCTGCCGAAATCGACGCTGTTCATGCTGGTTTCGGCTTTTTGCGGTCTCGAGACGATGCGTGACGCTTATGCGCATGCCATCGAAACCGGATACCGTTTTTATTCCTATGGCGATTCCAGCCTGTTGTTCCGGAAGAACTGATGCACGAGAAATTCACCTTCACCCTGAAAGCCACGAGCGGCGGCGCGCGCCTCGGCGAGGTCGCCATGCCGCGTGGCGTCATCCGCACGCCCGCCTTCATGCCGGTTGGCACCGTCGGCACCGTCAAGGCCATGTATCTCGATCAGGTGCGTGAGCTGGGAGCCGATATCATTCTCGGCAATACCTATCACCTGATGCTGCGGCCCGGCCCGGAGCGCGTGGCAAGGCTTGGCGGCCTGCATGAGCTGATCCGCTGGCCGCACCCGATCCTCACCGACAGCGGCGGCTTCCAGGTCATGTCGCTTTCGGGCCTGCGCAAGCTGGACGAGAAGGGCGTGACCTTCAAGAGCCATGTGGACGGTTCGCTGCACCACATGTCGCCGGAACGCTCGATCGAAATTCAGGGCATGCTCGATTCGGACATCCAGATGCAGCTCGACGAATGCATCGCGCTGCCGGCCGAGCGCAAGGAAATCGAGCGCGCCATGGAAATGTCGCTGCGCTGGGCGGAACGCTGCCGTGTCGCCTTCGGCGAGCAGTCCGGCAAGGCCATGTTCGGCATCGTGCAGGGCGGCGACCAGCCGGATCTGCGCATCCGTTCGGCCGAAGGGCTGAAGCAGCTCGATCTCAAGGGTTATGCGGTCGGCGGTCTTGCCGTCGGCGAGCCGCAGGAAGTGATGCTCGGCATGCTCGACATCACGCTGCCGGTGCTGCCCACCGAAAAACCGCGTTACCTGATGGGCGTCGGCACGCCTGACGATATCCTGAAATCGGTGGCGCGCGGCATCGACATGTTCGACTGCGTGATGCCGACCCGCTCCGGCCGCCACGGACTTGCCTTCACCCGCCGGGGCCGGGTCAATATCCGCAACGCCCGCCACGCCGAGGATATGCGCCCGCTGGACGAGCAATCCAACTGCCCGGCCTCGCGCGATTATTCCCGCGCCTATCTGCATCATCTCACGCGCTCCAACGAGGCGCTGGGCGGCATGCTGCTCTCCTGGCACAATCTTGCCTATTACCAGGAGCTGATGCAGGGTATCCGCAAGTCGATCGAGGAAGGCCGTTTCGCCGATTTTTATGCGGAAACCATCGAAATGTGGGCGCGGGGCGATATAGACCCGGTTTAGTGAGAACGGTGAACGCTTCTTCCACACTCGACGTCATCCTCGGCCTTGTGCCGAGGATCTGCCGAGGTAGCTAAAGTCAACGGGCGGTAGATCCTCGAGACAAGCCCGAGAATGACGATGGAGAAGTTTCTTTCCGACGCCCTGAAGTTCCCTGATTTACCTCCTACGGATTTTTTCCTTGGCACATGCGCCTTACGTTCTTTTCCGGGATGACACGACTGGCACGGTGACAGCCTTCACCGAGCCGGAAGAGATCATCGTCGCGGATGAGCCGGAGGCGTTTTTCGCGGCGCTGAAGCGCATGGAGCAGCTGCGCCGTGCCGGGAAATATCTTGCCGGCTATATGTCCTACGAAGCGGGTTTCCTGTTCGAGCCGAAACTTGCGCCATCGGCTTCGCAACCCCGCAATGTGCCGTTTCTGCGTTTCGGCGTCTTCTCCGGTCCGCAGCCGGATGAGGGACGGTTTGCGCGTCCCCAAAACCTGCCGGATGCGGATGCGTTTCTTTCCGACCCCACGCCCGCATGGACGTTTGCGGAATATCGCCAGCGTTTCGAGCGGCTGCACGAGCATCTTCGCCGGGGCGACTGTTATCAGGGCAACCTGACCATGCCCGTTCATGCGGGTTGGAACGGTGATCCGCTCACGGCCTTCTGGTCGCTGGTCGAACGCCAGCCGGTAAAATATGGCGCGCTGATCGATCTTGGCGGCCCGGTCATCCTGTCGCGCTCACCGGAGTTGTTTTTCGCGGTCGATGGTCAGGGCTTCATCGAAACCCATCCGATGAAGGGAACGACGCCGCGTGGAGCGAATGCGGAAGAGGACCGGGCGATCATCGCGGCGATGCTTGAGGATGAAAAGACGCTGGCCGAAAACCGCATGATCGTCGATCTCTTGCGCAACGACATTTCCCGCATCACCGAGGTCGGCAGTCTCGATGTGCCGCGACTGTTCGATATCGAGACCTATCCGACCGTGCACCAGATGGTCAGCCATGTGCGGGCGAAGCTTTTGCCCGACGTGACGGTGGAGGATATTTTCGCGGCGCTGTTTCCCTGTGGCTCTGTCACCGGTGCACCGAAAATGTGGGCGATGAAAATCCTGTGCGAACTGGAACAGACGCCGCGCGACGCCTATTGCGGCGCAATCGGCTTTATGTCTCCCAGTGGTGATATGCGGTTCTCGGTGGCGATCCGCACGCTTACCCTGTTCGACGAAGGCCGCGCCGTCTTCAACGTCGGCGGCGGTATCGTGTTCGATTCCGATGCCGAGGCGGAATATGATGAGTGTCTGCTGAAATCGAAATTCGCGGTCGGGGACAGGTTGTTGCGGGGGTGACTGGCGCTGCTCTCTCCCTCATTCCTGGGACGAGTACAGGAATGAGGTTTGGAGGAAGCTCCGATGTCAGCAGTCACATGTGTGCCCGTAGGAAAACCGCGTCAGGTTTTCGCTACCTCACGTCCTCAACGTCCGATCACCTCAAACGCACCATTCTCAACCAGCACTTCCTTCGCCGCCGGATGGCTGAGAAAACCCGCTGGGCTGGCGGTTGCGCCATAGGCTCCCGATTGCAGGAAAGCGATGAGATCTCCGGCCTTCAGCTTCGGCAGGACCGCGTTGCGGGCCAGCGTGTCGAGCGGGGTGCAGAGCGGACCGACGATGGTTGCGGTCTCGTCATAGGCTGCCTGCATCATGGCCGGTGCGACGATGGGGTAATTGCGCTTGACGATCTGGCCAAGATTGCCGGATGCCGCCAGATGGTGGTGCATGCCGCCATCCGTCACCACGAAGGTGGTGCCGCGCGAGGTCTTCACCGAATTGACTTCGGCCACATAGATGCCCGCAGGCCCCGCCAGGAAGCGTCCGGGTTCGACGATGACATGGGCATCGGCAATCAGCGGATGCGCCTGCATCAGCGCCCTGAGGTCTGGAATGGCGGCGCTGACCGCCGCGAGATCGAGAGGTGTTTCCCCGGTGAAATAGGGAATACCGAGACCGCCACCGAGATCGATGGTTTCGAGCGGTTTGCCCAGCATCTCCGCCATGCGCGCCGCAAGGGAAATGGCGTGTCTCCATTGCGAGACAAGCATGTCGGCGTCGAGGATCTGCGTGCCGCCGTAAATATGAACGCCGACGAGATCGATATGCCGGGCGGCCTGGAAGAGCGGCAGGATATTTTCCAGTTCTTCCTCGTCAAAACCGAAGGCCGTGGCCTTGCCGCCCATGCGCATGGCGCCGGCTTGAGCATCCGGTACTGGATTGATGCGGATCGAGGCCTTGACCGGCTTGCCGATCTCCTCGATGCGGGCGATTTCCTCGGCGCTTTCGATATGGATTTCGCCGATGCCGCCCTCGATCACTTCCAGTAACTCGGCCCTGCGTTTGCCGGGGCCTGCGAAGATGATCTTTTCCGGCAGCACACCTGCCTTGATGGCGGCGCGATATTCGCCGACGGAAGCGATTTCCGCACCGGTGCCTTCTTGCCGGAAAAGCGAGATGATGGCGGGCAGGGGATTGGCCTTTACCGAATAATAGATGTCGGCAAAGCCGCCGAGAGCGTTTTTAAGATCGCGACAGGCGCGGCGCATGGCGCTGGCGTCATAAAGGAAACACGGCGTTCCGGTCTCGGCCACGATATCGCGCACCGCAAGGCCGCCGATGACAAGATCGTTTTCGTTGACTGCGAATTGCGCGGCGGCAAGGGCCGGGCCGTGGTTTTGGGGTTTATCCGTGGGCGCCATCGTCCGTCCGTTCGCGCACCAGCGCGCGGTAGTCCACCTTGCCATTGGCCGTGACCGGAAGGCGGTCGACCAGTTCTATGGCGCGCGGGATCATGAAGGGGGCGAGCATTTCGGCGGCTTTCTTGAGCGCTGCCGAAACATCGATATTCTCGTTGGCGGCGGTTGCCACCGCATGCACCTTTTCGCCCGCAAACGGGTCGGGCAGGCCGATGACGGCGACCTGCTGGAAAAGGCCAGTCGACATCAGGCTTTCCTCCACCTCCGTCGGGCTGATGCGATAGCCGGATGATTTGATCATCGCATCGTTGCGGGCGACGAAGCTGAAAAAGCCGTCCTCGTCCTCCACCGCCAGATCGCCGGAATAACACACCGTCTCGCCGCCGCGTGCAGCGGGGATGAAGGGGTGAGGGCGCAGGACTTTGGCAGTGTCCTCAGGCCGGTTCCAGTAGCCCAGCGAAACAGTCGGGCCGCGATGGACGAGAATGCCAGGCTCGCCCGGTTTCGCCCTCTGTCCCTCAGCGGTGACAATGAAAATTTCGCATTCCGGAATGGCCTTGCCGATGGAGGTCGGGCGGCTGTCGATTTCTTCCGGCGGCAGAAAGGTGGAGCGGAAGGCTTCTGTCAGGCCATACATCAGGAAGATTTTCGTGTCCGGCAGCTTTTCACGCAGCGCCCGGACGGTTTCCTGCGGCACGCGCCCGCCGGAATTGGTGATATAGCGCAGCTGCGGCAGCGGCGTCTTCGCGAGCAATGGGGCTGCTCGCGTCAGGATCGCCCAGACGGTCGGCACCCCGGCAAGCCCGGTGATGGCATGGTCGCGCAGATCGCGGACGATGTCATCGCCCAGCCGGAAGGTGGAGATGATCGTCGTGGCGCCCTGTTCCACCGCCGTCAGCAGCTGGTTCAGGCCGTAATCGAAACTGAAGGGCAGGATGGAGAGAATGCGGTCTTTGCCGGTGATTTCCAGATAGGTGCGCACGATGCGCGCGCCGGCCAGAAGATTGCGGTGCGACAGCATGACGCCCTTGGGCGAGCCGGTGGAGCCGGACGTATAGAGGATCGCCGCAAGGTCCTCGCCGATCGCGGCCGAGGCTTTGGCGAGTGCACTCGGGCGGCTGTCGATATCTTCCGCCAGTAGCACTTTGACGTCGGGCATGTCTTCCAGCGCCGCGTTCAGCTCATCCTTCATCGCCATATTGCTGATGATGATTTTCGTGCCGCAATCCCTGACGATATGACGGATCTGCTGCGCCTTCAGAAGCGCGTTGACCGGCACGAAGACGCAGGCCGCCATACTCACGCCGAAGATCGCCCAGCACTCCTCGATACCGCGCGGCAGGAAGATGACGACGCGGTCGCCGCGTTCCGTTCCGGCTTCCCGCAATGCCGCAGCACAACGCGACGCCGCTTCGGAAAATTCGCGATAGCTTAGTGATTTTTCTTTGTAGACAAGCGCCTCATCGCCGCTTTCCGCCCGCGTGATGAGCAGGTGGTGCAGCAGGACATGGGGTGTCATCTGCGCCGTTCCTGCGCGACGAAGGCAATCAGATCGGCTGGCGTGCCGAGATTTTCCGGGGTGAAATGTTCGTCATTGAGAATGATGCCGAAGCCTTCGCCGAGAAAGATCATCAGTTCGAGAAAGCCGAGCGAATCGATCACGCCTCCTTCGAGCAATTGCGTATCGGCCGCAAAGGGGGCGTGAGCCGGAAAACGTTGCGAGAGGTAGGAATAGATAGTCTCTGAGACATCCGCTTCCCTAAGTTTCGCTGAAACCATGCTTCTTCTCCGCTCGTTCGCGCTGTCGGGATATATTTGCCGAAGCGCATTTTCTTCTATGCAGGCAAGGTTCAACGCGGTCTTTTCAAGAGCGTCCCAATACCCTGGGTGGCAATAACACCGATTCTGAGTATGTTTCGTTAATGAACCGTGGGTTCCATGCGCCCTTTACTTGTATCGGCGCAGATTTCAGCACGGCAAATCCACCGGCGTCTCGCTCCTCGTCAGGGGCCGCCATGGTCATGGCGAACCGGCCCTTGCGAAGAAGATGGCGGGCAATGGCGGATATGTGCCTTTGTGCGAGGTGCCTGTCTTCGCAATAGATGAGGCGGGCGGAGGGTAGCCTTTTGGTCACCGTTTTTAAGAATACCAGCGGATGATGACGTCCATCCGCCTCCAGCACCGCCACCATGCAGCCGAAAAGCGCATGATCTTCCAGCATATCGCGCATTGCCGTGGGCAACGCGCCGGGCGGAACGTCGGCAAGCGGGCGGAGCCGCGCCCTTGCCGGGCCGATCGCCTTTGGTAGCAGGGGATAAAAGAGCGTATAATCCGTCACCGTCGAAAACCCCAGCCTTTCATTCAGCTTGCAGGCTTCCGGAGACGGGGTGAAGTCGGTGAAGATTTCGTCCGGCGAGGATGAGGCCATTTGCAGCATGCGCGGTGCGAACCACCGGCTGGACGGCTCGACATACCAGCTCGACAGGTTGACGACGATCCTGTCGGGGTCGGGCAGGCGGCTTCGGATCGTCAGAAGAACGCCGACGGCATCGTCGCCCTTCATCAGCAATTGCCCGATTTCGCCGAGGTTTCGCCGCTCATGATGCGTGCTGATAAGCGCCAGCCCGCGAGACCAGAAAGCCTCGCTTTTTTCCGGGAAACCCTTCGTCAAAAGCGCAACGGCGGCGACGCGGTTTCCGTTGTCGATCGGTACGGTTTTCAGAGGTCGCTCCCGCTGTCTGGCGTCGTTTTGGACGGGGAGGGATTTTTCAACTCCACCGCGCAATATTGGCATACGACGATAGATTTACCGTCCCGTTAATCGGCAGGGCTGTAGGCGGAAAAGTCGGTCAATTCGCAGGAATGGCAGACGCGAGGTGCGCGCCTGCCGGTGTTAGTCGATCAATAGACCACGACGCCGCGAATGCTCTCGCCCTTGTGCATCAGCTCGAAGCCCTTGTTGATGTCTTCGAGCGGCATGGTGTGGGTGATCATCGGATCGATCTGGATCTTGCCCTCCATGTACCAGTCGACGATCTTCGGCACGTCGGTGCGGCCGCGCGCGCCGCCGAAGGCCGTGCCCATCCAGTTGCGGCCGGTGACCAGCTGGAACGGACGCGTGGAGATTTCCTGACCGGCGCCCGCAACGCCGATGATGACCGATTTGCCCCAGCCGCGATGCGAGGATTCCAGCGCCTGACGCATGACCCTGGTATTGCCGGTGCAGTCGAACGTATAGTCCGCGCCGCCGATCAGGTCGCCATTGCGCTTCGTCATGTTGACGAGATAGGGCACGATGTCGTCGCCGACTTCCTTCGGATTGACGAAGTGGGTCATGCCGAACTTCTCGCCCCATTCCTTGCGGTCATTGTTGATGTCGACGCCGATGATCATGTCGGCGCCGGCAAGACGCAGGCCCTGCAGGACGTTGAGGCCGATGCCGCCGAGACCGAAGACGATCGCGGTTGCCCCGATCTCGACCTTGGCGGTGTTGATGACCGCGCCGATACCGGTCGTCACGCCGCAGCCGATGTAGCAGACCTTGTCGAAAGGCGCGTCGGGATTGATCTTGGCAAGGGCGATCTCCGGCAGGACGGTGAAGTTCGAGAAGGTCGAGCAGCCCATATAGTGGTGGATCTTGTCCTTGCCGATCGAGAAGCGGCTGGTGCCGTCAGGCATCACGCCCTGGCCCTGGGTGGCGCGGATGGAGGTGCAGAGATTGGTCTTGCGCGACGTGCAGGAATAACACTCGCGGCATTCCGGCGTGTAGAGCGGAATGACGTGATCGCCCTTCTTGACCGAGGTGACGCCGGGGCCGACATCAACGACGATACCGGCGCCCTCATGGCCGAGAATGGCCGGAAACAGACCTTCCGGATCGGCACCCGACAGCGTGAAATCGTCGGTGTGGCAGATGCCGGTAGCCTTGACCTCGATCAGCACTTCGCCGAAGCGAGGGCCTTCCAGCTGGACGGTCATGACCTCAAGCGGTTTTCCGGCCTGTACGGCAACTGCGGCGCGAACGTCCATTTTTGATCTCCTAGCATTTGTCTCGTGATTGGATAGGGCTTTTTGCCCGAGCTTGGCGGCAGGGGCAAGGTACAAATCCGTCTCGTTGTATTCAAAAGACGGCAATGCCCGTCATGCGGTCAAGGGATTTGCCCATAGCCACAGGCCTGTCGTCAGGGCGATGCTTCCTCCTGTTTTCATATGATTTACTTCGGTTATTATAAATTATTAATACATGAATTAAGTATATGATTTTGCATATATTTTTTTGAATAAAGGTGATCTTTAATTTACACATTTCGTGTCTATTTCGCACTATAGAATTTCGAATGAAATATAACTCGCAGTCGACGCCGGTTTGCGGCAGATTATGATAGTATTTTTCATCTGATACTTGCAAATGGTCCGATCCATTTGTCGCGCACCGCCATGATCGCGGCCCATCAGCCCTTGCTGAGTTTGTTTTTCTATGGCCCGAACACTTCGTTGGGCCGTGGTGTTTGAGTCTGTCCGTCTGTGGAGGGGCCGGGCGTTTTTCCGAGGCGGGATAACCAGTTTCATGAAGCGGCGTTTGCATATGTTGGGTATTGAGAAAAAACTGAACGGACTGAAGGCCTCCTTAGGTGCGTTGTTGAACGACCGGACGGCGACGTTCGCAATCATGACCGCGTTGCTATTGCCGGTTTTCATTCTGTTGATCGGCCTGCTTTTCGAAGGCGGCAGGGCTTTGGCCTATTACAGCCAGTCGAAGCGGGTCATGGCACTGGCCTGCGAGCGATCGACCAAGCCGACGCGCACCGATACTCCTGCTGACGAGGATCGCCGTGAAAGTGTACTTTCGACCTTTGATTCGATGATCCAGTCCACGAAACAGAAGGTCATCAATCGTGGTGTCATCATCGATTGGATACGAACGGATGTCAGCGCCGAATTCAGTTATAGTCTTGTTTTTGCGAAGATGTTTAATCTCGATGAGATCAAGTATCGTCTGAATTATACCTGCGAGGGTATCCCACCCTATCCGTATGACGGCGAAGTGCTCGTCGATAATAATTTCGAAAACAATACGCTCGGCGTGGAGCGCGTTCTCAAAAACGGGATTAAGCCGGAAACACCCAGTGGATGCTGGGGTGTCTACCCTTACACGGAGCTGCGTTGGCATGGCGGGACGGGACCAGGTATCGAATTACAGGACTGGAGCAGCCCTTGCTGCCGCAAGAACCACGACTGGGAAGGCTATCCGGATGGGTTCGGGCAGGAACCTAAGAAGGGAGAAGAAACCGCAAATGACAAAGCATGCAAAATCAATGGCAGCGGTAAGACCGCGACGACCGGTAAAACTCTTGTCGAGGAAACTGCCGGCAACTTGGCTTCATTGCCCACACGCTATGTGATCGAACTAGACAGTCACTGGGGCGCGGGAAGAAAAGATGCCAACAGCTCCATCTTTAGAACAGTGGAACTTCACCCCGGCCATTATGAAATATCTGTCTGGTACAACGGTCGCAAGAGCAACTTTCCAGATCCTGATGATCCGAAAAAAACCATCAGCGCGGAAAAGACGAATGGTATCGACATCAAATTGCAACAGCTGCGCCCGAAATTGGGTGAGGTGAAACAGATATTCGACATGAGGCAAGGGTCAGGAATGCCCGATGCCGTCGATCAGACGATCAGGTGGCGATATTACCAGAAGAAATTCACAGTCGACACCTATTCCACCTACCGGCTGACGATTGAAGCATCAGGATTGAGTGACAGTTTCGGCGGTATCATCACCGGCTTCGAGTTGAAATATATCGGAAGGTATGGTGATGAGCGTCGCTAGCATCCAGCCGGATACTCATAGAGCGCCCCAAGCTGGTTCTGATTTGCAAAAGCGAGGGCTTTATCGGCGTCTTCTCGGCGACAGACAGGCCGCGACGGCAGTTGAGGTCGCGCTGCTGTTGCCGGTTTTCCTGATGCTCATCTTCGGAATCTTGGAAATCGGGCTGCTGCTTCTCTACCATCTCTACCTTTCGACGGCGACGAGTGCAGGCATAGAATATCTCCGAAAGGCAGCGATGCAGCGCGAACAGGTGACTGCAGACGCACTTCGTCATGCAGTCGCCGACAAGTTCATTATGGCGACCGATGTTGAAACTCTGAAGATCACACTTGCCCCGATACCCGATGAGGATATTACCGCGGCACCGATTTCTTTTCCGATAGAGAACCGTTTTCAAACGCCGGATGGCTCCGCAGGGCAATATATACTGGCAGTCGGATACACTTGGGATTTCTTTATGCCAACGACACATCTTCTTGTGCCAACGACGGGAGGCGTTCGTCAGCTTCAAAATGTTTCTCTGGCGATCACAGCAGTACGGGTGACGGAATGACCGATTTAAGACGCTCATCCCGTGTCCATCGTTTGTTGTACTGCCGGTCGGGCGCCGCAGCCGTGGAGATGGCACTTCTGGCGCCGCTCCTCATCCTCATTCTGGCAGTCGTGCTCGAAGTTGGACGTGGTTGGCTCAGCTATGATCGTTTCGTGAGTGTCGTTGACAATGCTGCTCGATGGTCGGCAAGATTTCCCGAATTCGAGAAACGGGTCAGAACCGGCGTTACCACTTTCGCTGTCATGTCCGGAAACGGCATTCTTCAGACGGACAAGCTGAACCTGACGTTGAGAAGCGTAGAACTGGTGGGTAACACGCCCGTGGAGCAATTTAAGCCCCACAACTTCTTCGGTTCGGCCGAAGAGGTTAAATGGGAAAAAGCGGTAACTGACGGAAAATTTGGACCCAAAGAGGCGGTTATCGTGATTTCCGGGCGTTACAGCTACCAGCCGCTGTTTTCAATCCTGTCTGGCACCGCTATCAGCTTTGAACACGTAACCGCCGTCAACCCTTTCTTTTCCAGACACTATCCCTATCAGACTGGAAAATCCGATTTCGACAAGTGGAATGTGATGTAACCGATGGTCGCGATATGGTGGTCATCGGCGGGGATCAGGACGCCGTTGCAGCCTCGATACCCAGCCATGCCGCACAATCCTTCAACGCCCGTGCCGCGACAAGCTGGCGTTTCATGATCGTCTTGTCCTTGCCGCGAAAACGTTTCACGCCTTCCGGCTTGACGATGGAGCCCGGTTCCAGTTCCGGGAACAGGCCGAAATTGATGTTCATCGGCTGGAACGAGCGTTTACCCGGCTCATCGTTGGAGGAGAGGTGCCCGCCGGTGATGTGGTTCAGAAGCGAGCCGAGCGCGGTGGTGGCGGGCGGCAGGCTCGGGGTTTCGCCCTTGTGTTCGGCGGCGGCGAAGCGGCCGGCCAGAAGTCCGACGGATGCGCTTTCCACATAGCCCTCGCAGCCGGTGATCTGTCCGGCGAAACGCAGGTCCGGTCGCGATTTCAGCTTCAGCGACGGATCGAGCAGGATGGGGGAATCGATATAGGTGTTGCGGTGCAGGCCGCCGAGCCTTGCGAATTCCGCATTTTCGAGACCTGGTATCATGCGGAATACATCCGCCTGCGCGCCATATTTCAGCTTGGTCTGGAAACCGACCATGTTGTAGAGCGTGCCGAGCGCATTGTCCTGCCGCAGCTGGACCACGGCATAGGCCTTGACGGTGGGGTTATGGGCGTTGGTCAGACCCATCGGTTTCATCGGGCCGTGGCGCAGCGTCTGGCGGCCGCGCTCGGCCATGATCTCGATCGGCAGGCAGCCGTCGAAATAGGGCGTGCCTTCCCATTCCTTGAAACCCACCGTGTCGCCGGCGATCAGCGCGTCGATGAAGGCGTTATATTGTTCCTCGTCCATCGGGCAGTTGATGTAATCCTTGCCCGTGCCGCCGGGGCCGACCTTGTCGTAACGCGACTGGTACCAGCAGATATCCATGTTGATGCTGTCGCGATGCAGGATGGGAGCGATGGCGTCGAAAAAGGCCAGCGCATCCTCGCCCGTCTGTGCCTGAACCGCCGCCGCCAGATCCGGCGAGGTGAGCGGGCCGGTGGCGATGATGCTGCTGCCCCATTCCTTCGGCGGCAGGCCGGTGACTTCTTCGCGCAGGATCGTTACCAGCGGGTGATTTTCGAGCATGTCCGTCACGGCCTGCGAAAACCCGTCGCGATCAACGGCGAGTGCACCGCCGGCCGGCACCTGATGCCTGTCAGCGCAAGCCATGATCAGCGATCCCGCGAGCCGCATTTCGGCATGGATGACGCCCACCGCATTCGCAGTCGCATCGTCGGAGCGGAAGGAGTTGGAACAGACCAGTTCCGCCAGCGTGTCGCCCTTATGCGCATCCGTGCCGCGCACGCCGCGCATCTCATGCAGGATGACGGGAACGCCGCTC
This sequence comes from Rhizobium sp. GR12, assembly GCF_036596185.1. Classification (NCBI taxonomy): domain Bacteria; kingdom Pseudomonadati; phylum Pseudomonadota; class Alphaproteobacteria; order Hyphomicrobiales; family Rhizobiaceae; genus Rhizobium; species Rhizobium sp. GR12. Next base: position 151,644 of record NZ_JASXTH010000002.1, on the reverse strand, counting down.
TGCGCAATCTGCCAGGCGGCTTCCGAACCGGCCAGTCCGCCGCCCACGACGTGAATGGGAGAATAGGTCTTGTCTTGCATACTGGCGTCCATGAGCCGCGCAGGATGCCAAAGGCTCCCGTCCGGCGGCTGTCTTTCGAGTGATTGTTCCGCGCGGGTCCCGAAGGACGCGTTTTTCAGGGCGATGCACTACCATGCATGGCGATGACAGCCAAATGTTTTTGCGGGTGGGTGGCCGATGGGGATAGTTGCAAGGGCGCCTGTGGACAGAGCGCTCGCCGCATATTTCTTCTCCCCGCCGGGAGAAGGTCGCGGCAGCGGGATGAGGGGGCGACGCCAGAGATATGCTGAGAGGTTGCCCCCTCATCCGACCCTTCGGGCCACCTTCTCCCCGGGCGGGGAGAAGAAACAAGTGGCAATGTCGAGCCAGATGCAATTGGCCCTAGCGTGCTTTTGGGAGGTGCATCGGTTTCGTCAAACCAAATGATCGCGAATGCCGGTATAAGCGGCAACGGAAGACCGATTCCCCGCGGATACCGCCAGAATCAAAAACGGCGCCAGAGGCGCCGCTTTCTTTTACCTGTCGCTCAATCGTCGCGCCCTGGAGGTCGGGCAGCGGGACGATCGTTTACGCCTTAGCGGAACGAACGGGAAGCTACGTTACGGATGTCGTAACGGGTCAGGCCGATGTCGCTCAGGGCCTGGTTGGAGAGGCTGCCAAGTTCGTTGATCGTGCGGCGGTAGGAGATCCAGTTCTTTGCGATGCGAATAGGGTTCATGATCGTTTCCTCAATCTTTCTTTGATTTCGTCGGCCGGCTCAGTGTTTCTGTGCTCTCGGCTGTTGAGGTTTTATATATAGACATTGAGTCATGTTGTGCAGTGCAGAATTTAGGCTACTGCCATGCGTTTGTGCACTATGTCGGCTAATTTTGCGGCTTTGGTTACCGTATGGGCAAAATATGAGCGGAAATGCCTGTCTTTCGGGCGGTTTTGCAGGGTTTTGCAGGTTTTGGCTGCGTCGAACCGGCTTTTCCTGCCCTGAACGGTGCTTAAAGGGCCTTCCGGCTCGCCTGGCGTCTCAGCGGCAACCGGCTGATCGATGCATTTTTCATCTGTTTGTCACGGGCGCATGTTGATGCGGCGGAGCGGCTTGATTTTGAGAGGTGTCCAAAACGAAAAAAAGGCCGGAGGCGGGAAGCCTCAGGCCTTTTGGGAAGGTCGTCTCACATCCGCCGCACTTAAGCGGCGGAGCGTATTAGATGCCGACGGCGGTACGTGCGACGCGGCGGATGTCCTGACGGCCAATGCCGAGGTCGCTCAGTTCGCGGTCGGTCATGCGGCCCAGTTCGGTTACGGTCTGACGATACTTGCGCCAGTTGGTCAGCGAGCGTGTAATGTTCATTGTCATTTTCCTCTTCGTGCTGTCCAGCATTCCCGGCCGTCTTGGGAGGATTAGGTCCGGGGCTGAACTCGATCTCTGTATAACCATGAATATAATCGGTTTAATCAAAACAAAAACAGACAAAGCAAGATGCCACCTATGCATGGAGCGCAATGCAAACCGGTAAATGACCTCAATTGCGGCGGTTACTGCATAATTTGTGACCAATTTGTGTGCTTTTGGTGAAGTCTCCAGCATCCGCAACTGCCAAGCCGTGCGGTCTGGCTGAATGCGAAGGGCGGGGAGGGAAAGGTAGAGTGAGGGCGCAAAAGGCCGTCCGGTTCCGGGATTCGGTCGGAGACACACCGTTCTCGCAAAACGATAGGCGGGATGTCCTATATATAATGTCATGTAGCCGCATAAATATGCGCGCTTTTACCGTCGAAACATGCAGGGCCGGGCGTGCAGGGCAGGGGCAGGACTTGCAGTTCCCCGATCCTTGTTCGCAAGGGTTTTGCGGCCGCGCCACTTCCTTTTGCGCAAGCGCGATTCGGCAAAAGCGGGCTTGCCGCCTTTCGGCGCCGGAACGGGCGGCAATAAAAGTCCTGATGAAACGAAAGGCGGCGATAAGGCGTGCTTGACCCTTCCAGAACATTGTGACATACCGCCGCCCAACGTGCGGGTATGGCGGAATTGGTAGACGCATTGGTTTTAGGTACCAACGCTTCGGCGTGGGAGTTCGAGTCTCTCTACCCGCACCACAAGTAAAGCATGGCTGTGCCACGCTTGTGCCAGAGTGCATCTTTAATGATGCGGGGAGCTTCGGGGTTCATCATCCCCATTGCGCCCTTGTCTCCGGCGCTGGCGCAATTTTGTCCGGCAGGGGCTTGTGTGAAGAAATAATGGAAGCCACGGCCGGGGAACGACGTTTCCGGCGCAGTGCTCGAAAGTAAACCAACGGCTGTCTGAGCACCGCCGCCATGATGTGAAGGTTTGAGAAAATGCAGGTTATCGAAACGCTGGCTGATGGGCTGAAGCGCGAACTCAAGGTCGTTATTCCGGCTGCCGACATGAAGGCCCGTCTGGACGAGCGCCTGGTTGACGCCAAGGACAAGGTTCGCATCAATGGTTTCCGTCCCGGCAAGGTGCCGATGGGCCATCTGAAGAAGATGTACGGCAAGTCCATCATGGCCGACCTCGTCAACGAGCTGGTTCGTGAAAAGCCTTCCGAAATCCTCTCCAGCCGCGGCGAGAAGTCTGCCACGCAGCCGGCAATCTCCATGACCGAAGACGAGCAGGAAGCTGAAAAGATCCTTTCGGCCGAAACCGACTTCGAATTCACCGTTGCCTATGAAATCATCCCGGCCATCGAACTGAAGGCCAATGACGGCATCAAGGTTATCCGCGAAGTCGTTGAAGTCTCCGAAGACGAAATCAACGAGCAGATCCTCAAGATCGCCGAAAGCGCCCGTACCTTCGAAGCCAAGAAGGGCAAGGCCGCCGATGGCGACCGCGTCACCATGAACTATCTCGGCAAGGTTGACGGCGTTGCCTTCGACGGCGGCACCGCAGAAGATGCCGAACTGGTTCTCGGTTCCGGCCGCTTCATCCCCGGCTTCGAAGACCAGCTCGTTGGCGTCAAGGCCGGCGACGAAAAGACCATCACCGTGACCTTCCCGGCCGACTACCCGGCTGCGAACCTCGCAGGCAAGGACGCTACCTTCGACGTCACCGTCAAGGAAGTCGCTGCTGCCGCTGCTGTCGAAATCAACGACGAACTGGCGACCAAGCTCGGTCTCGAATCGGCTGAAAAGCTGAAGGAAATCGTTCGCGGCCAGATCGAAAGCCAGTACGGCAACGTCACTCGCCAGAAGGTCAAGCGTCAGATCCTCGACCAGCTCGACGAAATGTACAAGTTCGACACGCCGGCTGGCCTCGTCGACGCCGAGTTCGACAACATCTGGCGCCAGATCAACACCGATCTTGCACAGTCCGGCAAGACCTTCGCTGACGAAGACACGACGGAAGAAGAAGCCCGCGAAGAATATCGCAAGCTTGCCGAACGTCGCGTTCGTCTCGGCCTCGTTCTCTCCGAAATCGGCGAAAAGGCCGGCGTTGAAGTGACCGAAGAAGAAATGCAGCGCGCGCTGTTCCAGCAGCTGCAGCAGTTCCCCGGCCAGCAGAAGGAAATCCTCGATTTCTTCCGCAACACCCCCGGCGCTTCCGCTTCGCTGCGTGCTCCGATCTTCGAAGAAAAGGTCATCGACAAGCTGCTCACGGAAATCTCGGTAACGGACAAGGCCGTTTCCAAGGAAGAGCTTCTGGCTGACGACGGCGAAGAAGAGACGGAAACCAAGAAAAAGGCTCCGGCCAAGAAGAAGGCTGCTGCCAAGGCTGACGACGCCGTTGAAGGCGACGAAGCCGCACCGAAGAAGAAGGCTCCGGCCAAGAAGAAGGCCGCCGAAGGCGACGCCGAATAATCTTGCTTGGCGAAAGCTGAATGAATGGAAGGGCCGTGGCGAAAGCTGCGGCTTTTTTTCGTTTTGCGCCGTGTGGCGTTCCGCAACAGGGATGTCCGCGTTATACCAAGGGTTTGAACCTTCCGACATCGTTGCGCCATTCTCTATCAATATCGTTCGAAGCTGCGGCTGTCAGGCCAGAAGGCATCGCCACGAAACCTGCGGCCAAGAACCCGGGGAATATCGAACGAGAGCGTCATGGGCGTCAGAAACTATTTGATCGAGGGCGTCTCCGGAACCGGCAAGACTTCGGTTGCTACAGAACTTCAGCAGCGCGGCTATCACGTCATTCATGGCGACCGTGAATTGGCTTACAAAGGTGATCCTGAAACCGGAGAGCCGATCGATCTCGCCCTGTTTCAGGGCGATGGGGATATTGCCTTCCGGCACCGGCGTCATATTTGGGATGTCGAAAAAGTTCAGGAGCTTGTGACAGATCAAAGTCACGCAATCACGTTCTTCTGCGGCGGCTCGAGGAACTTTTGGCGTTTTATAGACCACTTCGATCAGGTCTTCGTTCTGGATATCGACGTTGCGACCTTGCGACGACGGCTGATGGAGAGGCCCGAGGACGAGTTCGGTGGAAAACCGGCCGAACGTGAATTTGTCTTGCAACTCCATGCGACGAAAGAAGACCTCCCCGTCAATGCAACGGTTATTGATTCATCAAGGTCTTTGGACGTGGTGGTCGATGATATCCTGGCCCGCTGCGTTGGCCCTGCCACAGGCAAGTAACAGGGTGGCGCTTCCCGTCGTTTCGATCACAATGCAGTGCAGCATGATTTTTTGCTGCATCTGCTCTTGTTCATCTCCCGTTCATCTGGCACCCTGCGCAGCATGATTTTCCTCGGCTGCCGGGTGCGGCCGTGCAGGAAATATGGGCCGCCGTTGCGTGGCCATCATCGCTGCCAAAAACCATTGGCCTTAAGCTTTTACCGTGCTTGCCGGGTTCTCCCGGTGCGCCCTTAATTTGCCAGGGGACAAGATATGTCACCACGAACGGGCTTTGCCCTGCTGTTTTCTCTGTTCACCGCGCTCGGCACCACCGCCCATGCCGATGACGCCGGGTTGATCTGGAAGCCGGTCAAGAATTCCGATCGTTCCTACACGGCGCGCATCGGCGCGAAGCTGCCGGTCGATACGCCGATCCGGGCGGGGCTGGAAATGGGCATGAATGCCTCGAGGACAGGGCAGGTGGTGGATACGCCGGTTCGGCTGTGGGGCAACGTCACGCTGCTGGCGGAACAGTTGCCTGGCGTTTCGCTTGCCCGTGATGTCGGCGTCCTCTTCAATGCGCTGACGGGTTCGAGCAGCGTTTCGATGAGTTCGCAGCAGAAACGTATTGTCACGCCGGAACTGGATATCGAGGCGAACCGCAATTTCACGGTGCGTTATGACGGCACGGCGCAGCAATGGAACGGTCTCGACGTTTCGCAATCGCTGCGCCTTTCCCGCTCCGAGAGCGGCACCGCCTTTGTGCTGACGGGGGCGAGCCGCAACAGCTTCAACGAATTCAGCAGCGGCGTAGCGGTGGAGCAGAAGCTTGGCGATAACCTGACGGTGCGTGGAACGCTCGATCAGGGTTATGCCGATCATTTTCGGCCGGGCGTGAGCGCGCGGTATAGTATTCGCTGGTGAGGCATTCACCTGATGTATGCCAGTCGTTCCAGGTAGATGCGGAAGATGGTGTCGAGAACCTCTCTTCCGTCATGCCGGACTAGATCCGGCATCCAGCCGACACGCGTCTGCGTGGCGAAAGGTTTTTTTCAGCCCAAGGACTTGGGCTGGCTGGATACCGGCTCGAGGCCGGTATGACGGGGTTGGGTGTTATGGCGCTGGCTTTGCAGCTCGCCATCCCCAAGGTAGCTTGGGGTACCCTTGGAAATACGCCGCTCAATCCTTCTTCAACTCGCCCATGCGGTTCCAGGCATCCAGCCCGGCAATCTTGTAGGCTTCCGCAAGCGTCGGATAATTGAAGGTGTTCTCGACGAAATATTCCACCGTGCCTTTGAGGTTCAGCACCGCCTGGCCGATATGCACCAGTTCGGTGGCGCCTTCGCCGACGATGTGGACGCCGAGCAGGCGGCGGGTCTTCAGTGAGAAGATCATTTTCAACAGCCCGCTGTCGAGACCCATGATATGGCCGCGCGAGGTTTCTCGGAAATGGGCGATGCCGCATTCATAGGGAATGCTGCGTTCGATGACTTCCTCTTCCGTCAGGCCACAGGTGGAGATTTCCGGCACGGCGTAGATGCCATAGGGGAAGAACTGCGGCGGTTCGCCGGCCGGTGCGCCGACGGCATGGCGGGCGGCGATGCGGCCCTGTTCCATCGAGGTGGAGGCAAGGCTCGGGAAACCGATGATATCGCCGGCGGCGTAGATGTTCGGCACCGTCGTCTGGAAAGTCTCGGGATCGACTTTCAGCCGGCCCCGGCTGTCGGCTTCGAGCCCACAGGCCGAAAGATTGAGCGTGTCGGTCGCGCCGACGCGGCCGGCGGCGAACAGCACGGTCTCGGCTTTCAGCACGCGGCCGTTGCTGAGCGAAACGAGACACTTGCCGGTTTCGTCCCGCTCCACCTTTTCCGCCTTCTGACCGAAGATCAGCTTCATGTTGCGGTCGCGCAGCTGATAGGTGAAATCCTCGACGATTTCCTTGTCGATGAATTCCAGCATGGTCTCGCGCGGCTCCACCACCGTTACCTGCGTGTCGAGTGCGCTGAAGATCGTGGCATATTCGATGCCGATGACGCCCGCGCCGACGACGACCATGGAGCGTGGCAGTTGCTTGATTTCGAGGATCTCGTCCGAATCGAGCACCGCCTCGCCGTCGAAGGGAATATGCGGCGGCCGGTAGGGCCGCGTGCCGATGGCGAGAAGTATGGAAGCGCCGGTGACGTTCATGATCTCGCCATCGCTCTTCACAACTTTCATCGTGTTGACGTCGACGAAGCTTGCCGTGCCGCGAATGTGCTGCACACGGTTGCGGGCGAACTGGTGCTCCAGCACCTCGACCTCGTGATCGAGTGTGATCAGCAGGCGGCGGCGCAGGTCATCCGCGTCGATCTCCTGTTTGACGCGGTAGGAGCGGCCATAAAAGCCGCGCTCGCGCCAGCCGGTGAGATTGAGCGCGGTTTCGCGCAACGTCTTGGAAGGAATGGTGCCGGTGTGCACGGAAACGCCGCCGACGCGGCTGCCTTTCTCTATGACCAGAACCCTCTTTTCGAGCTTGGCGGCCTGAATGGCGGCCCGTCTTCCCGCCGGACCGCTGCCGATAACAATCAGATCGAACTGGTACATGAAAAACCCCGGTACAGAATGCATTATGAGGACCGGATGGTGCATCCGGCGTGGCGTTGCCGCGAAATGGTCGTGATGCCATTTTGACGAGGGGAAGTGATTCCCCCTTGATCTTGCCCGCAAGAGTGCAATGCAACAAACGCCTGCGTCAATCTGTAGCGTAATAATCTGACGGATTCGTAACTAGGTGTGAACTTTGAGGAAGTTGTCCGTTCACAGCGGCCGTGGGGTGCGTGAGGGTTCACCCCCCTCTACCCTGCCGGGCATCTCCCCCTCAAGGGGGGAGATCGATCTGCGGCAAGGTTTCGGCCATCTCCAAGCTTGAGAATGAAGCGACACAACTTCGTCCACGCGCGGCGCTGCCGGGCGTGGGATGGATGGAGGGCGTCGGGCGGTTGCCCGGCTGCGCTATAGTTGAGGTAGGTGTGGATCGGATGCGTTGCGCAGCCGGGTCTTTCCGAATGCCGCATTTCGTGAGAGGCGGTGCACCGCCTTCCGCGAAATGGTTCTGAATTGGTTGAACGTGCCAGCGTTCACGTGGTTCAGAACCGTCCCTCGGTTTGCGCCACGTCTGGCTTCTACCCGGCAGGACTGGTGTCAGAATAACAGCGTGCGGCGCGGCGGGGAAAAGCGGGGATGAAATTTTCCGCTTCAGTCTTCTTTCCGGGTGACGTGGCGGTGAAGGACGGCGAGATCCTGCCTGAGCGCTGCAAGCTCGGCCAGCACCTTCACATCGATCTTTTCATGCAGCGACAGAACCTCAAGCTCGGCCTTCAGGTTGACCTCGTAATCCTTGGCGGCCTCGAAACGGTCGCGGGCGGTCTGCCGGTTCTGCGACATCATGATGATCGGCGCCTGTATGGCCGCCAGCATGGAGAGCAGAAGATTGAGGAAGATGAAGGGATAGGGGTCGAAGGCGCCGGTGGTCAGCACGATGGTGTTGACGATGGCCCAGACCACCAGGAAAAAACAGAAGCTGAGGATGAATCCCCAGGAACCGCCAACCTTGGCGATATTGTCGGCCAGCCTGTCGCCGAGGCTCGCGCCAGCGGAGAACTCGGCATTGGTATCGGTGGAGATCAGCTTTTTCTGGTGCGACAATTCCAGAATGCGCCGCTCCACCTCGCCGATTTCGCGGGAGGAGCGCTTGAAATGTGCGGCGATATAATCGGAGATGTCTGACACGGTGTGTCTCCGGTTGCGGATGGTTCGTTACGGGCTCCTATCGAAATAGACCCGCATTGCGGTGGAATTCAAACGATTTCCGCCGCCGTGCGGGTCTCACGTCCAGCGTCGATGGGCCATCAGACGGAGGGGGCCGCCTCGTTTACCCAGTTGAAGCCGGGGAAGAAGCGCTCGCGGCCATATTGCTTGCCGAACATCATGTCGAATTGCAGCAGTCGGTAGTTGCGCACCACGTCGGGAATGGAATTCGACGCGATCGACCAGTCGGGCAGGGCTTTGCCGTCCGTGCCAACCAGCATATGCCGGTCGATGACGGAGAATGCCTGCTGAACCTCGCCGAGCGTTCCCGTATAAAAGGGGTCGGAGAAGCCGGCGGTCTTCAGCACGTGATAGGGCAGAAGCGCCGGGCTGATCGTGCCGATATTCTTGCGCATACCGGTCTTCGAGGACCAGACCACCAGCGGCGTTTCGTGTTCCTTTTTCATGACATCCAGCGGCGCGCGGCGGCTTGCCACCATGCCCGGCATGTAGCCGCTTTCCACGAAGGTCTGGCCGAGCGGCGGCAGGTGATCGCCGAAAAGCACAATGATGGTTTCCCGGTCACGCTTCTTGGCCCAGCGCATCAGTTTCAGAAGCGCCTCGTCGGCCTCCACTACCCCCTGCGAATAGGTTGCGAGCGCCTGTGATGCGGAAGCGGAAAGATCACCTTCCACGCCGATAGTATCGGCGGCATAACGGCCCGCCTCGTAAGGCCCATGTCCCTGCAGGGTGACGGCGAAGAGGAAGAGCGGGTTGCGGGCCTGCTCGGTCGTCGCCATGATCTCGTCCATCAGCGCGTCGTCGGAGGCGAAGTTGCCGCGCTTTTCCATGGGCGGCAATGTTTCCTCAGAGCGGAATTCCTCAAAGCCGAAATTCTTGTAGACTTCCTTGCGGTTCCAGAACCATTCCTGAAACGGATGCATGGCGATGGCCGAATAACCTTCGCCCCGGAAGAAGCTGGCAAGCGAGGGCACCGGGCGGCGGATATATTGCTGATAGGGAATGCTGCCATAGGGCAGGAAGGCGTTGGAAAAGCCGGTCAGCGCTTCAAACTCCACATTCGCCGTCATGCCGCCGAATTCCGGCGAGAACACGTTGCCGGACTGCTTGGCCCGGATGGTCGGCATCGGATCGGCCGAGAGCTTCACGTTTTCAAGCCGGGTCGGGTCCCATAGCGATTCGCTCATCAGCATGATGACGTCAGGGTAATCGCCCTTATTGGCGGCGAAGGCGGCCGGTTCCGATGTCAGATCGGCGATGCTGTTTTCGCCGTAACCCTGTGGGGCCGAAACATTCGCCATCGGAATATTGAAGGCAAAGGCCAGCAGGAAACCGTTATGGCGGTAATTTTCCTGCTGATCCCACATCATGGGAATGATGTTGAGGCGATCGCGTACCCAGGAATAATGCGAATAGTCCATCAGCGAGGCGAGGCCAGCCAAAATCGGCAGCGCGAGCGCCAGCCCGGCGGCGCGTTCCCGCCAGCTCAGGCCCGGCGAATGACGCCGCGCCAGCAGCCAGAGAGCGGCGATAGCCGCAATGGTGGCACAGAGGCCAAAACCGACCAGCGCCGCCGTCAGCGGCTGAGCTTTGAGCATCGTCGGCAGAAGCTCGAGAATCTGCCGGCCGAACAGCAGGTCGGAGGGATAAAGCGGGTCGGAGAGATAAGTCTGTTTCTGCGCGGAAATCAGCCCCGTCAGCGCGCAAAGCGGCACAACCACAATCAGCGACAGGTAACGCCGGCCAAGGATCGAATCCAGCGCCACGAGGATAGTGAGCACGGCGGCAATGGTGGTCATGCCGGGGCGGGCGGGTGAGGTGAGGAACGTGCCGATATCACTGAGCGAACCGCGGGCGATCCATTCCAGCACGACGATGAGCACGACGGAGGTGAGCGTCAGGTTGACCAGCGTATAGGCCGTGCCCGAAAGCTTCGAAAGGCCCCGCGTCCATGCGGGCGAAAAGGTAAAACCAGCCTTCTCGGAAGCCGTTGTTTTTGGCGCCGATTGTCTCAAACTCATACTCCGGTATTGCGGGGCGGCACCGCGCAATTCGGGGAGGTGAATCGGGGTGTCGCAAAACTGTCATGTAAATGTCACATACGCGGGATGAACGCGACATGAACTTTGCGGAATCCGACGGGCGCGGCGATAACCTTCGTGTGAACGGGAACCGTGGCTGGAACGTGCCCCCTGCTTGAACGCTCCAAGGCGGCCCGGCATGCAATTGCCGCGTTGCGGAGCGGCCACGGGCGCGGTATTGAAAAAGTCATGAGCGACAGACACGACATCAAGAACCATCTCAGAATTGCCGTCGGGCAGTTCAATCCGACAGTTGGCGACGTGGCGGGCAATCTCGCCAGGGCGCGCGAGGCACGGGCCGATGCGGCGACGCAGGGCGCCGATCTCTTGCTTCTGACCGAGTTGTTCATATCCGGCTATCCGCCGGAAGATCTGGTGCTGAAGCCGGCTTTTCTGAACGCCTGCCTGAGGGCGGTTGAGGAACTGGCGGCGGAGACTGCCGATGGCGGGCCGGGCGTCGTCATCGGTTTCCCTCGTCAGGGCGAGACGGGACGGCACAATTCGGTGGCGCTTCTGGATGGTGGCAAGATCGTTGCGCTGCGCGACAAGATCGACCTGCCGAATTATGGCGAGTTCGACGAAAAACGCGTTTTCGCCGAAGGGTCGATCTCCGGTCCCTATAATTTCCGTGGTGTGCGGATCGGTATTCCGATCTGCGAGGAAATCTGGAACGACATGGGCGTGTGCGAGACGCTGGCCGAAAGCGGGGCGGAAATCCTGCTGGTGCCGAATGGTTCGCCCTATTATCGCGGCAAGCTGGATGTGCGCCATCAGGTGGCGCTGAGACAGGTGATCGAAAGCGGGTTGCCGTTGGTCTTCGCCAACCAGCTGGGCGGGCAGGATGAGCTGGTATTCGACGGTGCGAGCTTCGGCTTCAACGCCGACAAGTCTCTGGCCTTCCAGATGAGCCAGTTCGAGGCGACCCTTGCCGTGACCGACTGGAAACGCACGGAAAAAGGCTGGCGCTGCGAAAGCGGACCATTCTCGAAAATCCCCGATGGTGAGGAGGCGGACTACCGCGCCTGCATGCTGGGCTTTCGCGACTACGTCAACAAGAACGGCTTCAAGAGCGTGGTTCTCGGCCTTTCCGGCGGCATCGATTCGGCGATCTGCGCCGCGATCGCCGTCGATGCGCTGGGCGAGGAGCGGGTACGTTGTATCATGCTGCCCTATCGTTACACCTCCGAGGATTCGCTGAAGGACGCTGCCGATTGCGCGAGAGCCCTCGGCTGCCGTTACGATATTGTGCCGATCGCAGAACCCGTGGATGGTTTCCTGACGGCGCTTGCCGATCTTTTCGAGGGCACGGAAGAGGGCATCACCGAGGAAAACCTGCAAAGCCGCGCACGCGGCACCATTCTGATGGCCGTTTCCAACAAGTTCGGCTCGATGGTGGTGACAACAGGCAACAAGTCGGAAATGTCGGTGGGTTATGCGACGCTCTACGGCGACATGAATGGTGGTTTCAATCCCATCAAGGACCTCTACAAGATGCAGGTCTACGCCATTTCCAGCTGGCGCAACGGTCATGTGCCTCCGGGTGCGCTCGGGCCTTCCGGTGAGGTGATCCCCGCCAATATCATCTCGAAAGCACCGTCCGCCGAATTGCGTCCCAACCAGACCGACCAGGATTCGCTGCCGCCCTATCCGGTGCTGGATGACATTCTGGAGTGCCTGGTCGAGAAGGAAATGTCGGTCGAGGAAATCCTCGCACGCGGCCACGATGTGGCGACGGTGCACCGGATCGAACATCTGCTCTATCTCGCCGAATACAAGCGCCGCCAATCCGCCCCCGGCGTGAAGATCACCAAGAAGAATTTCGGCCGCGACCGCCGTTACCCGATTACAAACCGGTTTCGGGATCGGTGATTGGAGGCCGTGTGGGTAGGTGCTATTTCGCTCGGCGTCGCCGCTTGTTTCTTCTCCCCGCCGGGGAGAAGGTGGCCCGAAGGGTCGGATGAGGGGGAACCCTCACCGAATATCGCTGCCCTTGCCCCCTCATCCCGCTACCGCGACCTTCTCCCCGGCGGGGAGAAGAAACAAGTGGCATGCGCTCGGTCCCCAACGACGCTGCACTATGAGGTCTCGTGTCTCTTATAGACAAGCGGCGCGGACATGCCGCGCCGCCCACTCACGTCAAATAACCTGCCCCACATCGATACGGTTGCCATCCGGGTCTTCGAAAACGAAGGCCCGCAGGCCGTAATCCTTGTCCTGCAGGCTTTTGATGATGCGCAGCCCATGTTTCTTGCAAAGCGTATGCAGCGCGTCGACGTCGCTGACCAGCATATGCGCCACGTTGAAGGGTGCCGGCTTGTGCGTGGTCTGCAATGTCAGGTGCAGTTCGGCATTACCCTGTTTCAGGATCATGAAACCCACGGGGCTGCCGTTTTCGAAGGTCTTTTCGAACCCCAGCAGACCGACATAAAAATCATGGGCCTTTTCGATATTTTTGACAGGAAGCATTGCGGCGATCCGGCCGAACCGGATGCCGTGATCGGCGATGGTATTCATCGCGGAACCTCGGATCTGGGAGAAACGGGGAGCGATGCGGACGGTGCCGGAACGCTGCTGTTTTTTCCGATTTGAATTTGCAGGGCGGTGCCTGCGGCAATAGGATCATAATCACGGTGGCGGCGGATGCAAATGGAATATCCGCGCCACGTCACGTTCCGCTCCAGATTATCGACAGGCCGGGAGGCAGCATGCGCAGCTCAATCGAAATCTTCAACATCCGCACCCGGCAGATGCGGGTGGTCTGGCAGACACCTCATCTGTTCGAGGCGCCGAACTGGTCGCCGGACGGAAAATATCTGCTGTTGAACGCCGAAGGGCTGCTTTACCGGCTGTCTCTTGCCGGCGATGCTTTGCCGGAGAAAGTCGATACCGGCTTTGCCACCATCTGCAACAACGACCACGGCATTTCGCCCGATGGTTCGCTCTACGCCATTTCCGACAAGGTGGAATTCGGCAAGAGCGCCATCTATCTCCTGGCCTCGACGGGTGGCGCGCCGCGACTGATGACTAAGAATCTCCCTTCCTACTGGCACGGCTGGTCTCCCGACGGAAAAAGCTTCGCCTATTGCGGCATTCGCGATCAGGTTTTCGATATCTATTCCATGGACATAGACAGCGGCGTTGAGACGCGCCTTACCCATGGTGAAGGCCGCAATGACGGACCGGATTATTCGCCGGATGGCGGATGGATCTATTTCAATTCCAGCCGCACCGGCCTGATGCAGATCTGGCGCGTGCGGGTGGATGGCTCGGCCGTCGAGCGCATCACCGACAGCGCCTATGGCGACTGGTTCCCGCATCCGTCTCCTGGGGGTGACAAGGTCGTGTTCGTCTCCTATGACGCCGATGTCTTCGATCATCCGCGCGATCTCAATGTGCGCGTGCGGCTGATGGATATGGATGGCGGCAACGCGGAGACGCTGTTCGAACTTTTCGGCGGGCAGGGCACGATGAACTCGCCCAACTGGTCACCGGATGGGGATGAATTCGCCTATGTGCGTTATTTTCCCGTGGAATAATGCGATTAAGACGAGGAGGTACTCCTTCCGTCATGCCGGCCTTGAGCCGGTATCCAGCCGACGCGCGTCTGCGCGGCGAAAAGATTCTTTTCAGCCCAAGGACTTGGTCTGGCTGGATGGCTCAAGGTCGGCATGACGAAGGTGAGGGGTGCCATGGCCGCATTGCCGCATTGCCCGCCAGGATGCTTGCGTTGGCGAGCTTTCTTGCCCATAAGCTTCCGCCGTCAGGTGCCTGCCATTCGCGGTGGGAGAATCGGGAATCCGGTGCAAGACCGGTACGTGCCCAGCGCTGTAAGGCGGATGCCCTTTTTATCGTGCCACTGAAGCAATTCGGGAAGGCGAAAGCGGGCGGATGAAGCCAAGTCAGAAGACCGGCCTGACAGGATAGACCGCACCGCGCGGACGGCGGCAGGTTGTTGAAAAGGCGGGGCGCGCTTGCGCCCGGCCTTCGCATTGTTGGGGATAAACGATGCCGTCCGATCCGTTCGCCACCAATCCGCTCGACGCCAATACGTTCGATCACGCACTTTCGCCCGCCCGCCCGTTTTCCGACGGGGAGCGAGAGACGATCTACCGCGCTATAGAAACCCGCCGGGATGTGCGTGACCAGTTCCTACCCGATCCGCTGCCGGAAGATGTGGTGCAGCGTCTGCTGAAGGCGGCGCATTCCGCGCCATCCGTCGGCTTCATGCAGCCCTGGAATTTCACGCTCGTCACCGATGGCGCGGTCAGGCAGGCGGCCTGGGTGGCCTTCAGCCGCGCCAACGCCGAGGCTGCGGCGATGTTCGAGGGCGAGCAACAGGTGCTTTACCGCAGCCTGAAGCTCGAAGGCATCCGCAAGGCCCCGCTCAGCATCTGCGTCACCTGCGATCCGACGCGCGGCGGCAAGGTGGTGCTGGGCCGCACCCACAATCCGCGCACCGATGTCTATTCCACCGTCTGCGCCATCCAGAACCTCTGGCTCGCGGCCCGCGCCGAAGGTATCGGCGTCGGCTGGGTCAGCATTTTCCACGACAGCGATATTCGCACTATTCTCGATATTCCCGACCACGTCGAAATCGTCGCATGGCTATGCCTCGGCCGCGTCGATACGCTCTACACAGAACCGGAACTGGCGGTGAAGGGCTGGCGGCAGCGCGTGCCGCTGGAGGAACTGGTGTTTCGCAATCGCTGGGGTGGGCGGTAGAGGGCGGCGCGGGATCGACTGTGGGTGACCATTGGCTGGCAGGACGTTGGGCTTATTTCTTCTCCCCGCCGGGGAGAAGGTGGCCCGAAGGGTCGGATGAGGGGGAACCCTCACCGCATATCGGGGGAGAAGAAACTAGTGGCGCTCGCTCGTTCCACAACCGGTATACGATGGGCGTTATTGCTGCGGTTGCAGGCCCTTCAACGCCGGGTTCTTCAGGTCGATCCGGCCTGTCTGGTCGGGCAGGAATTTCGGGCCGATAACGCGGACCTTGCTGCTGTTCGGGTCGTAGTCGCGTTCGGGAACCGGTTGCTCCGGCGGCTTTGCGGCTTGTTGCAGTTCGGTTGGTTTTTGATCCTTGTCACCTTGTGGTGATGGAATGGTCGTGATGCCGGAATAGGGTTTTTCAGCCTCTGGCCGGGCGGTCTCCTGCTTTTTCATCTCGTCGTGATAGGCGGCCATGTTGCAGGCGCAGCCCGGCGCTTTTGTCGAGGCGTTGCGGTAGGCGAAGGCGGTCGGCAGGTCCTTGTAGGGTTTTCCGGTTTCGGCCGAGACCATGTCGGCCGTTTCCTGATCCGTCATGGAGTGGAAATAAAGCTCCGTCTCCGTGCCGGGACACATTTTCTGGCATTGCTCTGCCTGGGCGCGGAAATCGAGCGGCGAGGCGTTGGCGGCAATGGGGAAAAACGAGCCGTCGCAGGTGCGCACGCACAGCGTCCGAAGCCCGCCTTCGGCTGCGGCGTTGGGGTAGGGCGACAGCCCCGCCTGTCCCGGCGGATTGCCGGGTTGGCCGAATGCATCGGGGTAACGCGTCACATCGGGAGCCTGTGGCGACTGCGCGTCCGTTTCGGGGATGGCGTTGCAGCCATTGGCGTCCAGAGCGGCGAGGATGCGCTGGCGTCTGATGTCGCCATCGTCGCTGCTCTGGGCGGCCATCGCATCGTCGCGGTCGCGGATGATGGCGTCGCGTTCGCTCTGCGCATCCGCCATCGCGTCGCTGATCTCAGCGCAGAGATCGGCATTGGGGCTGCCATAAACGGTGACGCTTCCGGAAGAGCAGCCATAACGGCGCAGATCGTTCCTGATCCTGCGGATTTCTATGTTCTGGCGGGTAAGCGCATTGGCGTAGCGGCGCACCTGCGCCGTATTGCCGATGACACGTGGCGGCTCGCGCAGCTGCGCATAAAGCGTGTCGCAGACCTGATCCGCGAAAGAGGCGGCCGGTGCAACGAAGAGAAGAGGAAGCAGGAGGCCGATGATGCGGCTGCGGCGCCGGGTCAATTGTTCGATCCGTTCGATGTCCCCGGCTGGTGCAAGGGCGTTATACTTCACGAAAACCGTGTTTCTGGAAGATAACATAAGCTGTTGCCGCAATGCGGCAACAGCTTGTTCAAAATTGCGTTAATGCGCTGGCATCACACCGAAGGGTGCGAAGCCTGCACCACGGCGAAGGCCGCCATGTTGACGACGCCGCGCGAGGTGACGCTGGGCGACAGGATGTGGGCGGGAAGCGCCGTGCCGAGCAGGATCGGGCCGACATGCAGGCCCTCCGTCAGCGTGCGGGTGACGCCGAGCGTGATGTTGGCGGCATCGAGGTTGGGGAAGACCAGCAGGTTTGCCTCGCCGGTCAGCACGCTGTTCGGCATCGCCCGCTTGCGCAGCGATTCCGAAAGCGCGGAGCCGCCCTGCATTTCGCCGTCCACTTCCAGTTCGGGTGCCGCCGCCTGCACGATCTTCAGCGCGCGGCGCATCTTGCGGGCGCTTTCCGAATCGCGCGAGCCGAAATTGGAGTGGCTGGCGAGCGCGATCTTCGGCGTGATGCCGAAGCGGCGGATTTCCTTGGCCGCCAGAATGGCCATTTCAGCCACTTCCTCGGATGTCGGATCGTTATTGACGAAAGTATCGGTGAGGAACAGCGCGCCCTGCTGGGTGATGAGCAGGCTGAGGCCTGCAAACGAGCGTACGCTCTCCTGCTTGCCGATGATCTGGTTCACATCGCGCAGGTGCCGGTCGTAACGGCCTTCGAGACCGCAGATCAGCGCATCCGCTTCGCCACGCTTCACTGACAGCGCGCCGATGACAGTGGAGTTGGTGCGCACGATGGTGCGGGCCGCCTCCGGGCTGATGCCGGCGCGGCCGACGAGAGCGAAATAATCGTCGACATAATCGCGGTAACGCGGATCGTCTTCCGGATTGACCACGGCAAAATCCGTATGCGGACGGATGCGCAGGCCGAAGCGCTTGAGGCGCGTTTCGATGATCTGCGGACGGCCGATGAGGATCGGGATGCCGGTGCCTTCTTCCAGCAGCACCTGGGCTGCGCGCAGCACGCGCTCGTCTTCGCCTTCGGCAAAGATGATGCGCTTCTTTTCGGCAGCCTTGGCGGCATTGAAGACCGGCTTCATGATGAAGCCGGAACGCCAGACGAAACGGTTCAGCTGGTCGAGATAGGCTTCGAAATCGGTGATCGGCCGGGCCGCGACGCCGCTTGCAGCTGCGGCGCGGGCAACGGCGGGCGCGATGCGCAGGATGAGGCGCGGATCGAACGGCGAGGGAATGAGATAGTTCGGGCCGAAGATCGGCGTTTCGCCGCTATAGGCCTTGGCGGCGACTTCGGAAACTTCCTCGCGGGCAAGCTCGGCGATGGCGTGCACGGCCGCCATCTTCATTTCTTCGTTGATCGTGGTTGCGCCGCAATCCAGCGCGCCGCGGAAGATATAGGGGAAGCAGAGCACGTTGTTGACCTGGTTCGGGAAGTCCGAACGGCCGGTGCAGATCATCGCATCCGGGCGGGCAGCGCGGGCCGCCTCCGGCATGATTTCCGGATTGGGGTTGGCCAGCGCCAGGATCAGCGGATTTTCCGCCATGCGCTCCAAAAGTTCCGGTTTCAGCACGCCCGCCGCCGAAAGGCCGAGGAAGACATCGGCGCCATCGATCGAGTCGGCCAGAACGCGCTTGTCGGTCTTCTGGGCGTAGATTTCCTTCCACTCGTCCATCAGCGTGTTGCGGCCGTCATAAACGAGGCCCTCGATATCGTGGACCCAGATGTTTTCCTTGGCAGCACCCATGGCGACAAGCAGGTTGAGGCAGGCCAGCGCCGCCGCACCGGCGCCCGAGGCGACGATCTTGACGTTGGAAAGCGACTTTCCGGCCAGTTCCAGCGCATTGGTGACGGCGGCGGCGACGATGATCGCCGTGCCGTGCTGGTCGTCGTGGAAGACCGGGATGTTCATTTTCGCGCGCAGCTGGCGCTCCACCTCGAAACATTCCGGCGCCTTGATATCCTCAAGGTTGATGCCGCCGAAGGTGGGCTCCAGCGCCGAGATGGTGGAGACCATGTCGTTGATGCCGGGCGCGTCGATCTCGATGTCGAAAACGTCGATGCCGGCGAATTTCTTGAAGAGGACGGCCTTGCCCTCCATGACAGGCTTGGAAGCGAGCGGGCCGATATTGCCAAGGCCAAGCACCGCCGTGCCATTGGAAATGACCGCGACCAGATTGGCGCGGGCGGTATATTCCGCCGCCATTTCCGGGTTCTCATGGATGGCGAGGCAGGGGGCGGCAACGCCGGGCGAATAGGCGAGCGCCAGATCGCGCTGGTTGCCGAGCGGCTTGGTGGCCTGGATTTCCAGCTTGCCTGGGCGCGGGTAGCGGTGGAAAAAGAGCGCCTGTTCCTCGATGTCGGCCTTTGCCGTGTCGGCGGGCGTGTTGTTCTTATCGTGAGAGGTCATTCTTTCACCGTCATATCTGGCACCGTCATATTTCGTTTCATTCCGGCCCTCTGAATACAACAAACTTCCCCGTGGTACAGCCGTTATTTACCGCCTCCTTATGCAAATGCGGGCATGGCTTATTCGCGTTTTCGTGATGCCATCAGTCATATTCCGTATAAAAACGGGCCTTTGTCATGTTGCTGAAACACGAGTCTGGTTCTGAGAGGGAAGAAAGCCGCAGGGACGCAACCGAACAGGGGGATGAAATCCGTGGCCGGTCAAATTGAAACCAGACAGTTCAGAACGCTTTTCATTTCCGATGTCCATCTCGGCTCCAAAGCGGCCAAGACGGATTTCCTGCTCGACTTCCTGAAGTATCACGAGGCCGAGACGATCATTCTGGTCGGCGACATCATCGACGGCTGGCGGCTGCGCCGCAGCTGGTACTGGCCGCAGGGCTGCAACGACGTGGTGCAGAAGCTGTTGCGCAAGGCCCGCAAGGGAACGCGCATCGTTTATATTCCCGGCAATCACGACGAGTTCCTGCGCGAGTTTCCGGGCATGCATTTTGGCGGTATCGAAGTGGCCGAGCGCATGATCCACGAGGCGGGCGATGGCAAGAAGTACCTCGTCATCCATGGCGACGAGTTCGACGTGGTTGTGCGCAATGCCCGCCTTCTCGCCTATCTCGGCGACTGGGCCTATGATGCGGCGATCGCGATCAACATCGCCATTGCCGCCGTGCGCCGCCGTATCGGCCTGCCTTACTGGTCGTTTTCGGCCTGGGCCAAGCTGCAGGTGAAACACGCCGTCAACTTCATCGGCGAGTTCCAGCGCGTGGTTGTCGAAGAGGCGAGGCGCAACAATGTCGACGGCGTCATCTGTGGCCACATTCATCACGCTGTGATGGAAGACATGGACGGCATCCGCTACATCAACACCGGCGACTGGGTGGAAAGCTGCACGGCGATCGCCGAAAATGCAGACGGCACCTTCGAGCTGATCACCTGGATGCAGACAAGCGATGTTCCTTCCGAACGGACGTCGGATGAGATGGAGCCGGTGGATATTCCGGGGCTGATCGGCAAGCACGCGGCCTGATTGGGGCGGTTAGCTGTAGCGGACGATAAGCCCTCTTAGGAATGGTCCGTTCGGGGAGGCGACAACATCCGCACACCGTCATCCCGGCCTTGAGCCGGGATCCAGTGCGATCAAGTCTTTGATCGCGGTAGACTCTTTTCACGGCGCAGACACGCCGTGGCTGGATGCCGGATCTAGTCCGGCATGACGGAGGAGGGGTTTTGGAACCTTCTCAGCGACTTCGTGGGTAGATAGCTGCGGTGCCTCGGTCCTCTGTGGAACCGTAACGACGGCTCTTAACCCCACAATTCCGGCCGTGACGGATAGACCAGCGATCCCTCATAAACGAGCCCCGGCTGCCGGTCCTCAGCCAGCAGCAGCGGGCCGTCGAGATCGGAAAAGGCTGCCCCTTGAGCGGCCAGCACGGCAGGCGCCATGCCGAGCGAGGTGCCGAGCATGCAGCCGACCATGATGGTGAAACCGAGTCGTTCCGCCTCCGCCTTCATGAGCAGCGCTTCCGTCAGGCCGCCGGTCTTGTCGAGCTTGATGTTGATCGCATCGTAACGGTCGCGCAGGCCTGCGAGATCTCCGGTGGAATGCACGCTTTCGTCGGCGCAGATCAGGACCGGGTGGTCGATGCGGGCGAGGATGGCGTCCTTGCCGGCGGGTAGCGGCTGCTCGATAAGCGCGATGTTCAGCTCGGCTGCAAGTCTCAGATAATATTCGATATTATAATCGTTCCAGCCCTCATTGGCGTCGATGATGATACGTGCATCGGGTGCTGCGGCGCGCACTGCCCGCAGCCGCGCTTCGTCATCCGCCGTGCCGGTCTTGATTTTCAGCAGCGGGCGTGCGGCGTTTTCCGCCGTTTTCGCAGCCATGGTCTCGGGGTCGGCAAGCGAGATCGTATAGGCGGTGACGAGCGGTTTTGCCGCCTGCCCGAGGGCGCGCTCGGCGGCTCTTTTGCCGCTCATTTTGGCTTCCAGATCCCACAGCGCGCAATCTACCGCATTGCGGGCGGCCCCCGGTCTCATGGCCTGCTGCAACTCCTGCCGTGTCAGGCCGCCGGCAATCTGCTCAGCCATCTCCTCGATATCGGCGATGACGCCCTCAATGCTTTCGCCGTAGCGCGGATAGGGCACACATTCGCCGATGCCGGTGAAGGAACCATCGCGGATGGTGCACGTTACGACATCCGCATGCGTACGGGTGCCACGCGAGATGGTGAAGCTGCCGGCGACGGGAAAGCGCTCT
Organism: Rhizobium sp. GR12; assembly: GCF_036596185.1. NCBI lineage: Bacteria > Pseudomonadati > Pseudomonadota > Alphaproteobacteria > Hyphomicrobiales > Rhizobiaceae > Rhizobium > Rhizobium sp. GR12. Next base: position 130,373 of record NZ_JASXTH010000002.1, on the reverse strand, counting down.
GTTGTGGCTTGAAGGTAACGGGGCATGTTTTTTCACTTCCGATTGGGCGACAAAAGACACATGACGCCAAATTTATCACGAATTGTCAGCCGTCACTGTGGCTTGCCGAAGACCGAAACGTTATGAAACCTTTAAGAATCTCGTGACGGCGGCATTCGCTCGGAGCATTATGCAAGATCAGGACACACGGCAACAGGCGAACCCGGCCGCAATTACCGAAGACGGCACCGTCTCCGGTGGCGGCCTGCGGTATGTTATGTCCGGCTCCTGGCGCAACAGCAATCTTTCCAGCGTTTTCAGAAATATTGAGAAGATAGAGAAAAGCAGGATAGCCGGTCCGGTCGAGATCGATATGTCCTCCGTCGAGGCGATCGATACCACCGGCGCATGGGTCATCCATCGATTGCGCAAGGCGGTGGAACAAAGTGGCGCGACCGTCACGCTTACCGGCAATAAGCGCATTGAGGATTTGATCGGCCAATTGCCGGACGAAGCGGCGATGGAGGGCGAACCCGTTGTCCGCGAGGGACTGGCGGAACGCATCTTTTCGCCGATCGGCAAGGCCGTCGTCCAGAACGGCGCGGATTTTCTGGCCGGCATGTATATTTTAGGCTCGGCCGTGCGCGGCGCGCAGATGAAGCTCGGGCGCGGACGCGGTGTGTCGCCGGCGGCGATCGTCAACCAGATCGACCATATGGGCGTGCGCGCCGTGCCGATCATCATGCTGATGTCGTTCCTGATCGGCGCCATCATCGCCCAGCAGGGCGCTTTCCAGCTGCGTTATTTCGGGGCGGAAGTCTTCGTCGTCGATCTGGTCGGCATTCTGCAATTGCGCGAAATCGGCGTTCTCTTGACCGCGATCATGATTGCCGGCCGTTCCGGCAGCGCGATCACGGCGGAAATCGGCTCGATGAAGATGCGCGAGGAAATCGACGCGCTGAAGGTGATCGGTCTCAACCCCGTCGGCGTGCTGGTGTTTCCGCGTCTTGTTGCGCTTACGATCGCGTTGCCGCTTCTGACCATCCTTGCCAATTTCGCCGCACTTTTCGGCGCGGCCGTCGTCACCCTTCTTTATTCCGGCATCACCTTTGAGGTGTTTCTGTCGCGCCTGCATGGTGCGGTCGAGGAATCGACCATCGCCGCCGGCATGATCAAGGCGCCGTTCATGGCGCTCATCATCGGCATCGTCGCGGCGGTCGAGGGCATGAAAGTGGGCGGCTCGGCGGAATCGCTCGGCAAACACGTCACGTCGTCGGTGGTCAAATCGATCTTCGTCGTCATTCTGGTGGATGGCCTCTTCGCCGTCTTCTACGCAGCCATCGATTTTTAAGGAGGGCGCGTTGGAGAAACCGGACCAGAGACAGCAACAGACCGGAACCGCAAAAGACGGGCGCGAAGTGGTGCTTTCGGTCGAGGGTGTGACCGTTGGTTTCAACGGCCGGAACGTGCTCGAGAATCTCAACCTCGATGTCTATCGCGGTGAAATTCTGGGCTTTATCGGGCCTTCCGGTTCCGGCAAGTCGGTTTTGATGCGCACGGTTTTGAGACTTTTGCCGCGGCAGGCGGGGGCGATCCGCATTCTCGGAACCGATTACGACAAGGCGAGCGAGGAAGAGCGGGTGATGCTCGATACGCGCCTTGGCGTGCTTTTCCAGCAGGGCGCTTTGTTTTCCGGCCTGACGGTCAAGGAAAACATCCAGCTGCCGATGCGCGAATATCTGGATCTGCCGAAAAAGCTGATGGACGAGCTTGCCTATCTGAAGATCGAGATGGTGGGTCTGAATCCGGATGCAGGCGACAAATACCCGTCGGAGCTTTCCGGCGGCATGATCAAGCGCGCAGCCCTTGCCCGCGCGCTCTCGCTCGATCCCGACCTCGTCTTCCTCGACGAGCCGACATCCGGCCTCGACCCCATAGGGGCGGCGGAATTTGATATGCTGATCTCGCGCTTGCGCGATTCGCTCGGTTTGACCGTGTATATGGTGACGCACGACCTCGACAGCCTGTTCTCCGTCTGTGACCGCATCGCGGTTCTCGGCCAGAAGAAGGTACTGGTGGAAGGGACGCTGCAGGACATGTTTGCCTGTGACGACCCCTGGGTGCAGTCCTATTTCCGCGGCAAACGAGCGCGCTCTGTCGTTCTTCCGGACGGCAGGCAGGAACACCCGGTGGAGTAACAAGAAGCATGGAAACCAAGGCGAACTACACCATAGTCGGAATTTTCACGCTGATCGTGATCGCCGCCGCATTCGGCTTCGTCTACTGGATGGCGGAATTCGGCCGGGGCGGCCCGACGGCGCAGCTTCTGGTGCGTATTCCCGGTTCGGCGAACGGCCTTTCCGTCGGCTCTCCGGTGCGCTTCAACGGCATTCCGGTCGGCACGGTGCGCGGCCTTGCCATCGACCGCGACGATCCGGCCTATTCCATCGCCTTTACCGAGGTGCAGGCCGATGCACCGGTTTTCCCTTCGACGCGCGCCGTGCTTGAAATTCAGGGCCTGACGGGTGCGGCCTATATCGAGCTTTCCGGCGGCAACAAGGATGGCGAGCGCATTCTGCAGAAATCCGTCGAGAGCGGCGTTCCCGCCGAGCTGACCGCCGATCTTTCCAGCGTCACCAACCTTCTCGCCACCGCCGACAAGATCCTGAAGCGTGCCGATGGCGCCATCGGCGAATTGCAGGGTTTCGTGCAGGATGCCCGTGCTCCCCTGACGCAGACGGTGCGCAACGCCGAGAAATTCTCCGATGCGCTGGCCGCCAACTCCGACGGCATCAAGAGTTTCATCGCGAGCCTCAGTTCGCTTTCCACCACCGTGCAGTCGGTTTCGGTCCGTCTCGACGGGACCCTGACCGCCATCGAGGATCTGGTGAAGGCGGTGGATGCGGGCAAGATCGATTCCATCCTGTCGAATGTCGACAAGGTGACGAAGGACGTCGCTTCCGCTTCCAGCGATATTCAGGGCATCATGGAGACGGTGCAGACTACCGCGCGTAACTTCGAGGCGGCGAGCACGCAGGTGCAGACCGTGGTGAAGCGCGCCGACGAGCTTCTGGCCTCCGTCGATCCCGCCAAGGTGGGCACCGTCGTCGACGATGTTTCCTCTGCGACCGCCGATGCGCGCGACGCGGTGGCGAACTTCAAGCGGATCGCCGACGATGTCGGCACCCGCCGCGCCGATATCGACAAGGCGATTACCGACTTCACCGACATGGGCCGCAAGCTGAACCTTGCCTCCAGCCGTGTCGACGGCATTCTCGTCAAGGTCGACACCATGCTCGGAACAGACGACGCCAATTCGCTGTTTGCCAAGGTGCGCGAGACATTGACCTCGTTCAAGGCCGTTGCCGACAATCTCAACGCCCGGATCGGGCCGATCGCCGACAATCTGACCCGCTTCTCCAGCTCGGGCCTGAAAGACTTCCAGGCGCTGATCGGCAGCACGCGGCAGACAGTCGACAATCTCAACAATGCCATCACCAATATCGACCGCGATCCGCAGCGGTTGATTTTCGGCGGCGAAACCGTGAAACAATATGACGGCAGAACAAGGCGCTAAGAGGGGTATGGGCCAATGACACGATTGACGAACGGCCGAATGCGCCGCGCCCTGCTTCTGGCTCCGCTGCTGGCCGTCGCGATGGCGGGCTGCGCGGGAACCCCCTCGAACGACACGTTCGATCTCTCCGTCTCTCCGGCGACCGTGACGCAGGGGCCTTCGCTCAAAAGCCGGCAATTGCTGATCGCCGATCCGACTGCGCTGAAGGCGCTGGACAGCGAAAACATCGTGGTGCGCCTCTCCGGTTCGGAAGTGCAATATCTCGGCAATTCGCAATGGAGCGACCGCCTGCCGCGCATGGTGCAATCCAAGCTCGTGGAAGCCTTTGAGGATACCGGCAAGCTCGGCGGCGTCGGCCGTCCGGGGCAGGGACTGGCGATCGACTATCAGGTGGTGACCGATATCCGCGCCTTCGAGGTGGATACGGGCAAGAACATCGCCAATATCGAAATGTCGGTGAAGCTTCTGAACGACCGCAACGGCTCGGTGAAGGCGCAGGAAGTGTTCCGCGCCAGCACTCGCGTCAGCGGTTCCGGCAACGCCAATTTCGTGAAAGCGCTGGATCAGGCCTTCGCCGCCGCCACCCGCGATATCGTGGCCTGGACGCTGAAATCTCTCTGATCAGTAAGGAAGAGTTGCCGGCGTTGAGCCCATGGCTGCCGAGAATGATGACACCTCTCGTCCTTCAGTTTGACCCATACCCTTTCGAAATCGCTGGCTCCTCGGGCAAGCCCGAGGAGTTGATAGGATAACGACCGCGCCTTGAGCTTTTCGCTGCGTGCCGGGTTCGCCGTCGGTCAGACGGCGTCCTGCGATTGCCATTCCGGCAGCGGGAAAAGCCGGTCGTAACCCCAGTTGAAGACGAAGGCATAGACCACGTAGAACAGCGCAAACGAGATATCCATTACCAGCGCCTGCGCAAGGCTGATGCCCAGATACCAGGCGATGAAGGGCATCAGCACGATCAAGAGGCCCAGTTCGAACAGCAGGGCGTGCGCGACCCGGATGGCGGGCGTCTTCAGCGTCGTGCCTTTCAGGCGCTGCATGGCATGGTCGAAGCCGAGATTGTAAAGATAGTTCCAGGCCGTCGCGAGCGTGGCGCTGACGAGGCCGACAATGCCAATATCTTCCATCGGCATGTGAAATACGAGTGCGCCCAGCGGCACGACAAGCAAAAGGCCGAGGATTTCGAAGCTGAGGGCGTGGCGGATACGATCGGGCAGGGAGCGCAATTTATTCTCCGGTATGTGACCGGGCCGTCCCGCATGCTGTCGCCTTGATGGCCGAGGTCGTCCTCTCGCCCAGCCATATAGCGGTTTTGCTGCGAATTTTCAAGCGTGGGGTTGGGTTGGGATTGGGAGAGTGCTCCTTGTTTCTTCTCCCCGCCGGGGAGAAGGTCGCGGCAGCGGGATGAGGGGGCAAGGTCAGAGATAATCAGTGAGGGTTCCCCCCTCATCCGACCCTTCGGGCCACCTTCTCCCCGGCGGGGAGAAGAAACACGCGGCGGCGCCTTGCCCTCCCTCGGGCCACAGGAACCGCTTTCGGAACAATATCGGTATTTTTTCGTTATCGCTTATGGAAGGAGGCGTGCCATGCAGCATAATTCCTCTGACGCAAGAACGATAAAGGCCGCCAATGCGGCAAAGGCCACGACTTACACGCCAAGCCTCATTTCCCTCAAGGGAAGTTATGTGGCGATGATATTCCGCAGGCCGCTTTGCCAAAATCCGCTGGATGTGCGGAAAAAATAATAGCGATATGCCTGACCCATCGCCCCATTGCCCACCGATGACGACGACTGCCGTAATGATCGACAACTTTAGATGTCTCTAAAGTGTGATTTTCAATCCGGACCATCTCCCCCTAGACTGGGAGATCGCCACGAAAGCGAAGGGAGAATGACATGAAATCAGTTCTCATTATCGCCGCTGTCCTTGGTTTTTCTGCCAGTGCAGCGTTCGCGGAATGCGCGGGTCATGAAAAGATCAACGCTTCCGTTCCTGCCGTCGACCGTGAATTCAAAACCGCAAGCATCGTTCCGCCGACGGATCCGGTGGACAAGCCCGTCGTCATCCTGAAAAAGACCGATCGCCTTCCGGCGGCAACGGTTGCGACGACAGGTGAGCCCGAAGCCGCAATGCAACGCATGCAATAAGACAAGACAATGATCTCTTCATTCTGAAAATCCCGTGCGCGATGTGATCCGCACGGGATTTTGCTTTCGGCAGACAGGGGCGAGGATGAGCGTTTCCGCTTCGCGATCCTACTCTGCCCGTCGTTTTCCGTGAGCCTTCTGCCGTCGTCTAGCTGTCGAGTTTCAGCGACAATTGCCGTGGCCCTTCGTTCTTTTTCAGCACGTAGAGCGGCCGGGCGATGATGACTTCCGTTCGCCGCTGCAATTCCCGCCGCCGCTCGAGCGCGCGTTCACGCATATCGCGGGAGCGGGCGACTACGGAGAGGGCATTTTCTATGGTTGCGTCTGCTGCGTTCATCGCTGGCCTCCATAATGTTCACTTTATGTTCTCATTATTGGTCGCTTATGTCAACACTATGGCGGCGTTGCCGCCAAGACAGCGCGAATGCCCCGGGGGATGACCGGTAAGGGGGGCTGGCTGGCCTGCGATGCGGTTGGCGGCGCGCAGCCGTTTCGCCTCGCGTGCTTACCACGGAGCGACGCAATGCCCCTGCGGGAGCGAGGCGGACGCTCCAGCCAGTTCAATCGATTTTCGGGATGATGCGGCGACGATGCCGACGTCGATCGGCTCCGTCTGGCGGGAGGATATCAGGACAGAGGGCGGTGATCCGGCGCGGCCAGGCTGGAGAGCATGTCGCTCAAATGTTCGCTGGCGAGTGCGACGATGGCAAGTGCGGCCTGCTGGCGGTTCCAGCCGGCGCTTTCCGCTTTTTCGATCAACCCCTGAATGGAGGGCTCCAACGCGAATTGGCACTCGGCCTGGTAGTCCATAGTGTCGATAGAAAGCGATGGAGAATTTATAGCGGCCCGCATCGTTTGGTCTCCCTGTTTTCCGTCATGCCCATCGTTACGCGAAACGCAAATCGGAACATGCACATTCAGAGGCCTGTGATATCGGCCTGCTTTGCAGGCCCGCATATCACTGGCAGCGAATCCCCCAGCAGGCGGGACGTTAACGGCAAGTCCCGATCTCTGTCAACGAACGCGCGGTAGCGGCGGCGCAGGCGCGCGCTTTTTCAGCGCCTTCCGTTCCGAAAAGGTTTCCGTCTCCAGACCAGCAGGGCCATGACGTAAAGCGCAAAAAGCACGAACCATGTGACGGGCAGCACCATAAAAAGTGCCGCATAAGCGCAGCTTCCCTCAAAACAAGAACCGAGAAATCCGGAATCGGCCAGCGCTCCGGACAATAAAAACGCACATACCCCGCTTCCGGCTGCGCCGACGACGAAAAGCAATATGTTGACGATCAATCTCATCACGCCAATCATAAGGATGATTGAGACAGCTTTGGGGAAGGGGCGGCACAGCCACGCCGATATTTCACCGTTTCGGCGGCTTTGCCGAAAAACCGCTATTGTCGGAGCGGCAAACCCGTTTTTGAAGACTGTTCGCCGGAGCAGGCCCCGCCTTGATCGGGCGGGGCCGTTATTGCCGGTCTGTTATTCGGTGATGGTGTATTCGCCGAGTTCGCAGAGATTCTGCGTATCCTCGAGGTCTTCCAGCTCGTCGCCCTGAAATTCGAAGCGCATGTCATATTTGCAGACGCGGCGGCCATCGGCGATGGAGATCTCCATCGTTTCGCCCGGACCAAGCGCCTTCTTTCCGAAAACGTCGTCTTCCCAGTCATCGACGCCGACCGGTGAGGTGTAGAAAGCGTTGAGAACCGAGTTTGTGCCGTTCTTCAGCGAAAAGACGAGGTCTTCCGCCTGCGCCCCACCCGCAACCGTCAGCGCCGCGCCGAAAAATGCCGCCATTACCCATTTCGATGTCATGATATCCCCCATTGCGCCATTGTTCTGGCCGGGCAATGCATACAGCCAAACTGGCGGCTTGCAATGCAAACTATGGCCCTTGGTTAAGGCGGAAAGCGCATTTGTGGAGTAGATTTTCGTGACAGTCAGATTATTTGGTAAATTATAAATACATAATTGATTTTTGTCATATTGTTTTTGCTGTTTGATAGTTTAATTATTTTATATATGTATATTTTTGTATTTATTTTTATGATTGATAATAATTTGTATTACAATACTATTTTTTATGGATATGTATTTCTCTGTTATTTTTATCGACATATATATTATGTATTCCGTAGTGATGGCGAAACCAGATTTTCGGATGTTTTTCATCTCCGACGCTTTAAAGAAATTTTACTTACGAAAACGGTTTTTTAAAAAATTGTAACCGGCTGGCCAGAGAGACTAGTCGTTTCCCGATAAAGGATGTTTGAGTTGTTCAATCGCTCGTTTTGGGTGTTCCGCAGCCTCAGGCTGCCGGGGCTCGTGGCGTTGGTTATCTTGACCGGAGGCGCTCTGACGCGGGCTTCAGGTCAGTCGCGGGAATGCAGGGATCCGACGCCGGCCAGCAATATCAACGAAATGTTCGACGCGATCTATGCGTGCTGGGTGCCGCCGGAAGATAGCGAGGGGCTTGTGGTGACGCTGCAGTTCATCCTGCACAAGGACGGGCAGATACGGGGCAAGGTGGTCGTCACCGCAGCGCGCCCGCAGGAGGACAGCCCAAGACGGCAGGCCTTTATCGATTCCGCCATCGACGCGGTAAAGCAGGCGGCGCCGGTTCCTTTCACCGAGGACTTCGGAAGCCGTATTGCCGGCCGACCTTTGGGACCTCGCTTCATCGGAACGAGCAGCGTGCCGGAAATGGAATTGTAGACCGTCCGGGGAGCTATTTCGCCGTACGCCCGACGCCGTCGGAGGACAGGCCCGGTGTCTCGCTCAGGCATGGCGATGTGGATGATTTTCTCCACTCGGCCGCTGATGCGATGCTTTAAATTAGCATCGCAACGTCTTGTCATTTTAGGAGAATTTGGTGGGTGATGTAGGGCTCGAACCTACGACCCGCTGATTAAGAGTCAGCTGCTCTACCAACTGAGCTAATCACCCGACCGACACCGTGTGGCGGTGTGAAGGGGCATATAAAGGGGAAGTTTTGGGTTGTCCAGCGCGGAAATGAAATTTCTTCGACTTTTGTGACGAAAAAATTTCAGCCGCGCTGGAAAAGCCTGGAAATCCGGGGTTTTACGGATTTAGCCTTTTGCTCACCCGCGTCTGAAGGCCCTGCCGATAACGATGAGGATACAGGCGCCGATGAAGCCGGCGATGAGATAACCGAGCCAGCCGGTCAAAACGATTCCAAACACCGAGAGAATGGCGTTGGCGATGATCGCGCCGACGATTCCAAGAAGGATGTTCATGAAAACACCCATATTGCTTTTCATGAATTGTTCGGCGAGCCACCCGGCGACACCACCGATGATGATAGCTGCGATCCAGCCGATACCAGCAGATTCCATGATTTCCTCCCATGTTTGCTGCATTATCGAAGGTGATGATTCTCCGGGTGAAAAGCAAGGCAAACTCCTGAAAACCTCGTTTTTTGCGGGTGGTTTTCTGCGCGGCAGGCGGTAAATAGCCTGATGCGGAGTTAAGAGGCGAAAGGCATGGATGTGCGGTTGATGTTTGGCGGACTGATATATGGCAGGCGGATGTTCGGCGGGCTTATGCCCGGCCGGTGGCAAAAAGCCGCCATGGCCACGATGATGACCGTCGTGCTCTCTCTCGCCAGTGGCTTTCTGCTGGCCGCAATGCCGGCGTCCGCGCAGGACGCGACAACGCCTGCCCCGGTGGCGATCCAGGCTTCCATCGTCGAGCAGGCAAGGGCGGATCTGGAAAAATGGAAGGCCGATGTGTCGGCCATCGCCGCGCAGGTGGAGGCAGGCGGCAAGGATGACGCACAGCTGGTGGACCTGAAGGGCCGCGCCGATGGCGTTGCGACCGATGCGTCCGCCAGCAACACCAAGCTGCGCACCCGCCTCGATCAGATCAAGACGCGTCTGGAGGCGCTTGGCGCCGCCCCGGCGGAGGACCAGCCGCCGGAAGCGAGCATGGTGACGGAGGAGCGTTCCCGGCTGACGGCGGAGCGCGCCGAGGTGAATGCGATCGCAGGTGAGGTGGAGAGCACGGCCACCAACGCTGCGCAGATTTCCAACAACATCACGGCGGTTCGCCGGGCGCTTTTCGCCGCCACCCTGTTCAAGCGCACCGAAGTCTCCGCCGAGACGCTGGGTGACGCATCTTCCGCCTTCCTCAGCGAGCTGACCAATCTCAACAACGCCTTCAGCAGCTGGGCGGGTTTCGTCTGGAATTACAAACGCCTGCCGATGTTCGGGGCGGTGGTGCTGTCGATCATGGCGGCGCTGCTGTTTCTGGTGGGCGGTTACCGTTTTTTTGGCAGCCGCATGGAAAGGCGTGCCTTTTCGGGCGAGCCTTCCTATCTGCGGCGCCTTTCGGTGGCCTTCTGGTCGACGATGGTGCAGTCGCTGTCGCTGTTCCTGTTCCTGGTGACCTCGGCGTTTTTCCTCGATAATTTCAACGTACTCCGTTCCGATATAGCGCCGATCCTGTTCGGTGCGATGGCGATCACGGGCTTCGTTTATTTCGTGTCGCGGCTGAGCTATGCGATCTTCGCGCCGACGCAACCGGAATGGCGTCTGCTGCAGGTTTCCAACAAGGGTGCGCACACGCTGTCTTCGGCGGTGCTGTTGATGGCGCTCGTCAACGGTCTCGACTATCTGTTCGGCACGATCAGCGAGACGCTCTATTCGCCGTTGATCGTCACCGTCGCCAAGAGCTTCGTCGCCTCGGTCATCATCGGCATCATCCTGCTCACCGTGTCGTTCCTGCGCCCTGTCATCGGCGAGGGGCAGGACTACGACACCGGCAATCAGCGCCTGCCGCGCTGGCTCGTCATTCTGCTCAGGGTTGGCGGGCTTGTTCTCATCGGCGCCTGCCTGACGGGTTATGTCGGGCTGGCGCGCTTCCTCGCCACGCAGATCGTCGCTACGGGTGCTGTGCTGGCGACGATGTATATCGGCATTCTTTCCGGCAAGGCGATTTCCAGACAGGGCGCGTTCTCCGAATCGCTCGCCGGCCGTTACCTCGCACGGCGTTACGGTCTCGGCCTGGTTGCGCTCGATCAGGCCGGGCTTGCCGCGGGGCTTGGCATCTATGTCGTCGCACTTGCCTTCGGCGTGCCGCTCATCCTGTTTTCCTGGGGGTTCCAGCCGGGCGACATCGAAAGCTGGGCCTATCGCCTGCTGACCGGCATCACCGTCGGCAATGCCTCGATCTCGCTGATCGGCCTGTTCGGCGGCGTGCTCGTCTTCGCCATCGGCTATATCATCACGCGCTGGTTCCAGAAGTGGCTGGACAACAACGTCATGGCGCGCGGGCAGGTGGATGCCGGGGTGCGCAACTCGGTCAAGACCGGCATCGGTTATCTCGGCATCGCAGTTGCGGCGATCTTCGGCGTCTCGTCCGCCGGCCTCAACCTCTCGAGCCTCGCGCTGGTCGCCTCCGCCCTTTCTGTCGGTATCGGTTTCGGCCTCCAGAACATCGTCTCGAACTTCGTCTCCGGCCTCATCCTGCTGGTGGAGCGTCCCTTCAAGGTGGGCGACTGGGTGGTCACGGGCACGACGGAAGGCACCGTCAAGCGGCTTTCCGTGCGCGCGACCGAGATCGAAACCTTCCGCGGTCAGTCGATCATCGTGCCGAACTCCGAATTCATCAATTCCTCGGTCGGCAACTGGACGCACCGCAACCGCATCATGCGCGCGGAAATTCCGGTGTCCGTGTCTTATGATTCCGATCCGCAGAAGGTCATGGATATCCTGCTGGAACTGGTGCGCGCCGAGCCGCCGGTGCTGCGCAACCCGGAACCGCATGTGGAATTCCTCCGTTTCGGTGATTTTTCGCTGGATTTCGAATTGCGTTTCCACCTTGCCGATCTGTCGACCGGGCTTGGCGTGAAAAACGCGCTGAGGATCGCGATCCTCAAACGCTTCCGCGAGGAGGGGATCGATATTCCGTTCCCGCAGCGCAATCTCAACATCCATGTGGAAGGCGACGCCAACCCGCAAATGCTGGCGGCGCTGCTTTCCGAAGAGGGCGACAAGGCGGTGGTGGCGCATACGGGCGCGGCGTCTGCTTCGCCGAGGAAGGAAGAACCGAAAGAAGGCGTTAAGACCGCTGGGGAGGGCGGGCAGGACGGGAAGGTATGAAGCGGCGCTGCTCATTTTCGCGCCTGTCGCAGCACCCTATGGCCATGTCGCAATCAGGCGGCTGAAGGGCGGCCGGGCGCTTCATATTCCTCCCATCGATTTGGCGGGACAATCAGGCAACGCCGGCGCTTTTTAGGGGTTCTGTAAATGAAGACACATGCACGGGCGGTGGTGATCGGTGGCGGCGTCGTCGGCGTTTCGACGCTTTATCATCTTGCCAGGAAGGGCTGGAGCGACAGCGTTCTGATCGAGCGCAAGGAACTGACGTCGGGTTCCACCTGGCATGCGGCCGGTCTCCTGCCGCTGTTCAACATGAGTTACTCGGTTGGCCAGATTCACAAATATTCCGTGAAGTTCTATGAAGAACTTCAGGAAGAGACCGGCATGAATGTCGGTTTCTCCAAGGTCTCGAACATCCGTCTCGCCCGCACCAAGGATCGCTGGGACGAATACATGTATTACGCCGGTATTGCCGAGACCATCGGGGTCGAGGTCAAGATGCTGACGCCGGAACAGGTCAAGGAAGTCTGGCCGCTCTGCGAGACGGACGGCCTGCTCGGCGCGATCCAGCATCCCGATGACGGCTACATCCAGCCCGCCGACCTGACACAGGCACTGGCCAAGGGTGCGCGCGACCGCGGCGCGACCATCTACCGCAACACCACCGTTACCGCCATCGAGCAGCTCGAGGACGGTCACTGGAAGGTGACGACCGACAAGGGCGAGATCATCGCCGAACATATCATCTCCTGCACCGGTTCCTTCGCCCGCAAGACCGGCGAGATGGTCGGCATCAATATTCCGGTCATTCCGGTCGAGCATCAATATATCGTCACCGAGCCGCATCCGGCCATTCAGGAGCGCCGCCGTCAGGGCCTGCCGGAAATGGGCGTTCTGCGTGAATCGGATTCGGCCTGGTACATGCGCGAGGAGGCGGGTGGTCTTATCCTCGGCCCCTATGAAGTCGGCGCGCCGGTCTGTTATGTCGATGGTCCTTCGGAGCACAGCGAATATGAGCTGTTCCAGGAGGAACTCGACCGCCTGATGCCGCATATCGAATCTGCCATCGCGCGTGTTCCGGCCTTTGGCGAAGTGGGTATCAAGAAGGTCTATAACGGCGCGATCGCCTATACGCCGGATGGTAACCCGATCGTCGGTCCGGCGCCGGGCCTGACGAATTTCTGGCTGAACGAAGGCCATTCCTTCGGTATCACCGCCGCCGGTGGCGCCGGCTGGCAGCTAGCGGAATGGATCGTCGATGGCGAGCCGACACTCGATCTCATGGGTGTCGATCCGCGCCGCTTCGGACCTCATGCTACCGAAGGCTACCTCATTGCCAAGAACGAGGAAGCCTATGCCAACGTCTTCACCATGCATTATCCCGATGAAGAGCGTTCCGCCGCCCGCCCGCTGAAGACGACGCCGGTTTACGACCGTCTGAAGAAGCTTGGCGGCGTGTTCGGCTCCGTTTATGGCTGGGAGCGCGCCAACTGGTATGCGCCGGAAGGTTATGCGCTGCGCGAAGAAGACCTCGGCGTCGGTGCTGACGTCATCACCAGCCACAACCATGCGCCGCCGCTGGAAGATGGCCGGATCGTCGAGAAATGGTCGTTCCGCCGCTCGAACTATTTCGAACATGTCGGCAACGAGGTGAAGAACGTCACCCAGAATGTCGGCGTGCTGGATATGTCGGCCTTCGCCAAGATGGAAGTGTCCGGTCCCGGCGCGCGCGCCTGGCTGGACAGCATTCTGGCCAATATCGTGCCGAAGAAGCGCGGCCGCATCGCGCTGACGCATCTTCTGACGCCGAATGGCGGCGTGAAGATCGAGTTCACCGTCTATGAATGGGCGCCGGGCCGGTTCTATCTGGTGTCTGCCGGCGGTCTTGAGGCCCACGATCATGACGTGCTTCAGCGGCTTGCGCCCACCGACGGTTCCGTGGTGCTGCAGCCGATCACCCAGAAATACGGTGTGCTGGTGCTTGCCGGTCCGAAGTCGCGCGATCTTCTGAAGAAGCTGACCCGCACCAGCCTCGAGAACAAGGATTTCCCCTGGCTGACGGCGAAACAGATCTCCGTCGGTGTTGCGACGGCGCATGCGCTGCGCGTCAACTTCGTGGGCGAACTGGGCTGGGAACTGCACCATCCGATCGAGATGCAGAACTACATCTTCGACCGGCTGATGGAAGCGGGCGCCGAATTCGGCATCAAGCCTTTCGGTATCCGGGCCATGGTGTCGATGTCGCTCGAAAAATCCTATCGCAACATGGGTCGCGAGCTTTCGGTGGAATACAACGCCTATGAATCCGGTCTCGACCGCTTCCTGCGTCCGGAGAAAAACTTCATCGGCCGCGATGCACTGGTGGCCTACAAGGAAGCTGGCCTGAAATCGGTATTCTCGACGCTGACCGTGTCGGGCAATACGGATGTCGATGCGCGCGGTTCGGAAGCAATCTCCGATGAAAACGGCGCACTTGCCGGCCGCGTCACCAGCGGCGGTTTCGGTTGGCGCGTCGGCAAGTCCATCGCGCTCGCCATGCTGAAACCCGAATATGCAGCTGTTGGCACGAAGCTGAAAATCCGCATTCTCGGCACGCTTTATGATGCCGAGGTGGTGGAAGAAAGCCCCTTCGACACGGAGAATGCGCTGCTGCGCGCCTGAGGCGCTTTTCCGCCCGCATTTGCAACACGGCCCTTCGGGGCCGTGTTTTCTTTTGGGTAAGCATGTGTGCCGACTGTTTTCGGGCAAAAGTGTTATTAATTAATTTGAAAAATACGCCTGCTAATTTCCTCTGAAAGACGACGGGGGACTAGGACAAAATGAATTTTCTGGGCATTACGGGCATGCAATATTCGGGCGTGCCTTTCACCAATTGCCGCATCTTGCTGGCGGAAGACACCAATGTGTTCACCCAGATGGTGAGCCTGCGTCTGAAGGAGCTGCTGGGCGTTTCCGTGGAGGTGTGCCGCAACTTCGAAGAGTTGCAGGCGTGTTACGAACACTCCGCCGATCCTGTCACGCTTGCGATTTCCAACATCAACCTTCCGGGGGCGGAAAATGGCGAGGCGCTGGAATATCTGATCGATCTTTCGATCCCGACCATCGTTTTCACCAGCACCTTTCACGAGGCGACCCGCGAAACGCTGATTGCCAAGAATGTGGTCGACTACATTCTGAAAGACAATATTTTCGCCGTGGACATGCTGACGGAATCCATCTGCCGGTTCCTCACCAACCACCGCCACCATGTGCTGATCGTCGATGACAGCCCGACGGCACGGGCGCTGCTTTCCAGCCGCCTCAAACGCTATAATTTCCGCGTCAGCCTTGCCGACAGCGGCGCGAAAGCGCTCGAAATCCTGAAGGCCAATCCCGATATCGGGCTGGTGGTGACCGACTACAACATGCCGGATATTGACGGTTTCGAACTGACGCGGCGCATCCGCACCGTGCGCGGGTCGCACGAGCTGCGCATCATCGGCGTTTCCTCCTCCACCAACCGGCTTTTGTCGGCGCGGTTCCTGAAGGCGGGCGGCAACGACTTCATGCTGCGCCCCTTCATCGACGAAGAGTTCTACTGTCGTGTCAACCAGAACCTCGACACGCTGGTGCAGATACAATTGGCGAAGGCCGGGGTGAGGCCGGCGGCGTAAAATCGTTATCCGTCAAAGCTGCGATTCAAGCGGCAGGAGACGCATGATGCCTGCGACGAGCCGGCGGCCGATAGCGGCGTCCGGTTCGCGCCGGTATATCTTCGGCTGACCCTGTTCCTCCGTTCTCCAGATGAGGCGATCGCCACTGTCCATATCCAGCTCGAAGCTCATCTGGCGGCGGATTTCTTCGGCGAATATCGCGTCCATGCGGGCGACCAGCGGGGCCGAGGTGAACACGACGCCCATTTCGGTGTTGAGCGAGGCGGAGCGCGGATCGAAATTGAGCGAGCCGATATAGCCGGTCTTGCCATCGCGCGTGAAGGCCTTGGTGTGCAGGCTCGCCTGTCCCGAACCGCGCAGGGTGAAGTTGGACTGGTCCGCCTGCGCGCGCAATTCGTGCAAGCGGACCCCGCCCAGCAAAAGCGGTTTCCGATAGCGGGCATAACCGGCGTGAACGGCGGCCACATCCGTTGCGGCCAGCGAATTCGTCAGGACGGCGACCGACACGCCGCGCTCGGCAAGGCGTGAGAAAATATCCACGCCCTGTTTGCCGGGAATGAAATAGGGCGAAGTGATGTGCAGGCTGTCACTTGCGGCCTGCAGAAGCGGCAGCAGGCTCTCCATCAGGAAATTATAGCCGTCCCGGCGTTTCCCCGCCGCTTTTTCCGGCGGGTCGGCAAGCACGTCCGCTTCATCGACCCAGTGCAGACGATCCGACATCAGGAAATGGCCGCTGCCATATTGGCTCTCGACCCGCTCCAGATAGGGTTTGGCGGCCTCGCTTTTCGGCAGCGCGGCAAGCTCGCGCCGCAATCTGGCAAGCTTGCTCGGCCTGCGCGCCAGAAGCGAACGCACCGGCACGGAAACGGCGCTGTTCCAGTAATCGTCGAATATTTCGGTGGCGTCAGCAACGATCCTGCCGAAACCGAGAATGTCGAAATCATGAAAATTCGCCCGCTCGGCAGCATCGAAATAGGCATCGCCAATATTGCGGCCTCCGACGATGACGGCGCGTCCGTCGGCGATCCACGCCTTGTTGTGCATGCGCCGGTTGACGCTTCGGAAGCGCAGCACGAGTTCGATGCCTCGATACAGGATGTTTTCCCGCGCCCTGGTGGGGTTGAACAGCCGCAGTTCGATATTGGGATGGCTGTCGATCGCATGGAAGATGCGGTCGGAGATGGAAACGCCGAGATCGTCCAGCAGCAGCCGCACGCGCACGCCGCGGTCCGCTGCGGCAATGACCTCGCGCATCATCAGCCGCCCGGTAAGGTCAGCATTCCACATGTAATACATCAGATCGAGGCTTCGCCCCGCGGCCCGTGCCGCCGCCACCCGCACGGCAAAGGCATCGAGGTTGGAATGCAGCAGGCAGAGCGCGTTTTTCTCGTTCCAGCCGTTCCTTATCGACTGCCAGTGCCGATCGAGCCTGGTGGCATCCTCGGCAACGGGCAGGGCGGTTGAGGGACGCTTGGGAATGGTCTTTTCCCGCTGCTTGCTGATGACAACAAACAGGCTCGATCCGAGGACCAGCAACACAATAGTTATAAAGACCGTAAATGCAGTCACTTGTTTTGATCACTCCCGCCTGAAGATTATCAGGCCGGGTGAGAACGTGCGAGGGCATAAAGCGTTCGTGACACAAGAGAGCGTGGATTTGCGAAAATCCGGTTTGCGACACAAATGCAGGAGGGGGGCGCTTGCGAATCGCATAAGTGTGTGCTTATGTGTCGTCATGACAGAGAATGATATTTTCCGGGCGCTGGCCGATCCGACACGCCGTGCGATTTTCGAGAAACTGGCGGATGGCGCCATGAACGCCTCCTCCTTGCGCGAAGGCATCGAAATCAGCCAGCCGGCGATGTCGCAGCATCTTGCGGTGTTGCGGGGTGCGGGGCTGGTGGTTGAAAGGCGGCAGGGCCGTTTCGTCAATTATGAAGTCAATCCGGACGGGCTGACACGGATTGCGGCGTGGCTCGGCAAATACCGCGCCTACTGGCCACAGCGCATCGATGCTCTCAAGCTCTTGCTGAAGGATATGGACCAATGAACAGGCAAACACCCGAAGCGATGAAAAACGGTATCGAGCTTGAATATGATCTCGACGAGCCGCCGCAAAAGGTCTGGCGCGCGATCAGCATTCCGGCGTATCGCGAACACTGGTTGCCGAAGGAGGCTTTGGCCGAAGCCGAGGCGATCAACGTCACGCCCGGGCAGGAGGTTTGCTACAGGCTGCGCGAGGATGTTCCGCCATTTCTGGAAAGCACCGTCACCTTCAGGATCGCGTCGAATACCCGGGGCGGCACCAGCCTGCGGGTTATTCATGAGTTGCCCATTACCGGTCCCGGCCGGATGACAAAGGCTGCCGCAAACCATAACGGTTCGCCGGTCAAGCTCGCCGCCTGAGCCGGCCACATTTCCCGACATTTTCAAACGACAGGAGTTCGCTGATGCGCGAAGCGATGCAACTCGTCCCTATGGTAGTCGAACAATCCGCAAGGGGAGAAAGATCTTTCGACATCTATTCCCGCCTGCTGCGGGAAAGGATCATCTTTCTCAATGGTGAGGTCAACGACACGGTTTCCGCGCTGGTCTGCGCACAATTGCTGTTTCTTGAAGCGGAAAACCCGAAAAAGCCGATCCATCTCTACATCAATTCACCGGGTGGTGCCGTGACCAGCGGTTTCGCAATGTATGACACCATGCGCTATATCCGCGCGCCGGTTCATACGCTGTGCATGGGCACCGCCCGTTCGATGGGGTCGTTCCTGCTTATGGCGGGCGAACCGGGTACGCGGGCGGCACTGCCCAATGCCAGTATCCTCATTCACCAGCCATCCGGCGGGTTTCAGGGGCAGGCGTCGGATATGCTCATCCATGCTGAAGAAATCAGACAGACGAAGCACCGGATGACACGGCTTTATGCCGAGCATTGCAATCGCAACTACGACGAGTTCGAGATGGCGATGGATCGCGACCGTTTCATGACGGTGCAAGAGGCGCTGGAATGGGGATTGATCGACCGCATTCTGGATGTTCGCGAGGATGTGGCGGCTTAAGGGCAGGCCCTACTCGGATTTTTTGCTGATATCAGCACCGGCTGGCAGCACTTCCAGGCTGCGCCGGGCAAGCTCCGCAAATACTTCCTCGAAGCCGAATTGGGATGTCCAGCCCAGTGCGTCTGCGGCGCGGGCCGGCGAATAAATCCGATCGATGGCCCGGGGTAGCTTCCAGCCCCTCTGTTCGAACGCGTCGGCAAGCGCCGGCGCCCGCGCGCGCAGAACGGAGGCGGCGTCGTTTGCGAGGGCGTCGCAGTCGTGAGCGGAAAACGGGGTGGCCGCCGATATGATATAGCGCTGGAAGTCCGCTCCCGTGTTGGTCAGCGCCAGCACATGCGCATCGGCGACATCGCGAATGTCTATGCCGCGATGCAGCCGGTAAGTCGCCATCACGTCCGCAGGCTCCGGGAAGCTTCTGGACATGCGAAGGATGCGTACAGTCAGGCGCGGGCCTGCCATGTTTTCCAGCAGGCGCTCGGCTTCGAGCTTGGTGCGATGATAGATGCTTTTCGGCTGGGGCGGGGTGTCTTCATCGATAAAGGTGCAGGCGTTCGAACGAACGGCGTGTCCGTAGAGCGCCGTGGTGCTGGTGAAAACCAGCCGTTCTACACCGGCAGCAATTACCGCCTCCGCAACCATGCGGGTTCCATCGACGTTGATGCGCTGAAACTCCGCCTCTGGAACCGTGCCGACATGCGGAGCGTGCAACGCTGCCGTATGGATTACCGCGTCCGCATGTTCGAAAGCGGAGCACAGCAGCGCCGCATCGACGAAATCGCCGAGGATATGGGTGGTCGAAAATGGGGAGCGGTCTATTCCGATGACGTTGTGTTTGCCAGCAAGGGCGTTGAAAATTGCGCGGCCGACCCGACCCGAGCTGCCAGTCAGCACTATTCGCATGATGCTCCGCTCCACATCGACGTAAGAAGGCAGCACTGGAGCGCTGCCTTGTCAAAGTCCATTCGGATGATCAGATATCCAGATTATCCGCGAAGGCCGCACGTTCCTGAATGAAACGGAAGCGGGCGTCCGCCTTGGTGCCCATCAGATTGTCCACCGCTTCGCGGGTGCCTTCGAAATCCACATCGTCGATCTCGACGCGCAGCAGGGTGCGCTTGCCGGGATCCATGGTGGTTTCCTTCAGCTGCGCGGCCATCATTTCGCCAAGGCCTTTGAAGCGGCCGATTTCGACCTTCTTGCCCTTGAACATGGTTTCCATCAATTCCGCGCGGTGGGCGTCATCGCGCGCATAGGCGGATTTGGCACCCTGGCGGATGACGTAAAGCGGCGGCACGGCCAGGAACAGGTGGTTGCCGCGAATGAGTTCCGGCATTTCCTGATAGAAAAAGGTGATGAGCAGCGAGGCGATGTGGGCGCCGTCGACATCGGCATCGGTCATGATGATGATGCGCTCGTAACGCAAATCCTCTTCGCGGTATTTCGTGCGCGTGCCGCAGCCGAGCGCCTGGATAAGATCGGCGATCTGCTGGTTGGCGGAGAGTTTTTCGCGGCTGGCGCTGCCGACGTTGAGGATCTTGCCGCGCAGCGGCAGAATGGCCTGATTGGCGCGGTTGCGCGCCTGCTTGGCCGAACCGCCAGCCGAGTCGCCCTCGACAATGAAAAGCTCGGCATTCTCAGCCGTGTTCTGGGAGCAGTCCGCCAGCTTGCCCGGCAGGCGCAGCTTGCGCACCGCCGTCTTGCGGTTGACTTCCTTTTCCTTGCGGCGGCGCAGGCGTTCTTCCGCGCGCTCTATCACCCAGTCCAGCAGCTTGGCCGCTTCGCCCGGATTGCCGGTAAGATAATGGTCGAAGGGATCGCGCAGCGCGTTTTCGACGATGCGCTGGGCTTCGACGGTTGCGAGCTTGTCTTTGGTCTGGCCGACGAATTCCGGTTCGCGAATGAAGACCGAGAGCATGCCGGCCGCCGAGATCATTACGTCATCGGTGGTGATTTCCTTGGCGCGCTTGTTCTGGGTCAGCTCCGCATAGTTCTTTAGCCCCTTGGTGAGCGCGATGCGGAAACCGGCCTCATGCGTGCCGCCTTCGGTGGTGGGAATGGTGTTGCAATAGGAATGGATCTGCGTGTCGCCGCCATACCAGGTCACGGCCCATTCCAGCGCGCCATGGCCGCCGGTCTTTTCCGTCCGGCCCGAGAAAATCTCGCGGGTGACGGTAAATTCCTTGCCGAGAGTCGCCGCCAGATAATCCTTCAGGCCACCGGGGAAATGG
This sequence comes from Rhizobium sp. GR12, assembly GCF_036596185.1. Lineage (NCBI taxonomy): Bacteria > Pseudomonadati > Pseudomonadota > Alphaproteobacteria > Hyphomicrobiales > Rhizobiaceae > Rhizobium > Rhizobium sp. GR12. The sequence goes on along the minus strand of NZ_JASXTH010000002.1, from coordinate 109,604 downwards.
AACACAGCCTTTTCGGGAATTTCACCGTCGGCCGGCACCATGCCCGGATCGCAGCTCCAGCGGATTTCGACGCCGCCGAAGAGATAGGCCTTGGACCGGGCCATGCGGAAGATGCGGGCCGGTTCGAATTTCGCGTGATCGCCGAAGATCTGCGGATCCGGATGGAAACGCACGCGGGTGCCGCGACGGTTGTGCACGTCGCCCAGTTCCTCGAGACCGCCGATCGGCGCGCCGCGCGAAAAGCGCTGGCGGTAAAGCTTGCGGTTACGGGCGACTTCCACTTCCAGAAGATCGGACAGCGCGTTGACCACGGAAACGCCGACGCCGTGCAGGCCGCCGGAGGTTTCATAGGCCTTGCCGTCGAACTTGCCGCCGGCATGCAGCTTGGTCATGATGACTTCGAGTGTCGACTTGCCCGGAACCTGCGGATGGTTTTCCACCGGAATGCCGCGTCCGTTGTCGGTAACGGTCAGGAAACCTTCGGTATCGAGATGGACCTCGATGAAATTGGCGTGGCCGGCGACCGCCTCGTCCATGGAGTTGTCGATGACTTCGGCGAAGAGGTGGTGCAGCGCCTTCTCGTCGGTGCCGCCGATATACATGCCGGGCCGCATGCGCACCGGCTCCAGCCCTTCGAGCACGCGGATCGACGAGGCGCCGTATTCGTCACCGGAAGGAGACACGGGCGATGGAGGTGGAGGCGTCGTGACGGCCGCAACGGCTGCGGGTTTCGGCTGCACGTTCACGTTGGCGGGAACGGTTGACGGGGCCTTCACGGGTTTGACCGTGTCCTCGTTCGTTTCCGTTTCGCTGTTGGGTGCCACCGGAAGACCGGAGAAGAGATCGTTGCTATCGTCCATCATGTCCAAGGTTCAAAAAAGCGTGTCGTCAGAATTTCGCCAAGCGAATCAGTATGCCAATAGGGGCGATTATACTGCCAAACGTGTAAGGCGTGTGGCCGAATGCGGCGCACCCTATGCCACGACTATGTCAGGGTTTCGCAACAGGAGGATTGCGCTGCCGTCCTTGCAATGGCAAGTCTCACAGCCACGAATGAACGGTTAACCAAGTCATGTCCACAGCTCATTTCACGTTTTGTACTCTTTTCTGTCTGACTGTTGCGGTGATGCCGGGCAGTGCCGGGGCGGCTGACGGGCCGCTGCGGCCGTTCAAGGACGAGCTTTTTTCCAGCCAGACGGTGCTTTCCACTGCTGATGGCGGTGCATCGGAGGTGATCGGTTATCAGGAGATGCGCGACATCAACGGCCGCGACGAGGTGCCGGAGCGCCGGGTGAAGCGGCAATATGTGGATATGGCGCCAAAGAAGGCGCAGGCACTGGAAACAATATCCGTCGAGGGCAGGGCGCTCGAGGTGGGCCGCGTCGGGCCGTCTTCCGGTCAGGCCTTCACGGTGATCTTCATTCACGGGCGCGGCGGCGACCGGCGGCTCGGCATGAACGACTATACGTTCGGCGGCAATTTCAACCGGCTGAAAAATCTCGCCGTCGCCAATGGCGGAACCTATTATGTGCCGAGCGTGCGATCCTTCGATGCCAATGGTGTCGCCGATATCGCCGCGCTGATTGCCGATGCGGCCCGCAAATCCGGCGGCAAGCCGGTGGTATTGGCCTGCGCCTCCATGGGCAGTTTCATCTGCTACGGCATCAGCCGCGACAAGGCCACCGTCGACAATCTGAGGGGTATGGCGATCCTTGGCGGCGCGGTCGATCCCGATTTTCCGAAGAGTGCCTTTGCCAAGGCGAAGAAGCCGGTGTGGTTCACCCATGGCAGCGCCGACAAGGTCTATTCCGCCGACCAGCAGGCGACAATCTTCCGAGCGATGCTGAAGGCTGGCGAGCCGGCGCGCTTCACGCTTTTTGAGACCGGCAGCCATGGAACGCCGGTGCGTATGACCGACTGGCGTGCGGTTTTGAACTGGATTTGGAGCCGCTAAGGCTTCGATTTGGGTCTGCGCTGGCGAATTTCGCGAAATTGACCGCCGTTTTGAACCTTCTGGCCGCTTTTTTGTACCATTTGTTACCGGCTCCGTTTAAAGAAATATTCCGGGATTTCCGGCAGGGTTTCTGTCGCGATTAGGGGCCGCGAGGCGGCTTAAGGGAAGGGGTGTCCGCGCAAGCGGTCGCCGAGACAAAGGGAATGGGATACGCATGACGCCGAATGTTCGACCGCTTGTAGCCGGAAACTGGAAGATGAACGGCACCCGTTCGTCGCTCGATCAGATCAAGGCCATGGCAGAGGGCGTCAAGGGCGCGCTTTCCGAGAAGGTGGATGCGCTGATCTGCCCGCCATCGACGCTGCTCTATGTGGCAACCGCGCTGTGCGACGACAGTCCGCTGATGATCGGCGGGCAGGATTGCCATCAGAATGTTTCCGGCGCGCATACGGGCGACATTTCCGCCGAGATGATTGCGGATTGCTTCGGCACCCATGTCATCGTCGGCCATTCCGAGCGCCGCACCGACCATGCCGAGACGGATCATCTGGTCCGCGCCAAGGCCGTCGCCGCCCATGAGGCCGATCTTATCGCCATCGTCTGCATCGGCGAGACGGCGGATGAGCGCAAGGCGGGCCAGACGCTCGATATCCTCAAGCGCCAGCTCGCCGGCTCCCTGCCGGACGAGGCAACCGCCGAAAACACCGTCATTGCCTATGAGCCGGTCTGGGCGATCGGCACGGGTCTGACACCGACCACGCAAGATGTGCGCGAGGCGCATGCCTTCATGCGCGAGGAGCTGGTCAAGCGCTTCGGCGGCGAAGGCAAGACAATGCGTATTCTTTACGGCGGCTCGGTGAAGCCCGCCAATGCGCTGGAACTGATGGGCGTCGATAATGTCGACGGCGCACTGATCGGCGGCGCGAGCTTGAAAGCCTCCGACTTCCTTTCCATCTATGCGGCATACGAGCAACTGACGGCTTGAGACAAGCTTTCCTGCCATAGAGGCGGGAAAGGGGCTTGGAATAAGCCTTCGCCTCATGTAAAGAGCCGCGAAACCTTCTTTGTAGTGCTCCGCGCGGGGCATGGAATGGATTGTCATGCAGACCGTTTTGATTGTTATTCACCTCATGATCGTGCTGGCGCTTGTCGGCGTGGTTCTGATCCAGCGTTCCGAAGGCGGCGGCCTCGGCATTGGCGGCGGTTCGGGCTTCATGTCCGCGCGCGGAACAGCCAATGCGCTGACGCGCGCAACGGCGATCCTTGCCGCGCTGTTCTTCGTGACGTCGCTCGGGCTTGGTCTTCTGACCCGCTACGAATCACGCCCGACCGATATTCTGAACCGCATTCCGGCGACGCAGGGTCAGGGCAACGGCATTCTCGACACGCTCGGTCCGGCACAGACGCCGGCTCCGGCTGAGAATGGCGTTCCGACCAACAATGGCGCAGCGGCGCCCGCGCAGACGGCTCCGGCCGCCCCCGGCGCGGCAGCCCCGGCACCGGCGAAGCCCGCCGATCCGAACGCAGTTCCGACCGGTCAATAAGCCCGGTTATGATTTAACGCTCCGGCAGGCCAAAAGCCTGCCGGTTTTCTTTTGTTTGCATTTCGCCGCATCCCACTGCCAATTCGTCAACAGCGAATTTGCAACAGCATGAAATTTGGGCTGGCGGAATCAGAGGTAAAAAGGTATCCGGTGAATCCCATGGCGCGATATGTATTCATCACAGGCGGCGTGGTCTCCTCTCTAGGTAAGGGCATCGCGGCCGCGGCACTCGGAGCATTGCTGCAATCCCGTGGTTATCGGGTGCGGCTTCGCAAACTCGACCCCTATCTGAACGTCGATCCCGGCACCATGAGCCCGACACAGCACGGCGAAGTGTTCGTGACGGATGACGGTGCCGAGACGGACCTCGACCTTGGCCACTATGAGCGCTTCACGGGGCGTTCCGCGACCAAGACCGACAACATCACGACCGGCCGCATCTACAAGAACATCATCGACAAGGAACGACGTGGCGACTATCTCGGCGCGACCGTTCAGGTCATTCCGCATGTCACCAACGAGATCAAGGATTTCGTGATCGAAGGCAATGACGATTACGACTTCGTTATCTGCGAGATCGGCGGTACGGTTGGCGATATCGAGGCGATGCCGTTCATGGAGGCGATCCGCCAGCTCGGCAATGACCTGCCGCGCGGCACTGCGATCTATGTTCACCTGACGCTGATGCCTTACATCCCGGCAGCCGGTGAATTGAAGACCAAGCCGACCCAGCATTCCGTGAAGGAATTGCAGGCGCTCGGCATTCACCCCGACATTCTGCTCGTGCGCGCCGACCGGGAAATTCCGGAAGCGGAACGCCGCAAGCTTTCGCTGTTCTGCAACGTGCGTCAGTCCGCCGTCATTCAGGCGCTGGATGTTGCAAACATCTATGACGTTCCGATCGCCTACCACAATGAAGGTCTCGATTCGGAAGTGCTGGCCGCTTTCGGCATCGAACCGGCGCCGAAGCCGCGTCTGGAACAGTGGGAAGAGGTCTGCAACCGTATCCGCACGCCGGAAGGCGAGGTAACGATTGCGATCGTCGGCAAATATACCGGCCTCAAGGACGCGTATAAGTCGCTTATCGAGGCGCTGCATCACGGCGGCTTTGCCAATCGCGTTAAGGTCAAGCTGGAGTGGATCGAGTCGGAAGTCTTCGAGAAGGAAGATCCGACGCCCTATCTCGAAAAGGTCAACGGCATTCTGGTGCCTGGCGGTTTCGGCGAGCGCGGTTCCGAAGGCAAGATCATGGCGGCGCAGTTTGCCCGCGAGCGCAAGGTGCCCTATTTCGGCATCTGCTTCGGCATGCAGATGGCGGTCGTGGAAGCGGCCCGTCATCTGGCCGGCATCGAAAATGCATCGTCCACCGAATTCGGTCCGACGGCGGAACCCGTCGTTGGCCTGATGACCGAATGGGTGAAGGGCAACGAGCTGGAGAAGCGTTCGTCCAAGGGCGATCTCGGCGGCACCATGCGTCTCGGCGCCTACAAGGCGGCGCTGAAGAAAGACACCAAGATCGCCGAAATCTACGGCACCACGGATATTTCCGAGCGCCACCGCCACCGTTACGAGGTGAACGTGGACTACAAGGACCGGCTGGAAAATTGCGGCCTCGTCTTCTCGGGCATGTCTCCTGATGGCGTCCTGCCGGAAACGGTGGAATATCCTGACCATCCCTGGTTCATCGGTGTGCAATATCACCCTGAACTGAAGAGCCGCCCGCTCGATCCGCATCCGCTATTCGCCAGCTTCGTCGAAGCGGCGGTGGAGCAGAGCCGGCTGGTTTGACGGTTTGAATGATACAAAGAGGGCCGCTTTTGCGGCCCTTTTTTATTGGGGAATCGAACAACCATTTTCCGTCATGCCGGACTTGATCCGGCATCCAGACACGGCGTGTCTGCGCCGTCAAAGACTCTATTGCGATCAAGGACTTGATCGTGCTGGACCCCGGACTAAATCCGGGGTGACGGCGTGCGGGTATGACCGCCAAGCCAAACACTTCCGCTCGAAATCGATTGCCCGCTTTCTGAGCAATCTTCCCTTGCGCGCGAAACAAAAAACGGACCCGAAGGCCCGTTCTCTATTCCAGCGATAAACTCTGACAGGCTTACTTCGGCCCGATCATATTCTCCGGGCGCACATACTGGTCGAATTCCTCGTTGGTGAGGTATCCGCCACCGACGGCCTCGTCGCGCAGGGTCGTGCCGTTCTTGTGTGCGGTCTTGGCGATCTTGGCGCAGATGTCGTAGCCGAGCTTGCTGTTGAGCGCGGTAACGAGCATCAGCGAGTTCTCGACGCCCTTCCGGATGTTGTCTTCGCGCGCCTCGATACCAACGACGCAATTGTCGGTGAAGGAGACGGCGGCATCGCCCAGAAGCTGGACCGATTGCAGGAAGTTGTAGGCCATCATCGGGTTATAGACGTTCAGCTCGAAGTGTCCCTGCGAACCTGCAAAGGAGAGCGCTGCATTGTTGCCGAAGATGTGGGCGCAAACCTGCGTCAGCGCTTCGGACTGGGTCGGGTTGACCTTGCCCGGCATGATCGACGAGCCGGGCTCGTTTTCCGGCAGCGACAATTCGCCAAGACCGGCGCGCGGGCCGGAGCCGAGGAAGCGGATGTCGTTGGCGATCTTGAACAGCGCTGCGGCGGCTGCATTGATCGCGCCATGCGAGAAGACCATGGAATCGTGCGAGGCAAGCGCCTCGAACTTGTTCGGCGCGGTTACGAAGGGCACGCCGGTGATTTTGGAGATTTCGTCGGCGACCTTTTCGGCGAAACCGATGGGGGCGTTGAGACCCGTGCCAACAGCCGTGCCGCCCTGGGCGAGCTTGGAAAGTGCGGGCAGGGTGAGTTCGATATTGGCAATCGCCGATGCGACCTGTGCGGCATAACCGGAAAATTCCTGGCCGAGCGTCAGCGGCGTCGCGTCCTGGGTGTGGGTGCGGCCGATCTTGATGATCTTTTCGAACTGCTTGACCTTGGCTTCCAGCGCCTTGTGCAGGTGCTTGAGGGCCGGCAGCAGGTGGTGAACGATCTCTTCCACGCAGGCGATATGCATCGCGGTGGGGTAGGTGTCGTTCGAGGACTGGCTCATATTGACGTGGTCGTTGGGGTGAACAGGCTTCTTGGTGCCCATTTCGCCGCCGAGCATTTCGATTGCGCGGTTCGAAATCACTTCGTTGGCATTCATGTTGGATTGGGTGCCGGAACCGGTCTGCCAGACGACCAGCGGAAAATGTTCTGTCAGCTTGCCGTCGATGACTTCCTGTGCGGCTGCGATGATGGCGTCACCGACCTTGGGGTCGAGGCCTGCAAGCGCCATGTTGGCGCGGGCCGCTGCCTGCTTGACGATGCCGAGCGCGCGAACGACAGAGGCGGGCTGCTTTTCCCAGCCGATCTTGAAGTTGCCGAGCGAGCGCTGCGCCTGCGCGCCCCAATAGCGATCGGCCTGAACTTCAATGGGTCCAAATGTATCGGTTTCCGTCCGTGTGGCTGTCATCAGTCTTGCCTTTTTACTCGTTTTCCTCCGCCAAAACGGCACCTTCGCCCGCCTTGCGCGCGCCGATATATAGAATCATCGCGCCGGCAAGGAAAGCGTTGCGAAGCCTGCCGGGCAGATATTTCCCGCTTCACAAGGTGTTTTGGGCGCTCATCTTGCCCGGTGGAGAAAAAGACCTTGGCGTGTCATTTTTACTACGTTGATAAAAGGCTGAAAAACTGGGGTTTTATGGGGCGGAACGACGTGGCTGGCCACGGCAAAGTGGATGAAATAAATGGAAATTTAACCATTCTCGCCAATTCTGGAAATTACGTTTTTACGGTTTTGGCCGTATAATGAGGTTCATTTCGATCTGTTTCGGACTTCGGGCGTTTTCTTTTCAACGGGCCGGCTATCGGCTAGACAAGCATGAAACTGGATGCTCCGTCTTCGTTGGCGGCGCTGGGTGCTACGAGGATCAAATTGCAAGTCACATCTGGAAAAACATCGGCAGCGCTGGTGCTGGCTCTCGGTCTTTCCGTTTCCACCGCTCTGCCCGGCAGCGCCGGCGCGGTAACGCTGATGGATCTTTTGCGTGGCGGACCCGGCAAGGTCGCGCGCGATCGCGGTGAATTGCCGCCGGCCGGTATTGTTACCTCGCCGTCGAGGGCAGCACCGAGCGTGAGCGCCGATGCATCCGATCCCGAGCCTCTGCCGCGTGTCTCCGGCCCGCGTTATTACGACTACAAGGCGGATGCGGCCCGTGCGGTGAATACCGCCAATTTCGGCGAAGGTCTCGCCAATCTCAAATTCAGCGCCACGCCCGAAATCGGCAAGGCTCTCGAGGCCTATTACGGCGCCGGCGGCAAGACGCTTTGGGTTTCCGAAGGTGAACTGACCGCGCGCGCGAATGCTGTCATTGCGTTTTTCGACACGGTTGGCGAAAGCGGCCTCGATCCGGCCGATTACAGCATTTCCGCACCGGCGAAGGATGTGACCGCCAGCATCAATGTTGATGCGAACGCGTCCGGCACGCCGGTGGAAGTGGCGTCCGTATCGACCTCCGACGCCTATCAGCGGGCGCAGATGCAGTTCGAGTTGGCACTTTCCGCCAAGGTTCTGGCTTACGTGCAGGATACGGTGCGTGGCCGCGTCGATCCGAACCGGCTGTCCGGTTACCATGATTTCAAGCGCAAGACGGTAAACCTCGCATCCGTGTTGAAGCTTGCGAGCCTTAGCCCCGATGTCGCAGCTTACCTGCGCAGCCGCGAACCTTCGAGCGCCGAATATCTGGCGCTGAAGGCCGAGCTGGCGCGTTTGCGCGGCGAGGGCGATGCTGCCCATACCGTCAACGTTCCCGCCGATCTGGTGCTGAAACCCGGCAACAGCAGCGCGGAAATGGCCAATGTCGTCAAGGCGATCGAACATCGCGCCTCGCCCGCCTTCAAGGTGGAGCATGCGGCCATCATTTCCGGCTATCAGCAGGCGCCGGACTATACGCCTGATCTCGTCGATCTGGTGAAGGCGTTCCAGAGCGAAAACGGCCTGAAGCCCGATGGTGTCATCGGCCGCGCCACCGTGCGCGCCATGGTCGGCGAAAGCAACGATGCCCGGATCGCCAAGGTGCAGGTGGCGATGGAGCAGGTCCGCTGGCTGCCGGCCGATCTCGGCCAGCGCTACGTCCTGATCAACCAGCCCGCCTTCATGGCCTATTACCACAATGATGGCCAGGAACAGTTCGGCATGAAGGTGGTGGTCGGCTCCAAGGCCAACCAGACCTACTTCTTCCAGGACGAGATCCAGACTGTCGAATTCAACCCCTATTGGGGCGTGCCGCAATCGATCATCGTCAACGAGATGTTGCCGAAGCTGCGCCGCGATCCGTCCTATCTCGACCGGATGGGTTACGAGGTGCAGGTGGGCGGCCGTGCGGTTTCTTCCTCCAGCGTCAACTGGTATGGCTCCACCAACGCCATTTCGGTGCGCCAGCCGCCGAGCAGCGACAATGCGCTGGGCGACCTGAAAATCCTGTTCCCCAACGCGCATGCCATCTACATGCACGACACGCCGGCCAAGAGCTTCTTCAACCGCGACATGCGGGCGCTGAGCCATGGCTGTATCCGTCTGGTCGATCCGCGCCGCATGGCAGCGGCCGTTCTGGGAACCAGCGTCGATAAGGTCAACGAACAGATAGCATCCGGCAAGAACCGCGCCGTGCAGGTGCCGGAGAAGATACCGGTCTACGTGGCCTATTTCACCGCCTGGCCGGACAAGGCCGGCAAGGTGCAGTTTTTCGACGACGTCTATGACCGCGACAGCTACGTCCAGAAGGCATTTCAGGTGACGACGAAGGCGCGGGCCGCGTCTATCTGATAGAAATTTCATCGAAAAAAAAGCGCCGGAGACGGCGCTTTTTTTGTTCGCGGTCCGGCTGCGTCTCAGGCCGCAGCGGCGCCCTTGGCGATCAGCTGCTCGAACAGCGCCGGCGTCAGGGCGGTGAAATCGTCGATCACGACATCCGGTTCGAGTTCGGTCATCGGCACATCCGAATAACCGAAAGTGACGCCGATTGATGGCACGGCAGCGTTCCTGGCGGCGAGAATGTCGTTGATGCTGTCACCGACCATGATGGATCGCTGCGGGTCGCCGCCAGCCTTTTCGATGGTGCCGAGAATGTGGCGCGCATCGGGTTTGCGGTATTCGAACGTATCGCCGCAGGTGATGGCGGCGAAATATCTGGTGAGATCCAGTTTTTCGAGCAACGGGAGCGCGAGGATTTCGGTCTTGTTGGTGCAGACGGCAAGCGTGATGCCGGCGGCTGACAGCGCATCCAGCGTGCTGACGATACCCGGATAGGGGCGACTTTCGCCGGGCATTTCCGCGCGATAATGGGTGATGAAACGCTCATAGAGCGGCTCCAACTCGGCTTCCGGCAATTCTACCTGCCTGAGCGCGAAGGCCCGCCTGATCATTACGCGCGCGCCCTGGCCGACGAGATGCGTCAGGTCGTCATAGGTGACGGGGGCAAGGCCGGCGGCGGCGATGGTGTGGTTGAGGCTCGAGACGAGATCGGCTGCGGTATCGACCAGGGTGCCGTCGAGGTCGAAGATGGCGAGCGGGGAGAGCGGGCGGGATGTCAAGGAACTGGCCTCTTGGAGAATGCTTCTGGTGATGATGTCGGTACGTTCGTTACGGCCAAGCCTAGGCAAACGGCTTTCGCTTTGCAACCGCACTGCAACGTTCTGTTCGTTGCCTTGAAAAAGGCTTTCGTTTGGCTTTCGACCCGTGTAAACAGCACGGCGACGACAAAGCTACCGGAGTTTCAGGCACATGGATGCCCGCCAGATGAAGATCAAGGCCGCCGAGGCCGCATTGTCCCATGTGCAAGACGGGATGCGGCTTGGTATCGGCACGGGTTCGACGGCAGAGGAATTCGTCAGGCTTCTGGCGGAAAAGGTCGCTGCCGGTCTGAAGGTCGAAGGCGTGCCGACGTCCGAGCGTACCGCGCGTCTGTGCGTAGAGCTTGGTGTGCCGCTGAAATCCCTCGATGAATTACCGGAACTGGACCTGACCATCGATGGCGCGGACGAGGTGGATTACGGGCTGCGGCTCGTCAAGGGCGGCGGCGGTGCGCTTCTGCGCGAAAAGATCGTGGCGGCGGCATCCGCCCGCATGATCGTCATCGCCGACCAGAGCAAGGTCGTGGAAACGCTTGGCGCCTTTCCGCTTCCCATCGAAATCAATCCGTTCGGCCAGGTGGCGACACGGATCGCCATCGAAAAACTGGCGGCGCGGTCCGGCCTGTCCGGCACGCTGACGATGCGTTCGTCGGGCGACGGCGTCTTCATGACGGATGGCGGACATCTCATTCTCGACGCATCTTTTGGCCGTATTCCTGATGCAGAAGCGCTTGCACGCGAGCTGAACACGATTCCCGGTGTTGTCGAGCACGGACTTTTCATAAATTTGGCATCGCTTGCCATCATCGCGGGTCCTGAAGGCGCCCGCGTGATGCAGGCAGTATAACAGGAGCGAGATTTTCATGATCAAACTAGCGGGACTGGGCAAAGCTGCCGCTGCTTCGATCCTCATTTCCGGCATCGTGTTCGGTACTGCCGTACGCGCTCAGGAAATTTCGGAAGCACATATCGCTGCCGCACGGCAGGCAATCGGCTCTCTTGGCGTTACCGACCGTTTTGACGACATCCTGCCGGGTCTGGCGGAGCGTCTGAAGGCCGAACTCATTCAGGCGTCTCCGAACGTGCAGGACGCGATCACCGCGACCGTCGACGCCAAGGCGCTTGAGCTTGCGTCGCGCCGCGCCGATCTGGAACGTGAGGCGGCACTTACCTATGCGCGCGCCTTCACCGTCGAAGAGCTGAACGCCATCTCCACCTTCTATAGCAGCGAAGCTGGCAAGAAGCTTCTGAAGGATGGCCCGATCGCCACGCGCGAGCTGATGAAGGCCGCCGACATCTGGGCCGCTGGTATCAACCGTGACCTCAACACCTCCAGCATGACCGAGCTGCAGAAGGTGGCAGGCGCCGATCTGAAGCCGCTTCCGGCCGATCAGAACGCCACGGGCGGCGCTCCGGCTCCCAAGCCTTAAGTCGATCTGTTCAGGTTCAGAAATATTCAAAGCCCGATCGCAAGGTCGGGCTTTTCATTTGTGCGTCGCAGCACCTATATGTGCCATGAATGCGCGCCGCAGCCCGCCTTGAGGCCGATGGCATGTGGTTTTGATCAGGGGTTTTGACTATGACAGCTTATGACTACGATCTTTTCGTCATCGGTGGCGGCTCGGGCGGCGTTCGCAGCGCCCGCGTGGCGGCCTCGCTCGGCAAGCGGGTGGGCATCGCCGAAGAGTACCGGTACGGTGGGACCTGCGTCATTCGCGGCTGCGTGCCGAAGAAGCTGTTCGTTTACGCCTCGCAATTCCCTGAGCATTTCGAGGATGCCGAGGGTTTCGGCTGGAGCGTCGGCGAGCGCCGGTTCGACTGGAAAAAGCTGATCGAGGCCAAAGACAGGGAAATCGCCCGTCTTGAGGGGCTTTACCGCAAGGGTCTTGATAACGCCAAGGCCGATATTTTCGACAGCCGCGCGGAACTCGTCGATGCGCATACCGTGAAGCTGACGAAGACGGGCGAGACGTTTTCGGCCGAGCGCATCGTCATTGCTGTCGGTGGCACGCCCAACGAACACAAGGCGCTGCCCGGCCATGAGCTGACGATCTCCTCCAACGAGGCTTTCGATCTGGATGAGCTGCCGAAATCGATCCTGATCGCGGGCGGCGGCTACATCGCCGTGGAATTCGCCAATATCTTCCATGGGCTCGGCGTCGAAACGACGCTGATCTATCGCGGCAAGGAAATTCTTTCGCGCTTCGATCACGACATGCGCAAAGGCCTGCATGAAGCCATGGAAGCCAAGGGCATTCGCATCGTTCTGGAAGACATCATCGAGGAGGTCAGCAAGGACGGCGCGGGCGGCTTCATGGCGCGTACGAAGCGGGGTAGCTCGTTGCATGTCGGCCTGGTGATGCTGGCGCTCGGCCGCGATCCGAACACCAAGGGTCTCGGCCTTGAAAACGCCGGCGTGGCGGTGGATGCGCTCGGTGCGATCGTCGTCGACGATTATTCGCGCACGAGCGTCTCCAATATCTTCGCGCTGGGCGACGTCACCAACCGGGTACAGTTGACGCCCGTGGCGATCCACGAAGCCATGTGCTTCATCGAAACCGAATACAAGAACAACCCAACGAAGCCGGATCACGAGCTGATCGCCACGGCCGTCTTCTCGCAACCGGAAATCGGCACGGTTGGACTTTCCGAAGAGGAAGCGGCCAAAAAATATCCGGAACTCGAAGTCTATCGCGCGCAATTCCGCCCGATGAAGGCGACGCTTTCCGGCCGGGCGGAAAAGACCATCATGAAGCTGATCGTCAATGCCGCTGACCGCCGCGTCGTCGGCGTGCATATTCTCGGCCACGAGGCGGGCGAGATGGCGCAGCTTCTCGGCATCACGCTGAAGGCGGGCTGCACCAAGGACGATTTCGATCGCACCATGGCGGTTCATCCGACGGCGGCCGAGGAATTGGTGACGATGTATTCGCCAAGCTACCGCGTGGTGAACGGTGAAAAGGTCTAGTTTACCTCTCACTCCGGCACATCGGTGATTTTCGCCCGGTTATCACTGGCGCGCGTTGAACAAGGTCTCGTTGCTCTTCAAAAGGGCAACGAGACGGTCTATCGCGAGCCGCATTTCCGGGGCGTGCCGGTCGTCATCGTTGACGACGATCCACAGCGGATGGGATAATTCTTCGATTGTCCCGCCATCGCGGACGAGACCGGGTAGGGCGTCACCAACGAAACACGGCAGGACGCCTTTTCCCGCGCCGCTCTCGATGAGACCAGGTAAAAGCGAGGGCGCGTTTGTCCACGTGTGGATAAGCGGTTCCCGATGACGAAATACCCATTTTTCTGCATCGGACTCCGCCACCTCGGTTCCAATTGAAATCCATTGCGTCAAATCTGCGCCTGAACTGTCGTGTGAGCGATAGGCGCAATAGGCGACGTCAACCGATTTGCGCACGGCAAAATTTCCGGTGGCTGGCTTGTCGTGCCTTATCGAAATCAGGCCGCGCCGATAGGTCAGCTCATCTTCGTTCTCGCATTGCTTGCAGCACAGCCGAAAAGCGTCGGATGGGCCTCGGATGGCCGCCGTATTAGCCGCTATGAAGCCCGCAATCCAGATATCGCTCGATATCGAAACAATCGGCAGCGAGAAGGCCTCGCCGTGCCATTGCGCGATCTCTGCCGCGCTTTGTCGCATGGTCCGAACCTTTTCGAGCAGGACCTCACCATCTGGAGCGAGCCTGTATCCGTTCTGGCTTCGAATAAAGAGCGTTCGTCCAATCTTGCGCTCCAAAAGGAGCATTTTTCGGCCAATCGTCGGCGCGCTGAGGCCTGCTCTGCCCGCAGCACCAGCCAAACCTCCCTCCGTCGCAACAATGTCGAAAAGCTTCAGATCGTCCCAGTCTACGTCCTTCACGGCATCATCTCCAAATCACCGTAGCACCTTATGCGCATTAGGGTCCGCTTTCTCCGCTTTTATATGAAACGGGTCTTTCAAACGTGCATCTATGCTCTCCCGACGGGTCCCGCTTAACTCGTCTCCACACCAAGGAGACATAGATGTTACCGGAAACCATGTTCCTGATGGAAAAGATAAGACGTGCTGAAACACTTCGCGGGCAGGGCGGGAGTGATGCTGAGTGGGAGACCTGGCCAGCTTCTGCCATGGACCGACTGGCAGTCTTTCTCTTCCACCTGCCTCTTTCCTTGCGTCGTTACATCCGCGCAAAACGCGGAGTTCCGTGATTGCGCAGGAGCAGGCGGACACCGTCTTGTGATATTTCAATCGTTTGAAATTATTTTTCTGCGCCAGACGGCATCAAAAGGGTCGGAAAGGGAGGTGCGGGCGCACGGGTGTCTATGCAAACTCGGTGCTTGGAGCTATAAGCCGCTCAATTTTTCGAGGCGGTCGCGCGCCACTGCGCGGGCGAGAAAAGGGTTAAGAACATGGCACAGAATTGGACACCCGGCAGTTGGCGGCAAAAACCGATCCAGCAGGTTCCTGAATATCCGGATGCGACAGCGCTTGCGGCAACGGAAGCCACGCTTGCGACCTATCCGCCGCTCGTTTTTGCCGGTGAAGCCCGTCGCCTGAAAAAGCAGCTCGCCAATGTGGCCGAAGGCAACGCCTTCCTGTTGCAGGGCGGCGATTGTGCCGAAAGCTTCCTCGAGCATGGCGCAGACAATATCCGCGACTTCTTCCGCGCCTTCCTGCAGATGGCCGTCGTGCTCACCTATGGCGCGCAGCTGCCGGTGGTGAAGGTCGGTCGTATTGCCGGTCAGTTCGCCAAGCCGCGCTCTTCCAACGTGGAAGTGCTTGATGGCGTGACGCTGCCGTCCTACCGTGGTGACATCATCAACGGCATCGAATTCAACGAGGCCTCGCGTATTCCGAACCCGGAGCGTCAGCTCGATGCGTACCGCCAGTCGGCGGCAACGCTGAACCTGCTGCGCGCTTTCGCGATGGGCGGTTATGCCAACCTCGAAAACGTTCACCAGTGGATGCTCGGCTTCATCAAGGATAGCCCGCAGGCGGACCGTTACCGCAAGCTTGCGGATCGTATCTCTGAAACCATGAACTTCATGCAGGCGATCGGCATCAGCGCGGAAAACAATCCGAGCCTGCGCGAGACCGATTTCTTCACCAGCCACGAGGCCCTGCTGCTTGGTTACGAAGAAGCGCTGACCCGCATCGATTCGACCTCCGGCGACTGGTATGCCACCTCCGGCCACATGATCTGGATCGGCGACCGCACGCGTCAGCTCGACCATGCGCATGTGGAATATTTCCGTGGCATCAAGAACCCGATCGGTCTGAAGTGCGGTCCGTCGCTGACGCCTGACAATCTGATCGAGCTGATCGACGCGCTGAACCCGGCGAACGAGGCTGGCCGCCTGACGCTGATTTGCCGTTTTGGTCATGACAAGGTGGCGGACAGCCTGCCGAAGCTCATCCGCGCCGTGGAGAAAGAGGGCCGCAAGGTCGTCTGGTCGTGCGATCCGATGCATGGCAACACCATCACGCTCAACCACTACAAGACACGTCCGTTCGAGCGGATCCTGTCGGAAGTCGAAAGCTTCTTCCAGATCCATCGCGCCGAAGGCACGCATCCGGGCGGCATCCACATCGAGATGACGGGCAAGGATGTGACTGAATGCACCGGTGGCGCCCGTGCCGTTACGGCGGATTCGCTGTCCGACCGTTACCACACCCATTGCGATCCGCGTCTCAACGCTGATCAGGCGCTGGAACTGGCCTTCCTTCTGTCGGAGCGCATGAAGAGCGGTCGGGACGAGAAGCGTCTGGCGATCGCCACGGCCTGATAGAAAGGCCGATCAAATGAAAAGCCGCCGGAATATCTCCCGGCGGCTTTTTTGTGGGCGATGATGGAATTATTGCACCAGTGCCGGCTGCTGGCAGCGAACGTCGGTGACCCGTACATCGGCTTCACCGATCTTGACGCCGAGAACCAGCAGCACGTTGTAGAGCAGCTGATCGACGGGCGCCGTGACCACCGCAAGCGTGTTGGCAAGCGCCGACTGGATGCCCGCCAGGCCTCCCAGATCGAGATTGAGGAAGAGGATCCTGATATCCAGATTGAGGTTCTTCAGCAGTGAACTGACAAGAGTGGTAACGGTGTCTTTGGTGGAGACACTCTTGATCTTGGCCTGGGTAATATCCGACTGCGTGAAGGTCAGCTTGGTCTTCGTCATGTTGGTGGCGTTGATGAGGGCGCTGCCATTGATCGCGAGCAAGGCCGAATCCACGATTGCGGCCTTGGTGACACGCGGGTCCCGGCCGAAATTGGCGAAGGCCGTGGTATCGACATTGCCGAGCGCGATTTCCGCAACGCCGGGAACGACTTCGACATCGACGGTTCCCTGTCCGCCGCCAGTGCAGCGAATGTCCGCAAGCCGTGCTTCGGCATGGGCAACTTCCACATAGAGCGGAATATTGACCTTGAGGCCGGCAATGGCCTGAAGCCCGTCGACCACGACGCTGACCGCCAGCCGGGTTTGCGCAGTGCGCACCACGGTGCCTGGACCGCCGACGGCGAGCGACGGCGTCTCGACGGGCGGCTCACCGACGGCGAGCGTCGCCTTGACCGAGGCGAGGCCGAGAAGATTGGCGTTGAGGTTGAGCGCCAGCTGGTTGCCGCCATTGCCCGCCACGGCGGCGGCGTTGAGAAGATCGAAGACGCCGGCGGTGACCTTGAGGTTTTCGCCGCTACCGATCAGCTTGTCCGAGAACGGGCCGAGATTGAGGATTTCCTCAAGCTTGATCTTGATGGTGCTCTTGTTGGCGGTTTTCGCCAACGTGTTCAGAATGTTCACGACAGCCGGCTGCAGGCCTGTGGTCTTCGTCAGTGCATTCAGGAATTTGCCGTAGGTGATTTCCGTCTGCAGAACATCCTTGTAGGTGCCAGCTGTCAGGTTGAGATCGATGGCCAGCGCTTCGACGACATGCAGCGCGTTGACATCCGCAGCGAGGAGCGCCTGGTAGTCCATGAGTTTGAGCGAAACCGTGGTGCCGAGCAGGCCGCCAAGCAGGCTGTTCAAAATCCCTTCATCAAGACTTGCCAGTCGCGATCCCACCGAAAATGCCGCGATCTTTTGCGATGAGGCAGTTCCGGCCGCCGAAACTCGGGGTGGCGTGGTGAAGGCCGAGGCGAAGAATATCTGGCCCTTCTCGACGATGTTCACTTTCATCGCATTGGTGGGCAGGGCATTTTCGACGAAACGCTGGCCGACAGGAAGGGTCGCGTCCGGCTCGTAGTGACCTTTGACGATCTCGGCGTAACCGTTGCTTTTGGCAAATTCGTTCAAGGGGTCGAAAGGTTCAAGACCGGTCGCGGTCAGCAGGCCGTTTGGTGTCTTGACCCCGAGGTTCATGCCGTTGAGCGCAAAATATTGCTGGACTGCCTTTTCGGGGTCGGCGGCACTGGCCGCCGCCGATATGGCCGCAAGATCGGCTGTCTGCTGCAATTGCCGTTTTTGCAGGGTCAGATAGCCATAATCGACACCGAGCGCCAATATGCCGATGAAAAGCGGCGCGGTGAGGCCAGCCGAGATGGCAATGTTGCCCCTGCGGTCCGTAAGGAAGCGGGGAAGCAAAGAAGAGATAGTTTGCATGTCATGCTCCTCCGATCCGAATGGTTGAAAAACGCCGGATGACCGTGTCGGGCAGGGTGTAGCTGTAGAGGCTCCAGATCGGCAGATCGCTGGCGTCGTATTCGACCTTCACCGTGAACTGGTTGGCATTGGCGGGATCGGTGGCGACATCGACCGTGAAGCGCGTCTTGTCCATGAAGGCGTAACTGAGGTCGCTTTTGGTGATGAAATCCCGGGCAAGCTGCTGGCGCTCGGTCGTATTCAGCCCGGCAACCGCCGTTCTTGCCGCGTCGGCGGCAATCTGCTGTACCGAATAGGCGGCCATCAGGTAGATGCCGTAAGCGATCATGGTCAGCAGGACGAGAAAGAATATCGGTGCGACGATGGCGAACTCGACAGCGGACGAGCCGGATCGATCACGAAAGAAACGCACTCCATTAAACATAAAGCACCCCCGTTCTTTCAGGCATCAAGGTTCGATGCCTTGTATTATTATTTTCGGATATGCTAATTTACAGGTATTAATTTTGTATTGACGCCGCTCTTATGGGTTGCAGGTAGGGGAAGACCTTCGCGTCGGTGGCAGTCGATTTCAGAGCAGCCGAAGCCCTTTGAAGCTTGCGTGGCCGTCCTTGCCGATGATGATGTGGTCGTGAACCGTGATCCCCAACGCCTTTGCCGTATCGACGATGGTTTTGGTCATCTCGATATCCGCACGTGAAGGGGTGGGGTCTCCACTCGGGTGATTATGAATTAAAATCAGTGCTGTAGCTGATAACTCAAGCGCGCGTCGCACCACTTCGCGCGGATAGACCGGCGTGTGGTCCACGGTTCCCTGGCCCTGCACCTCGTCGGCAATCAGGACGTTGCGCTTGTCGAGGAACAGGATGCGGAACTGTTCGCGCGTTTCATGGGCCATGGCGGCGTGGCAATAATCGATGACGGAGGACCAGGAGCCGAGAACCTGCTTGTTGCGGATTTCGCTTTTCAGCATGCGCTGGGAAACGGAGGCGACGAGCTTCAGATCGAACGCCACGGCTTCGCCCACGCCTTTCACTTCCTGCAGCAAGGGCAGGGGCGCGCCGAGCACGCCGCCCAAGGTTCCGAAGCGGGCGATCAGGGCCTTGGCGATGGGTTTGGTATCGCGCCTCGGGATCAGCCGGAAAAGCAGAAGTTCCAGCAATTCGTAATCGGCAAGAGCGGCATCGCCGCCGTCGCGATAACGTGTCCGCAGCCGGTCCCGGTGGCCATGATAATGGGCGGTTTCCGCTTCCGGCTCCGCAATGGCTGCGGGCCGTTCCGCAGTCTTTTTCGCAGTACTTCTTGGTTCGGCAAAAAAGCCGCGTTCGTCCTCACCGTCGAAAAGATCGCCCTTTCCCGCCTGAAAGCCGGAAGTCGAGGAAAGATCGGCGGAAGGCGGGGCGGGGCGTTTTGCCATGGGCGGTCTGGCCTTATGCTGGTGGCGGCAGGCCCGGACGATCGAATCCGCCCGGCGACAGCGTGAAGATTTCGCAGCCGGTGGCCGTGACGCCGACCGCATGTTCGTATTGCGCGGAAAGCGAGCGGTCACGCGTCACCGCCGTCCAGCCGTCGGAGAGCACCTTCACATGCGGTTTGCCGAGATTGATCATCGGCTCGATGGTGAAGATCATGCCCTCGCGGATTTCCGGACCTTCGTCCGGGCGGCCGTAATGCAGGATATTCGGCGTGTCATGGAACAGGCGTCCGACGCCGTGGCCGCAGAAATCGCGCACCACCGAGCAACGCTCCGCCTCGGCATAGGCCTGTATCGCCGCGCCGATCGCGCCGGTGCGTGCGCCCGGTTTCACCGCCGCGATGCCGCGCATCAGGCACTCATAGGTCACTTCCATGAGGCGCTCGGCGGCGCGCTTGATCTGGCCGACGGGATACATGCGGCTCGAATCGCCGTGCCAGCCGTCCAGCACATAGGTCACGTCGATATTGACGATATCGCCCTCGCGCAGCGGTTTTTCATCCGGAATGCCGTGGCAGACCACATGGTTGATCGAGGTGCAGACGGATTTCGTATAACCGCGGTAGTTCAGCGTTGCCGGCAACGCGCCATGGTCGGCGCCGAACTCGAACACGAAACGGTCTATGGCATCCGTCGTCACGCCCGGCCTGACGATTGCCGCCAGTTCATCGAGGCAACGCGCCGTCAGCTGGCACGCCTTGCGCATCCCGTCAAAATCTTCCGCGGTGTAAAGGCGGATGACGCCGGTATTCTTCAAGGGGGCGGAGGCTGCGTCGATATAGGTGACCATGATAGTGCTTTCTGTCTTTTTACATCTCCGTTCATAAAACAGCCGGACGCCATTCGTCCATCGCAACCGTTCCGCTGACCGAAATTTGTGCCGGGGAGACGGTACATTTCACCGCATAGGCCTCCACGCCGCGTGCCATGGCCCGATTGAACGCCAGCGCATAGACCGGGTCGAGATCGTCGCAGATGCGCAGCCGGTCGCAATCGTCGCGCTGGATGAGGTAAAGCATCACCGCCCGGTGACCGGCCTCCACCGCGTCGCCCAGCTCCTCCAGATGTTTGGCGCCGCGCTTGGTGGCGGTATCAGGGAATTCGGCCAGACCCTTCTCGCGCATGAAATGCACGTTCTTCACCTCGACATAGGCATCCGGCCGGCCGATTTGCGAAAGCAGGAAATCGATGCGGGAGTTGCGGCCGTATTTCTGCTCGCGCCGGATCGTCGAATAGCCCGTCAGTGGCGGGATGCGGCCGTTGAGGATGGCTTCTTCCGTGAGCCGGTTGGGCATGCCGGTATTGATGCCGACCACGGTGCCATCGGCCTCGACCATTTCCAGCATGTGCCGGTATTTTCGGGTCGGGCTGTCATGTTCGGACAGCCAGATACGTGAGCCTGACGCGGTCAGCCCGCGCATGGAGCCGGTATTGGGGCAGGAGCCGGTAATCGTCGTGCCATCATCGAGAATGGCATCGAAGAGGAAACGCTTGTAGCGGGCGATTAGCGTGGCGGGAACGAGGGGAGGCGTGAAGAGCATGTGGCCTGAAAGGTGAGAGGAATGGCGGGCGGATTTCGTCAGGAGAGAACATAGGTTCCGGGCGCATCGCCGAGTATGGCGCGCTTGCCGCTGCCCGGGGCTCTCGCCTTCACCTTCTCACCATCCTGGGCTTCGATCCAGTTTTGCCAGTGCACCCACCATGACCCCTTATGGGCGGTGGCGGAGGCCTGCCAGGCATCGAAGTCTCCTGTTGGTGATGCGCCTGTCCAATATTGGTATTTTTCGGGTTCCGGCGGGTTGACGACGCCCGCTATGTGGCCGGAAGCGCCAAGCACGAATTCCACCGGGCCGCCGAACAGCGCCGCACCCGTGAAGACCGATTTGGCGGGCGCGATATGGTCGTCGCGGGTGGCGAGATCATAGACCGGGATTGTGATATCGCCGAGGTTGATCCTCTTTTCCGCTACCCGCATCAGCCCGCGCGCGAGATTGTTCTCGAGATAACAATTGCGCAGATAGAAGGAATGGCAGGCAGCGGTCACCCGCGTCGAATCGGAATTCCAATAGAGGAGATCGAAGGGCAGGGGTTCCGTGCCGCGCAGGTAATTATCGACCAGATAGGGCCAGATGAGATCGGAAGCGCGCAGCATGTTGAAGACGGTGGCCATGATCGAGCCGTCGAGATAACCGACCGCCTTCATGTGTCTGTCGAGCGCTGCAAGCTGGCCCTCGTCGATGAAGACCTTGAGATCGCCCGCATGCACGAAATCCGTCTGGGCGGCGAGCAGCGTGGCGCTGCGGATACGCTCGTTGCCTTCCTGGGCGTGCAAAGCCAGCGCTGCTGACAGAAGCGTGCCGCCGACGCAATAACCGATCGCATTGATCTCCTTTTCGCCGGTTCGCTCCTCGATCGTGTCGAGGGCGAAATCGATGCCTTCGCGGATATAGTCCTCCCAGCCCTTGTCGGCCAGCCGGGCGTCCGGGTTGATCCACGAGACCATGAAAACGCTATGACCCTGATCGAGGCACCATTTGACGAAGGATTTCTGCGGGTTGAGATCGAGAATGTAGAATTTGTTGATCCATGGCGGCACGATGAGCAGTGGCCGTTTGAAGACCTTTTTCGTCGTCGGCGCGTAATGGATGATCTCGCAGAGCGGGCTTCTGGCAACCACCTTGCCTGATGTGATGGCGATATTCTGGCCGATGACGAATTTGCTGTAATCGGTCTGGCGCAATTTCAGGTGGCCATGGCCGGCTGCAACATCTTCGGCAAGCTGCGCCATGCCCTTGACGAGATTGGCGCCGCTGGATGCGACCGTCTCGCGGAAGACCTGCGGATTGGTGAAGACGAAATTGGCCGGTGAAAGGGCTTCCGTCACCTGCCGCATGTAAAACAGCGCCTTGGTGCGGGTGTGCTCGTCCAGCCCTTCGGCTTCCGTCACCATCCGGTCGGCAAAACCGACGGTGGTCTGATAGGCTTTGAGAAGAAAATCGAAAAACGGATTTTCCTGCCAGTCCGCATCGGCAAACCGCCTGTTTTTACGCTCCGCCGGGCCGGTCTCGGCAGCCTTTGCCGAGGGGGAATCGGCATCCTCGGAAAACTGCGCTACCGATTTCGCCCAGAGATCGTAATAGCTGGAAAGCAGGTGGGTCTGTGCTTCGATGGAACGTTTCGGCTCCGCCATCCAGTATTCGGCGACATCGGACAGGGTCTTGACGAGATCGGTCACCGGATCGGCGCTGGCCTGCGGAATTTCACCGCGCTCGCGCGGCGCCAGCCATTCAGACGCTGCCTTGCCGAGATTCTCGAGCGCGCGGGCGATGTTGACCGCGAAGGTTTCCGGGTCGCGGATCAGGTAAGCCTCGGCGGCTTTGGCATCGAAACCGGGCGTTTTGCCACCCTTTTTCTTAAGCCCGCCGTCAACACCCGCCATGCGCCGTCCTCCACCAAATTTGTGTTTGCACATTCTGCATGAAAACGAATACAAGTTCCACCAGCAAGGGGAGGCCGCAAAGGACCGAACCGCAGTCGAATTCGATATTGGCAGATATCCTTACAGGCGGAACATGACGATGGGCAAGCAGATGGGCACATGGGGAACATATGCGGAAAACACCGCAAGAATCGCCGTTCTTTCGCT
This sequence comes from Rhizobium sp. GR12, assembly GCF_036596185.1. Classification (NCBI taxonomy): domain Bacteria; kingdom Pseudomonadati; phylum Pseudomonadota; class Alphaproteobacteria; order Hyphomicrobiales; family Rhizobiaceae; genus Rhizobium; species Rhizobium sp. GR12. The sequence continues at coordinate 86,742 of NZ_JASXTH010000002.1, read as the reverse complement.
CTCCGGCGTCATGCTCGTCACCACGCTTGCCGCCTGCAAGGCTCCTGAGCCGATCGTCGCGCCCGCCCATATGCGCCGCCCGACAGCCGAAATCGTCGGTCCGCGCCCCGTCAGCGACAATGCGGTGAGCCAGAGACGCGATACCGGCACCTATCCGACCTTTGGGACGCCGATGACCGCCGCCGGCACCCAGATGGGCGACGACGAGGCCTCCACCATGGAATCGAACCTCTCGCGCCTCGGCGCCGCACGCCGCAATGGCCAGATTTCGGAAGCCGAATACAAACGCCGCGTCGCGGAACTGCGGGCGCTCGCCGAAAACCAGAAGCCGGTCGCGACGCCTGTACCGCAGTAATTCCCCACCGTTCGTCATCCTCGGGCCTGTCCCACGGCTGTTCGGTTTAAATTTCCGGACACCGTCTATGACATGGAAGTTGATAACGACCCCCACCAAACACTCCAACGTCATCCTCGGGTCTGTCCCGAGGATCTGCAACGTCTTGATTTTATCGACGTGTTTAGATCCTTGGGACAAGCCTAAGGATGACGGCAATCCTTGGGCTTCGTTGTGCCAACCGCTCTCATAACCCCTTCTTTACCCTGCCTTTGAACCATCCGCTTACCGAAGATATTAAGCGGATGGATGCGCTTTGCCGCTTATGATGTGGTCATAACAAACAGGCCGCTGAAAAAGCGGGTGACAGGGTGAAATATCATGAGATGCATCGCCGCTTTGCTGGTTCTTGCCGGTTTGGCGCTCCTGCCCGCCGAGGCGAGGGCGCCGCACATTTATTCCGGTAAATCAGCGCTTCAGGGGCAATGAAGACAGCGTAAAAGTGCCGGTCAGTCGTTGCCGGCGGTTTCGCTGAGCATATCGAGGTCGGGCACCGTGATATGGCGGTTGTTCTCGATGCGGATGATGTCTTCCTTGCGCAGCTTGGTCATTTGCCGGCTAACTGTTTCGATGGTGAGGCCCAGGAAATCGGCGATGTCGGCGCGTGACAGCGGCAGGTCGAAGGACGATTTGTCGTCTTTTGCCGGGTCGATATGCGTGGCGATCATATAAAGAAAACTCGCAACTTTTTCCTGTGCCGATTTGCGGCCGAGCGTCAGCATCCAGTCGCGCGCTTCATCCAGTTCCTTCAGCGACTGACGGTGAAGTTTCCGCTCCATGTCAGGCACTTCGGAAACCATGCGCTCGACGATATGGCGCGGGAACAGGCAGATTTCCACATCGGTTGCGGCTTCCGCCGTCATTTTGCTTTCCGCCATGAACGGCCGCCCGAGAAAATCCGGTGCGAATTGCAGGCCGACGATCTGCTGGCGGCCATCCGACATCATCTTCGAGAGCTTCACCACGCCGTTGAGAATATTGCCATAGGAAGTGACGAGTTCACCCTGGCCAAGCAGCTCATTGCCCGCTTCCAGTTTTTTGCGGCTGGAATGACGGTTGAGGTCGCAGAGCTGCTGCGGCGTCAATGTGCTGCAAAGACCGCCATGGCGCCCCTGGCAGGAGCGGCACACCACGGGTTCCTGCGAATTGTGGATGGTCTTTTGCAACGTGTCCATAAGCCTTTTCCGATGCTGGCTTTAAGGGACGAATGCGACCGTGGGTGTGAAATCCGGTCTTTTCGAAGGCTTGCGCCGTGTAGCCGTCGCCCCCGCGTCTACTTTAGCAAGAACTTAAGGTGCGACTTGATTGAAGTCAAAGTTGCAAACTGTCGCAGCCATTACTGAAAGAGAGGAAATCGACATTTACTTGATAAAAGGCAAATCCGGGGATGAATACCGAACTTCTTCACAAATATTCGGGCGCCGTGCCGCGTTACACGAGCTATCCTACCGCGCCGCATTTTCACGAGGGAATCGATATTGGCACCTATCGCCGCTGGCTCGGCGATCTCGGCCACAGGAACCGGATATCGCTTTACCTGCATATTCCCTATTGCGACCGGCTGTGCTGGTTCTGTGCCTGCCACACCAAACACACGCTGAAATACGAGCCGATTGCCGTTTATCTTGAAGCATTTAAACGGGAGATAACGGCCGTCGGGGCTCTAGTTTCACCGGATGCGGTGGTGAGTGCCGTGCATTTCGGCGGAGGTTCTCCCACCATGCTGAGACCTGAGGATATGGTGGGCCTGATGGATTGTCTTCGAGGCCATTTCACCTTCGGGTTGGCGCCTGAAATCAGCGTGGAGATGGACCCGAACGATCTCGACGACGGTCGCTACGATGCGCTTGCCGCCATCGGCATGACGCGGGCAAGCGTTGGCGTGCAGGATTTCGATGACAAAGTGCAAAAAACCATCAACCGCATCCAGACCTTCGAGCAGACGCAATCGGTGGTGGATGCCGTGCGGGCGAGGGGCGTCCATTCGGTCAATTGCGATATTCTCTACGGCCTGCCGTTTCAGACCTGCGAGACATTGGAGAGGACGGTCAACCAGATCGTCTCGCTTGATCCGGACCGGGTAGCACTTTTCGGTTATGCCCATGTTCCCTGGATGAAAAAGCACCAGTCGATGATCCCCGAAGACGCATTGCCCGGTATTGCCGAGCGTTACCGCCAGATGAGGATGGCGGGAGAGATGCTCGGCGAGGCGGGTTACAGGACGATCGGGATCGATCATTTCGCCAGGCCGGCCGACAATTTATGCCGGGCGGCCGAGGCGGGCGAGCTGCGGCGGAATTTTCAGGGCTACACCACCGACACGGCCGACACCCTGATCGGGCTTGGCGCATCCTCGATCGGCCGCTTGCCGCAGGGCTATGTGCAGAACATGGTGGCGACGGGGGAATATCAGCGGATAGGCGGTCTCGCCGTCATCAAGGGGATAGAGCTGTCCGAAGACGATCATTTGCGTTCGCATGTCATCGAGCGGCTGATGTGCGATTTTTCGCTCGATTTCTCGGATTTGAAGCACCGCTTCGGCAAGGCCAGCCATTCCGTCAGGGCGCAGGCGCAGCATTTTGCCGCAACCGACAGGGACGGCGTGGTGCGGTTCGACGCCGATATTTTTGCCGTGACAGAGGCGGGCAAGCCATTCGTCCGTAATATCGCGGCAATCTTCGACGCCTATCTCGGTAATGGACGCGGCCGCCATTCGGTTGCTGTTTAGGCAACAGTTTTGAGGCAAAATTCAAAGTTACGTCACGAAACCATTGGCTTTTTTGTGCGACTTGCCTATGTGGTGCGTCAGACAGCATATTTAATACGAACGACAATAAGGATTATGGGCGTGACAGCTACATTCGACAAGGTTGCCGACATTATCGCCGAAACCAGCGAAATCGACCGCGAAACCATTACGCCGGAAAGCCATACGATCGACGATCTGGGCATCGACAGCCTCGACTTTCTGGATATCGTTTTCGCCATCGACAAGGAATTCGGCATCAAGATTCCGCTCGAGCAGTGGACGCAGGAAGTCAACGAAGGCAAGGTTTCCACCGAAGAATACTTCGTGCTGAAAAATCTCTGCGCCAAGATCGACGAATTGAGCGCAGCCAAGGGCTAAGACGATAATGCCCGCTTCGAGCGGGCATTTCTTTTTCTGGACCCGGCCTTCAAGGGCGGGTCGTAACCGACCAGAAACGGGCCGGACGGATGCTGCTTGAATATTTTCAGATGATCGACAGGGTCGAGACCGTGGATATGACGACGCGCACGTTGAAGGCGCAGTCCGTCGTTCCCGACAAAAGCCCGGTTTTCGAGGGACATTTCCCCGGCATGCCATTGGTTCCGGGCGTGCTTCTGATCGAGACCATGGCGCAGGCTTCCGGCATGCTGGTTCTGGCGTTCAGCGATTTTTCGTCCATGCCTTTCCTGATGTCGGTCGATGGCGCCAAGATGCGAACTTTCGTGGAGCCGGGCGCGGTTCTCGACATCGAGGCGGTGCTGGAGCATGACGGTTCCGGTTTCGCCGTCACCAAGGCGAAGATCACCTCTGGCGGCAAGAAGGTCTGCGACGCGCAGCTGAAGCTGCGGACAATGCCCTTCAGCGAAATTCCGCTCGCGCCTATCGTCAGAAAGCGGGCCGAGGAAGTCGGCCTGATGGCGGCAATTGCTGCGGATGCGCAAAAATAAGCGCTTCCACTATACCGAAAGAGGGCGTTTTTCGCGTCGCCGCCGTGTTGATGTATGAAAATCGGGGGCTTGTGCAGGCGGATCGGGCCTTCACCATTGCCAATCCGCATCGCGCGCTTTATTCCGCAACGCATGGAGTGGTCGTTTGCGACCGCTGTTGGATAGCCGTGACCGCTTGAACGGTCCGGCTGCAAAGGATGACAGACGATGAAATCTGACAATGATGTGGTGATAACCGGGGTCGGCATCGTGACCTGTCACGGCGTCGGCAGCCAGGCGCATCTTGCGCTTCTTTCGGGAACGGCGGCGCCGGAAACGGTGATCGAGACCGAAAAATTCAAACCCTATCCGGTCCATCCCATGCCGGTGATCGACTGGTCCACGCAGATCGCCAAGCGTGGCGACCAGCGCCAGATGGAAAACTGGCAGCGCCTCGGCGTTTTTGCTGCGGGCCTTGCGCTCGACGATGCCGGGCTGAAGGAGAATACCGAAGCCTGCGCCACCATGGACATGATCGTTGCCGCCGGCGGCGGCGAGCGCGACATCAATGTCGATACGCTGATCGTCGATGAGGCGCTGAAGCGCAACGACCGCGAAGTGCTACTCAACGAGAAGCTGACGACGGAACTGCGTCCGACCCTGTTTCTCGCCCAGCTTTCCAATCTGATGGCAGGCAACATCTCCATCGTGCACAAGGTTACCGGCTCCTCCCGCACCTTCATGGGTGAGGAAGCGGCGGGCATTTCCGCCGTTGAAACCGCGTTCCACCGCATCCGTTCGGGCGAATCAAGCCACGCGCTGGTGGGCGGCGCCTTTTCCGCCGAGCGTCCCGATATGATCCTGCTGTTCGAAGCGATCGGTGCGCATGCGCAGGGCGGCTGGCAGCCGCTGTGGTCGCGTAGCGGCCAGGACGGCGGCGGCATGGTTTCCGGTTCGCTCGGAGCCTTCCTCGTATTGGAATCGCGCAAGCACGCCAGCGAACGCGGCGCACGGATCTATGCCCGCATCGACGCCATCGAAGGCGATCGCGGCAGCCGTGACGACGGCAAGATGGAAAAGCGCATGGAGCGCCTGCTCGCTCCCGCAAAGGACAGTGCGGCGACCGTCGTGTTTTCCGGCGCGAGCGGCTTTGACGACGTCACCCGCCGCGAAAAGAATATTCTCGAGAAAATCCTGCCGCAGGCCGCGATTCGCGGTTTCGGCGGCGTTACCGGTCATGGGCTCGAGGCGCAGTTTCCGCTTGGCCTCGCGCTCGCGGCGCTGACACTTGAAAGCGGCGCGAAGGTGCCTACTTTCGATGCCGCCGCGGAAAAGCCAATGGGCGAGGCGGCCAGCGAAGCGGTCGTCACCACCGTCGGCCATGTGCGCGGCGAAGGTGTCGCCGTTCTGTCCCGTGACGTGTGAGGAGAAAAGACCATGGCTTCCAATTTCAAGGATCATCTCGGTCGCCCGATCGTCGCTGTCACCGGCATGGGCATCATCACCTCGCTGGGGCAGGGTCTTGCCGATAACTGGGCGGCGCTGACGGCCGGCAAGTCCGGCATCCACAAGATCACCCGCTTCCCGACGGAGGGGCTTTCGACAAGGATCAGCGGCACGGTCGATTTCATCGACATCCCGGTTCCCAATTCCGTCGAGCGCTCCTATGCCTTTGCGCGCGAAACCACTATCGAGGCCTTGGCGCAGGCCGGCATCTCCGGTGATTTCGACGGGCCGCTGTTCCTGGCCGCGCCGCCGATCGAGCCGGAATGGAGCGCCCGTTTCGAGCTTGCCGACCGGTCTCCACCGGCCGCCCAGCCGGGCGATGCCTATGAGCGGTTCCTGACGGCTTTCCGTCAGCGTCCCGACCCTGCATTTCAGGAGGCGGCACTTTTCGGAGCGATTTCGGAGCGTCTTTCCGACCGTTTTGGCACACGCGGTCTTCCGGTGACGCTTTCCACCGCCTGCGCTTCTGGCGCAACCGCGATCCAGCTCGGCGTCGAGGCAATCCGTCAGGGCCGCACCGAGCGGGCGCTGACGGTTGCCACCGACGGTTCGGTCAGCGCCGAGGCACTGATCCGCTTTTCGCTGCTGTCTGCGCTTTCGACCCAGAACGACCCGCCGGAAAAGGCATCCAAGCCGTTCAGCAAGGATCGCGACGGTTTTGTGATCGCCGAAGGTGCGGCGACGCTGGTGCTGGAATCGCTGGAAGCCGCCGTCGCACGCGGCGCCAAGGTTCTCGGCATCATCAAGGGCGCCGGTGAAAAGGCCGACAGTTTCCACCGCACCCGTTCTTCGCCAGACGGCGGTCCGGCGATCGCGACGATCCGCGCGGCCCTTGCCGATGCGGGTGTCGCCGAAAGCGATATCGGCTACATCAACGCTCACGGCACCTCGACGCCGGAAAACGACAAGATGGAATATGGCTCGATGCTTGCCGTTTTCGGCGAAGGCCTGAAGGGCATTCCGCTGTCGTCCAACAAGTCGATGATCGGCCACACGCTGACAGCGGCGGGTGCAGTGGAGGCGGTGTTCTCGCTGCAGACCATGCTGACCGGCACCTTGCCGCCGACGATCAACTACAACAATCCCGATCCCACCATTTCGCTCGACGTGGTGCCGAATGTAAAACGGAACGCGACGGTGAATGCCGTGCTTTCCAACTCCTTCGGCTTTGGCGGGCAGAATGCAAGCCTTGTCATGACGCGCGAACCGGCCTGATCGATTCCGCCAGAAAACAGAGGCGTTTCCGGCCAGATCGAAACCTCGGAAACGCTCTCGCTTCTTTGATTACGCATTCCGGCCGAAAAACCGCTACAGAGTTTTGCTGGAATTATTCTTGGGATAAACGCCTCCGGGCGAAGGACTGAAACATGCGCGCTCTTCAACTCGTCGACGACCGGAAGCTCGAAAAAGTGGACCTGCCCGAACCGGATGCACCGGGACCGGGCGAGGTGACGCTGCGTGTCAAGGCCGTGGCGCTCAACCACATCGACGTCTGGGGCTGGCGCGGCATGGCTTTTGCCAAGCGCAAGATGCCGCTCACCATCGGTGCTGAGGCTTCCGGCGTGGTGGAGGCCATCGGTCCGGGCGTTTCGAACGTGCTGCCGGGCCAGCTCGTCGCGATCTACGGCGCGCGCACCTGTGGGATTTGCAAGCCCTGCCGCGAAGGCCGCGACAATCTGTGCGAACATGTTCAGGGCGTGCACGGTTTCCATCTCGACGGCTTCGCGCAGGAAAAGATCAATATTCCCGCCCGCCAGCTTGTTCCCGCACCGCATGGCGTCGATGCCATCGGCGCGGCTCTGGCGCCAGTGACCTTCGGCACGGTGGAACACATGCTGTTCGACAATGCGAAGCTCGAGCCGGGCGAAACGATCCTCGTGCATGCGGGCGGCTCCGGCATCGGCTCGGCGGCCATCCAGCTTGCCAAGAAGATGGGGTGCACCGTCATCACCACTGTCGGCTCAGACGACAAGATCGAACGGGCGAAGGCTCTCGGCGCCGACCACGTCATCAACTACCGGACCGACCGTTTCGAAGGCGTCGTGCGCAAGCTAACGAAAAAGAAGGGCGTCGACGTGGTGTTCGAGCATGTCGGCAAGGACACCTTCGCGGCCTCGATGTTCTCGCTGAAGCGGGGCGGACGTCTCGTCACCTGCGGCTCCACGTCAGGCGTGTCCACCGATATCAACCTGATGATGCTCTTCCAGCAGCAGCTGAAGCTGCTCGGTTCCTTCGGTTGCCGCATGGAGAACATGGCCAACGCCATGCAGAAGATGGCGCGCGGCATCGTTCATCCCGTTATCGACACCGAAGTCACCTTCGAGGATATCGACCGGGCGCTGGAACGTATGGAAACGCGCCAGGTATTCGGCAAAATCGTTCTGCGGATGGATTGACGCCTTGAAACTGTTCATTACGCGGATCGTTCTGAAGCTGGACCGTTTCCGGCAATGGCTGATCGCGACGTTTGCCTTCGGCCTTCTCAATCTGCTGAAGCTTTTTCCAGCCGATGCTGGCATTCGCGCAGCCGACAGGCTAGTGCGCTGGGTCGGCCCCAAAACCGGCCGCCACCGGCTGATGCTGTACAATCTGGCGCGCGCCTTTCCGGAGAAATCCGAAGAGGAGCGGCTGGCCATCGCGATGGACAGCTGGGGCAACATGGGTCGGCTTGCGGCGGAATATGTCTTCCTCGACCGGTTGTTCGATTTCGATCCGGAAAAAAACGAACCGGGCCGTATTCAGGTCGTGGGCATTCCGACCTTTACGGACCTGCGCGACAATCCGCGGCCTTTCATCGTCTTTACCGCCCATAGCGGCAATTTCGAATTGCTGCCGGTGGCCAGTTCCGCCTTCGGTCTCGATGTGACGGTGCTGTTCCGGCCGCCGAACAATCCCTTTGTGGCCGACAAGGTGTTCAAGTTCCGCAAGGAACGCATGGGCAATCTTGTGCCTTCGCATGCCGGCTCGTCCTTTGCGCTTGCGCGGCAGCTGGAAAGGGGCGGCGGTGTCGGCGTTCTGGTCGACCAGAAGTTCGGCAAGGGGCTGACGACGAAGTTCTTCGACCTTGAGGTTCGCACCAACCCGCTTTTGGCCAAGCTGGTGCGTCAGTTCAATTGCGATGTCTATCCCGCCCGTTGCGTGCGTCTCCCGGACAATCGCTACAGGCTGGAAATAGAGCCGAAGGTCGAGATTCCGCGTGATGAAAAAGGCAATGTCGATATTCAGGCGACGGCGCAGCTTTTGAACGACAAGGTTGAAAGCTGGGTCCGCGAATATCCCGAACAATGGCTGTGGTATCATGATCGCTGGGACGTGAAGCACCAGATTTGAGACGTTTTCAACGTGGCCGGACTTCTCGTGATTTTTAGAAAATTCGGTCGTGAAATTGTGCATTTCGACATTTTTTTACGTTGGTGGAACCTCATTTCTCGTTCATGGATTATCGAAATTGAAAAAATAGCAGCAGCTATGGTATTTTAGAACGCGGCCCCTGTAGCGTTCCCGTATGTTGTTACGTCATTTTTAAGCGCGTGAACGCTATAATCAGGGGATAAGCGTCTATCCATTCGGATTGGGAGCGGGCTGTTTGCCCGTTCAGGGAGAGTTGGGTTGAAAGATTTAATAGAGCTGTTCTGGCTGCGTTACACGGAACTGCAATCTGCCGTTGGTAAAAACGAGGCCGACAAGATCGCAGTGCTGGAGCGTGAACTGGAGCAGCTGCTCAACCGGGTCATCGGGCGTCAGACCGGCAGCTCCGAGGACATTCGCGAGCAGTTCCGTTTCGCCATCGATCTCCTCAATCATGAGGCGGAAGATCTTGGTTGCGTGCAGCGCAATTCCGAGCTTTTGCGAACGCTTGTCGATCGTTATGTCGGCATGCCGCTAAAGGCCAAGGTGATCGGCGACGAGGACGAGGACAGCCTGGAATGGCATCATCGCCATCTCATCCTTGATGAGGACATGCTGAACGATCTCGACGAGCCCGTGGTTGTCGTTTCCCCCGGCTACCGCGTGTCTTTCGCCAATGGGCTCGAGGCGTTTCCACGCAATTCGCCGGATGGGCTGTTGGGATGTCACATCGCCGAGCTTGTCGGGGTGCACCGTTTTCAGAACGACCTGCGGGAACGGCTCGACAATTGCTTCAAGGGCGGTACGTCGAAATATACCTATGCCGAAGATCATGACGGCCATACGATTGTAAAGTCGCTCGAAATGTCACCCTGCTACTCCTCCAACTACAAGCTGGTTGGCGCAATGGTGGTCATCAGGGAAATCGCCGACCGCAGACGCCGTCGCGCCACGGCGTAGCGTCCACGGCCTGGACGCCTGCGCCGGGCCGTTTCATTTTCCCATCATTTGGGGAAGATGGTTTCCCAGATCGTTGTGATGGACCAGACGGATGATGCATCCGCAAGAAGTTTCGTTGCCATTGCCAGACAGGAAATAACCAGGAGCGGGCGGATGATCTTCGCACCGTTTTTCATCGCGAAACGCGATCCGATCTGCGCGCCGACGAACTGGCCGACGCCCATGGCGAGGCCGAGCTTCCAGAGAACAGCACCTCCAGCCGCAAAAACAACGAAGCCGCCGAAGTTCGAACCGAGGTTCAGGAGCTTGGTATGGGCGGTCGCCTTCAGCATGCCGAAACCGGCAAGCGCGACGAAGGACAGCATGTAGAAGGAACCCGCGCCGGGGCCGAAAACACCGTCATAAAAACCCACCAGCGGTGCAGCGGTAAGGCCGAACACGAAAGGCGTGATGCGCCGATGGCTGTCGATATCGCTGAGCTGCGGCTTGAAGGCGAAATAGAGGGCGATGGCGATCAGCAGGAACGGCATGATGGTGCGCAGGAGATCCGATGGTACGAAGGCTGCGATGACCGCGCCCAACATGCCGCCGAACATCGCCATGACGGCCATCGGCAATTGTTCCCTCAGATTGACATGCCCGCGCCTTGCATAGGCGATGGTGGCCGATGCCGAACCGAACTGCGATTGCAGCTTGTTGGTGCCGAGCGTGTCGAGCGGCGCAATGCCCATGATCAGCATGGCCGGAATGGTGATGAGACCGCCGCCACCGGCGATGGAATCGATAAATCCGGCAAAGATGGCGACACAGAAGAGAACCAGAAAAACGTTGAGGGCGATGTCTTGCACTTGGCATGTCCGAGCGGGCGGAAGGAGAGGCCCCCTTCTTTCACCGAAAAGATCGCCACGCAATATTTTTCTCTCCGATCTGGTGCGGACAGGGGGATTGCGGTGTTGCCGCTTATGGGTATGTTTCCGTGGCGCTTCGCCAAGAGAAGCGATGGCGCTTAAGACATCAGGATGAGGGCATTATGCATAAAGTGATATTCGATACGGACCCCGGTGTGGATGACGCCATGGCGCTTCTGTTCCTGCATCGCCACCCCGATATCGATCTGATCGGCGTCACCACCGTCTTCGGCAACGCACCCATCGATATCACCACCCGCAATGCGCTTTTCCTGAAGCGGGAATGGCAGATGACGGCGCCGGTGGCCAGGGGTGCAGGCGTGACTTTCGATCCTGCCCGCAAGGAAGGCCACTGGCCGACATTCATCCATGGCGAGAACGGTCTTGGCGATATCGATATCCCTGAGACCATCGATCTGCCGCTCGATCCTCGCCCGGCGCACCGGTTCATCATCGAGACGGTCAAGGCCAATCCCGGCGAGGTGACGCTGATCGCCGTCGGCCGCATGACCAATCTGGCGCTGGCGCTGCGCGAGGAGCCGGATTTTGCGGCACTGGTGAAGCAGGTGATCGTCATGGGCGGCGCCTTCGACATCAACGGCAATATTTCTCCGGCGGCCGAAGCCAATATTCACGGCGATCCCGAAGCGGCCGATCTGGTTTTCACGGCACCCTGGCGTGTGGTCGTCGTCGGCCTCGACGTGACGACGAAAACGGTGATGACCAGCGCCTTCATGGCGGAGATGGCGGAAGCGGGCGGCGAGCCGGTGCAGCTGCTTTCCGATCTGTCGCAATTCTACATCGATTTCTACAAGACCCGCACGGGCGACGGCATGGTGGTGCATGACAGCTGCGCCTGCGTCTACCTCGTTGCGCCGGAACTGTTTGAGACCCGCAGCGGCCCGGTGCGCGTCGTCTGCGGCGGGCTTGCCGATGGTCAGACCATTCAGAAGCCGGATGGCCGCGCCTTTCCGCCGGGCGACTGGGACGGACATCCAAGCCAGCTCGTCTGCACGGATATCAAGCCGGAGCGGGTGCTTTCGGTCATCCGCGCGGCAATTGTGAAGGGCGAGCGCGGCTGAACGGCCGAAATGGCCGATCTTGAGCATGGTCTGCCTTGCATTTTCCCAGAATCTGGCGTTATGCAGGTTTCCTGATTACATTGCGCAATCCGCCTTGCCGGGGGTCTGAAAAGGCCATGCCGGAAGCACAAGGCGGATGATCGTGATGCCGTGCGGACCGAGAAAACCCCTGTAGGTTTTCCAGTGCTTTGCGGTACAATGAATAACGTCTGCCGGATCGGTTCGTGTCGGCGGCGTTTGAAAACAAGAACGAACTTCGTTATGGGCCGGCAGAACCGGTCCATTTCCATGAGGAAAGAGATGGAAGAGTTTCATAAGGTCCGGCGTCTGCCGCAATACGTCTTCGAACAGGTCAACCGTTTGAAAGCGAGCGCGCGAGCGGCCGGAGCCGATATCATCGATCTCGGCATGGGCAATCCTGACCTTCCGACCCCCAAGGCGATCGTCGACAAGCTTTGCGAAGTCGTTCAGGATCCTCGCACCCATCGTTATTCCTCGTCCAAGGGCATTCCCGGCCTTCGCCGTGCGCAGGCCGGCTATTATGCCCGCCGTTTCGGCGTGAAGCTGAACCCGGATACGCAGGTTGTCGCAACGCTTGGCTCCAAGGAAGGCTTCGCCAATATGGCGCAGGCCATCACCGCGCCGGGTGACGTGATCCTGTGCCCGAACCCGACCTATCCGATCCACGCCTTCGGCTTCCTGATGGCGGGCGGCGTCATCCGTTCCATGAATGTGGAGCCTGATGAAAGCTTCTTCGGTCCGCTGGAGCGGGCGGTGCGCCACTCCATCCCGAAGCCGCTGGCGCTGATCGTCAACTATCCGTCGAACCCAACGGCGCATGTCGCCTCGCTTGATTTCTACAAGGACGTGATCGCGTTCGCGAAGAAGCACGAGATCATCGTGCTGTCTGACTTGGCGTACTCGGAAATCTATTTCGACGACGACAATCCGCCGCCTTCCGTTCTGCAGGTTCCGGGCGCTATCGACGTTGCAGTCGAATTCACCTCCATGTCGAAGACCTTCTCCATGCCCGGCTGGCGCATGGGATTTGCCGTCGGCAACGAGCGGCTGATCGCGGCGCTGACCCGCGTGAAGTCCTATCTGGATTACGGCGCGTTCACGCCGATCCAGGTTGCGGCGACGCATGCGCTGAACGGCGACGGCTCCGACATTGCCGAAGTGCGCAGCGTCTATCGCCGCCGTCGCGACGTCATGGTCGATACTTTCAGCAAGGCCGGCTTCGAAGTTCCGCCGCCGGCGGCGACTATGTTCGCCTGGGCGAAAATCCCGGAAAAGTTCCGCCATCTCGGCAGCCTGGAATTTTCCAAGCTTCTGGTCGAGAAGGCTGATATCGCCGTTGCTCCCGGCATCGGCTTCGGCGAGATGGGCGATGATTACGTCCGCCTCGCGCTCGTTGAAAACGAGCATCGAATTCGTCAGGCAGCGCGCAATCTGAAGCGTTTCCTGTCGAGCGCTGACGAAACGATGCACAATGTCGTTTCGCTCAATGCCCACAGATAAGGGCAACCGAAGACGGCCGGGTCCCGGCCGTCACCATCACCAGCAAATCAGGAACATACCCATGGCAGATTCATTGAGAATCGGCATAGCGGGGCTCGGCACTGTCGGCGCTTCGCTCGTGCGCATCCTCCAGCAGAGAAGCAACGAACTTGCAAACACCTGCGGACGCGCGATTGAGATTATTGCTGTCAGCGCGCGCGACCGTTCGCGCGACCGAGGCATCGATCTCAATGGTATTACCTGGTTCGATACGCCCGAACAGCTTGCGAACGAAGCCGATATCGACGTGTTGGTCGAACTGGTCGGCGGCGCTTCCGGACAGGCGGAAAAGGCCGTGCGCGCAGCGCTTTCACGCGGTCTCCATGTGGTGACAGCCAACAAGGCCCTGCTTGCCAAGCACGGCGTCGAACTGGCGACGATTGCCGAAGACAAGGGCGCGCTCCTCAATTTCGAAGCGGCCGTGGCCGGCGGTATCCCCGTCATCAAGGCGCTACGTGAGTCTCTCACCGGCAACCATGTGTCGCGCATCTATGGCATCATGAACGGCACCTGCAACTACATCCTGACCAAGATGGAGAAGGAAGGGCTGTCGTTCGAGGCGTGTCTGAAGGAAGCACAGCGGCTGGGTTATGCCGAAGCTGATCCGGCCTTCGATATCGAGGGCAACGATACCGCCCACAAGCTTGCCATTCTGACCACGCTCGCCTTTGGCAGCAAGATTTCGGCCGACGACATCTATCTCGAAGGCATCACCAATATCTCCAGCGAGGACATCCAGGCGGCCGCCGAGCTGGGTTATCGCATCAAGCTTCTCGGCGTGGCGCAGGTCACCGAATCCGGCATCGAGCAGCGGGTGCATCCGACCATGGTGCCGCTCGATTCCGTCATCGCGCAGGTTGATGGCGTCACCAATGCGGTGGCGATTGAATCCGATATTCTCGGCGAGTTGCTGATGGTCGGTCCGGGTGCGGGCGGCAACGCCACCGCCTCGGCTGTGCTCGGTGATATCGCCGACATTGCCAAGAGCCGTCCCGGTGCCCAGCAGGTTCCGGTGCTCGGCCGCCCGGCGAAGTCGCTGACGGAATATCGCCGCGCCAGGATGAAGAGCCATGAGGGCGGTTATTTCATCCGGCTGACGGTGAAGGATCAGGCGGGCGTCTTCGCCTCCATCGCCAGCCGCATGGCGGACAACAACATCTCGCTGGAATCCATCGTGCAGCGCCAGCGCGTGCAGGTGGAAGGCGCGCCGCAGACGATCATCCTCGTTACCCATGCGACGATGGAAGATGCGATCCGCAAGGCCGTCAAGGCAATCAAGAACGAGAAATATCTGGTCAGCGAACCCCAGGTCATCCGCATCGAGCGGACCTGAGACGTTCCAGACCTTTTTTGAACCCGAAGACCGCGTTTTCACATGGAGGCGCGGTCTTTTTTCGTCCGGAAGCGCCTGCCGCACGAGCCACCATAAAATTTGAGGGTGAGGCCGCAGAACCGCTGGAAAACAACGCGATTCGGCTCTATGGTTAATCATGTTCACCAAGCGAGGGAGGCGTGGCCGTGACATCGATTATCCTTTTCAAGGACAGCATGCATGAAGGCGTTGTGGTCGCCCGTCACCGGGCGCGGCCTCACAATGCCAATGACAATATTCGAAGCATGGAATTCGATATTGCCGAATATGAGCGCAACTGGTGTTCGCTTGCGGTGTTTTCCCTGTTGTTGCTGGTTGGCGCCGTGTCGATCGTCAGCCCGTTTTTCTCGATTTTTTCGGTGTGAAATCTCATACGGGCGTTTTTGCTTGAAAAAGGCGTCACCGCCATTTAGCCCGTTGTCATGACAAGGCGCGGATGCGCACTCGCATGACAGGACGATGGACAGGATGGCAATGATGGAGCCGGCCGATACCGTGGCCCGCGCGTTTCTAAGCGTGGAGCGGTCGGCCACAGAGCAACGCTGGGTTTCGCGGCTGGATCAGGCCGCACAGAACCGTGCGCTGGCCATGTCCCAGATCCATGCCATTCCCGAACTGATTGCACGGGTGCTGGCCGGGCGCGGGGTGGGTGTGGATGAGGCCCTCGCTTTCCTCGATCCGACCATCCGTTCGCTGATGCCCGATCCGCACATGCTGACAGATTGCGAGAAAGCGGCCGAAAGGCTGGTCCGCGCTATCGACAGGGGGGAGAAAGTCGCAATCTTTGGCGATTACGACGTCGATGGTGCTGCTTCTTCCGCATTGATGTATCGATTTCTCGCGCATTTCGGGCTGACGCCGGAAATCTACATTCCAGACCGGATTTTCGAAGGTTACGGACCAAACCCGGCGGCGATGCAGCAGCTTGCCGCCAATGGCGCGACCTTGATCGTCACCGTCGATTGCGGCTCCACCAGCCATGAATCACTGAACGCCGCCAAAGATGCGGGAACCGATGTGGTGGTAATAGATCACCATCAGGTCGGTTCGGAACTGCCGCCGGCGGTGGCGCTGGTCAATCCCAACCGGGAAGACGATCTTTCGGGGCAGGGGCATCTCTGCGCCGCCGGTGTGGTGTTTCTGGTGCTGGTCGCCACCCTGCGGCTGCTGAAAGACAGACGCAACCGGCAGGCCTTCACGCTCGATCTGCTGGCGCTTCTCGATATCGTCGCCCTTGCCACCGTGTGCGACGTGGTGCCGCTGAAGGGGCTCAATCGTGCCTATGTGGTGAAGGGGCTGATTGCCGCGCGCCACATGAACAATGCGGGGCTTGCCGCGCTGTTCAAGAAGGCGGGGCTGGGGGGGCCGGTGACGCCCTATCATTTCGGTTTCCTGATCGGGCCGCGCATCAATGCCGGCGGCCGCATCGGCGATGCCGCGCTCGGCAGCCGTCTCCTGACCATCGAAGACCCATCCCAGGCGGAAGTCATCGCCGAAAAGCTCGATGAACTGAACCGTGAGCGACAGGCGATGGAAGCCGTGATGCTGGCCGAAGCCGAAGCGGAGGCGCTTTACGAGTATGGCGACGGCTCCGGCGCCGGTGTCATCGTCACCGCCCGTGAAAACTGGCATCCGGGCATCGTCGGGCTGCTCGCCTCGCGTCTGAAAGATCGTTTCCGCCGCCCGGCCTTCGCCATCGCTTTCGATCCCTCTGGCAAGGGTACCGGTTCCGGCCGCTCCATTAATGGTTTCGATATGGGCCGGATGGTGCGCGCCGCCGTGGATGCGGGATTGCTGGTCAAGGGCGGTGGCCACGCCATGGCCGCCGGCCTCACGGTGGAACGCGCCAATCTCGGCAAGCTCAGGACTTTCTTCGAGGAAGCCGCCGTAAAGACGGTAAGCGAGCTGGTGGAAAGCAGCGTGCTGAAGATCGATGGCGCGATCGGTGCGTCGGGCGCGACATTGCAGCTCGTCGATCAGCTGGAGCAAGCCGGTCCTTACGGCTCCGGCCATTCACAGCCGATCTTCGCCGTGCCTGCCCATCGGCTGCGCGATGTGCGCCTCGTCGGTACCGCCCACGTCAAGATCACGCTGGAGGCCATGGATGGCTCTCGGCTGGACGGCATCGCATTCCGCGCCGCAGAGGCCCCTCTGGGGCAGATGCTGCTGAATGCGCGCGGCAGGTCCATCCACGTCGCGGGCACCGTGGGCGCTGATTTATGGCAGGGTCAGAGGCGTGTGCAGTTGCGCGTTCTGGACGCGGCTTTCGCACCCTGACGGGCTGCGGATCAAGCTTCAATTTCAGGGGAAAACGCCGAGGGACGGCCGGAGCCTTTTCTCTCACGCATCGCGTTAGGACTTCTGTGCATAATGCTGATTTTGCAGGAGAAGAAATGGTACGCCCTAGGGGAGTCGAACCCCTCTTTTCAGAATGAAAATCTGACGTCCTAACCGATAGACGAAGGGCGCGTACACATGTGGTGTGGCGCCCTTATAGTCAGGCTCCCGTTGGTCCGCAAGCGGAAAAATCGATTTTTTTCGCTTCGTGACGAGTTTTTTTACCGGGGCGCAGGGGCTGTGGAAAACCGTAACGGACGAGGCCAAGACTTTGAAATAACGGTCCTATCGTCGAACGAAAAAGCAGGTTTTACCGTCCTACCGAGTGGATGCCGGAGGCTTAGCCGGCGTCTGCAGGGAAATCGGTTCCCGGCAATCCATCGTCGCAAAGAAAGGGCGATCAGCCTGATGAGCGACGACAATTGCTATCGAAGCGTATTACGTTTTTTAGAAGGTTTTATGGGGAGAACACGACAGCAAATGGTACGCCCTAGGGGAGTCGAACCCCTCTTTTCAGAATGAAAATCTGACGTCCTAACCGATAGACGAAGGGCGCGTACACTTGCGGTGTGGCGCCCTTATAGTCAGGCTCCCGTTGGTCCGCAAGCGGAAAAATGCATGATTTGACAAAAAAATGACAAGGGCGGCCAAAGCCCCTGAAAAACAAGGATTCCTGTTTCGTAACAGATGGTTAAAGAGGTGGGGCGAGGGCCGCCTTCGGTCTCCTGCATGCCGGGTTTTCGCGGGAATCGCGACATATGTCGTGCTTCGTGAGGGGACGGGACGGTCAGTCGTGCGTCTTTGCGGCATAAAAAAACGGGGCTTTGCAGCCCCGTTTTTCCGTTGTCACCGATTGCAGTGTTTTTAATGCAGAATCTGGCTGAGGAACAGCCTGGTGCGCTCGTGCTGCGGATTGTCGAAGAATTCGGCAGGCGAGTTCTGTTCGACGATCTGGCCCTGATCCATGAAGATGACGCGGTTGGCGACCTGGCGGGCGAAACCCATTTCGTGGGTCACGCACAGCATCGTCATGCCGTCTTCGGCAAGACCGACCATGGTGTCGAGTACTTCCTTGACCATTTCCGGGTCGAGCGCCGATGTCGGCTCGTCGAACAGCATGATCTTCGGCTTCATGCACAACGAGCGGGCAATCGCCACGCGCTGCTGCTGGCCGCCGGAAAGCTGGCCGGGGTATTTATGGGCCTGCTCGGGGATCTTGACGCGTTTCAGATAGTGCATCGCCACTTCCTCGGCTTCCTTCTTGGGCATCTTGCGAACCCAGATCGGCGCCAGCGTGCAGTTCTCGAGGATCGTCAGGTGCGGGAAGAGGTTGAAGTGCTGGAACACCATGCCGACTTCGCGACGTACTTCGTCGATCTTCTTCAGATCATTGGTAAGCTCGATGCCATCGACGTTGATCAGCCCGGACTGATGTTCTTCCAGCCGGTTGATGCAGCGGATCATGGTCGATTTACCCGAACCCGAAGGACCGGCGATGACGATACGCTCGCCTTTCATCACCTTGAGGTTGATGTCGCGCAGGACGTGGAAGTCGCCATACCACTTGTTCATGCCGATGAGTTCGATCGCCACGTCCGTTGTCGAGACGGCCAGTTTTTTTGTTTGGGTTTCTGCCATTTTGAGCGTCCCTTATCGTTTATGCCCGGTGTCGAGGTGCCGTTCCATGAACAGCGAATAACGCGACATGCCAAAGCAGAATATCCAGAATACGAAGCCTGCGAAAATATAACCCGTCATTGCGGTGACAGGTGTCGCCCAGTTCG
This sequence comes from Rhizobium sp. GR12, assembly GCF_036596185.1. Classification (NCBI taxonomy): domain Bacteria; kingdom Pseudomonadati; phylum Pseudomonadota; class Alphaproteobacteria; order Hyphomicrobiales; family Rhizobiaceae; genus Rhizobium; species Rhizobium sp. GR12. Next base: position 67,816 of record NZ_JASXTH010000002.1, on the reverse strand, counting down.
CATCCGATTGGTTGAGTGTGACAATGCCGAGCAGGTCGAACATGCCGATGATGGAGACCAGCGACGTGTCCTTGAATAGCCCGATGAAGGTGTTGACGATGCCCGGAATGACGAGCTTCAGCGCCTGCGGCAGCACGATTAGCCGGGTTTTCTGCCAATAGTTCAGGCCGAGCGAATCCGCCCCTTCATATTGCCCCTTCGGTATTGCCTGCAGGCCGCCACGGATCACCTCTGCCATATAGGCCGAGGAGAAGAGCGACACGCCGACCAGGGCGCGCAGGAACTTGTCGAAGGTCCACCCATCGGGAAGGAACAGCGGCAGCATGATGCTTGCGAAGAACAGGACGGTGATCAGGGGAATGCCTCTGATAACTTCGATGAAAAGCACGCATAGCATTTTGATCACCGGCAGGTTCGACCGCCGGCCGAGCGCCAGAAGAATGCCGAAGGGCAGGGACACCGCTATTCCGAAGAACGACAGGATCAGCGTGACCATCAGGCCGCCCCAGAGCTGCGTTTCCACCACCGGCAGGCCGAAGACGCCGCCGATGAGGAGGAAATACGCAATGATCGGCAGGATGATGAAAAGCGCCAGCGTGTTGAGCCGCTTGAACGGCGCTTTCGGAATGAGCATCGGTATCAGCAGGATGGTGAACATCACCATCACGAGGATAGGACGCCAGCGTTCGTCGATCGGATAACGGCCGAACATGATCTGGCCGAATTTCGCCGAAATGAACGCCCAGCACGCGCCCGACTGATCGTCGGGAAGCGCGCCGCCCTGAGAGGCGGTAAGGCAGGCGATGCGATCCGTGCCGGTCCATGCCGCATCTATGAACAGCCACTTGAAGAGTGGCGGCAGAAGATAGGCGAGGAAGGCGACGGCGAGAACCGTAAGGACGGTGTCCTTCGGTGTGGCGAAAAGTTTGGTGCGCAACCAATGGCTGACGCCTACCGCGCTCGAAGGCGCGGGTTTGGCTTCTTCAATGGTCTGGCGCACGAAAGCGGGATTGCTGATCGTCATCTGTTATCTTTCCACCAGGGCCATTTTCGCGTTCAACCAGTTCATGACCAAGGCCGTGAGAATGGACAGCGAGAGATAGAGAACCAGCCAGATCGCAACAACTTCGACCGCCTGTCCCGTCTGGTTCAGGATCGTGCCACCGACGGAGACGATGTCGGCGAAACCGACCGCGACCGCAAGCGAGGAGTTCTTGGTCAGGTTGAGATACTGGCTTGTCAGCGGTGGGATGATGATGCGCATCGCCTGCGGGATGACGATCAGACGCGTCGTCGTACTTGGGCGAAGACCCAATGCATCCGCTGCCTCGGTCTGCCCCTTCGCCACGGCCTTGATGCCGCCGCGAACGATCTCGGCGATGAAGGAGGCAGTGTAGAAGGAGAGCGCCAGAAACAGCGACATGAATTCAGGTGCGACGACCGCGCCGCCGGCAAGATTGAACCGCCCGGCAATCGGGAAGTCGAAGGTCAGCGGCGAACCAAGTGCGAGAAATGTTGCTGCGGGAAGGCCGATGAGGAGAAGCGTCAGCGTGATCCCGGTGCGGAATTGCTGGCCGGTTCTCTCTTGCCTCGCCTTTGCCCAGCGATAAACGAAGACGCTGATGATGACGGCGACCAGAAAGGCGAGCGGCATGAGCCAGGTGCCTTCTCCCCAAAGCGGCTTGGGAAAGAAGAAGCCGCGATTATTGAGGTAGCTTCCGAGCGGAAGCTCCAGCGAATCACGCGCCTGCGGCAGAACGGAGATGACGCCCTTGTACCAGAAGAAGATGACGAGCAGGGGCGGGATGTTGCGGAAGATTTCCACATAGGCCTGCGCCAGCTTGGAGATCAGCCAGTTGCTGGACAGCCGGGCGATGCCGACGATGAAACCGATGATCGAGGCGGCGATGATGCCGAAAAATGCGACCTGGATCGTGTTGAGGATACCAACGAGCAAAGCCCGGCCATAGGTCGCATCGCTGGTATAAGCGATCAGCGACTGGCCGATATCGAAACCGGCTCTTCCGTTGAGGAAGCCGAAGCCGGACGAAATGTTTGATCGTTGAAGATTGGTGATCGTATTCGTCACGATGATCCAGACGAAGGCGGTCAGGATGACGACTGTCAGAACCTGATAGAAAATTCCGCGTATGCGTGGATCATAAAGAAGTGACGACGCGCTTTGCGCGCGCGATCGTTGCGAACTGACCGCGTTGCCTGCCATAGGCACCTTTCCCTTTTATATGCTCTTTGCGAGCTTATTGTATAATTTTAAGTGGAGGCCGGGCATCGCCCAGCCTCCTTCAGGACTAACCGACGATGGGACCGATCAACGGACCGGCGGTGCGTATTGCAGGCCGCCCTTGGTCCACAGCGCGTTCTGGCCACGTTCGATCTTGAGCGGCGAGCCGGCGCCGACGTTGCGGTCGAAGACTTCGCCGTAGTTACCCACCAGCTTGACGATGTTATAAGCCCAGTCGTTCGTCACGCCGAGATCGGTACCGATCTTGGTGCCTTCTTCAGTGCCCAGCAGACGCTTGATGTCCGGGTTGGCGCTGTTCTTCTGCTCGTCGACGTTCTTCGAGGTGATACCCAGTTCCTCGGCGTTGACCATCGCGTAGTGAACCCAGGTGACAATGTCGAACCACTGATCATCGCCCTGGCGAACGGCCGGTCCAAGCGGCTCCTTGGAGATCACTTCAGGCAGAACGATGTTGTCTTCCGGGTTCTTCAGCTTGAGACGGATAGCATAAAGACCGGACTGGTCGGTGGTGTAGACGTCGCAACGGCCGGAATCATAAGCGGAAGTCGCGTCGGATTCCTTTTCGAAGACAACCGGATTGTATTGCAGGTTGTTGGTCTTGAAATAGTCGGCGAGATTGAGCTCGGTGGTCGTGCCGGTCTGAACGCAGACGGCGGCGCCGGAAAGCTCGAGAGCGGACTTCACGTTGAGGCCCTTCTTGGCGATGAAGCCCTGGCCGTCATAATAGTTGACAGTGCGGAAGTTGAAGCCGAGCGACGTGTCGCGGCTGATCGTCCAGGTGGTGTTACGGGTCAGAACGTCGACCTCGCCAGACTGGAGGGCCGGAAAACGGTCCTTGCTCGAAAGAGCGACGAATTTGGCCTTCGTAGGATCGCCGAAAACCGCAGTGGCAATACCACGGCAATAGTCAACGTCGATGCCGGACCATTCGCCCTTGTCATCGGGATTGGAAAATCCCGGAATGCCAGCGCTCACGCCGCAGGTGACGAAACCTTTTGACTTCACATCCTGAAGCGTCGCAGCCGAAGCGACCGAGGCTCCTCCCAAAACTGCTGCGCCGATTACGGCTGACAGAATTGCCTTTTTCATTTTTCCCAACCTTTGTTTGTTATCGTCAATTGGAAGAGGACCGGCATATTGACTTGCCCCAGCTCCCCCTTCAGCAAGATCTTTTCGATCCGCTTTTTCTATCACAATCGTAATTGGCAGCGGGGTCAAGACGTGCCGGCAATAATTGTGCCTATAAAACGGAATTTTCCAAATTTTGGTCGGGAAGTGTGCAAAGGGTGAAAATATAAGCATATTTTTGCGGAAATTTGCACTTGCGCGATTTTTGTATACTTCTTGTATGCTGTTTCGAGATGGATCAATACCAGACTGACGGAGGTCCCTCGGGACTTGACCTCGCCTTCGGCTCTACGCATTGTCGGTCGGTCGGTACCCCTTCGAAAGCTGATCTGAAATGACCAAGAAAAATGACCTGCTTTCCGCCGCAGGTGTAAATACGCGCCTGACCCATGGCGGCAACGATCCCGCAGACTGTTTCGGTTTCGTCAATCCCCCGATCGTGCGCGGCTCCACCGTGCTTTTCCCCGACGCGGCGACGCTTTCGACCGAAAATCAGAAATATACCTACGGCACCCACGGCACGCCGACGACCGATGCGCTCTGCAATCTCGTCAACGAGCTGGAAGGTTCTGCCGGAACCATTCTCGTGCCGTCGGGCCTTGCGGCGATCACCGTGCCGTTTCTGGCCTATCTCGGTGCTGGCGATCATGCGCTGATCGTCGATTCCGTTTATTATCCCACGCGCCGCTTCTGCAACATGATGCTGAGGAAGCTCGGTGTGGAAGTGGAGTATTACGATCCTGCGATCGGCGCGGGCATCGAGGCGCTCATCCGGCCGAATACGAAGCTCGTTCATCTGGAAGCACCGGGTTCCAACACGTTCGAGATTCAGGATGTGCGGCTGATCACCGAGATTGCCCACAGGCATGATTGCATCGTGACGATGGACAATACCTGGGCGACGCCGCTTTATTTCAAGCCGCTCGATTTCGGCGTCGACGTTTCCATTCACGCCGCGACCAAATATCCCTCCGGGCATTCCGATGTCCTGATGGGTTTCGTCTCGGCCAATGAAAAGCACTGGAAGGCGCTTTATCAGGCCAACACCAATCTCGGCATCTGCGTGACGCCTGATGACGCCTATCAGATCCTGCGCGGCATGCGCACCATGGGCATCCGGTTGGCTCACCACCAGAAAAGCGCGCTCGACATCGCCAGCTGGCTGGAAAGTCGCGACGATGTGGTGAGCGTTCTGCATCCGGCCTTGCCGAGTTTTGCCGGGCACGATCTGTGGAAGCGCGATTTCAAGGGCGCAAGCGGCGTCTTTTCCTTCGTGCTGAAGGCGGAAGAAGGCAAATACAAGCAGGCAGCGGCAGCTTTCCTCGATGCACTGACTTTCTTCGGGCTTGGCTATTCCTGGGGCGGATACGAATCGCTTGCCGTGTCGGTATCGCTTGTCGACAGGACTATCGCCAAAGGCCCATCGGAAGGCCCGGTCATCCGCCTTCAGATCGGGCTTGAGGATGTTGCCGACCTCAAGAAGGATCTTGAAGTCGGGTTTGCTGCGACGGCTGAGGTTTAACCTCAGCCTTTGGCGCGGTAGCCGTAAAGCCAGTCGAAGTCTTTCAAGAAGGCTTCCGTGGGGCGCGTCGAAAAAACGAAGTTCCGGGCCAGACGGGCAGGGCCTGCGGCATGATAGGCGAAACGATTGAGAGAGGCCCGTTTGCGGGCCTTTTCTATACGCGGCAAGCGCAGCGCCTCGAAGGCGGCAAGGGCTTGCGACACGGTCAGCGATGTTCCGGCCAACGTCCCGGAAAACGCGCCTGCAAGTTCAAATGCATCCTCGATGGCCATCGCGGCCCCCTGTGCGGCAAAGGGCAACATGGCATGGGCGGCGTCGCCGATCAGCACCGTATCGCGGCCATTGTGCCAGCGTCCGGGACCGGCCTGATAAAGCGGCCAGAAGGTCGGGTTTTCCGATGACGCCAGCAGCCGGACGATATCCGGGCTCCAGCCGCGAAACTGTTCGAGCAGCATGGCTTTTTGCCGCCCGCTCGATTCCGCCCGCCATGTCGCGCCGGGATCGGCGCCGAGCGCGATGGCGACGATGTTGTAGCCGCCAATCTCTTTCAGCGGATAGGCGACGACATGGCCGCCCGAACCGAGATAGGCGGTCACAGCACTTTTGTTGATGGCGGAAGGAACATCTTTTGTCGCGACCGTGAAGCGCCAGGCAACATTGCCGGAAAAGGTAGCGACGGGGGCGGAGGGGACGGCAAAACGGGCCACCGACCAGACGCCGTCTGCGCCGACGATCAGGTCATGATCGCGAAAGGTGGTCGCGGCGATAATATCAGCAGTGGCGTTTTCGACAGGTTTGCCGAGATGCAGGCGGCAGAGCGGATTGCGGGTTACCGCATCAAGAAGCGCGCTTTGCAATGTCGAGCGGTGAAGGACGCCATAGGGTGCGCCCCAGCGTGCGCGGGCAACGGCGCCCATGGGTAGGGATAACAGCGTCGCAAGCGATTTTCCGTCAGCCAGATCGACGCTTGCCGGTTCGGTCCAGCGCGCCTCGATTGCGGGCAACACGCCGAGTTCGGCGAGGATGCGGGCAGCATTTGGCGATAGCTGCAAGCCCGCGCCGACCTCCGTCAGCTCGGCGGCCTGTTCGATGATGTCGCAGCTGACGCCGTGCCAGGCAAAAGAAAGGGCGGCGGTGAGACCGGCGATGCCGGCACCGACAATGGCTACGGATTTGATGGGCATGGTGCGCCCCGATCAGGAAAGGGGAAGGTCAGGCGGCCTTCACATGGAAGACGCAGCCGGGAGGATTGGTCTGCTCGGCCTTCAGCGACGGATTGTAGCGGAAAAGGGTGGAGCAGTAGGAACAGACCTTTTCGTTGTCGTCGCCCATATCGATGAAGATGTGGGGATGATCGAAAGGAACCGAAGCGCCGGTGCACATGAATTCCTTGACGCCGATCTCGATCACGCTGTGTCCGCCATCGTTCTGGAAGTGGGGAATGGAATGCCCGGCCATGTTCGTCTCCAAATGCAATATCGTGGTTAAGCCGCAGATCGTCATCGAGCATGGGCTCATTGTTGCGGATATGTAGCCCCAAACGCATTGCATCTCCATAAAAATCGTCAGGAAAACATGTTCAAAATTGCGATTTCCTGCCATATGGTCCGGCAAAAAGGATGTCCTTGATGAATCTCAACATGCCGCAATTTTCCGATTTTTCCCATGACGGCCTTCGCCTTGCCTATTTCGACGAGGGCGATGCGGCGGGCGATCCGGTTCTGTTGATTCACGGCTTCGCCTCCAGCGCCAACGTCAACTGGGTGCATCCCGGCTGGCTGAAGACGCTGGGAGACGCCGGTTATCGGGTAATCGCCATCGACAATCGTGGCCATGGCGCAAGCGACAAGCCGCACGATCCGGAAGCCTATTATCCGCCCGTCATGGCTGATGATGCGGTGGCGCTGCTCAATCACCTCGGCATCGCGGAGGCCCATGTGATGGGCTATTCCATGGGCGCGCGCATTTCGGCCTTTCTGGCGATGGCCCATCCCGAGCGTGTGCGCTCGCTGGTTTTCGGTGGGCTCGGCATCGGCATGGTGGAAGGTGTCGGCGACTGGGATCCTATTGCCGAGGCGCTTCTGGCGCCCTCGCTTGAGGTCGTCACCCATGAACGCGGCCGCATGTTCCGCGCCTTTGCCGACCAGACGAAAAGCGACCGGCTGGCGCTTGCAGCCTGTATCGAGACGTCGCGGGTTCTCGTCACGCGCGAACAGGCGGCAAAGATCGATGCGCCGACATTGATTGCGGTTGGAACCAATGACGACATCGCCGGATCCGGCGCGGAGCTGGCCGCGATCATGCCGCATGCGCGGGCGATCGACATTCCCGGCCGCGATCACATGCTGGCCGTTGGTGACAGGGTGTTCAAGGCGGCGGTTCTGGAGTTTTACCGTACCCTTTGAGCGGGACGTCAAGAAACGCTTTTTCATGCTGCATGAAGAAAAACTGAAGCCTTGCCGCCTTTAAAGTCGCCATTCGAATCCCATTTCTAATGCACGTCTTTTTCTGTATAAAGAACGACCACTGCAAACGAGGAGACCATTCATGGTCGCACGTACCGAGGCCCGTCAGCCCGAACAGCTGGCGATTGTCGATCCGATCTGGGGTAGCCTGCTGCACGAGGCCAGAAGCGCCGTGGCGCAGGACCCGCTGCTTTCGGCCTTCCTTTATTCGACGATTCTCAATCATCGGTCTCTGGAAGAATGTGTGATCTATCGTATCTGCGAACTCCTCGATCATCCCGACATGCAGGCCGTTCTCCTGCGCCATACCTTCCAGGACATGCTGGATGACTGGCCGGAATGGGGAAGCGTGCTGCGCGTCGATATCCAGGCGGTTTACGATCGCGATCCGGCCTGCACGCGCTTCATGGAGCCGCTTCTTTATTTCAAGGGATTTCAGGCCATCCAGACCCATCGCCTTGCCCATTGGCTGCTGCAGAAGGGCCGCCGGGATCTGGCGCTTTATCTGCAAAGCCGCTCGTCGAGCATTTTCCAGACGGATATCAATCCGGCGGCACGCATCGGCAAGGGCATCTTCCTTGACCATGCCACCGGGCTGGTGATCGGTGAGACGGCGGTTATCGGCGATAACGTTTCCATCCTGCATGGCGTGACCCTCGGCGGCACCGGCAAGGAGGGGGCGGACCGCCACCCGAAGATCGCCAATGGCGTGATGATCGGGGCAGGCGCAAAAATCCTCGGCAATATCGAAATCGGCAGCTGCTCGCGCATCGCTGCCGGTTCGGTGGTGCTGAAGCCGGTTCCCCCGAAGACCACGGTTGCCGGTGTGCCGGCGCGCGTGGTGGGAGAAGCAGGGTGTTCCGAACCCTCGCGTCTGATGGACCAGGTCATCGGAGCCGATATCTGACGGGTCCGGTATTTCTCGATCGTCCGTGTGGAAGACACCGTGTGAAAGACATGGCCTGTGAAAGACATCGGCGATGTGCCGCTTTCACTTTACTTTGGCCTTTGTCCCATGCCAAAAGCGGCGCAACGCGAACCGCACAGGAGAATAGTGGTGAAAGCCGACGAAATCAAAAAACTCGACGCCTATTTCAAGCGCACCTTCAATGAAAAGATGGTTGTGAAGGCGCGTCCCCGTAAGGACGATTCCGCCGAAGTTTATCTTGGCGAAGAGTTCCTCGGCGTTGTCTACATCGATGACGAGGACGGCGACCGCTCGTACAACTTCTCCATGGCGATCCTCGACGTCGATCTGTGATTGTCACCACCAGGTGATATTGTCGATTTAAAAGAACCGCCCGCGACGGATCACGTCGCGGGCGGTTTTTTGCTGCGTATTTTCAGGTTAGTTTTAGAGGCTCCCGTCAGGACGCTTTCAGCAGATCGCCATGCGGATCGAGGACGAACTTGGTTGCCGCACCCTGATCGAAGCTCTCATATCCCTGCACGGCATCATCGAGCGCGATGATCTTGGCGTTGACGATGTCGGCAATCGGCAGACGGTCGTGCAGGATCGCCTGCATGAGCTGGCGATTATATTTCAGCACCGGCGTCTGGCCGGTATGGAAGGATTGGGCCTTGGCCCAGCCGAGACCGAAGCGTAGCGACAGACTACCCTGTTTCGCTGCAGCATCGACGGCGCCGGGGTCCTCGGTAACGTAGAGGCCCGGAATGCCGATGGAGCCGGCGGCGCGGGTGATTTCCATCATCTGGTTGAGAACGATGGCGGGCTGTTCACCGCCCGCATGGCCGCGCGCTTCGAAACCGACGGCGTCAATGGCGCTGTCGACCTCGTTGGTGCCGACGATTTCGGCGATCATGTCGCCCAGCCGGTCGCCCTTGGAAAGATCGACGGCCTCGAAACCGACATTTGCTGCGTGCGCCAGGCGATCCTTGTTGAAATCACCGACCATCACGACGGCGGCACCCAGAATACGGGCGGAGGCGGCAGCCGCCAGACCGACCGGGCCGGCGCCGGCGACATAGACCGTGGAGCCGACGCCGACGCCGGCCTTGACCGCGCCGTGGAAGCCGGTCGGCAGGATATCGGAGAGCATGGTGAGATCGCGGATCTTGGACATCGCCCTGTCGCGGTCGGGGAACTTCAAGAGGTTGAAGTCGGCATAGGGGATGGTGACGTATCTGGCCTGTCCGCCGATCCAACCGCCCATATCGACGTAACCGTAAGCACCGCCGGCGCGTGCGGGGTTCACCGTCAGGCACACGCCGGTATCCTGCGATTTGCAGCAGCGGCAGCGCCCGCAGGCGACATTGAACGGCACCGACACGATATCGCCGATATCAAGCATCTCGACGTCGACGCCTTTTTCGATGACTTCACCGGTGATTTCGTGGCCGAGGACGAGGCCGGGCATCGCCGAGGTGCGGCCGCGCACCATATGCTGGTCGGAACCGCAGATATTCGTGGAAATCACCTTGAGAATGACCGCGTGCTCGATACGGCGGCCATCCGGCGCCTCCAGCTTCGGGTCGTCGATGTCACGGACCTCGACCTTGCCGGGCCGCAAATAGACGACGCCTCTGTTCCTGCTCATATCCATCTCCTCCTTGGGTTGAACATCAATGCCGGCCCGCTCCTCTGCGGACAGGATGTCGTCGAAACTCACGCGCGAACCCCTATGCGGTTCGCGTGGAATCTCATCGGCGAAGGGATGGAAAGAAGAGCAATCGGCACGTTTGGGCAAACGTCGCCTGTCTCCCGATCACCGTCCGCCGCAGATACCGGCGTTTGCCGGATATGTGCAGCAAACCATTTGGCGGGCGGTGGGGCGTTCGGGAATACGACAACGCCTATAGTCGCAACGACACCGGCTCTCGCCTGGTGTCACGGTGGCGTTATCTGTCGATCGATTTTCTCAGGCGGCCGGCGGCATCCTGTATATATTGCCAGGCAACGCGGCCCGAGCGGCCGCCACGCGTGGTCGCCCATTCCAGTGCCTCGTGGTGCAGGGTGTCGCGATCAAGGCCGAGGTCGAAATGGGCCGCATAGCTGTCGATCATCGTCAGATAATCTTCCTGGCCGCATTTGTGGAAGCCGAGCCACAGGCCGAAGCGATCCGACAGCGAGACCTTTTCTTCCACGGCCTCCGAAGGGTTGATGGCGGTGGACTGCTCGTTTTCCATCATGTGGCGCGGAAGAAGATGGCGTCGGTTGGACGTCGCATAAAACAGCACGTTGTCCGGCCGTCCCTCGATGCCGCCGTCGAGCGCCGCCTTCAGCGACTTGTAGGCCGTGTCGTCGTGATCGAAGGAGAGGTCGTCGCAGAAAACAATGACGCGCTCGCCGGAGGCCTTCAATATGTCGAGCAAAGCGGGCAGGGTGTGGATATCCTCGCGGTGCACCTCGACCAGTTTCAGGGGAACGCCGCTTGCGGCCCGCACATCTTCGTGAACGGCCTTCACCAGCGAGGATTTTCCCATGCCGCGTGCGCCCCAGAGCAGCACGTTGTTGGCAGGAAAACCATCGGCGAAACGCAGGGTGTTTTCATGCAGGATGTCGCGCACATGATCGACGCTGCGAATGAGTTTCAGCGCGATGCGGTTGGGACGCGAGACCGGCTGCAGAAAGGAATTGACCGGCGTCCAGACGAAACAATCCGCCGCATTCCAGTCGTTCACGGCGGGTGCCGGACCCGCCAGACGTTCCACGGCAACGTTCAGCCTGCGCAGTTCGGCAAGAAGCAGGGTGGCCGTTTCTTCTCGAATCATGGTGTTTCTTCCGCTTGTCCGGTGTTCAAAACGATGTTTTCGTCCCGGCCTAGCATGGCGTTTCCGGCCCATAAAGGTTAAGAGGTCCGGAATCGGTACGGCGTGGCCCTGCATCTGTTGCATTCCCGGCGTTCCCCACTATATTCCGGCGGCTTGAAAGCTGGGGCGGCATACGAGGTCGTGCCGTAATCGTTGAGGAGTTTTATATGTTTATTAGTCAAGCTTTTGCCCAGGACGCAACGGGCGGCGCATCGGCCTTCGGTTCCGGCCTTGAAATGCTTTTCCTGTTTGCGCCGCTTATGGTGGTCTGGTACTTTTTCCTCATTCGCCCGCAGCGCGCGCAGATGAAGAAGCGCCAGGAAACACTGACCAATATTCGCCGTGGCGATCAGGTCGTTCTTGGCGGCGGCATCGTCGGCAAGGTGATCAAGGTTATCGACGACAATGAACTCGAAGTCGAAATCGCCGAAGGCGTGAAAATCCGTGCCGCTCGTGCATATATTGCCGAAGTGCGCGTGAAGGGCGAAGTGGTCAAGACGGAAGCCGCTTCCTGATCCTGCCGGACAACCGAACGCCCGATTGCGAATTTTGACGGGTTGCGCCACTCGCGCAACCCCAACCCTGACCGAGATCGAAATGCTTCATTTTTCCCGTTGGAAAACAGTCTTCATCTGGCTGCTTGTGCTGGCAAGCGTCTTCATCGCCTCTCCCAACCTGTTTACGGACAAACAGCTGGAGGGCATGCCTGCCTGGTACAAGGACAACAAGGTAACGCTCGGTCTCGACCTTCAGGGCGGCTCGCATATCATGCTCAAGATCGAGCGTTCCGATATCGTCAAGGAACGCCTTGAAACGATCGTGGGAGATGTGCGCACGCAGCTTCGCGACGCCAACATCCGCTATTCGGGCCTGACGGGCAACGGCCAGCAGATTCAGGTCCGCATCAGCGATCCCGCTCAATACGAAGCGGCGAAAACCGCACTTCGGGACCTGACGCAGCCGGTGTCCGCCGGAACGCTGGTCGGCGGTTCCATTACCGAAGTGGCGATGAGCGACGGCGGCGACAATCTGTTGCGGCTCAACCTGACCGATGAAGGCGTCGACTACCGCCTGTCCTCGGCCGTGTCGCAGTCGATCGAAGTCGTGCGCCGCCGCGTTGACGAAGTCGGCACCACCGAGCCGCTCATCCAGCGTCAGGGTTCCGATCGCATCATCGTGCAGGTTCCGGGCCTTCAGGATCCGCAGCGCCTGAAATCGCTTCTCAACCAGACGGCAAAGCTGTCCTTCCGCATGGTCGATACGACGATGCCGGCGCAGGAGGCCATGAACGGCCGTCCGCCCGCGACCTCCGAGGTTCTCTATTCGCAGGACGATCCGCCGGTTCCCTATCTGGTCGAACGCCGCGCGCTCGTTTCCGGCGACAATCTCGTGGACTCGCAGGCCAGCTTCAACCAGCAGACCAACGAACCCGTCGTCACCTTCCGCTTCGACAGCCGCGGCGCGCAGCGCTTTGCGCAGGCGACGCAGCAGAATGTCGGCAAGCCGTTCGCCATCGTGCTCGATAACCAGGTCATTTCCGCGCCTGTGATCCGCGAGCCTATCATCGGCGGTTCGGGGCAGATCTCCGGCAGCTTCTCCGTTCAGGGCGCCAACGACCTTGCCGTTCTCCTGCGTGCGGGTGCTCTGCCGGCGACGCTCACCGTGGTCGAGGAACGCACCGTCGGCCCAAGCCTCGGTAACGACTCCATCACGGCGGGCCTTACGGCAAGCGCCATCGGCGCCGTCGGCGTGCTCATTTTCATGTTCGTTTTCTACGGCTTCTTCGGCCTGCTCGCGAACATCGCGCTCATCGTCAACATCGTCATGCTGCTCGCTGTCCTCAGCGTGATCGGATCGACGCTGACCTTGCCCGGTATTGCCGGTATCGTCCTGACGATCGGCATGGCGGTGGATTCCAACGTTCTGATCTATGAGCGAATACGCGAAGAGGTGAAGAGTGGAAAACCGCTGATCCAGGCACTGGATAACGGTTTCACGCGCGCCTTTGCGACCATTGTCGACGCCAACCTGACGACGCTGATCGTGGCGAGCGTGCTGTTCTACATGGGCACCGGTCCCGTCAAGGGCTTCGCCGTCACGCTTGCGGTCGGCATCATTACCACCGTCTTCACGGCCTATACGCTGACGGCCTGGATGTTCGGCTACTGGGTTCGCCGCAGCCGTCCGAAACATATGCCGAAGGGCGTCCGCACCGCCATGTTCGACGGTCGCGACATTCCCTTCATGCGCTATCGCCGCGTGGTGTTCATGATCACCGGCGCGGTCATGCTCGCCTGCGTCGGCGGTTTCGTGGCCAAGGGCCTGAACCTCGGCATCGACTTCCAGGGCGGTTCGGTCATCGAAGTGCGCGCCAAGCAGGGAGAGGCGGATCTTGCCGATATCCGCGAGCGTCTGAACCAGCTGAATCTCGGTGAAATCCAGGCGCAGAATTTCGGCACGCCGCAGGATGTTCTCATCCGTATTCAGGCGCAGGACGGCGGCGAAAATGCCGAGCAGTCGGCGATCACCCTGGTGCGTGGCGAGCTTGAGGACAAGTACGATTTCCGCCGCGTCGAAGTGGTCGGCCCCGCCGTATCCGGTGACCTGACCGTCACTTCCACGATCGGTGTTGTGCTCGCCATGGCAGCGATCATGGTCTACATCTGGGTTCGCTTCGAGTGGCAGTTTGCACTCGGCGCGGTCATCTCGATGGTGCACGACGTGGTCTTCACCATCGGCTTGTTCGTCTTCCTGGATATAGAGTTCAACCTGACCAGTATCGCGGCGATTCTGACGATCATCGGTTATTCGCTGAACGACACCGTCGTCATCTACGACCGTATCCGCGAAAACCTCAGGCGGTACAAGAAGATGCCGCTGTCGATGATTATCGACGTGTCGCTGAACCAGACGCTGTCGCGCACGATCCTCACCGGTCTCACCGTGCTTCTGGCTCTGCTCGCGCTCTACATCTTTGGTGGCGAAGTCATCCGCTCCTTCACCTTCGCCATGTTGTTCGGCGTCGGTATCGGTGTGTTCTCGTCGCTCTACATCGCCGCTCCGGTGCTGATCGCCTTCAAGCTGCGTCCCGATAGCAAGGACGCGGAAGACGAGAAGGACGAGAAAACCAACGCCATCGGCGGCAAGCCCGCCGTCTGATGGCCGGCGGGATCGAAATACGCCCGGCCCATTTTCCCGGCCGGGCGCCCATCGATGCTTATGGCAATTTCGGTTTCCGCTTTGCCGACATGTCGCATCGCGGTTCGCTGCTGTGCCTGCCTTCCGGCATTCATGGCTGGAGCCCCGTCGATGCGAAAGAATTGACGCTCGAACATTTCGACATGGTTCTGGCGCAAGCTCAGGATATCGAGGTGCTTTTGATCGGCACGGGCGATGGCATGCGGGTCTTGCCGAAGGAACTGCGCGCGGCCTTCAGGGACGCGGGCATTTCGGTCGATCCGATGAGCACGGGTGCTGCCGTGCGCACCTATAACATCATGCTTTCGGAATCGCGCGCCGTGGCTGCGGCGCTGATTGCCGTCGAAGGCTGACAGGACGTTTCGGGCGGGGAACCATGGCACCCACAGAAAATCTCGACGTCTGCCTTGCGACGCTGCGCGACACCGATCGCGACCGTTATCTCGCATGCCTTTTGTCTCCCGCAGACAAGCGCGCAGCACTCGCAGCACTTTACGCCTTCAATGCCGAAATTGCCCGTATCCGCGATTCCGTTCGCGAGGCGCTGCCTGGTGAAGTGCGCATGCAATGGTGGCGCGATCTTCTCGAGGGCAATGCGCATGGCGACAGCCAGTCCCATCCCGTTGCCGCCGCTCTTTTAACCGCGATCGAGCAATATCGCCTGCCTCGGCCGGTGCTGGCCAATATGATCGAAGCGCGCATCTTCGATCTCTATGACGATCTGTTCGAGGATCGAAACGCCCTTGAAGGTTACGCCGGTGAGACCGCATCGGCCCTGATCCAGCTGGCGAGCCTCGTGCTTTCACCGGAAGACGCCCCGGCAAGCGCGGAAGCGGCGGGACATGCGGGCGTGGCGCAGGCCATGGCCGGCATTCTGCTGCTGATGCCGCTGCATCGGCGTCGTGGGCAGGTCTATGTTCCCGCCGACATGCTGGCGGCTGCCGGGCTCGACCGCGAGACGTTTCTCGAAGGCGAAGACAAGCAGCGCATCGGCATAGCTATCGAGATTTTTGCGACGCATGCGCTGGACCATATGCAGAAGGCCAGACGCGCGAAGATTTCCAGGAACATCTTTGCTGCCTATCTCCCCGTCGCTTTGTCCGGCCCGGTCATCGTTGCCGCCAGAAAGGCGGGAGCGGGCGTGTTGGAGGGCGAGGTGCAGCTGTCGCAGCTTCGCCGGCAATGGCTGCTGGCGAAGGCGTCGTTCCTCAAGCGCTTCTGATTTCGCAACCCGTGCACGACATGGCAAAACGATGCCGATCTTCGCATCGATTTTGAGGAGCCACACTTCACGCAAGCCTCGGTCTATATGTAGCTGAGCCGGGTTCGCATCGTTTCGATTCGCGAATCGCGGTGTCTCGGTGCTGAGGGAGCGTCCCGGATGAATATTGCGATCTGGATTATCGTTTTCGTACTGCTTTCGGTCTTCGCTGTTTATGCCTGGCGCATGACGCGGGCGACGGATGACGATAACAGCCATGATGTGGGGCAAGCGATCATGGATTTCGCCCGCGCTTTTCCCAATGAGGCGATCAGAAGCCTGCATATGAGCGTGGACGGCGGTGCGGCCTTTGTGCGGCTGCACGACAACAAGGCCGGCTTCATGCGCAATATGGGGTCTCATTACGTATGTGTGCTGATCGATCCCGAGCGGATAAGGGTCGAAAGTCTGGAAAGCGGTGACGGTTTCGTCGTTACCTTTTTCGATATGCCGAAATATAGCGGCTCATACCGCTTCAAGTCCGCCGGGGAGGCGGCCGAGGTTTCCCTGTGGCTGCTCGGCAGCCTTGTGGAGGCGCAGGACCATCACGACGAAGGAACGCTGCCCTCAGGCACCTGAGGCGCGCGTGGGTGTCGGCGTCATTGCCCGTTGAGCAGCGGGTTGGTCTGTACCTGTGTGCGCTCGCGCCAGATGATGAACAGGCCTGATGCGACGATGATGAGGATGCCGAGCCATTTCGACGGCGTCGGGAAATCCGAAAACAGCGCATAACCGAGCACCGTCGCTGAAATGATCTCGAAATACTGGAACGGCGCGAGCAGCGATAGCGGCGCCAGCCTGAAGGCCCTGACGATCAGGAGGTGCATGTAGCCGGATATCGATCCCAGCAGGATGAGCAGGGTGAGGGTGAAACCGGACTGCGGAAGCGAGATCGCGAAATCCTTGTCACCGATCGCATCGCCAGCCAGAAGTGCCGCACCCATGAATACCGTGCCGGCAATGCCGGACATGGTCTGCATGACGAGCGGGCTGTCGGCATCGCCGATGGCGCGGTTCAGGAACAGGTAAAGCGTGTAGAGAAACGCGCAGGCGACCGGCAGAAGCGACGTCCATCCGAAGATTTCGAAACTCGGCTGAATGACGATCAATGCACCGCCGAAACCCACCGCAATCGCCGTCCAGCGTTTCCAGCCGACTTTATCACCGAGGAAGAGAGCCGACATCATCGTCAGCATGAAGGGCTCGACGAAATAGATCGCAAAGACATCGGCGAGCGGCATGTATTTGACGGCGGCGAAGAACATCAAGCTGGCGCTGGCGTGCAGCACGCCGCGCAGGCAATTCATCCATGGCCGCTTAGCGCTGAACAGCGCTTTCGGCGACACCAGAAGCAACAGGGGCAGGGTGCACAGAAGCTGGAAGAAGAACCGGTAAAACGTCACCTGCGCAGGCGACATGCCACCGCTGACCGCCATGTATTTGGCGATGGCATCCATGATTGGCAGCACGAACATGCAGCCGGCCATGATGGTCATGCCCTTGGCGACATTGTTGAAACCGGTCTCGCTGGTCATGGGTCTGGCTGCGCTTTCGACCGAAAGGTCCAACGAGAAAAAAGGAGCGCCGGAAGGCGCTCCCCTCGAAGGGTCAGGCGGCTTTCTGGCGCGGCAGGCTTTTCATATCAATGACGAAGCGATAACGCACATCGCTTTTTATCATGCGTTCATAAGCGTCATTGATCTGATCGATATCGATCATTTCGATTTCGGCGGCGATGCCTTTTTCGGCGCAGAAGTCGAGCATTTCCTGGGTTTCGGGAATTCCGCCGATCATCGAACCGGCAAAGGTCTTGCGGCCGGGGATAAGGCTGAAAGCGTGAACCGATAGTGGCTTTTCAGGCGCGCCGACCTGTACCAGCGCGCCGTCGCGTTTCAGCAAGGCGAGATAGGCGTTGATGTCATGGTCGGCGGCAACCGCGTCGATGATGAGGTCGAGGCTGGAAGCGGCCTTTTTCATCTGGTCGGCATCGCGCGAGACGATTACTTCATGGGCGCCGAGTTTCTTGGCGTCTTCCGCCTTGCCAGGCGACGTGGTGATCATCACCACCGTCGCGCCCATGGCATTGGCGATCTTGACCGCCATATGGCCGAGGCCGCCAAGACCGACGACGCCGATACGCTTGCCAGGACCGGCGTTCCAGTGCCGCAACGGCGAATAGGTGGTTATGCCCGCGCAGAGCAGCGGTGCGGCGGCGGCCGGATCCAGCCCTTCAGGGATATTGAGCACATAACGGTCATCGACCACCACATGGGCGGAATAACCGCCCAGCGTATGCGCGCTGCCGCCCATGGCCTTGTCAGGCGAATTATAGGTGCCGGTCATGCCGTTTTCGCAATATTGCTCCAGCCCTTCGGCGCAGCTTGCGCATTCACGGCAACTGTCGACGATACAGCCGACGCCGACGCGGTCCCCCGTCTTGAACTTGGTGACCTGCGCGCCCACCCGCCCGACGCGACCGATGATCTCGTGGCCGGGGACGCAAGGGTAGAGGGAACCCGGCCATTCGCTGCGGGCCGTGTGAATATCGGAGTGGCAGACGCCACAGAACTCGATCTCGATTTCGACATCGCGCGGACCGGGATCGCGACGCTTGATGGTCGCGAGCTTCATCGGCGCAGAACCGTCATCGCAGGCATAGGCGGACGTTGTAAACATGGTCGTTCCTCCTCTTATGGTGATCGATGCCGGAAACGCCGGCTGGCGGCAAAGGTTGCGGGCCAATCAGCCGGCATAGCTGGTTTCGGGTACTGCCTCGCCAAAAACCTCCTCGAAGGCCTCGCGCAACAGAACGTCGACGTCGCCGATCATAACCGGCAATCCGAGATCGACAAGGCTGGTGACGCCGTAGGCGCTGATGCCGCAGGGCACGATGCCGGTAAAATGCGTGAGGTCGGGATCGACATTGATCGACAGCCCGTGGAAGCTCACCCATTTCCGCAACCGGATGCCAAGAGCGGCGATCTTGTCCTCGGCCATACCGCCGCCGGGAAGCAGGGGTTTCTCCGGCCGCCTGACCCAGACGCCGACACGGTCCTCGCGCCGCTCGCCGCGCACATTCATCTTGTCGAGCGTGCGGATGATGACATTCTCCAGCGCCGCCACATAGGCACGGACATCCTGTCGCCGCCGTTTCAGGTCGAGCATGACGTAGACGACGCGCTGTCCCGGCCCGTGATAGGTATATTCGCCGCCGCGCCCCGTCGCAAAGACCGGAAAACGATCCGGTTCAATGAGGTCAACGGCATCGGCGCTGGTGCCTGCGGTATAAAGCGGCGGATGTTCCAGAAGCCAGACGAGTTCGTCGGCCTCGCCGTTGGCGATGGCGGCAACTTCCCGCTCCATTTCCTCCGTCGCCACCTCGTAAGGGACGAGACCTTCCGAGATTCGCCAGCGGACGGGCGGCGAGCCGGCGACCGGCAGCATATTTGTCTCGATATCCGTACGTGTGAGCATGAAAAAGTCCTTTCCACAGCCTTCTCGCAAAATGACGACAAGGCGGCAACCCCAGCATTTGCGGGCTTCCTGCATATAGGGTGGGTCGGCGCGATTTTTAATTTCAAAAAACTGTCACGACGCTCTTGTGCACCGAAAATCCTTTTGCTACATGCACCCCCGTCGGCGCAAGTCGACGCCTACCACGATGCGGTCGTGGCGGAATTGGTAGACGCGCAGCGTTGAGGTCGCTGTGGGGCAACCCGTGGAAGTTCGAGTCTTCTCGACCGCACCAAAGAAACCCGCTTCGGCGGGTTTTTTCTTTTTGTGCCAATCGCTTGGCGTTGCACTCTCCCACAAAAGTTGAATTTGATGGCGATGAAATCCGCCTCGGGCCGCGTCGACGTGTTTTCGTCTCGGCAGCCCGGGCTTTAAAGTTTCAGGGCGTAGATCTCGCCGCCATTCGGATGAAATCTTCGACGGCTTAGCGTCTCCCCCCACGATTGCCGTCACCGACCCGATAGGGGTCGCCATCCATGACCTGGTCCATCCGCCATTCGGTCCCGCGATAAGGGCTTTGCCACGTCTGGCAGCCGGCGAGAAAAACAGTTGCCGACAACAGTCCAAAAGTAAGAGCGGTTCGCAGCATATTAGCCTCCTTGGAAATTTTAGCGCAAAGCTATGTAGGTGCAAGCGAGCGGCTTTGCGACGTATCCCCGGAATTTATGATCCTTTCGACACCGATATCCGGATTTGGTCGTCGGCAAATTTCGGTGGATATCGATGCACGGTGTAGTGGCGGAGTCGTTACCCCCATAAAACGAGGGGTGGAATATTAGAGGTCTGATGTTAGCGTTTGTCAGGAAAAACTGTCTGGAGGTTTTCGTGCTTGGGGACAAAACGGATTCAGACAATGCGATCGGCTATTATATGTGGAGCATCTCCGACAACAGGCTGATCATGGATGCCGTTACCGCGGAATGTCATGGATTTTCCGTAACGGTCGGATCGCAGGGGGTGACGATCGAGGATATTCTCGAAAGAATCGATATCGAAATGCGCGATCGGGTGGCGCAGGCGATTTTTGAAAGCATCACCACCGGCGTGTTCTTCGATCAGCGTTACAAGGTCAATTTGCCTGATGGTTCCGCGCGCTGGATCGTGGCGAAGGGCAGGGCGATCTTCGATGCCGACAACACGCCGTTTCTCGGCCTCGGCAGCGTTCGGGATATCACCCTTAAAAAAGCCTACCGGTTCGAGCCGCGCCAATAGCGGTCGGGGGCTTGTGAAAATCGCGGATAAAAAGAGGCGGCTTTCGCCGCCTTTATTTTTCGCGCATTGCCGGGACATCAGAAGACGGCAAGGTATTTCAACAGCGAAATAATGCCGATGATGATGACGATCACCTGAGCGATCTGTTTCGCGCCGCCGCCCACGGGCAGTCGTGCGATGAGCCACAAGACAAGCACGATCACCAGGAAGGTGATCAGAATACCGACGAGCGTAGATGTAACCATATGTCCCAGCTCCCTTTTCAATCAATCCTCAACGGTCGTTCACCGTTGCGTGCGTAAAAGCGTGAGGCTAGTTTTGGTTCCATGCGGTGACATCGAGAGGCGGGAGAAGACGTGAAACAGCTCAGGATAAAAAAGCGGCCAACGGGGGCCATTGTTGCGCTTGGGCGTCTTGGACGTCCCGATGTCGTCACGGCGACCGGCGGCGCGCTGACGGTGATGACGGGTGCTTCGGAGCCAGGGTTCAATCCCGTCGATCTTCTCTATTCGTCGCTTGCGGCCTGTCTGGCGCTCAGCGCCCGCATCGCGGCGAGCCGCATGGGCCTGCTCGACGGGTTCGAAAAGGTTACGGTTTACGTCTCCGGCGAAAAGGCCGATGAGGAGCCGTCGCGAATAGTCCGTTTCGATATCCGGATCGAGATCGCCGGGGATTTCGACGAGGCGACCCGCATAGCGATCGCGCATATGGCCGAGGATATCTGCACCGTCAGCAACACGCTGAAGGGCGACGCGGAATTCGTGCTGTCGATTACCGGCTGATCATCACGGCTTTCGGGATTTTTCCCATTTTTTCACCAGCCGGTCGCGTTTGAGCTTCGAGAGGCGTTTCAGCCAAAAGAGACCGTCCAGCTGGTCGATCTCATGCTGGATGCAGATGGCGTGAAATCCCTCGGCGGTTTGGCGATGTTCCATGCCCGACGTATCTTGAAACTTCACCTCGACCTCAGACGGACGCTCCACCTCCTCGGTGAAGCCGGGCATCGAGACGCTGCCCTCCATATGCCGCATGGTTTGTGCGGACAGGCCGAGAATTTCGGGGTTGATATAGGTCAGGACGGTTCCCGGCGTCAGCTCAAGTACGAAAACGCGCTGTTTTACGCCGATATGGGCTGCGGTAATGCCGACGCCGGGGGCGGCGCGCATCGTGTCGATCAGGTCTGTGACCAGCGTTTGCAATTGGTTGTCAAAATCGATCACCGGCGCGCAGATCTCGGAAAGACCGGGATGGGGGTAGGGTAGGATCGGCCTGATTGCCAAGGAAATGCTCCGTTTCGTCTCAAATAGGGGAAGATGACGCGGCGAGCGCCTGTCCTTCCGCCGTCGCCTCCAGAAAGCTGCGCTGGGTGCGGGCATCGCGTTTCGTCACCCGCACGAAGCGGGGCGACAGGATGGTGATTTCGCGCAGAACGAGAGCGTGTGCAAGTCCCAGCCGTTTGGCGATGCTGCGGCTGTCCGTGGCGATATCCAGTTGGATCGCCAGAAGAATGGCCGCCCCCGTGGCCGTCAGCGCCTGCGAGGACCCTTGCACGATTTGCTCCACCGCCGCCATGAAAGAGGCTGCGGATTGCTCCTCAGCCATCAAGGCGCATCCGGGCGCAGGCGGAAGGAGACCAACACCGATTTGGACGTTGGCGTAAAGCTGCCTTCACCATAGCTCGACAGCGGCACCAGCACGTTCAGTTCCGGATAATAACCGCCGACGCTGCCGCGCGGGATATTGTAAGGTACCAACCGGAAGTTTTCCGCGATCCGCTCCACGCCATCGCCATATTCGCCGATGACATCGACGCGCTGGCGGGAAAGGGCGCCGAGCACCTCCATATCCACGGGGTTCATGAAGATGACCTGACGCTCGCCATAGACGCCGCGATAACGGTCATCCATGCCGTAAATCGTGGTGTTGTACTGATCGTGGCTGCGGAATGTCTGCAAAACGAAAAGGTTGTCGCGCGTGAGAGCCTGCTGATGCTCGGTCTGTTCGGGAAGCGGGCCGCTGTAGAAGGTCGCCTTTTTCGTCGGCGTGTTCCATTCCCGTTCGGCGGCCGTATTGCGCAGATGAAAACCGCGCGGCACGCGGACGCGCTCGTTGAAATTGTCGAAACCGGGAATGACCCGCTCGATCATGTCGCGAATGAGGTCGTAGTCATCGGCAAGCGCCTTCCAGTCGACGTGAGCGCTGCCCAGCGTCGCTTCGGCGATACCGGCAATGATGGCGACTTCGGAGCGCAGTTCGTTGGAGGCGGGCGGGTTGATGCCGCCGGAACCGTGCACCATGCTCATGGAATCTTCGACCGTGACGATCTGCGGCCGACCTGCCGAATTGCGGTCGATTTCCGTTCGTCCGAGACAGGGCAGTATGAAAGAGGTTTCGCCCGGCACCAGATGCGAATGGTTGAGTTTGGTCGCGATATTGACCGTCAGTCTCTGTTTTTCGAAAGCCTTGACGATCAGCGGGCTGTCGGGTGTCGCCCGCAGGAAGTTGCCGCCGAGCGCGATGAAGGTCTGCGCCCTGCCGTCCAGCATGGCGGCGATGGCTTCGACGGTGTTGTGGCCGGGCTTGCGCGGCATGGCAACCCCGAGTTCCTTCTCCAGCGCGTCGAGAAATGCTGGCGGTGCTTTCTCGTCAATGCCGACGGTCCGGTCACCCTGTACGTTGGAATGGCCGCGCACCGGGCAAAGACCGGCGCCGGGCCGGCCGATATTGCCGCGCAGCAGCATGAAATTGGCGATCTCGCGAACGATAATGACCGAGTGGCGATGCTGCGTGATGCCCATGGCCCAGGTGGCGATGACGGAACCGGCATTCATGTAGATACCGGCGGCTTCCTCGATTTCCGCGCGGGTCAGGCCGGATTGTTCGAGGATGGTGTCCCAGCCGGTCGCCTCGACGGCGGCGCGATAGGCGTCGAACTCAGTGGCGTGGTCGGCGATGAAGTCGTCATCGATGATGGCGGGCTCTCCCGCCGCCCTTGCGGCATCGTCGGCGGCGAAGATCGCCTTGCTCATGCCGCGCACGGCCGCCATGTCGCCGCCCTGCCTCGGCTGGTAGTAGTTGGTGGCGATCTTGGTGCTGCCGCCGGTCACCATCTCGATCTTGTCCTGCGGATCGGCGAAGCGCTCCAGCCCCTTTTCCCGGATCGGGTTGAAGACGGCGATCTTGGCGCCGCGAAGTGCCGCCCGGCGCAGGTCGCCCAGCATGCGCGGGTGATTGGTGCCGGGGTTTTGCCCGATCACGAAAATCGCATCCGTCTGTTCGAAATCCTCGAGCAGTACCGTGCCCTTGCCGACGCCGATTGACTCCTTGAGGCCGACGCCGCTCGCCTCATGGCACATGTTGGAGCAGTCGGGGAAATTGTTGGTGCCGTAAAGCCGTACCATTAATTGATAGATGAAGGCCGCCTCGTTGGAGGCGCGGCCGGATGTGTAGAACTCCGCACGGTCCGGGCTGTCTAAACCTTTGAGCATCCTGCCGATTTCGGCGAAGGCGGCGTCCCACGACACCGGCAGATATCTGTCGGTCGCCCGGTCGTAACGCATCGGGTGGGTGAGGCGGCCCTGTTTTTCCAGATCGTAGTCAGACCAGCCACGCAGTTCGGAAACGGTGCGGGTGGCGAAAAAATCGGGTGGCACCCGGGCTTCCGTCGCTTCCCACGCCACCGCCTTGACGCCGTTTTCGCAAAACTCGAAGGAAGAACCGTGTTCCGGATCGCCCCAGGCGCAACCCGGGCAGTCGAAGCCATCCGGCTGGTTCGTCTTCAGCAGCGCCCGCGCACCGGAAATCGGCGCGCCGGATTCCATCAGCCGTTTGCCGACGCTCTTAAGCGCGCCCCAGCCGCCTGCGGCGGCGGATGCCTTGCCGATGAAATCCGTCTTGCTCATTGTCGTGATTATCCTGAAATTTACCTGGCCGGCCGCACGGCGGATGCCTTTTCGCGGTGGCCGATCATATATAAAAAAAGCTCTTTCAGAATCGTCTATGGGCGACATATGTCAATCTCTATCTTACCGGTTCCTGCGGCACGGGCATGGGTCTATTCTGGCCTGTCCCTGTCCTTTGCGGGGGAACGGTCGGGGCTTGGGGGACGTTGTACGGATTGAGATGCCGTCTGCCCGAGGCATCAATATGGGGCGCTTTGCTCTGCCATCACGGTCTCGCGAAGGGGCGGCCCATGACATTTTCGTCGCAGTCCCGGGGCTTGTTGTTTTCCGCCTATCCGGTTGTTGACAATATGCTTTTTAACGCCATTCTGCCTGCGCATTCGTGCAGTGCGGCATTTAGACAAGAGGACGCCAGATGACAGACCGTGACGACGATCTTCACGCGCCCGAAGAGTCGAGGCCGACAGAGGCACCCTCCGATATCTACGCCGATGACGGGTCCGTCCGTTCTGATTTTCTGGCGATGGTGGGTGCGGCGATTGCCGACCGAGACCTGCTTTTCCTGCGCAAGAATGTGGCGCGGCTGCATGAGTCTGAACTCGGCGACGTGCTCGAATCCATCATGCCGGAACAGCGCCACGCGCTGGTGCGGCTGCTGGGCGCCGATTTCGACATGACGGCGCTGACCGAGGTGGATGAAGGCATCCGTCTCGATATCGTCGATCAGATGTCGAACGAGCAGATCGCCGCCGGCATCGGCGAGCTGGATTCGGACGACGCTGTCTACATTCTCGAAGATCTCGACGATGAGGATCGCGAGGACATTCTCTCGCAGCTGCCGTTCACCGAACGCGTGCGGCTGATGCGGGCGCTGGATTATCCGGAAAGCTCCGCCGGCCGCCGCATGCAGACGGAATTCGTGGCCGTGCCGCCGTTCTGGACCGTGGGACAGACCATCGATTATCTGCGCGAAGAAGAGGAACTGCCGGATTCCTTCACCCAGATCTTCGTCATCGATCCTACCTTCAAGCTCGTCGGCGCTCTCGATCTCGACAAGGTGCTGCGCGCCAAGCGTCAGGCGAGGATCGAAACGATCATGCACGAGACCAACCACTCCATTCCGGCCGAAATGGACCAGGAAGAAGCGGCGCAGGTTTTTGAGCAATACGACCTTCTGTCCGCCGCCGTCGTCGACAATAACGGCCGGCTGGTCGGCGTCCTCACCATCGATGACGTGGTCGACGTCATTCAGGAAGAAGCCGAGGAGGATTTGCTGCGCCTTGGCGGCGTGGGCGACGAGGAACTGTCGGACAGCATCGTCAGCACCTCGCGTTCGCGTGTACCCTGGCTTGCCGTCAACCTCCTCACCGCTTTTCTGTCTGCCTCCGTCATCAGCCTGTTCGATGCGACGATCCAGCAGATCATCGCGCTGGCGATCCTGATGCCGACCGTCGCCGGCATGGGCGGCAATGCCGGATCGCAGACCATGACCGTGTCCGTGCGGGCGCTGGCCACCAAAAGCCTCGACATTCACAATGCTGCACGCATCATCCGGCGCGAGGCGGGTGTCGGCATTCTGAACGGCATGTTGTTCGGTTGTGCCATCGGCATCGTCGCCGGCGTGTGGTTTCAGGATGTCCATATCGGCGGCATCATCGCCGCCGCCATGTGTCTCAACATGCTGGCGGCAGCGCTGGCAGGCATCCTCATTCCGCTGGTTCTCGACAAGTTCGGCGCGGACCCCGCCGTCTCCTCCGCCGTCTTCGTGACAGCGGTCACGGACATCGTCGGCTTTTTTGCCTTTCTCGGCATCGCCACGTGGTGGTACGGTATTTCAGGATAGGCCCGAACAGGCGAAGTCGGCAGGGAAAATTGACTTTTACGTGAAGGTCAAATAATAATTATCCGGTCATGAATCGGATAGGCCCTTGGACAAGTATTATAGCATAACTGAACTGACACGCGAATTCGGTGTTTCCACCCGCACCTTGCGATTTTACGAGGACGAGGGGCTGATTCACCCTGAGCGTCGCGGGCGTACTCGACTTTTCAGGTCCGCGGACCGGCGTCTCATTCAGGAAATCCTGCGCGGCCGCCGTATCGGTTTCACCATCTCCGAAATCCGCGAGATTATTCACGTCTACAAGGAGCCGCCGGGTGAATCGGGCCAACTCGTGCTGCTGATGAAGAAGGTCGATGAAAAGCGCGCCGATCTCAGGCAAAAGCGCAAGGACATCGAAGAGACGCTGGCTGAACTCGACAATGTCGAAGAGGCATGCCTGACACGCCTTGCCGAAATCGGCGTTGGGACTTGAACCAGGGTTCCCGCCGTTGCACTTGACGTGAGGGCTTTCAGATTGCCGGTATGGAAACCTCTCCTTCGTCATGCCGGGCTTGACCCGGCATTCAGCCACGGCGCGTCTGCGCCGTGAGAAGAGTCTTACGCGATCAAAGACTTGATCGCACTGGACCCCGGATCAGGTCCGGGGTGACGGAAGGTGGGTTTAACCAGGCCCACAATCGCACCCACGCCGCGAGATGATCTCAGCAATGTGAGGCGCTGACGCGCATTACTTACTGCGCCTCAACCGTGCACTGCTGCGCCACATCGCTGACCTTCGTCTGCTGATCGGTGGTGAGCTTACCTTCCATCATGATGTCGAACAGGCTTTCCGCCTGCAGCTTTTCAAGCGTGCAGCCGCAAAAACGCTGGCATAATTCCTGCCCGTTCGCCTGTTCGACGCAGCTTTTTTCACAGCTCGATTTGTAAAGCTCGACCTGATCGACTGGGGGAGGCGGGGCCACGAGCGATACGGCATAGACGAGGCCGATCAGCGCCGGTTGGTGGATGAGGTAAAAGGCGAGGCTGTGGCGGCCGGCACTTGCTATCAGATTGCGGGGGGAACTCGGGTTGCGAAAACGGTCCAGCCAGTCGCGCGGTGTGACGAATTGCGAGACCGCTAGTCCGGCAAGGAATGGCGCCAGCCAGGGCAAGAGCGGCACATAGTCGTTCGAGCGCGGCGGCATGGTGGAGAAACCGACCCATGCCAGCCATTTGCTGTTGAAAAAATCGGACTGGACGTAGTGCGGCAGTGCAAATGCCAGCACCGCGAAGAGCAACGTTACCAGTGCGGGCGCGCGCAGGAACAGCAGCCCGACGAGGCTTGCGGCGGCGATATTGTGCAGGATGCCGAAAAAGATGAAGCTGTCCGGAAAGGCGAAATAGGTGGCGACGGTGATGAGCAATGCCGCGCCGGCCACCATCGCAAAACGCTTGCCGAAGGATGGCCAGTTTATGGTTCTGCCGTGGGCGAGAAACAGGCTGAAGCCGGCCAGAAACAGGAACGAGCTTGCAATGGCGCGCGCATAAAGCTTCCACAGGCCCGTGGTGGCCGTGCCGGGGTCGATATAACCGAAATATTCCAGATTCCACGTAAAGTGGTAGGACGCCATGGCGATGAGCGCCAGCCCCCGCAATGTATCGAGACCGCCTATGCGGCCTTTGCGGCGGGTATCGATTGCAGCTGTATTTGTTTCCATAATTCCCGCTGTTTCAGCTGTCTGAAGCCGTTGTCCATTCAGGGCTTGGCCCGTGAAGTACGGCTATTTCAAGACCCGTCCCTGTCCATGATGGCGCGGCGGGCTTCGGAGAAGAACTGGCGGCGCAACAGCGCCACGGTGATGATGACGGTGCTGGCGATGAAGACATAGGGGCTGATGAACCAGCCGAGATAACCGATCGACAGAAAGATCGTCCGCAGCCCGTCGTTGAAATTCTTAGCAGCGATGATGTTCATCTTTATGACGTTTTCAGCGGCGCGCTCCGCCGCCTCACGATCCGCATTGACGTCATGGACCATGGGGATGGCGCCAAACAGGATCGTGCAATAATTGAACAGGCGATAGGACCAGCCGAACTTGAAAAACGAATAACCGAAAAGGCAGGTGAGCCCCATGACTTTCAGCTCGAAGGCCGTGCGCCCGGCATAATGCACGAAAGGCAGATCGCGAAAGACGGTTTCAACCCGGTCGGTCGCCCCCAGAAGAGCAAAGCAGCCGCCGATGGCGAAGATCGAGGTGGATGCGAAAAAAGCGGTACCGTTCTGCAAACCCGCCATGATCTGGGTATCGATCATCTTCAGGTCGCGTTTGAGGGAGTTGTAAATCCAGTCGCGACGGCGCTCCGCCATGGCCTGATTGAGGCTGGTTCTCGAAAACAGCGGCGTTCCCGTCGTGAGATGCGTATAGGCAGCCCATAACACGATGAAAACGACGATCGATACATAGTCCATGACGGTCAGCACGTCAGGTCACCCTGCTATTTGCGAATCTTCGAAAGCATATTGATTTGAAGGCCATGGCAAGGCAATGGCGGCGGCTCCCATGAGCAAATATTCTCTCGCCGCGTTGCAGCTTCGCCATTCCGCGTTTCCGCTAACCTTCCGGTAACCAAGTGGCTTTATCAATTCCGGCGCGGATGAAAGTCTGCCGGTTCCGGGTCAAGGTTTTGCGTACCGGTTCCGCTTGAATTCTCGCCGATATCGCCGGCCGATTGACAGAATGACCGTTCGCACCTAGCCTTTTGTCAGGACCGGTGTTTCCGGCATTCGGGGTTGCCAAGGCTGTGATATGTCCCGCATCATGCGGACAGGTTTTGTCATCTCCGGCCCGGTATCATCGGCAGTCCGGCATGAGCAACCGGGGAACGCCTTTTTCTACGAATCGTTCCCTTCATGTCCGCCTGTCTCTGGCTTGCGACACCGCAATGATGCCGGTCCGTTTTATCCTTTTCTTTCAGGTTCTCCATGGCAGATAAAAATCGCTCCGTTTTCATTCTAGGCGGTGCGCGCTCCGGCAAGTCCCGTTTTGCCGAGGAACTTGCGGGCAATGCCGGCGGACGCCTGCATTATCTGGCCACCGGCCGGGCATGGGATGACGAGATGCGCGATCGCATCGACCATCATCAGGCGCGCCGCGGCGAGGAATGGACGACGCACGAAGCGCCGGTCGATGTCGTCGCCGTTCTGGATCGGCTCGATGATCCGGAGAACGTCATCCTCATTGACTGCCTGACATTGTGGCTCACCAATCTGATGATGGAAAATGCCGATATGGAGACGGCGTTCGCTGCGCTCGAGGCGGCGATTGTTTCCACGAAGGCGAAACTGATTCTCGTCTCCAACGAGGTCGGTCTCGGTATCGTGCCGGAAAACCGCATGGCGCGGGAATTTCGCGACCATGCCGGCAGGCTGCATCAACGTGTCGCCGCCCTTGCCGGTGAGGTCTATTTCGTCGCCGCTGGATTGTCCCTGAAGATGAAGGGCTGAGGTATCCGCCTCTGGAAATGGGATGGGCCTTTCTCGCGTTGCTCGTGATGCGGCCCTTTTCTATCGATCAGACCAGACAGCCAGCTCGTATCCATCAGGATCGGTAAAATGGAATCGCCGTCCGCCGGGAAACGTAAAAAGTGCGACGCTGATTTGTCCGCCGGCTGCCTCGATGCGGCGCTGCATATCCTCGATATCGGCGGCGTAAAGAATGACGAGCGGTCCGCCCTTGGCAGAGACAGGCGCGGTGGTGGTGAAACCGCCGGTCAGCCGACCATCGGAAAACTCGCAATATTGCGGACCGTAATCTTTGAAAGACCAGCCGAAAGCGCCGCCGTAAAATTCCTTGCTGCGCTCGATGTCGGCAACGTTGAATTCGACATAGTCGATCCGTCTGTCATTCGTGTTCGTAGTCATCGTTTCATCCTTCAATCCGTTTCGAGCAGAGACTTCAGTGTTTCTAGATCAGCCGTGATTGCCCGGGCGTCCTGTTCGAAATCCTCATCCGTCATGTCCTGAAGGCGAAGCAGCGTGAAGCTGATTTCGGCGCCGCTGCCATTCGGTGTTACCCGCAGCGCGTTATAGACCTTGCGGCCATCCGGCAATGTGACGACATGGTCCATGACGCCGAATTCGTTTTCCGGCGCGAAATTGACGCGCACCTCGCCCAGCGGGCCGCCATCGGCGATCCAGTCCTCGCCGTCGGGCTTGAGGCCGCCCGCAAGACCGGCCGCCCAGTGCGGCATGTTTTGCGGATCGGAGATGAAATCATAGACATGGCTCCATGGTTTTTCGACCGACCGATGAATGATTCTCGATTGCATGACAGGCATTTCATCCTCCCTTTGCGGTGCAGGCCTCCTGCTGCGCCACTTTGTCATCGCTTGATGCAAGTCAAGGATATCTCACCGGTGAGATGGGAGAAAGCCCGCACGCTCGGGCTTTTCGCTTTCCTATGGTCGATCAGGGCAATATGAGGGTATGGACGGTGCAGCCTGGCGGGTGCTGGATGATGGCGACGACCGGCCGCGACCGTCGTAAGGAGAGCAGTATAGCCTCCGTTTCGAACTTGCTTCGACCTGCTGCAAATATGCAAAGCTGACTTGCGTCATCAAAATTTAATCGTTTCAGTCGCCCCTAGCCTTGCCGTTTGCGGATTACAGTGCCACAACACGACCACCAAAAAGCAAGATGGAGGCACATCCGTGGAACAGGCAGAAATCGGTTTGATCGGTCTCGGCGTCATGGGCTCGAACCTGGCGTTGAACATCGCGGAAAAGGGCAACAAGATTGCCGTATTCAACCGAACCCCTGAAGCGACGAAAAAATTCTACGCCGAGGCTGGGGAGTTGCAGGGACAGTTGATCCCTTGCGAAACCATCGAAGAATTCGTCGCCGCCATTCGCCCTCCGCGCCCGATCATCATCATGATCAAGGCCGGCGATCCCGTTGACCAGCAGATGGAAATCCTGAAGCCGCATCTGGCGAACGGCGACATCATGATCGACGCCGGCAATGCGAATTTCCGCGATACGATCCGCCGTTTCGACAATCTTAGGGATAGCGGCCTGACCTTCATCGGCATGGGTGTATCCGGCGGTGAAGAAGGTGCGCGTCACGGCCCGTCGATCATGGTCGGCGGCACCGAAGATAGCTGGAAGCGCGTCGAAAAGGTGCTGACCTCCATTTCCGCCAAGTATAATGACGATCCGTGCGTGGCATGGCTCGGCAATGATGGCGCTGGCCATTTCGTCAAGACCATTCATAACGGCATCGAATATGCCGACATGCAGATGATCGCCGAAATCTACGGCATTCTGCGCGACGGCCTGAAGATGAGCGCAGTCGAAATCGCCGACGTGTTCGCCGAATGGAACAAGGGCCGCCTGAACTCCTACCTGATCGAAATCACCGAGAAGGTTCTGCGCGCCGCCGACCCGATCACCGGCAAGCCGATGGTCGATCTGATCCTCGACAAGGCTGGCCAGAAGGGCACCGGCAAGTGGTCGGTTATCGAGGCGCAGAATATGGGCGTCGCCGCGACCGCCATCGAGGCAGCCGTTGCTGCCCGCATCCTGTCGTCGCAGAAGGACGAGCGCGAAGCTGCCGAGAAGATTTTCGGTCTGCCGGCCGTTGCATCGACGCCATCGGACAAAAAAGCCTTCATCGCCGATCTGGAAAGCGCGCTTCTGGCCGCCAAGGTTGGCGCCTATGCGCAGGGCTTTGCTGTCATGTCGGCTGCATCGAAGGAGTTCAACTGGAACCTGCCGATGCCGACCATCGCCCGCATCTGGCGCGCCGGCTGCATCATCCGCTCGGAATTCCTCGATGAGATCACTTCGGCCTTCACCAAGGATCCGCATGTGGCCAACCTCATCGTGACGCCTGCCTTCTCCGGCATCGTCAAGGACACCGACGCAGCCCTGCGCCGTGTTGTTTCCTACGCGGTTCTGTCGGGTCTGCCGGTTTCGGCACTTGCCTCCGCGCTTGGTTACTTCGACGCCTATCGCCGCGCCCGCGGCAGCGCCAACCTCATCCAGGCACAGCGCGACTTCTTCGGCGCGCATGGTTTCGAACGCACCGACGGCGTCGACAAGCCGCACGGCCCATGGGGCAGCGGCGCCGACATCTTTTGATCGGCTGAAACGGTAAACGACAAAAGGCCCGCTTGCGCGGGCCTTTTTCATTTCATCCGTTGATTTTTTTAACGTGCGGCAGAGAGGCCGACGATCAAGCCGGTAACGGCGTTGATGAGCAGGAACTGGTTGTCGACGCGCACCCAGCGCTGGTCGCGGCGCGGCTCGGCAAGACGGTAACGGCGATAGTCGCGGCGATCGACGGAATGACGGCGTTCGCCAGCAGACAGGCGCTGACCGCGATCCCAGCGGTGCTTCTTGACGATGACCTTTTTGGTGGTGATATGGCGCTCGACGGTAGCGCCGCGATGGCGATCGTCGTGACGGCCTTGCGCCTGGGCCATCGGAGCTGCGAGAACGGTGGCGGCCAGAAGAACGGCGATGAACTTTTTCATGAATGTTTCCTCTCGTGTTTCGATAAGGAGAACTTACGAATAAACGAATGAACGGAAACTGAATTTAAAATTACATTTATGTAATGGTTGTTAATGGTTAGGAGCTGAAGTTAATCTTTCGTTTTGAGTTTTCCGAGACCGTCAGACCGCCCGGAATAACCGGGCGGTCGTTTTTGCATCAGACGCGTTCGGCGGACTTTGCCCAGAGGTTGATGTCCGCATCCCTGGCGTAACGATCGATTTCCGAAAGCTCCTCTGTGGAGAAATCGGGATTATCGAGCGCCTTCACGCAATCCTCGACCTGTTCGACACGGCTTGCGCCGATGAGCGCCGAGGTGATGCGGCCGCCGCGAAGCACCCAGGCGATCGCCATCTGCGCCAGCGTCTGGCCACGCCGCTCGGCAATCCGGTTGAGCGCGCGGATGTTCTCGACATTGCGCTCGTTGAGGAAGGCCGGGTTGAGCGACTTGCTCTGCGATGCGCGGCTGCCGTCCGGCACGCCGCCCAGATATTTCGTCGTCAGCATGCCCTGCGCCAGCGGCGAAAAGACGATAGAGCCGATGCCCAGATCTTCCAGCGTATCGACGAGACCATCTTCCTCGATCCAGCGGTTGATCATCGAATAGCTTGGCTGGTGGATGATGCAGGGCGTGCCGAGATCTTTCAGGATCGCGGCGGCCTCGCGGGTGCGTTTCGAATTGTAGGACGAGATGCCGACATAAAGCGCCTTGCCCGAGCGCACGATCTGGTCCAGCGCGCCGCAGGTTTCCTCAAGCGGCGTGTTGGGGTCGAAGCGGTGGGAGTAGAAGATATCGACGTAATCCAGCCCCATGCGCTTCAGGCTCTGGTCGCAGGAGGAGATCAGATATTTGCGGCTGCCCCACTCGCCATAGGGGCCGGGCCACATGTTGTAGCCTGCCTTGGACGAGATGATCATTTCGTCGCGATAACCGGCAAAATCCGTCTTCAGAATTTCGCCAAAGGCGGTTTCGGCGCTGCCGGGCGGCGGGCCGTAATTATTGGCGAGATCGAAATGGGTAATGCCGAGATCGAAGGCCCGGCGGCAAATGGCCTGTTTCGTCTGGTGCGGCGTGTCATTGCCGAAATTGTGCCAGAGCCCGAGCGAGATCGCCGGCAGTTTCAGACCGGTTTTTCCGCAATGATTGTATTTCATGGATGTGTATCGGTTTTCGGCCGGTTGCCAAACCATGGGTCTTCCTCCACTTGCTGATGAATGGTTGCCGGGGAACCCCGCAACCCTTTGAGCCGATGAGGGCAGGCGTCAAGCCGCCCACCTTTCCCAAACGGGATGGTTAAGCCTTTCGCCGCATGGTTTCAATGCGAGGATTGGCAGGTATGAAGATCGAAGACGCGGAACTGCGGCTGTCCGCTGCCTGTCTTCGGCGTGAAAATGATGCGGCGCGTTTCGCCGGCGGCAAGATCGAACAGATTGTCGGAATAACGTCCCGGTTGATCGGTCTCGAGCATGACGAAAAGGGCGAGACCGGCGGCGGTGACATTGATTTCGAACTGGCCGTTTTTCAACGTCTTGACGGAGA
This sequence comes from Rhizobium sp. GR12, assembly GCF_036596185.1. Classification (NCBI taxonomy): domain Bacteria; kingdom Pseudomonadati; phylum Pseudomonadota; class Alphaproteobacteria; order Hyphomicrobiales; family Rhizobiaceae; genus Rhizobium; species Rhizobium sp. GR12. Next base: position 33,664 of record NZ_JASXTH010000002.1, on the reverse strand, counting down.
ACGTCAGTCCGGCTGGCTGAAGCTCCAGCGCCTTGTAGGTATCGCGCACGTGATGGCCTTCGCCCGTCATGCCGTTGGAGGCAATGAAGCTCCACGCAAGGATGGCGCCTTCGGGCAGGCTGTCCATGTCGATTTCGGTCAGTATCGCCGCCTTGTCCGTCGCGCATGTACCATTGGCGGATTTCAGCGGCACGCGATTGCCGTCCATGGTCAGCGCAACGATATTCATGTCGATTTCGACATCCTCCGCCGTGTCGTTGACCATGGAGAAGCTTACCCGGCGTCTATCGTCCGAGGGAATGGCCGAGACCGCGACCGGCTGGAAGAAGCGGCGCGCGGCATAATGCAACGCCTTCCAGCCGCCGCCGTAATCGAGGCTCGACCAGGAGGCGACCGGCCAGGTGTCGTTGAGCTGCCAATAGAGCGTGCCCATGCAATGGGGTTTCAGCGAGCGCCAGTAATCGACAGCGGTGCGGATGGCCAGCGCCTGCTGCACCTGGCTCAGATAGACGAAATTGGCGAAGTCCTTCGGAAAGCGGAAATAGCGGAACATGGTTCCGGCGATCCGTTCGTTGCCGCCGACATTCTTCTGATGCAGCTCGATTACCGGGGAGGCGATGTTCATGTCTTTCTCTTCCGCATAGGTGCGGATGACCGGCATGGATGTATAGGACTGGAAACCGAATTCGGAACAGAAGCGGGGCTTCACCGCGCGGTAATTATCGAATGATTTGTTTTCATGCCAGACGGACCAGTAATGCATGTCGCCGGAACCATCCGCATGCCAGGCGTCGCCATAATCGAGATAGCCTGAAGCCGGGCTGGAAGGCCACCAGAGCGCTTCGGGAGCGGCTTTTTTCAGGGTCTTTTCGATGGTGCGGTTCAGGCGGTCGTAAGCCACGAGATAGCGGTCGCGGTTGTTGCGGGACTCGTCAAACCAGGTGAGCGCGCCCACCAGCTCGTTGTCGCCGCACCAGAGCGCGATCGACGGGTGCGAAGACAGGCGTTTTACCTGGTAATCGACCTCGTGTTCGACATTGTCCAGAAAGTCCTCGCTGCAGGGGTACAGGTTGCAGGCGAACATGAAATCCTGCCAGACCAGAAGGCCCAGACGGTCACAGAGATCGTAGAACCAGTCCTCTTCGTAAAAGCCGCCGCCCCAGACGCGGATCATGTTCATGTTCGCCTCGACCGCCGAGCACAGGAGGTCTTCGGTCTTTTCCCGGCTCGTCAGCGAATAGAGCGCATCTGATGGAATCCAGTTCGCACCACGGCAGAAGATTTCCCGGCCATTGACCCGGAAAGCAAAGCGGCTGCCTGCCTCATCCTTGTCCGTCAGAAGCTCGATGGTCCTGAAACCGATCTTGCGGGTGACGGTTTCATCCGGCAGTTCGACCGTCAGCGTGTAGAGTGTCTGTTCGCCGCTGCCCGCCGGCCACCAGAGCGCGGGGTTTTCCACGAAGAAGACGTGGCGCACCACCGTCTCGCCCGCACCGACGCCGCAATCCAGCCGCAGCCTTTCATCGTTGAGAGACAGATAGACCGGCAGGCTCGCCGGGCCTTCGGCAAACAGTGTGACGGCCACATGCAGCTCGACCCCACCCTCGATATGGTGCTGAGAGGTGACGACATGTTCGATGCGGGCCGTATCGAGGCGCTTCAGCAGGATTTTCCCGTAGAGGCCGAGCGGTGCAATCGCGATGTTCCAGTCCCAGCCGAAATGGCATTGCGGCTTGCGCAGCATGTTGCCGTTGGCAATCGGCGAGTTGCCCTCGTGATAGGGAATGTAAAAAGGTTGCCGTGCCTGACGTTCCGCACCGGCGGCAACATTGGAATGGAAATGGATGCGAATGGTGTTTTCACCGGGCCGCAGGGCGCGCGAAACATCTGGACGGTAACGGCGGAAGCAATTGTCGGAGCTTAGGACCGGCACGTCGTTGACGAAGACGATGGCGACGGTATCGAGGTAATCGATATCGAGATACCAGCTGGCATCGGCGTCATCGAGAACGAAAGTCCGCTCGATGATCCAGTCCCGCTGTGCAACCCATTGCACCGCATTTTCATTGGCGCCGTGGTAGGGGTCAGGGATGATGCCCCCATTTTTGAGCGCGCTATGAATATCGCCCGGCACAGGAAGCTCGGTAGCATGGTCTCCTTCAGCCGATGTCAGGCGCCAGAGCCCGGCCAGATCGATGACGGTTTCGGGCGAGGAGGAAGAAATCATGATCGGACCCTGCATATACGAATTCAAAGTGGATGAGCCGGCATTGTGATGCAGGCTTGTGTCAGAATCTGGGGAAGACGGATGGCCGCAAACCGGCTGCGGCCCGGTTCGTTCGGCTGTGTTATCTCTCCCTCCGGCAACGTTACCGTAAAACTTCCATTTCGTCATGCCTTCGGGATGAAACTTCCAGCGCAAAAGATGCTGGTCGGTACGATCCAGAAAACATGAGATTGATAGATCTGAATTATTCTAAAATTTATAGATAAATATCAATTATATATTGTTGTTTTTTAATCTCAATTATATGCGCCTGAAGCGAGCTTTTCATACGTCGCCTGATCTGGATACAGGGTCCAATCGCAGGGGATATTTTTCCCGACCTATATCGTTATAGCGAAAATCTCCCACAACCGGATTGATCCCTGCGGCTGACGGCGACGTTCGCCTTTGCAAGAGCGTAAAAAGCTATCTATGATTATCGTTCGGTAAAGCGTGGCGAAATGACATGAACGATACTGGTAAATCCGGCGGGGGCGAAACACCCGCAACGACGGGCGCACGTCCCACCCTGAAGACCATCGCCTATATGACGGGACTTGGCATCACCACCGTGTCGCGCGCGCTGAAGGATGCGCCTGACATCGGTGCGGAAACCAAGGAACGCGTGCGGCTTATCGCCCGGCAGATCGGCTACCAGCCGAACCGCGCCGGGGTGCGCCTTCGCACCGGCAAGACCAACGTGATCGCGCTGGTGCTGAGTGTTGATGAAGAATTGATGGGCTTCACCAGCCAGATGGTGTTCGGCATCACCGAGGTCCTGTCTGCGACGCAATATCACCTGGTCGTCACCCCTCACACCCATGCCAAGGATTCCATGGTGCCGATCCGCTACATTCTCGAGACCGGCTCGGCGGATGGCATCATCATCTCCAAGATCGAGCCGAACGATCCGCGTGTCCGCTTCATGACAGAGCGCAACATGCCCTTCGTCACCCATGGGCGCTCGGATATGGGTATCGAACATGCCTATCATGATTTCGACAACGAGGCTTACGCCTATGAGGCCGTCGCGCGGCTGGCTCAGCGCGGGCGAAAGAGGATCGCCGTCATCGTGCCGCCATCGCGGTTTTCGTTCCACGACCATGCCCGCAGGGGATTCAACCGGGGGATCAGGGATTTCGGCGTTTCGGAATTCCCGCTGGATGCCGTCACCATCGAGACGCCGCTCGACAGGATACGCGATTTTGGCCAGCGATTGATGCAGTCGAGCGATCGTCCCGATGGAGTGGTCTCGATCAGCGGCAGCAGCACGATTGCGCTTGTCGCGGGTTTCGAGGCCGCGGGTGTGAGGATCGGCGAGGATATCGACGTCGTTTCAAAACAATCCGCGGAGTTCCTGAACTGGATTCAGCCGCAAATCCACACCGTCAACGAGGATATCAAGCTTGCGGGCAGGGAGCTTGCCAAGGCTCTTTTGGCGCGCATCAATGGCGCGCCGCCGGAAACGCTGCAAAGCATCAGCCGGCCGGTCTGGTCCTCGATGGCGCCGAAACCGTGAGAGAAGTATCGCCTTTCCCGGTCAGGAGAGGCAATTCTTCAGCGAACCGGCAATGCCGCGCATCAGCTGGAAATAAAGATCGGGGCCGGGTTCAAGCGTTGCCGCCTCGGGATCGAGCGTCGCCGATTTCGCCGCCGTGCCTTCGGTGATGACCGAGACCAGTTTTGGCTCGAATTGCGGTTCGGCAAAAACGCAGGTCGCGCCCAGCTGGCGAACCTTTTCCTGTATCTGGCTGACGCGATCAGCACCGGGCAGGGTTTCGGGACTGACGGTGATCGATCCCGCCGTTTTCACGCCATACCGATGCTCGAAATATTGATAGGCGTCGTGGAAGACGATGAAGGGTTTGTCCTTTACCGGCCTCACGGTTTCCGCCAGCTCCGCGTCGAGCGCATCGATATCGTCGATCAGTTTCTTCGTATTGGCCAGGTAGGTTGCGGCATTGCCGGCGTCGGCCGCAATCAATGCGGTTTCGATCTCCTGGGCCATGGCCTTGGCATTGGCCGGATCGAGCCAGAGATGGGTGTCGTATGCACCATGTTCATGGTCGCCGTCATCGTTTTTGTGGTCGTCGCCATGATCGTGCCCATGACCAGATGCGTCATCCGTGTGGCCGGCATGCTCCCCATGGCCTTCGTCGTCATCGTCATGCGCCTCGAAAGCACCGCCTTCGCGGAAAGGAAGCTTCTCCAGCCCCTTGGCATCTTCCAGTTCTACAACCGTTGCCTTGCTGGCAAGCGCCTCCAGCGGCTTTTGCAGGAAAGCTTCCAGCCCCGGCCCGACCCAGAAGACCAGGTCGGCCTTTTCCAGCGTGCGCGCATTGGAGGGCCTGAGATTATAGGTATGCGGGGAGGCCGCGCCATCGACGATGAGTTTCGGTTCGCCAACGCCGCGCATGATCGCAGCGACAAGGGAATGGACAGGCTTGATCGAGACCACGACATTGGGCGCGGCCGTGGCGCCGGAGGCGGCCGCCGCTATTGCTGCCGATGCCATAAGCGGGATCACGAACGATCGCATGAAATGCACTCCACTTGAAGAAGTATAGTTATGTTATTACATTTATTGCGTAACTCTATAACGTATGCGATAGCGGTAAGCAACATCGCCGATCGGACAATCCCATGCTTCATTCCGCCCACAAGGGCAACGAGATACTGGTCTCCCTTTCCAATGCAGGCGTGCGTCGCAATGGCCGCTGGCTGGTGCGTGGCGTGGAGTTTTCCGTCAGCAAAGGCGAGATCGTCACGCTGATCGGGCCGAATGGTTCGGGCAAATCCACCAGTGCGAAAATGGCGATCGGCGTCTTGAAACCGAATGAAGGCGAGGTGTCGCGCATTGCCGGTCTGAGGGTCGGTTATGTGCCGCAGAAGCTTTCCGTCGACTGGACCATGCCGCTTTCGGTGCGCCGGCTGATGACGCTGACCGGGCCGTTGCCCGCGCGCGAGATCGATGCGGCGTTGAATGCGACGGGCATTGCGCATCTGGCTGGTGCGGAGGTGCAGCATCTTTCCGGCGGTGAGTTCCAGCGCGCGCTTCTTGCCCGCGCCATTGCGCGCAAGCCCGATCTGCTGGTTCTCGACGAGCCCGTGCAGGGCGTTGATTTTTCCGGTGAGATCGCGCTTTATGATTTGATAAAAAATATCAGGAATTCAAACAATTGCGGAATTCTGTTAATCTCGCATGACCTGCATGTGGTAATGGCGGAAACCGATACCGTGATATGCCTGAATGGCCATGTCTGCTGCCGGGGAACGCCGCAGGCGGTAAGCCAGAGCCCGGAATATATGCGGCTTTTCGGCGGTTCGGCGGCCAAGGGCCTTGCCGTTTACAGCCACCATCATGACCACACCCATCTGCCCGATGGCCGGGTGCAGCACGCGGACGGTTCGGTGACCGAACATTGTCACCCCGATGACGGTCATCATCATGCGCATGACCACGATCATGACGACCATGGCGAATGCGGTTGCGGCCATGAGCATGACGGCCATGCCACCTCCAACCACGGGCAGGGAGAGCGGCATGTTTGAGGATTTCTTCGTCCGCGCCATGGTCGCCGGCATCGGCGTCGCGCTCACCGCCGGGCCGCTCGGCTGTTTTGTCGTCTGGCGGCGCATGGCCTATTTCGGCGATACGATGGCCCATTCGGCGCTGCTCGGCGTCGCGCTGTCGCTGCTGTTGCAGATCAACCTCATCATCAGCGTCTTTCTGGTGGCCTCCGCGGTTTCGATCCTGCTGATTTTCCTGCAGCGGCGGCAGGCGCTTTCCGCCGATGCGCTTCTCGGCATACTCTCCCATTCGGCGCTGGCGATCGGTCTCGTCATCGTTGCCTTCATGAGCTGGGTTCGCATCGATCTCGTATCGTTCCTGTTCGGCGATATTCTGGCCGTCACCCGCAGCGATATCGCGCTGATCTGGGGCGGCGGGCTGGTGGTGCTGGTCTCCATGGTGTTCCTATGGCGGTCTCTGCTCGCCTCCACCGTCAATAACGAGCTGGCCGAGGCCGAGGGGCTGAACCCGGAACGTTCCAAGCTCATCTTCACGCTGTTGATGGCGCTGGTCATCGCCATTGCCATGAAGGTGGTCGGCATCATGCTGATCACCTCGCTGCTCATCATACCGGCTGCAACCGCCAGACGGTTTTCCGCCACGCCCGAGGTGATGGCGGTGGTTGCCTCGCTGATCGGCGCGGTTGCCGTCGTCGGTGGCCTGTTCGGCTCGCTGACCTACGATACGCCGTCCGGGCCGTCCATCGTGGTTGCCGCCGTGATCCTGTTCGTTATAAGCCTGTTGCCGGCGCCGGGTTTTTCCCGCTCCGCGGATGAAGGAGGCAAGTCATGAATGCGCAGAACCTTACCAAAAACCAGTCGCTGGTCATGAATGCCCTGTCGAATGCGCATGCGCCGCTCAGCGCCTATGTGATCCTCGACAAGCTGCGCGATGACGGTTTTCGCGCACCGCTGCAAGTCTACCGGGCGCTGGAAAAGCTGGTGGAATACGGCCTCGTGCACCGGCTTGAGAGCCTCAACGCCTTTGTTGCCTGCACCCATACGCAGGCCGAGTGCTGTTCACATCACCATGGAACGGTGGCCTTTGCCATTTGCGAATCCTGCGGGCAGGTGAACGAGTTCCACGATCACGAGATCGACCACCGCCTTGAGCGCTGGGTCAAGGACAGCAAGTTCAAGGCGGAAAAGACCACCATCGAAATTCGCGGTCTCTGCGCCGCCTGCGCGGCATAGGCACCCCTTTTAAGAAGACCGGCGTCATCCTTCGATGATCGCCAGAGCCTTTGAAAAACGCTTCCAGTTCTCGATGTATTTTTCCGCCGAGCGGCGAAGGCCGGCGACGGCCTCGTCATCCAGTGTTCTGATGGCTCGTGCAGGTGATCCGACGATCAGGGAATTGTCGGGAAACTCCTTGCCCTCAGTCACCAGCGCATTGGCGCCGACAAGGCAGTTGCGGCCGATCTTCGCGCCATTCAGGATCGTTGCGCCCATACCGACCAGCGAATTGTCGCCGATGGTGCAGCCATGCACGATGGCGTGGTGGCCGATGGTGCACATTTCACCGATGACAGCGGCAAAACCGGGATCGCTATGCACCATCGCGCCTTCCTGAATGTTGGTACCACGCCCGACGCTGATCGGTTCATTATCGCCGCGCAGCGTCGCGCCGAACCAGATGCCGACATCCTCACTGAGCGTCACCGAGCCGATGACATTGGCATCGGGCGCCACCCAGTAGCGACCCGGCGCAGGGGTTTGCGGCACCCGGTCGGCAAGGCGATAAAGCGGCATGGCGGTTTTCCTCCCTCTGGATTTTCGCTGATCGCGGTCAGGCGACCGTGACGGACAAGGTGCCGACACCCTCGACGCCGCATTCGATCCGGTCACCGCGCAGGATGGGGCCGACGCCCGCCGGCGTGCCGGTCATGATGACGTCGCCTGCGGCGAGCGTGAAGAGTTTCGAAAGTTCGGCAATCACTTCCGGCACCTTCCAGATCATCTGGGCGAGATCGCCGGTCTGCTTGCGCTCGCCATTGACATCGAGCCAGATCGCTCCGGCGGCAGGGTGGCCGATCTTGTCTGCGGGAATGATGGCGGAAACCGGCGCGGAATATTCGAATGCTTTCGCGCCCTCCCAGGAACGGCCCATCTTCTTCAGACCGTCCTGAAGGTCGCGGCGTGTCATGTCGATGCCGACGGCGTAACCCCAGACATGGTTCAGCGCTTCACTTGCCGGAATATCCGCACCGCCGCTTTGGAGAACCACGACACATTCGACTTCGTAATGCACGTTCGACGACAGCGGCGGGTAGGGGAAGTCGTGACCTGCGGGCAGCAGATTGTCCGCGTTTTTCTGGAAATAAAACGGCGGCTCGCGCGAGGGGTCGTGGCCCATCTCGATGGCGTGATCGGCATAATTGCGGCCGACGCAATAGACCCGCCGCACGGGGAACATCGCATCCGTGCCTTCCACGGGCAGAAGAACGGGTTTCGGGGCGGGAATGACGGTGGCGGCCATGGGATTTCCTGTCGTCTTTTTTAGAGCTGCAAGTCTTGTCCCGCGATTCCGGGGCGATTTCCAGTTCAAAATGGCCGAGATCGCAAAACTGGCTTTTCGCGGCCCTTTGCTGTAGAAGCCGGCGCAAAGAGGTTAATTCATGTACAGAGAAGCGCTTGCAAACGGCGAGAAAATTTTCGCCGTGGCCCCGATGATCGATTGGACCGACACGAGGTGCAGATTTCTGCACCGGCAATTGTCGAAGCGCGCGCTGCTTTATACCGAAATGATCGTTGCCGACGCCATTATCCATGGCCAGCGCGACAGGCTGCTCAGCTATCACACCCAGGAACATCCGGTGGCGCTGCAACTCGGTGGATCGGATCCGGCAAAGCTTGCCGAGGCGGTGCGGATTGCCGGCGATTACGGTTATGACGAGATCAATCTCAATGTCGGCTGCCCTTCGGACCGGGTGCAATCCGGCACTTTTGGCGCCTGCCTGATGCGGGAACCGGAGATCGTGGCACAATGCGTGACGGCGATGAAGGCTGTTGCGAGCGTGCCGGTCACGGTGAAATGCCGCATCGGGGTTGACGATCAGGAGCCGGAGGCCGTGTTGCCGGATTTTCTGGCGCGGGTCGTCGCCGCTGGTGCGGACGCTGTCTGGGTGCATGCGCGCAAGGCCTGGCTGCAGGGGCTTTCGCCCAAGGAAAACCGGGAGGTTCCGCCGCTCGATTATGATCTCGTCTATCGTATGAAACGGGAAAATCCTGACGTCTTCATCGGCATCAATGGCGGTATCGCCGATCTCGATCAGGCGAGCGAGCACCTCAAACATATTGATGGCGTGATGCTCGGCCGTGCGGCCTATCACAACACGTCCATCCTCGCCGATGTCGACCATCGTATCTATGGTGAAGAGGCCCGGCAGCCCGACTGGATCTGGCTGCGTGACGCGATGATGGCCTATGCCGCTGACTATATCGCTGCGGGCGGGCGTCTCAACCACGTCACCCGCCATATGGTCGGCCTGTTTCAGGGCATGCCCGGTGCGCGCCGTTTCCGGCAGATCCTTTCCAGCGACGCCACCCGGCCGGGTGCCGGAACCGAGGTGATCGAGGCGGCCTTCGCGGCCATCGATTTCAACCCGACGAAAGAAATGGCGGGCTGAGTCTTTCAGACCGCTTTTTGCAGCGCCTGCGCGCCGTTGGGTGCATTGACCTTGCCGCCGGTGATGAAGAAGGCGAAGACGTCACGCGGGGTTTTTTCGGCCTGCCTGTCGGGCGCGATCAGCGGCAGATCGTCCGGTACGCCGCCCGCCGCATAGGTCTTGACCCGTGTTGCCCAGTGATCGATCCCGGCTTTCGGGTAGCAGGTCTCGATATCGTCTTCGCCCTTCTGCAGGCGGCAATAGACGAAATCGGCAGTTACGTCAGGCAGCATCGGATAATCGTGATGATCGGCGCAGACGACTGCGACCTTGTGTTTTGTGAGTAGATCGATGAATTCCGGCACCTGAAATGTCGGGTTTCGCACTTCGACGACGTGACGAAGGCGGATGCCATCCTGTTTTTCGGGAAGCAGCGCGAGAAAGGCACCGAAATCATCCGCGTCGAATTTTTTCGTCGGCGCAAACTGCCAGAGGATCGGGCCGAGATGGTTGCCGAGTTCCGTCAGTCCTTGAGTCAGGAACTTCGTCATCGATTCACCCGCCTCGGCCAGAACCTTGCGGTTGGTGACAAAGCGGCTTGCCTTCAGGGAGAAAACGAAATCTTCCGGCACGTCTGCCGCCCATTTGGCGAAGGTCTCTGGTTTCTGGCTGCTATAATAGGTGCCGTTCACCTCGATTGCCGTCATTTGCCGGCTGGCATGTTCGAGCTGGCGTTTTTTCGGCAGTTTTTCCGGATAAAACGTGCCCTCCCACGGCTCAAAGGTCCAGCCGCCGATACCGGTGCGGATCGTGCCTGATGTCGACATATGCTGTTCCTCCTCCGGCTCTCAGCCTTACGTACCCATGCTGCGAAAGGGTGCGGATTACTCCGCAGCCTCGCGTTTTCCGGCTGGCCGGCGTTCCAGAAGTTCCTTCAGGAAGTGACCGGTATAGGAGCGCTCGTTCTTGACGATGTCTTCCGGCGTGCCGGTTGCCACCACTTCGCCGCCGCCCGTGCCGCCTTCGGGGCCGATATCGATGATCCAGTCGGCCGTCTTGATGACTTCGAGATTGTGCTCGATCACCACGACGGAGTTGCCCTGATCCACCAGCGCCTGCAACATTTCCAGAAGCTTGTTGACGTCGTGGAAATGCAGGCCCGTCGTCGGCTCGTCGAGGATGTAGAGCGTACGGCCGGTGGAGCGTTTCGACAGTTCCTTGGCGAGCTTGACGCGCTGGGCTTCGCCGCCGGACAGCGTATTGGCCTGCTGCCCGACCTTGATATAGCCGAGGCCGACATCGAACAGCGCTTGCAGCTTGTCACGCACCGCCGGAACGGCGGCGAAGAATTCAACGCCTTCCTCGACAGTCATATCCAGCACGTCGGCGATGGACTTGCTTTTGAAGGTCACATCCAGCGTCTCACGATTGTAGCGTTTGCCGTGGCAGACGTCGCAGGTGACATAGACATCCGGCAGGAAGTGCATCTCGATCTTGATGACGCCGTCGCCCTGGCAGGCTTCGCAGCGACCGCCCTTGACGTTGAAGGAGAAACGGCCTGGAGCGTAACCGCGCGCTTTCGCCTCCGGCAGACCGGCGAACCAGTCACGGATCGGCGTGAACGCGCCGGTATAGGTGGCCGGGTTGGAGCGCGGGGTGCGGCCAATCGGCGACTGGTCGATGTCGATCACCTTGTCGATGAATTCGAAACCGTCGATACGGTCGTGTTCGGCCGGGATTTCGCGCGCGCCCATCACCCGTCGTGCTGCCGACTTATAGAGCGTCTCGATCAGGAAGGTGGACTTGCCACCGCCCGAAACGCCGGTAACGGCGGTGAAAACACCAAGCGGCACGGCCGCAGTCACATTCTTCAGATTGTTGCCGCGTGCGCCAAAAACCTTGATCTCGCGGCCCTTCTTCGGCTTGCGGCGCTCTGCCGGCACGGCAACGCCGAGTTCGCCGGAGAGATATTTGCCGGTCAGCGATTTCGGATTGGCCATCACCTCCTGCGGCGTGCCTTCGGCGATCACCTGACCGCCATGAATGCCGGCCGCCGGGCCGATATCCACGACATAATCCGCCGTCAGAATAGCGTCCTCGTCGTGTTCGACGACGATGACCGTATTGCCGATGTCGCGCAGGTGCTTCAGCGTATCGAGCAGGCGGGCATTGTCGCGCTGGTGCAGGCCGATCGACGGCTCGTCCAGAACATAGAGAACACCGGTGAGGCCCGAGCCGATCTGCGAGGCAAGCCGGATACGCTGGCTTTCGCCGCCGGAAAGCGTGCCGGAATTACGCGACAGGCTGAGGTAATCCAACCCGACATCATTGAGGAAGCGCAGGCGTTCGCGGATTTCCTTGAGGATGCGCACCGCAATTTCGTTCTGCTTGGCGTTCAGATTTTCCGGCAGCGTTTCGAACCAGTCGCGCGCCGCGCGGATCGACATCTGGGTGACTTCGCCGATCTGCAATTTGTTGATCTTGACGGCCAACGCTTCCGGTTTCAGACGAAAACCGGCGCAGGCCGGGCAGGGGGCGGCAGACATGTAACGCTCGATTTCCTCGCGCGCCCAGGCACTGTCTGTCTCTTTCCAGCGACGCTCCAGATTGGGTACGATGCCTTCGAAATTCTTCACCGTCTTGTAGGAGCGCGCGCCGTCCTGATAGTTGAACTCGATCTTGTCTTCGGTACCCTGAAGAATGGCGTGCTGCGCCTCTTTCGAAAGGTCCGTCCATTTGCTCGACAGCTTGAAATCGAAGGCTTTGCCCAGCGCTTCCAGCGTCTGGTTATAATAGGGCGAGGACGATTTGGCCCATGGAGCGATCGCGCCGTCCCGCAGGGTGCGGGCCGGTTCTGGAACGATCAGGTTTTCGTCGACCTTCTGCTGCGAGCCGAGGCCATCGCAGCTGGGGCAGGCGCCAAAGGGATTGTTGAAGGAGAAAAGCCGTGGCTCGATTTCCGGAATGGTGAAGCCGGAGACCGGGCAGGCGAATTTTTCCGAAAACAGCACGCGCTCGTGGGTTTCGTTGAGCGACTTGTTGGCGGAGCCGCCAGCCGAGGTCTCTTCCGGCGGCAGGGGCTTGTCTGCAAATTCCGCCACCGCCAGCCCATCTGCGAGCTTGAGGCAGGTCTCGATACTGTCGGCAAGCCGTGCTGCCATATCCGCGCGCACGACGGCGCGGTCGACCACCACGTCGATATCGTGTTTGTATTTCTTGTCGAGGGCGGGAACGTCGGCGATCTCGTAGAACTGGCCATCCACCTTGACGCGCTGGAAGCCCTTCTTCATCAGATCGGCGAGTTCCTTTTTATATTCGCCTTTGCGGCCGCGCACGATCGGCGCGAGAATATAAAGACGCGTACCTTCTTCGAAACCGAGAATACGATCGACCATCTGGCTGACCGTCTGGCTTTCGATCGGCAGGCCCGTGGCCGGCGAATAGGGCACGCCGACACGCGCAAACAGCAGGCGCATATAGTCGTAGATTTCCGTGACCGTGCCGACCGTGGAACGCGGGTTCTTCGAGGTGGTTTTCTGCTCGATGGAAATCGCCGGGGACAGGCCCTCGATACGGTCGACATCCGGCTTCTGCATCATCTCAAGGAACTGGCGCGCATAGGCCGAGAGGCTCTCGACATAACGGCGCTGGCCCTCGGCATAGATCGTGTCGAAGGCAAGCGACGACTTGCCCGAGCCGGAGAGCCCGGTCATGACGATCAGCTTGTTGCGCGGCAGATCCAGATCAATGCCCTTGAGGTTATGCTCACGGGCACCACGGATGGAAATCGTCTTCAGTTCACTCATGATAAAGCTCGGACAAAAATAACAGGCCTGATGGCGGCGCGTCCTTATGTAGTGACGCAGCCGGACGTGTCGAGGTTTATTCCCTATCGGTCGGTGGCTTTTCGGCTCACTTGACTCGAATTTCACGATTTAATAGAACAAAAAAGGAACAAATTGCAAGTGCGAATATACGCTCTTCGGAAGTCTGGATTATTCGCTGTGGATTGTTCCCCGTTGCGGTGCCCTTTATGGGCGGCGATGGTTATTGTGTGCGGAATTTTTTGAAATGCAATTGCCGGTCATGACGACTGGCGGACAGGATGACGAGATGGCTGGTAGCGTAAACAAGGTAATTCTGATTGGGAACGTTGGCGCCGATCCCGAAATTCGCCGGACGCAGGACGGCCGTCCGATCGCCAACCTGCGCATCGCCACTTCGGAGACCTGGCGCGACCGCAACAGCGGCGAGCGCAAGGAAAAGACCGAATGGCACACCGTCGTGGTTTTCAACGAAGGCCTGTGCAAGGTCGTCGAGCAATATGTGAAGAAGGGCGCCAAGCTCTATATCGAAGGCCAGCTGCAGACGCGCAAGTGGCAGGACCAGACCGGTAACGACCGTTACTCCACCGAAATTGTGCTGCAGGGCTTCAACTCCACGCTGACGATGCTCGATGGTCGTGGCGAAGGCGGCGGCGGCGGTGCTGGTGGCCGCAGCGGCGGCGGAGACTTCGGCGGTGGAGATTATGGCAGCGGCGGCGGCGGTTACGACCAGCAGCCGGCGGCGGCGCGTGGCGGTTCTTCTTCCCGTGGCGGCAGCCAGCCTGCCGGCGGCTTCTCCAACGATATGGACGACGATATCCCGTTCTGATCGGATGAGACATGACGAGTGAAGTGACAGGAGACGGGCATGAGTGACGAAACGGTACCCAAACAGCCCGCCACCTGGCGCATCATACTGGCATTTTTCCTCGACTTCTGGACGGCGTTTTTCGTCGCCGGATTCCTTGTCGCATCGGTTGCGGGCGGGCAAACGCCAAACGGCTTTCAGTTGAATGGCATGCCCGCTTTTTTCGCCTTCGCACTGATCATCGCCTATTTCGTCGTGCTCGGGCGGTTTTTCGGCGGCACGCTGTGGCAGCGCCTTTTGAAGGCCAAACGATAGTCAGCGGGTTTGAACGAGCGCATCGAGAGCGTTTTATTCCAGGGTTGCGGCAGCTTACGCCGCGGCCTTGTCCGCAAGCATCGAGACCATGACGTCGGATTGCGATAGGATACCCACCATCTTGCCGTTGGCGTCTATGACCGGCAGGTAATGCAGCCCTTCCTCCGCAAAACGGATGATCGCTTCTTCTATCGCTGTCTCCGGCCGTACGGTTCTGACCGGCGATGTCATGATGTCCTTGACGGTATCGTTGGGAGCGCTTGCACCGGAGAAAATAAGGCGCAGCCGCTGCAGGAAACCGATGGAGGGGCGGCCGTTTCTCCAGCTCGCCTTTTCCAGAAAATCCGTCTGAGTGACGATGCCGACGATTTCGGCCCTGTCATTGGTGACGGGCAGCGCCTTGAAATGATGGTTATGCATCAGCGCATGGGCGTGGCGCAGGCTATCATCCGGGGCGACGCCGACCACATCGCGGGACATGACGCTGGCGCAATCGAGATGCAGCGCGCGGCGACGCCAGGATCGCAGTTCGGTTTTTCGCAAAATTGTCTCCAGCTCGTCGCGATCGATATCCAGAACCTGGTCATATTCCTTCAGCACCTCGTCCAGATCGGCGGAGGAAAAACCGATTTTCTGGATCGGGGTCGGATCCGTCGTGCCGTGGCTCGCCTTTCCCAGCTTCAGGCCATGCGGATAGGCGCGGCCGGTGGCATTGTTATAGGCGAGCGCCAGGATGAGAAGGATCAGCGAGTTCCCGAAGACGGGCCAGAGGAGAAAACCATAACCGAGGCTGTGCACGGCGGGGCCGCCGAGAACGGCCGTCAGCGCCACCGCGCCGCTTGGCGGATGCAGGCAGCGCAGCGCCATCATGGCGGCGATGGCAAGGCTGATGGCGAGCGCGCTGGCAAGGAAGATATCCGGAACGAGGAGCGCCACCGTCACGCCGACGAAAGCCGAAACGAGATTACCGCATAGGATCGACCACGGCTGCGCAAGGGGACTGGACGGCACGGCGAATAAAAGCACCGCCGATGCGCCCATCGGCGCGATCATGGCGGGCAGGGTGGGGTCGAAGCGGAAAACAAGGCTGCCCATGAGACCGGTCAGCAAAATGCCGACGAAGGCGCCGGCAGCAGTGCGCAGCCTTTCCCTGTGACTGACGGGAGCGGCATCCGGGATGAGGCGGCGCAGCGTGGATCGCATGGAGAGAGCTTTCTGATGCGGAAAAGATGTGCGTCTTTTAACCGAGGCGGGGGCCGGATTTAAAGAGCGGATTTTTCGCAATATGGGTCGGCCGCAGGAATTTCTTGCGCGGCAACGACCGTCAGAATGCGAAGGCCGATTTTATCCCGTCCACCACGAATTGCACCGAGAGGGCGGCGAGCAGAACGCCGAGCAGCCTTGTGAGGATCGCACGGCCGGTATTGCCGAGAAAGCGATCCATGCGTTCCGAAACGATCAGGGCGGCGTAGACGAGCGCCATGGCGAAAGCGAGAATGAGAATAAGCACGACCATTTCGAGCGTCGTCTTCATCGTTCCCGCCAGAAGCACGGTGGCGGAAATGGCGCCCGGCCCGGCGATCAGCGGCAAGGCGAGCGGAAAGACCGCCAGATTGTGCAGATGGTCTTTGGTAATGGCGATCTCGGAGGTCTTTTCCTTACGCTCCTGACGTTTTTCGAAAATCATCTCGAAGGAAATCCAGAATAGCAGCAGACCGCCGGCGATGCGGAAGGCACCCAGCGAGATGCCTAACAGGTTGAGGATCGCAAGGCCGAACAGGGCGAAGACGGCAAGAATGCCGAAGGCGATGAGCGAGCCGCGCAGAGCCACCTGGGCACGCTGAGCGCGTGTCATTCCAACCGTGAGTGCGAGGAATACGGGCGCAAGGCCGGGCGGATCGAGCGTGACCAGAAGTGTGGTAAGCGCGTTGATAAGCGTTTCGCTGCTGGCCATTCTTTCCCCACCTGTTCTGTTTTTAGGCCGGAGCCTACGCAAGTCGTACATGCATTAAAAGGGAGCTGCGGCGCTTTTGCCGACCTAAATGGCGAAAAGCGGTGTATGTCTTGCAAATGACGCAAAAGACTGTTCAAAACTCGCCGGGAAATTGGCTTAACGTGGCTGTTTCCGCTATAAAAATCCATCCGATTCTTAACAGAGAATGTGATCCGTTTTGACTGACCAGAGCCCCCCCGGCGGCGGAAAACTTCCGCCAGGCATTGAACCGATTTCCATCATTGAGGAAATGCAGCGGTCTTACCTCGATTACGCGATGAGCGTCATCGTGTCCCGCGCGCTTCCCGATGTCCGTGACGGTCTGAAGCCGGTTCATCGCCGTATCCTTTACGGCATGTCCGAACTCGGCATCGATTGGAACAAGAAATACGTCAAATGCGCCCGCGTCACCGGTGACGTGATGGGTAAATTCCATCCGCACGGCAATTCCGCGATTTACGATGCGCTGGCACGTATGGCGCAGGACTGGTCTCTGCGCCTGCCGCTGATCGACGGGCAGGGTAACTTCGGCTCCATCGATGGCGATCCGCCGGCGGCCGAACGTTACACCGAATGCCGCCTCGAAAAAGCAGCTCATTCGCTTCTCGACGATCTCGACAAGGAAACGGTCGATTTCCGCGACAACTATGACGGCACTCTTCATGAGCCGGTCGTTATTCCGGCGAAGTTCCCGAACCTTCTGGTCAACGGGGCAGGCGGCATCGCCGTCGGCATGGCGACGAACATTCCGCCGCACAATCTGTCGGAAGTCATTGATGGCTGTATCGCCCTCATCGATAATCCGGCGATCGAGCTGCCCGAACTGATGCAGATCATTCCCGGTCCGGATTTCCCGACCGGCGCGCTGATCATGGGTCGCTCCGGTATCCGCTCGGCCTATGAGACGGGCCGTGGATCGGTCATCATGCGCGGCCGCGCGACCATCGAGCCGATGCGCGGCGACCGCGAGCAGATCATCATCACCGAGGTTCCCTATCAGGTGAACAAGGCGACGATGATTGAAAAGATGGCCGAACTGGTCAAGGAAAAGCGCATTGAGGGCATTTCCGACCTGCGCGACGAGTCCGACCGCCAGGGTTATCGCGTCGTCGTCGAGCTGAAGCGCGATGCCAACGCCGAAGTCATCCTGAACCAGATCTATCGCTACACGCCGCTGCAGACCTCCTTCGGCTGCAATATGGTGGCGCTGAACGGCGGCAAGCCGGAACAGATGACGCTGCTGGATATGCTGCGCGCTTTCGTTTCCTTCCGTGAGGAAGTCGTCAGCCGCCGTACCAAGTATCTGCTGCGCAAGGCGCGCGACCGCGCGCATGTGTTGGTTGGTCTGGCGATTTCCGTCGCCAATATCGACGAAGTTATCCGCGTTATCCGTCACGCTCCCGATCCGGCTACGGCCCGCGAGGAACTGATGACGCGGCGCTGGCCGGCGAAGGATGTGGAAAGCCTGATCCTTCTCATCGACGATCCGCGCCACCGCATCAACGAAGACGGCACCTACAATCTTTCCGAAGAGCAGGCGCGCGCCATTCTCGAATTGCGCCTTGCCCGCCTGACGGCGCTTGGCCGCGATGAAATCGGCGACGAGCTGAACAAGATCGGTGCGGAAATCAGTGAATATCTCGACATCCTGTCTTCGCGCCTGCGCATCATGCAGATCGTCACGGACGAGCTCATCTCCATCCGTGACGAATTCGGCACGCCGCGCCGGTCCGAGATCGTCGAGGGCGGCCCCGACATGGACGATGAAGACCTCATATCCCGCGAAGATATGGTCGTCACCGTTTCGCATCTCGGCTACATCAAGCGTGTACCGCTGACGACCTATCGGGCGCAGCGTCGCGGCGGCAAGGGCCGTTCCGGCATGGCGACGCGCGACGCGGATTTCGTCAACCGTCTCTTCGTTGCAAACACCCATACGCCGGTGCTGTTCTTCTCCTCGCGCGGCATCGTCTACAAGGAAAAGGTATGGCGTCTGCCGATCGGCACGCCGCAATCGAAGGGCAAGGCCCTCATCAACATGCTGCCGCTGGAGCCCGGCGAGCGCATCACCACCATCATGCCGTTGCCCGAGGACGAGACGACCTGGGAAACGCTGGATGTGATGTTCTCGACGACGCGCGGTACGGTTCGCCGTAACAAGCTCGGCGATTTCGTGCAGGTCAACCGCAATGGCAAAATCGCCATGAAGCTTGACGAGGAGGGCGATGAAATCCTCTCCGTAGAAACCTGTACTGAGCATGACGATGTGTTGCTGACGACCGCGCTCGGCCAGTGCATCCGCTTCCCCGTGGAAGATGTGCGTGTGTTCGCCGGCCGTAATTCCGTCGGCGTACGCGGCATCAACATGGCCGACGGCGACCGCATCATCTCCATGACCATCGTGGGCCATGTGGATGCAGAACCGTGGGAGCGTGCCGCTTACCTCAAGCGCTCGGCTACCGAGCGGCGCGCCGCAGGCGTCGATGAGGAAGATATCGCGCTCGTTGGCGAAGAAGTGACGGAAGAGGGCGAACTCAGCGAAGAGCGTTATCAGGAGTTGAAGGCGCGCGAAGAATTCGTGCTGACGGTTTCCGTGAAGGGCTTCGGCAAGCGTTCGTCTTCCTACGACTTCCGCACATCGGGTCGTGGCGGCAAGGGCATCCGCGCCACCGATACCTCGAAGACGACGGAAATCGGCGAACTTGTCGCTGCCTTCCCCGTGGACGATGGTGACCAGATCATGCTGGTTTCCGATGGCGGCCAGCTCATCCGCGTACCGGTGAACGGTATCCGCATCGCCAGCCGCGCGACCAAGGGCGTGACGATCTTCTCCACCGCCAAGGATGAGAAGGTTGTTTCCGTGGAACGCATCAACGAGCCGGAAGGCGACGACGAGGCGGAAAACGACAATGGCGAAGAGGCGGCCGACACTCTGCCGGATACGCCTGAAGCACCGGAGAGCGAGGCGTAAGCCGCCTCGTTTCTTCACCGTCAATCAACAGAAAACCCCGCGGAGCCTGTGCACCGCGGGGTTTTTCTTTGTTTCGTCCGGTTAGGTTCGGTTCTTCAGCGGATCCGGATATGGACCGGAGCGCGCCCGGAGCGGCGGGCGACATGAAGGTGGATGCTGGCTTCCGGCTGGTTGGAGCGCCAGGCGCGGGCGCCATGCGACAGAAGCAGGCTGACGAGATCGCGCGTCTTTGCCTTGGAACGATTAAGACCGAGATCGGCAATGCGCATTGCCGCCTCGTGAATGGGATGCAGAACCGACGGGCTGCCGTGCCCGTTGCCAGACGCAATGTCCGAATAATTCTCGTTGACTGCCATCTTGGAAAGCCTCGCTACTCATTACACAATTCGAGGAGACAGGCGATGTTTCAACTGTGAGCCACCGCCTGCGTGAACGCCCATTACTGGAGTGACGCCCAGCAGCTGACGCCTTTCTTTTTCAATGCATTGCATGCATTTACCGCGGCGCTCTGGCCATCGAAGCCGCCGAAGCGGGCGCGGTAGACCTGGGCGCCCTCCCGATTGAAGGCGACCGTGAAGGGTTTTGCGGAACGAAGAGCCGCACCGCCTTTTTCCTGCGCGCTCTGCAACAGGCCGCGCGCGGAATTCTCGTCCGGCGATGCGCCGATCTGGATCACCCAGCCGCCCTGCGGAGCATCCGCCTTTGCGGAAACGGAAGGTGCGGAGGCTGGCGTGGATGCGGTGACGATATTGTCCAGCTTGGTCGAGTTGGTAATCAACTTACGGTCCGGTGCGACGGACGCCTGAGCGATGGGATCCTTGCCCTTCTGCCAGGTGGCGGCTTCCATGGCCTTTACGGCCGCATTGGAAGAGGAGCCTGCAAAGGCTGTGACCGGCGCATCTTCGTAACGGGTCTGCGGCACGGGGCCAGCATGCGGCAGGCCGGCATCGGTTGCGGCGACTGCCACGGAGGGAACAGCGGCGGCGACAGTGACGGGTTCTTCAACCGGCATCGACCGCGTCTGTGCGATCAGGTTGCTGTTGCCGCTGCGCGAGGCCTGCGGCAGGTAGGTCGCAACCAGCTTGCGCATGGTGGAGTCGCGGGCGGCGCTGGAGCGGCCGCCGAGAACGACGGCGACGATGGAGCGGCCGTCGATCTGCGCCGATGTCGCAAGGTTGCTGCCGGCTGCGCGGGTATAACCGGTCTTGATACCGTCGACGCCACGCACGGTTCCGACCAGACGATTGTGGTTGCCGATGACCTGCTTGCCGAAATTGAAGGTGCGGGTGGAGAAATAGCCGTAATATTGCGGATAATGCTGGCGAAGCGCGATGCCGAGCCGAGCCTGATCGCGCGCCGTCGTCATCTGCGCCGTGTTGGGCAGGCCGTTGGCGTTGCGATAGGTGGTGCGGGTCATGCCGAGCGCGCGGGCCTTGGCAGTCATCATTCTGGCAAAACGGTCTTCGGAACCGCCGATATATTCACCGAGAGCGGTGGCCATGTCGTTTGCCGAACGGGTGACGAGTGCGAGGATGGCCTGTTCGACCGTGACGTTGCCGCCGGCACGCACGCCGAGCTTGGACGGCGGCTCCTTGGCGGCATTGGCCGAGACCGGCACCTTCGAATCGAGCGATATACGCCCGGAATTAAGCGCCTCGAATGTCAGGTAAAGCGTCATCATCTTCGTCAGCGAGGCGGGATAGCGCAGGCCATCCGGATCTTCGCCGTAAAGAACCTTGCCGGTCTTGGCGTCGATGACGATGCCCGCATATTTCGGGTCCGCCTGCGCGGTGCCCACGGATGTTGCGGTTATGAACGCCGCAGCAAGGGTCAACGCAAGAAACCTTACCAAAGACGTTGCACCCGCTTTACGCGAATCTGCCCCAAATAGACTTTTCAACACTGCTGAACTCTTCAATCGCATATTTCTATTCCGCTCGGACGCGCCCCGCCCGAGTGCTCCGGGAAGAAACTTTATCGGGATGGCGTTACCAAGTGGTTTATGAAAGGTATCCACGATCCATAAAATGCGACTTTTCGCGCGCAATCTGTCCTGCGCCGTTTCACGGATTTCAGTCTTTTAAGAGGCGTTGCTCGACATAGTGCTTCACATCCGCGTCGAGCTTTTTCCATTGCGGCAGCAGGCCGGCGGAAAAACGGTAGAACAGGCTGAGATCCTGGCCGGCGTGGATATCCCTCTGGCAGTCGCTGCCCGTTGCCTCCTGCGGCGTTTGTGGCAGAAGGCAGCGCACCACATAATCGCTTTCTCCCTCGCGCTGTCCCGTCAATATGACTTCCTTGCCGTAGCCCGAATCGGCACGCAGGCGATGCAGCGTGAGGCCGTGTTTCAGCGGCACCGGCTCACCCTCCGTC
Source organism: Rhizobium sp. GR12 (assembly GCF_036596185.1). NCBI lineage: Bacteria > Pseudomonadati > Pseudomonadota > Alphaproteobacteria > Hyphomicrobiales > Rhizobiaceae > Rhizobium > Rhizobium sp. GR12. The sequence continues at coordinate 11,936 of NZ_JASXTH010000002.1, read as the reverse complement.
AGCCGGGCATAGATCGGCCCGTAACGGCCGGACATGTCCTCAGACATCGTGCTTTGCGAAAGCTGGATGAAAATCAGCCCCGCGGCCTGTGCCGGATCGTCGAAAACAGCGCGATTGGCGTCCTCATATCCCTTGAGGTCTGGCCAGGTCAGATAAAGATCGGCCCGCTCGCGCTCGCCATCATAGCGTTCGGAAGGCACCCGCAGGGTGTTTTTGGACAGCTTCAGCCGGTCGTTGCCGATCGTGATCTCCACCACGTCGGTCGCCGTCGTATGGCCCGCCTGAAGAATCCGTTCGCCATACCATCTGACGCCGAAATTGAGGGCGGCGACAAAACCGAGAATAATGACGGCGACGATGACGGCGCGTCGCACCAGGGACGATGAAAGCAGGGGTCTTTCGTTGTGCATGAGCTTCCAGGTTCGTTCTTGCCGCCGGGCGCTTTCCCAAGTGGAAATAGATGGGCAAAGCTTTAACCTGCGGCGATCGCCATTGAAATGATGTTTTGCCGCTGCTACCTGATGGGATGCAAGCAAAGGACGGGCATATGGCAGCGCGCGACAGATATTCCCGGAAACTCGAATGTTCCAAATGTGGCCATCAGGGGTTTGCCGAGGTGTCGGAATCGGATGAAAAGGGTCGTCACGACCTTGATTTTCGCATCGATGAAATGCCGCGCGGTTTTCGCACCGAGCGCGCCTCGGTTGATCCGACACAATTCATGATCCGCTGTGGCCAGTGCGGCAACATATTCCGGTTCCAGCAAAAAACCGCCTATGCGCCGGGAGGCGAACCGCGCGTGAAGGCCTGAACGGAAGGTGCCGTGATGACTGTACCGCAACAACCGAACGGAGCGCCGCCAAGGCGCAAATCGATCTGGCCGTGGATCGTGCTGCTGGTGTTGACGCTTTGCGCCATCTATTCCTACAATCGCGCCAACGAGATCATCGCTGAGCTGTCCGACACCTTACCGCCGGCGCTGCTGAACCTTTTCGAGGATATTTTCCGAGGTGGCAGGCACGGTGATGGCGGACCGAGCATCGGTGTCTAAACGATCGCGCCTTTAAAGAAGGGTGTTTTTCCGCGAATCCAGCCTTTATTCAGCGGTCGCATTTCTTCGGTACATCAAAGAAAAAAGCCCCGCAAACGGGCGGGGCAGGTTGATCGCTCGGGGAAAGTTGGGCAATGCCCGGGAGCGATGTGACTATATAAACGACAATATTGCTGACGCGATAGGCCACTTCCGTTCAAAACAGTACGCCGGCGCATAAAATTTGCTCAAGTAGAAAGATTTTGGGAATTGAACTGGCGAAATCTGTCAGGCAACTTGACAGGAAGCTGCTTTATTCTTTCACTGCCTCGAATTGCACATATTCGCCCCTAACATAACCGGACATGAGCAGACGCATGGATAAATCCGGAATTCTCTTCGTGGCGCTTTTACTGGTGCTTGTGGCAATCGTTTTGAGCTTGGCGCTCGTCGAGGCCCCCCAGCAAAGTCCGGCGCTTCCTTCGGGCGAGGGATCACTGCTGCCGCCTGCAGCGACACCCGGACAATGATTTGCAAACCGGGAACACGACGCGCCGCCTGCTTGGCTCGGCGGGATTGACGGCCTTTTTCAAAACGCTATAAAGCCTCACCACCGAAGGATGGGTGTCCGAGTGGTTTAAGGAACCGGTCTTGAAAACCGGCGTGCGTGAGAGCGTACCGTGGGTTCGAATCCCACCCCATCTGCCATACAATTCCAAAAAGATGATTTGAAAACGCGAACGGGTGACTGTCTCGCCGTGTCGTGGTTTTGGCCTGGAAACTTATCAAGAATGAAGAAACCCGCCTTTCGGCGGGCTCCATATTTCAAATCCAGTCAGATTTCCGGACAGCCCCGTTCGTTTGCGAATGTGACGCGCTCAGGTCCGCGGCGGGTGAAACCCTGGACCACGACTCGGCCGGGAGTGACACGTACGACTTCAGGGTCACGCAGGCCGGATTCGCGGGCAGCGGCGCGGGCTTCGCGTTCGCTGCAGCCGCGCATGCGCGGCGGGCCACGGCGGTCCATGTCTCGGTCGCGATCGCGGATGACCGGGCGGACGCCGTCGGGGCCTATCCTCAGCTCCATGTCCTGCGCGCCTGCCGGGATCGGCGCAGCGATGGATATCAGGGCGATGCCGAGCGCCAGACCCGTAGCTTTTATTGACTTGATCATGGTTTCCTCCCTCAGCCGAAAACCGGCGGAAGCTTGCTTGTTTGCGGGGAGGAAACGCGGCGGCCCTCCATTTGTTCCGTCGAGGCGAACACCGGGAGAGAGGGACGACTGCGGGCACATGGCGCTTTCAGTGTTGCGGAAAAGACATAAATCATTAACCACGTTCGTTACAATTTTATCGATTTTGCAGAAGCCGTTCGCATTTTCGCCACGTTATGCACAAGATTAAGCGACTGTTAGGTGCTTCGATGGCAGGGGCAAGGCAATCGAAGCGGAAGAGGGTGCGGTTCTCCGAGCCAGCAAGCAGCGTGGGGCAAACGATTTGAAATCTACGGTCAAGAAACTCGGCATCAACGCCAGATCGGGCGTGAAGTGGCTTGCAATTTCCGTGCTTTGCGCCGCGACAGCTTCGTGTTCCACCACATCCGAGACCAAACCGAAGCAGAAACGCAGCAAGGAATATTTTTCCGAATCGGAATATGGCGTGAAAGCCAGCCCGCGTGTGGCCGATGGCCAGAACATTCCCAAGGGTGGCGGGCGCGAGCTTCTCGGCAACGCCTACACCGTCAAGGGCCGTCGTTATTTTCCGAAAGAAGAGCCGGGTTACAACAAGACCGGTCTTGCCTCCTGGTACGGTTCCGCGTTCCACGGCCGCCTGACGGCGAATGGCGAAGTCTACGACAAGGAACACCTTTCCGCCGCACATCCGACATTTCCCCTGCCGAGCTATGCACGCATCACCAACGTGGAAAACGGCGCTTCGGTTCTGGTCCGCGTCAACGATCGCGGGCCGTTCCATGCGGGCCGCCTGATCGACGTTTCCAGCAAGACGGCCGATCTACTCGATATGAAGACGACCGGAACGGCGAATGTGCGGGTGCAATATGCCGGTCGCGCGCCGCTTGACGGTCACGACATGCCCTATCTGATGGCGTCCTATATTCCGAAGGGCTCGCGCTCTCCGGGCGTCGCGCCGGAAGGGCAGATCGCCACAGGCGTGATGGTGGCTTCGGCTTCCCCGAATTTCGTGCCGGCTCAAGATTCGGGCCGGAGCTATGGCGGCTCCACCCAGACGGCTCTGGTGGGCTCCAAGAAGAATGCGGCGCTTCAGGCCATGCCGCTGGTCAATGGCCCTGCGCCGTCGTTCGAGCAGTTTGCGATTTTGCCGGAAATCGGTCCGTTCCTCGCCGAGCGTCCGGAAGGCAATTTCATCCATCAGCCGGCAGCGCCTGGCGGCAACTATCTGCGCGTGCCGACGCCGTCTTCCAAATATGCGGCCGCCTATTCCGAGGAATCGTCAGCCGTTTCCAAGACCTCGCGCGCCTTCGACAGCGTTCTCGTCGATCGGGGAGCGCTTAACGAGCAGTCCATACTAGCCCATGTGAAGCGTCAGCAGACAGCATCACGCTGACGGGTTGTAGGATTTGCGGTCGTCTCGTGCTTTCAGTGCGAGTGGCCGGTTACAGCAGGGCAAAATTGGGCGGTTACATGCGCAAGACCATTCATCGCTCTTTGTGTTCGGTCGCTGCGGCGGCAGTCTTTGCATTTTTCGGCAATGGTCCGGCGCAATCGCAAACAGCGCCTTTCATCGCCAAGGCCGAACAGGCCTATATGATCGATGCCGAGACCGGCACGGTGCTGCTTTCCCAAAATGAAAACCAGTCCTTTCCGCCGGCGTCGCTTGCCAAGCTGATGACGGTGGAGGTGGTGCTGGATGCGCTGGCCAAAGGGCAGGTGACACCTGAGACGGCTTATCCCGTTTCGGAATATGCCTGGCGGACGGGCGGCGCGCCCTCGCGAACCTCGACCATGTTTGCAGCGCTTAAATCCTCCGTCAGCATCAATGATCTCCTGACCGGAATTGTCGTGCAGAACGCCAATGACGGCTGCATCATCGTAGCCGAAGGCATGGCCGGGTCCGATCCCGCCTTTGCCAAGCGCATGACGGCGCGGGCGGGCGAACTTGGCATGGGCAGCAGCACCTTCGCCAATTCGACGGGGCTTCCCGATCCGGGCAATCAGACGAACGCGAAGGACATGGTGCTTCTCGCCCGGCATCTGCGCGATACCTATCCCGACCGATATGGGCTTTTCACCAGGCCGGATTTCGAATGGAACCGGATTTTCCAACGCAACAAGAACACGCTGCTTGTGCCGGGCAGCGGCATAGACGGTCTCGGACTTGGTTTTGCGGAAGGCAGCGGTTTCGCAGCCGTGGTTTCGGCCGAGCGCGATGGACGCCGGGTCTATCTGGCGCTTGCCGGCATCGCCGATGACAAGACGCGGCAGGAAGAGGCCCGCCGGGTGGTGGACTGGGGGCTGACTGCCTTCGAAAAACGCCATATTTTCGCGAGAGACGAAGCTGTCGGTTCCGTCAGCGTTTATGGCGGCGATGTCTCGCATATCGACCTGTCAGCGAAAGAAGACGTCAGCGTGCTGGTGCCGGTCAACAATCCGGAGCGGATTTCCGGGCGGATCGTTTATCGCTGGCCGCTGAATGCGCCGTTGGATAGCGGCGCAAATGCCGGAACGCTGAAAATTTATTCCGGCGAGCGGCTGTTGCGAGAAGTGCCGCTTTATACGAAGGCGGCGGTCGGCAAGGGCACGCTGACCCAGAATGCGGCAGGTGCGCTCAAGGAATTGCTGCTGTTCTGGCTTTGATGCCGCTCCCGCAAGCCGCAACTTTCCCTATGCTTTTGTTCAGGCACCGGATTTTCTGAAAAGCGCTTCACACTTTTCGGTCCGATGCTGTAAACAGGCATTTCAATATTTCTGAGAATTCCTCACAGGACGTGACATTGGCCGAAAAGACCGGATTGTTCATCAGCTTCGAAGGCGGCGAAGGCGCCGGCAAGTCGACGCAGATTCGCACGCTTGCCGAGGCGCTTCGCGGCCGTGGTTTCGATGTGGTCGTGACGCGGGAACCGGGCGGCTCACCGGGGGCGGAGGCCGTGCGGCACGTTCTCCTGTCGGGTGCTGCCGAATCCTTCGGCGTGCGCATGGAGGCGATTCTTTTCGCGGCGGCGCGTAACGACCATGTCGAGGAGGTCATTCGCCCGGCACTGGAGAAGGGCGCAATCGTGCTTTGCGACCGGTTTCTCGATTCCTCCCGCGTCTATCAGGGCACCACCGGCAATCTGGAGCCGGATTTCATCGAGACGCTGCAGCGCGTCGCGATCGATGGGGTCGTGCCGGAACTGACATTGATCTTCGACATTGCCGCCGAAAAGGGACTTGCCCGCGCCAGAAAGCGTGCGGATGAGGGGGCTACGCCAGACCGGTTCGAAAAAGAGGAAATAGAGACCCACGAGAAGCGGCGGGAGGCCTATCTGGATATCGCGCTTGCCGAACCGCGTCGCTGCCGGATCGTCAATGCCGACCAGCCAGCCGAAAAAGTGACGGAAGACGTCATGTCCTTTGTCGAGCCATTGCTCGAACGGCTGGAAACTGCGACGGGCGCGGAGCATGAGTGAGGTTCAGGGCGTTCTCGAAGGCGCAATCGCGCCGCAGCAGAACACGAAACTTTTCGGGCACAAGGAAGCGGAAGTGTTTCTGGCGCAATCCTATCGCTCCGGCAAAGGCCACCATGCCATTCTGATCGAAGGGCCGGAAGGCATCGGCAAGGCGACGCTCGCCTTTCGTTTCGCCAATCATGTGCTGAACCACCCCGATCCAGCCTCAGCACCGGATGTTCTGGCCGATCCCGATCCGCAATCGCTTGTCAGCCGGCAGATCACCTCCGGTGCGTCGCATAATCTGCTGCATCTGACCCGTCCGGTGGATGAAAAAACCGGTCGCGTCAAATCCGCGATCACGGTGGATGAGGTGCGGCGGGCAGGGCACTTCTTCTCGCAGACCTCGGGCACCGGCAATTGGCGGATCGTCATCATCGATCCGGCTGACGATCTCAACCGCAATGCCGCAAACGCCATTCTCAAGATACTGGAGGAGCCTCCCAAGCGGGCTATGTTCCTCGTCCTGTCGCATGCGCCGGGGAAATTGCTGCCGACTATCCGCTCGCGCTGCATGCCGCTCCGGCTGCTGCCGCTTTCGGATGCGGATATGGTGCAGAGCCTCGATCATCTCGGCATCAGTGCCAGCGGAGAAAAACGCGACGCCCTGCTTGCCGGTTCCAAGGGCAGCGTCGCGCAGGCGCTGAAGCTGATGAATTACGGCGGCTCCGACATTGTCGAGGCGCTTGCCTCGGTCATGGCGGCGGACGGGCCGGGTGCCCGCAAGCAGATGCACAAGCTCGCCGAAGTTCTGGCGCAGAAGGACGGCGACATCGTTCTCGGCTTCTTCATGGAGCATGTGACGGAAGAGCTGATGGCGCGGGCACGGGCGGCGGCAATGGCGGGCGATATCGCTGCTGCGGAAAAACACGCGCGCCTTTCCTCCACGCTTTCGGAACGTATTACCGTTGCGCAGGCCTATAATCTCGACAAGAAGCAGATGGTGCTTTCCATTCTGGAAGACATCCGCAGCGTGTGAGGCCCAAGAGATCGTACGGAACGTACGCTTTTGCTTTCGCTGTTGCGAACAATCGTTTAAGAGCGGTCTATCCAAAAAAACAGCCTGTAAAGTCGATAGACCGTCATGACAGACAAGACACCTTTCTACATCACCACCGCGATCTCCTATCCTAACGGCAAGCCGCATATCGGCCACGCCTATGAACTGATCGCGACGGACGCCATGGCGCGCTTTCAGCGCCTGGATGGAATGGATGTTTTCTTCCTGACCGGCACCGACGAACACGGCCAGAAGATGCAGCAGACGGCGCGGGCGGAAGGCATTTCGCCCGAAGAGCTGGCGCAGCGCAATTCCGAGCAGTTCCGCGAGATGGGCAAGCTGCTCAACGCTTCGAACGACGATTTCATCCGCACCACGGAAGAACGTCACCACGAGACCTCGCGCAATATCTGGAACCTGATGGCCGATAGCGGCGACATCTACAAGGACAGCTATGCCGGCTGGTATTCCGTGCGCGACGAAGCCTATTACGGCGAGGACGAGACGGAGGTACGCGCCGATGGCGTCCGCTACGGGCCGCAGGGCACGCCCGTCGAATGGGTGGAGGAGGAGAGCTATTTCTTCAAGCTCTCCGAATACCAGGACAAGCTGCTGAAGCTCTACGAGGAAAACCCTGAATTCATCGGCCCGGCCGAGCGTCGCAACGAAATCGTCTCCTTCGTCAAATCCGGCCTCAAGGACCTGTCGATTTCCCGCACCACCTTCGACTGGGGCATCAAGGTTCCTAACGATCCGAAGCACGTCATGTATGTCTGGGTCGATGCGCTGACCAACTACATCACCGCCACGGGTTATATCGAAGACAAAAACGGTCCACGTGCGAAATACTGGCCCGCCGACGTGCATATCATCGGCAAGGACATCATCCGCTTCCACGCGGTCTATTGGCCGGCTTTCCTGATGAGCGCGAAGCTGCCGCTGCCCAAGCGGGTCTATGCGCACGGCTTCCTGCTCAACAAGGGCGAGAAGATGTCGAAGTCGCTCGGCAACGTTGTCGATCCGGCCAATCTGGTCAACCATTTCGGTCTCGATCAGATCCGCTATTTCTTCCTGCGCGAAGTCTCCTTCGGCCAGGACGGCAGTTACAGCGAAGAGGGCATCGCCACCCGCATCAATGCCGATCTCGCCAATGGCATCGGCAATCTCGCCAGCCGTTCGCTGTCGATGATCGTCAAGAATTGCGATGGGCAGATCCCGACGCCCGGCGCGTTTAACGATGAAGACAAAGCGATGCTCGCCTCGGCCGATGGGCTACTTGAGATTTGCCGCGAGGAGATGGGCAAGCAGCTTGTCCACCGTGCGCTTGCGGCCATCATCGCCGTCGTCTCGGAAACCGACCGCTATTTCGCGTCACAGGAGCCATGGGCCCTGAAGAAGACCGATCCGGAGCGTATGGGCACGGTGCTTTACGTGACGGCCGAAGTGGTGCGCCAGATCGGTATTCTCTTGCAGCCCTTCATGCCAGGCTCCTGCGAAAAGCTGCTCGATCTGGTTGCGGCTGCCGCCGACAAGCGTGATTTTTCGGCACTCGGTGAGGCAGGCCGTCTGGTTCCAGGTACCCCGCTGGAAGCACCGAAGCCGGTGTTCCCGCGTTACGTCGCACCGGAAGCGTGAAGGCGACAACCATGCTGATCGATACGCATTGCCATCTGGATTTTCCCGATTTCGAGGCGGAACGCGACGATATCATCGCCCGCGCCCATGCGTCCGGCGTTGCCCAGATGGTGACGATCTCGACGCGGGTGCGCCGTCTGCCGGAGCTTTTGAAGATCGCGGAGAAATATTCGTCGGTTTTCTGCTCGGTCGGCACGCATCCCAACAATGCTGACGAAGAACTCGATATTTCGGCGGATGAACTCGTGCGGCTGGCGGAAAGCCACGACAAGATCGTGGCGATCGGCGAGGCGGGGCTGGATTATTTCTACGACACGCAAAAGCCGGATGACCAGAGAACCGGCCTCATTCGCCACATCGAGGCGGCAAGGAGAACGAAGCTTCCGCTCGTCATCCACAGCCGCAGCGCCGATGAGGACATGGCCGCTATTCTGCGCGAGGAAAGCGGCAAGGGTGCCTTTCCCTTCATTCTGCATTGCTTTTCCGCCGGCCCTGATCTGGCGAAAACAGGTGTCGAACTCGGCGGTTATGTGTCTTTTTCCGGCATCCTGACCTTCCCGAAATCGCAGGATATTCGCGATATCGCCGCCACCGTGCCGCTCGAACGTCTGCTGGTGGAAACCGATGCGCCCTATCTTGCGCCGAAGCGCTGGCGCGGCAAACGCAACGAGCCTTCCTATGTGGTCAACACGGCGGAAGTTCTGGCCGAGGTGCATGGTGTTTCGTTTGATCGCATGGCGGAAATCACCACTGAGAACGCCTTCCGCTGCTTTTCGAAGATGACAAGGGTGTAGGCGTGGCAATCTACCGTCGCCGCTTCACGGTTCTCGGATGCGCGTCGTCTCCCGGCGTGCCTCGAATCAACGGCGACTGGGGTGCCTGTGACCCTGATAACCCCAGGAATCGGCGCACGCGTGCGGCCTTTATGGTGGAGCAGATCGGGCCTGACGGCGGCAAGACCACCGTCGTCATCGACACCGGCCCCGATTTTCGCGAGCAGATGATCGCCGCGAAGGTTGAGGCGGTCGATGCGGTTCTTTACACCCATGCCCATGCCGACCATCTGCACGGCATTGACGATTTGCGCATTTATTTCGCCATCCAGCAGAGCCGTATTCCTATCTATGCGGACCCTGTCACCATGGCGCGCATAAGGGACGGTTTCGCCTATTGTCTGGAAACGCCTTCGGGCAGCAGCTATCCGCCGATCGTCGAACCCCGGATCATCGCCGATATCGACGCGACACTGATCGTTGACGGGGCAGGCGGACCGATACCTTTCAACGTGCATATGCAGCAGCATGGCGACGTGCATTCGCTCGGCTTCCGCATCGGTGATATCGCCTATTGCACCGATGTCAGCGATTTTCCGGCCGAAAGTCTGGGCAAGCTTGCCGGCCTCGATGTTCTCGTCATCGATGCGTTGCAGCACCGGTATCACCCCAGCCACCTCTCGCTCGAACAGGCGCTCGGCTGGATCGAAAGATTGGCACCCAAAAGAGCGATCTTGACCCACATGCATATTCCGCTCGATTATGACACGGTGATGCGCGAAACGCCTGAACATGTTGAACCGGCTTACGACCAGATGCGTTTCGAAGTCGAAATCGAAGCACCCTAAAAGGAACAGCATGTCGACAAGGCCTTTCCGTGCACCCAGTATGGCGAGCTTCTTCGACAATCTGCGCGCCAGCCGCCTGCGGGCGATGTTCCGGCGCGGCGAACTGGGGCTGGTGGTCCTTGCGGTTTTCATCGGCATTGCCGCGGGCCTTCTGGTGGCGCTGATCGGCGCGTTGAGCACGGCGCTGCATGTTCTGGTCTTCGGCGTCGAGCGGCTGAGCAGCAGTGATCTGTCCGGCTGGATCGTATTTTTCGGGCCGATCATCGGCGGCATCGTGCTCGGCATTGTCATCCTGTTTCTTTCGAAGACCCGCAAAAAGCCCATGGTCGACCCCATCGAGGCGAATGCGCTGCATGGCGGCCGCCTGTCGCTGACCGACAGCATCATCGTCTGTGTGCAGAACATCGTCTCCAACGGTTTCGGCGCTTCGGTGGGGCTTGAAGCCGGTTATACGCAGATCGCCAGCGGCGTTGCCTCGAAGATCGGCATCAAACTGAAACTGAGGCGAGGGGACATGCGTATCCTCGTCGGCTGTGGTGCTGCGGGCGCCATCGCCGCAGCCTTTAACGCCCCTCTGACCGGAGCGTTTTACGCCATCGAACTCATCATCGGCACCTATACCGTCGTGACGCTCGCGCCGCTTGTCGTGTCGGCGCTGGTAGCGAGCATCGTGGCGGGGCTTATCGGCGGCCATGGCCTGTCGATCGATATTTTCGACGCCGGCCGCGTGACGCCGCCGGACTATGTGCCGGCCATCTTTCTCGGCGTGGTTTGCGCCGCGATCGGGATCGTGCTGATGCAGACGGTCTCCCTTATCGAGGAGACGGCCCGCAAAAGCGCCATTCCCGGCTGGCTGCGTCCAGCAATCGGGGGCGTGGCGGTTGGCGGCCTTGCGTTGATTTCGCCGCAGGTCCTGTCGAGTGGCCACGGCGCGCTCCATCTCAACATCGATGCTAACCTGACGATATACGGACTTGCCGGTCTTTTCCTGCTGAAGGCGGCGGCCAGCGCCATTTCCATCGGCTCGAATTTCCGCGGCGGCCTGTTTTTCGCCTCGCTGTTCATGGGCTCGTTGCTTGGCAAGATTTTTGCAATCTGTGCGCCTTATATCGGTTACGGCTCGACATCGCCGATCGTCTATGCCGTGATCGGCATGAGCGCATTCGCCGCTGCCATCATCGGTGGCCCGTTGACAATGACGTTTCTGGCGCTGGAACTGACCGGCGACTTTCAGATCACGGTTCTGGTGCTCGCCGCCGTCATCACCACCTCGCTCGTGGTGCGCACGACCTTCGGTTACTCCTTCGCGACCTGGCGTTTTCACCTGCGGGGCGAAAGCATTCGCAGCGCCCATGACATTGGCTGGATACGCGACCTGACGGTGGGCAAGATGATGCGTGCCGATATCCGCAAGGCCAATGTCAGCATGGGTCTTCCGGCCTTCAAGGAGAAATTCCCGCTCGGTTCGACGCAGCGCGTGATCATGACCCATGATGACGGGCGTTACGCTGGCATCGTCCTTCTACCGGAAATCTACGCCGACCCGATGGATCGCGATCCGAGCAAGATCAGCCTCGAAACCTATCTACGCTACAAGAATGACGTACTATTGCCGGCGATGAACGCACGTCAGGCAGCGGCAGCCTTCGACGCCACGGAAAGCGAAGCACTGGTCGTCGTCAACGACAAGATCGAAAACCGACCCGTTGGCCTGCTGACGGAAAGCCATACGTTGAGGCGTTACAGCGAAGAACTCGACCTGCGCCGCCGTGAAACGTCCGGCGAGCTGTAATGCCGTCTGCGGGTAAAATGACCTTTACCGTGTGCACCACACTCCAAATGATCTTTAAGTTCCATAATCTATCTTATGCGATTTATCGTGTAGCTGGGGGTGGGTTCAAGCTTGAAGTGCGACTTGCGAATGATACCAATGGGTTATCAGTCACAAGGAAGATGCAATGGAA